>NZ_JBIVPU010000002.1:0-1020743 GCF_044754805.1 Kitasatospora sp. NPDC092948 | reverse complement strand
CCGATGAACGACAGGAACTCCACCACCTCGCCCGGCAGTTCGATCGCCACGCCACGCCCTCCCCCGACGGCACCACATGTCTCCGTGCGACCGTAACCGACGGCTTGTGCGGGGGAGGCAGACTTCTTCCAGATTCGTCACCGTGGACGAACCCGCTCCGCTTCCACCGCAAGACACCCCGTCGGAACCTTGGCCGCCGCCCCCGCGAAGTCGCAGGTCAGCCTGTGACGGGTGAACGAGGCGCGACCGACGTCACCAGCGCCCCACCTGATCCGCCCGGTCGCGCACGCCGCCGTCGGTGTCGGCGCCGACCCGAACCAGGGCTCGTCCCGGGAGCACACGCAGTGGCGATACGTGCGCCGCGAATCGACGGGACTTCGGACTCCCCGCGGGCCGACAACCTGCTGGTCCAGGTGTCGAACCACCTCAAGGCCGCACGATCGGGCCGCGATGGGTGAGCGAGGCATGCCCGGCAGATCGGCGAGCGGGGAAGCCTCCGGCGGGGCAGCCGGTTCGCAGCGGACCGCGACGGTGTCGGCCGGTACTGCTGCCCCGCACGAGGAATCCTGGTCAGCCCTGGCTGCTCGCGAAGGGGTCGACGTTGAGGTCGCCGCAGACGTTGAGGGTGCCGTTGTCGACGCCGCCGGTCACGGACACCTGCTGCTGCTGGGTGGTGTCCGGCAGGATGATCGAGACCTTGGAGCCGGTCACCGCGCACACGTAGCGGCCGGAGGCGGTGGCCTGACCGTTCACGTCGCTGTAGAGCAGCTGTGCGGTGGCCCCGGCTCCCGGGGCCAGCGTCACCGGGGTGTTCGCGCCACCCTGGTGACGGACGGCGTCGATCGGGGAGGCCTTGCCCTCGTCGTCGGCGAGCTGCACGCCGGGGAAGCCGGTGAGGGTGCAGGTGTTCCCGGAGGTGTTGACCGCGCGGATGGTCGCCATCGCGGGCTGCTGCTCGGAGGCGCGGGCCGCGGGGCCGGTCACGCTGAGCTTCACATCGGCGCCGGTGCAGTGCTTGGAGCCCGCGGCGGTGCCGGAGCCACCGGAGCCGCTGCCCGCCGTCGAGCCCGATCCGCCCGCGGCCGCGCCGGTGCCCGAACTCGCCGCGGCCGTCGTTCCGGAGGTGGCCGAGGCCGCGGAGCCCGGCGCCGAGGAGGCGGAGTTCGGCGCCGCGGACGAGCCGCTGCCGGACGAGCCGCAGGCGGTCAGCGTGAGGCCGGCGGTCAAGGTGACGGCCGCGGCGATCAGGCGTGTTGCGGTGCGCATGTGTGTGTCCCCCAACGGCAGGGATTCCCTGCCGTTCCGTGTCGTTCTTGTCCGTGAACCTTCCACACCAGTTCTATCCCGCGATGATCCACAGCTCCATGGATCGGCTGTCACAGCTGTGCCACAGCGCCGAGGAGGCGAAGCACGCCTGCGGTGAAGGCCCTGTGGACACGGAAATCGGGCACGGTCGGGCCGGCGGCCGCGCCGACCACGACGTGGAACCCGGCCAGGTCCTCGCGGGCGCATCCCGCACGCGCGGGGGAGAGCAGGCTCTCCGCAACTGCGACCGGGAGTCGGGGATTCCGCCCGACGGTTCCGGCCACGCCCGGAGATCAATCCATGAAGTGATCAACTCCCTTGTACCAAAGGCGAGTTGAGGTCTCGATTCGCGACGGCCCCGGGGCTACGCTACTGCGGCGCACAGGGGGGACCTCGCGCCGCCGCGGCGAGCCGCGGAGTGACTGCTTTCGGGGGAAAACAGAAAATGCGCACACTCATCGGAAGCGCCCTGCGTCGTGCACTGGGCGCCGGGCTCGCGGTTGCCGCAGTCGGCGCCGCGACCATCGGCCTCACCGGGGCGGCCCACGCCGACTCGGAGCCGGTGTTGTTCCAGCTCAAGGACGCGGTGATCCAGCCGGGCGAGTCCGACCGCCCGCTGGGCCCCACCGGAATCTACGGAAGAGGGGACGGCACCTGGGTCTACGCGGTGAGTTCCAAGCCGCTGACCGATGCCGGCGCCTCGCTCCACCTCCCGGACGGCATGACCGTCGCGGCGGGCACCACCGGCTCGAACAGCCCCAACGGTCAGAACTCGACCTGCACAGCGGTGGTCGGGACCACCGGCGTGTACACCTGCGCCTACCCGCTCAACGCCTCCCTCTCCTCGCCCCTGATCAGCGCATCCGCCGCGGTGCCGGACGGGACCGCGGTCTACTACGGCACGATCTTCGTGCCGGGCGGCCAGAGCGTCGACGACGCCGTGGCCAGGGTGAAGACGGTCGGCAGCAGCCCGGCCGACGGCCTCGGAAGCGAGGGGGCCGCGAAGGTCACCGTGCTGACGCGCGACCACGTGGCCGGGAACACGCTCCGGCCGACCGCCCCGGACCTGCCGGCCGGGCAGTCGGTCACCCAGCAGGTGAAGGTCCACGCGGTCGACGCCGGTACGCTCCGGCTGTTCTTCAACAGCGCCGACGGCCAGCCGAGTTGGCCGTTCTTCCCGACGCCGATCGGCGTGCGGGTCACCGGCACGACGGCGACGCCCGCAGGTTCCTGCGGCAACGTGTCGAGCGACCTCAACTCGCCGACCGTTATCGCCTGGTGCGACCTCCCGGCCGGGGACAGCACCGTCTCCTACACCTTGGCCGCCCAGCCCGACCTGGTGAGCTGGAAGGTCGACGTCCGGGCCGAGTACCACGTCTACACCTGGGCCAACGGCAACCCGACCGCGCACGCCACGTTCGCCTTCCTGGGCACCACCCCCGCACCGTCCGCCTCACCGACCGCCTCACCGACCGGCTCCCCGACGCCGACGCCCACCGGCTCGACGACCACCCCGGCCCCGACCACCTCCGACAGCCCGACCCCGACCGCCACCGAGACCCCGACCGACTCCCCGACCGCCACCACGACGACCGCCGCCGTCGGCTCCCCCTCCGTCCCCACCGGCGGCGCCCTGGCCAGCACCGGCGCCGACGCCCTGGTGCCGACCCTGGCCGGCGGCCTCTCCCTGCTGGCCGGCGGCGGCGCGACCCTGCTGGCCCTCCACCGCCGCCGGCGGGGTTCGCACAGCTGACCTCTGCGACACCGGAGCACCCGGACGGCGGCAGCCGGGGGCGGCTGCCGCCTCTTCTCGGTGACAGTTCGTCAATCGGACCGGCCGACGGCGGGCCGGCGGGGATCCGCGGGGATCGTTCATCCGCGTTTTCCGGGACGCCACGGCGGCGATGCCGGGCGTTGGCCCGCCGCTGGAACGCTCACGGGCACATCCAGCCACCCTCGCAGGGAGTGTCATGCGATTCCGAGTCCCGTCCGCGGTACCGCTGTTGGCGGTCGGTGCGGCCCTGGTCACTGTTGCCACCGCGGCGCCGAGCGCGGTCGCCGCGCCCGGCGCGCCGGGGCAGCGCCCGTCGTTCTGCGGGCACGACAACCGGCACACCCCGTTCGCCGGGTACCTGTGCGCCCAGTCCGGGGACCTGCTGGACGTGCGGATCGGCGACGTCCACCCGACCCAGCCGTCGCTCGGCTACGACGAGGTGTACTACAAGCTCGGCCGGTACACGCTCGGCAAGGACGCGATCAACAAGAAGTTCAGCGACTGGTGCGAGGCGGACGGCCGCATCGAGGCCGTCGCCGTGCAGCCGAACGCCCGGCTGGACGACCCGTCCTCCTTCACCTGCACGCTGCCGGTCGGCGCGGAGACCGCCGACAGCGAGGCCGCGATGAAGACGGTCGTGATCGGCCCCGGCGGCGAGCCGTTCCTGACGGACGGTCACCACACCCTGACCTCGTTCTACGAGACCCCGGACGGCGGCGCGAACCTGCACGTGCGGCTTCGGGTGCTGGCGAACCTCAGCACGCTGACCCAGAAGGACTTCTGGGCGCAGATGCAGGCCAACAAGTGGGTCTATCTGAGCGACCCGCAGGGCAACCCGGTGAAGACCAACAAGCTGCCGACCTCGGTCGGGCTGGCCAACTTCCAGGACGACACCTACCGCAGCCTGCTCTACTTCGGCCGCGACATCGGTTACACCCAGAACTCGGTGCCGTTCCAGGAGTTCTACTGGGGCAGCTGGATCCGGGACACCAAGCCGGTCGACCTGTCCGGCTGGAACCGCTCGGACCTGACCAGCTACCTGGCCGCCGTGAAGAGCACCACCCAGACCATGGCCGCGCTGCCGAAGAACACGCTGATCGGCAGCGGCTTCACCGCCGCCGACCTGGGCGCGCTGGACCAGTGGAACGCCGGAAAGGCCGCCAACAAGGGCGAGTTCGACAAGCTGAGCAAGCCGTACTCGGACGCCAAGCCGGGCAAGCTGGCGTACGCGCTGGAGTACAAGAAGGTCAACGGCCTGGGCTGAGACCGCCCGGGCAGCAACGACGAGGGGCCGGCGGATCTCCGCCGGCCCCTCGGTGCGTCCGAAGGTCAGGACCCGAGCAGGTTGGCGGCCGGGGCCGGGTCGGCGGCGCCGCCGTTCGCGGCCTTGGAGACCTGATCGGCCGTCAACGCCCTCTTCCAGACCTGGACGCCGGCGATCGAGCCGCTCCACGCGTCCGACCACTTCGCCTTGCTGCGGGCCCGGCCGATCTCCAGCGGTCCGGTGCCGGCCACGATCGACGGGGCGGGGGTGGTCTGGGCGAGGGCGCCGTCCACGTACAGCGAGATGGTCTTGGCCTTGGCGTTGTACACCCCGGTCAGGGTGGTCCACTGGCCGGTGGCGGCGGTCGCAGTGGACACCGCCAGCGCGTTCTTGCCCGTCTCGTTGGCGGTCTGCACCTTGAAGACCCAGCGGTTCTTGGTGCTCCCGGCGTCCTCGCGGCCCAGGTAGAAGGAGAAGAACTGCTCGCCGTTCTGCGACAGCGCCGCCTTCGAGGCGGAGGCGGCGTCGTTGCGGACCACGGCGGAGACCGTGAAGTCCTTCGTGGTGTCCACGGACGCGTCGGCGGCCTCCGCGTAGCCGTCGCCGGTGCCGGTCAGTTGCAGCGCCTTGCCGTTTCGGCCGTCGGCGGCGCCCACCTTCGCGGCGCTGCCGAGCGTCAGCCCCGACACCTCGGCGGCGTCCTTTGCGGTGCCGCCCTGGTCGGCGGAGGCCTTCGGGGACGGCTTGGCCGTCGCCTTCGGGGCGGTGTCGACCTTGGCGGCCTTGGGCGCGGCCGGGCCGTGGGGGGAGTCCTGCACGATCACCGCGACGGCGACCATCGCACCGACCGTCACCAGGCCGGTGGCCAGCGCGGTGATGCCGAGGGTTCGCTTGCGACGGTCCTCCCGCGCATCCGCCTCCGCCATCATCCGCCAGTACGCCGAGTCCGGTCCCCCCGCCATCGGCTCTCTGGTCGCACCCGCACTGCCTGCCGCCCGCCTGCCCGCCACGTTCTCCCCGATCCGTCTCTTGCTCGTCGGCGGAACTCTAGGCGGCCCGGTTCGAACACGCGAACCGGAACGCGAACGCCTCGCCCCGCCCCCTCGGCCGGAACCGGCATGGGGGCGGGGCGAGTTGACGCGCGACCGGTCAGCCGCGGCGGGCGGCGGACCGACGACGGGCGGCGAACGCCACCGCACCGGCGCCGAGCAGCACCAGCGTGGTGCCGCCGAGCAGCATCGGGGTGCTGCTGGAGCCGCCGCCGGTGGACGCGAGGTTCTGCGCGGCGACCGGAACGGCGGCCGGGCTCGGGGCGGTGCTGCTGGTCAGAGCGGCCGGGACGACGGCCGGGGCGGCGTTGTCCTTGTCGGCCGGGGTCTGCTCCGGGGTGGCCGGCGCCGAGGGGGTCGCGGCCGGGGTGCTCGGAGCCTTGCTGGTGGCGGTGGGCTCCGGGGCGGTCGGGGCTCCGGGGTGGACGATCGGCAGGGTGAAGTGCTGGACGGTCTCGGGGTAGGCGACCGATCCGATCTTTGCCCCGACCCGGATGTCGACCTGCTTCTGCGCTGCGGTGGAGTGCGGGGTGACCGAGAGCCGGAACATGAAGCGGCTGGCGTGAATGGGCTCCAGGTCGGTGGCGAGGAACCCGTAGTCGCCGCGCAGCGACGCGTCGCAGCCGTACTTCAGGGGGACGGTCTTCCAGACGCCGTCCTTGGCGACCTCCAGGACGAGGTCCTCCGGGTGCAGGACGGACGACGTGTCGCCGTTGCTGACGTCGTCACCCTCGTTGGCGAAGGTGGGGAACGGCTGGATTCCCTTGATGGCCTCCGTGCCACCGTTGAAGACCTCGACGCCGAACTCGACCGGGTCGCCGCCCGCGGTGACGGTGGTGGCCTCCCGGGGAAGCAGCCCGACGGCCGGCTTCGGGTCGGCCGCGACGGCCGGGGCGGCGGCCGGAGCATCGGCGGGCGCGGCGGCGGCCGGGGCGGCGGCGGCCGGGGCGGCGGCGGCCGGCTGGTCGTCGCCGCAGGCCCAGGCGCTGGTGGCACCGCCGAGGACAGGGACGGTGGCGCCGAGGACGGCGGTGGCGGCGAGGACGGCGAGGCGGGTGCGGCGGCGAACGGTCATCGGAAGTTCCCCCCAGGAACTGGTGATGGTGAGTGGTGGATGCGGCAGTTGCCCCTGAGTGTTTCCGCTGGCCGGGCGAGCGCCGTAAGAGAATTCTGTCGAGCTGATGTTCGCAATGGATCGGCGATTCGTCACCGAACGGCAACAGCCGATCGAGCCCGTACTGACCGCTGCTGCCAGGGAATTTGACGCCTTGTTGACCGAGCGCGGGAGCCGCCCGACGCCGCCGGGGCTTACCTTGCACAGATACCCGGCAGGGGTATCGTGGCGGTGATGGAGCGGACCGGGCGGGCGACGGACCCCGGCGGGCGGACGGTCGCCCGGTGGGCGGTGCTGTGCGCGCTGCTGCTCGGACTGTTCCTGATGCACGGGAGCCCGGCGAGTGCCGCCGGGTGCCACCGGGTGGCGGCGGCCGCGGTGACGGCCCACCCGATGGACGCGCACGCCGGGGAGGGGAGCGCGCGGGCGGCCGTCCGTGCGCCGGGCGCGCACGAAGGTTCCGCCGTCGACTGCGTCTCCACTCCCGCCCGTGACCAGCTCCACCCGACCGGCCCGACGGCCGCCGCGCCGTGGACCCACCCGCCGGCGACCGCCGCCGGACCGCTCCGCGCGGGCGGCTCCGAGGGCGGCCGGGCCCCGCCGGACGGCGGGCCGGAGCTGCTGATCCGGCTCTGCGTCGCCCGCAGGTGAGGACGCCACCCGGCCGGGCCCGAGAAGGGGCCGCCGGGCGCCGCGTCCTGTCCGCGACCGCGCACCGCCGGTGCGCGCGCACCCTGGAGCGAACTCCGATGACCCGCACCACCACGACCACCCGCCGCACCCTGCTCACCGCCGCGACCGCCGCCGCGCTCGCCCTGACGCTGGCCGCCTGCGGCAGCGACGCGATGTCCGGCACGGACCACGGCGCCGCGCCGTCCGCCTCCGGGCCCGGCGGCATGCAGGACATGCCCGGGATGAGCCACGGCCCGGACGGCATGGCGGGCATGGCCGGCAGCACCGACGGGCTGGCCGCCGAGCAGGGCGGCTACCGGCTGGACGGCGCCCTGGCCGACAGCACGTACCGGTTCACCGTGACCGGCCCGGACGGCAAGGTGCTGACCGAGTACCAGCCCGAGCAGACCGAGGAGATGCACTTCTACGCGATCCGCTCCGACCTGTCCGGCTTCCAGCACCTGCACCCGGTGCGCGGCGCCGACGGCGCCTGGACGGCGTCGCTCGCCGCCCTGCAGCCCGGCGAGTGGCGGATGTACGCCTCGTTCGTCCCCGGCGCGGGCAGCGGCAAGGGCACCGGCCTGGTGCTCAGCCGCACCGCCGCGGTGGCCGGGCAGGCGAGCGCGGTGCCGCTGCCGGCCGCCGCCGCGAGCACCGGCGTCGACGGCTACACGGTGACGGTGGCCGGTGCACCGAAGGCCGGCGCGGCCGGGCCACTGACCGTCACCGTCACCAAGGACGGGCAGCCGGTCACCGACCTGGAGCCCTACCTGGAGACGTACGCGCACCTGACCGCCTTCCACGCCGGCGACCAGGCGTTCGCGCACCTCCACCCGGAGACCCCGGTCACGCCCGGGGGCGGCGGCCCGACCCTCTCCTTCCACGCCGAGCTGCCGAAGCCCGGCGACTGGCGGCTGTTCCTCCAGTTCCGGACCGGCGGCACCCTGCACACTGCGGCACTCACCCTGAACGTCGCCGCCTGACCGTTCCGGACCCGCCCTGCCCGGGGCGGGTCCGGTTCTCGCACGAGTGCGCGAAGATGGACGGATGACCGCCTCCCCGCGCCCCCGCCTGATCGCCACCGACCTCGACGGCACCCTGCTGTGCGCCGGCGGGACGGTTACCGCCCGGACGGCGGCCGCGCTGGCCGCCGCCGAGGCCGCCGGCGTGCAGGTGGTGTTCGTCACCGGCCGCCCGCCCCGCTGGATGCGGCACCTCGGCCCGCACATCGGCGGCCACGGCGTGGCGATCTGCTCCAACGGCGGCGCGGTGGTCGACGTCCGGCGCGGCGAGCTGCTGGAGACCAGCCCGCTGGACCGCGCCGACACGCTCACCGTCGTCGAGCGGCTGCGCGCCGAACTCCCCGGCACCGCCTTCGCGTTCGAGTTCCCGGACGGGTTCGCCCGGGAGCCCGAGTACACCGTCTTCTTCGGCGAGTCCGACCACGACCACCCGGTCGGCCCGGCCGCCGACCTGCTCGCCTCCGGCCGGGTGGACGGCCTGTTCAAGCTGCTCGGCAAGCACCCCGACCTGTCCCCCGACGAGTTCCTCGCCCGGGCCCGCGCCGTCGTCGGCCCGCTCGCCGAGGTCACCCGTTCCAGCCCCATCCCGCTGATCGAGATCAGCGCCCCCGGCGTGACCAAGGCCAGCAGCCTGGCCCGCTGGTGCGCCCAGCACGGCATCGACGCCGCCGAGGTCGTCGCCTTCGGCGACATGCCCAACGATCTCGAAATGCTCGCCTGGGCCGGCCAGTCCTACGCCGTCGCCAACGCCCACCCCCTGGTACTCGCCTCCGTCACCCGCCACACCGCCGGCAACGACCAGGACGGCGTCGCCGCCGTCATCGAGACCCTGCTCTGACGCCTCCTCAGAGTCGCGCCGTCCAGCGGACCCTGGTGCCCCTGGCGTGCGGGCCGGGCTCGTGCCAGGCGTCGCCGCCGAGGGCCTCGGCGCGGCGGGTGAGGTTGCGCAGGCCGGAGCGGCGGCCGTCGGCGGGGATGCCGACGCCGTCGTCGGTGACGGTGAGCAGGACGCCGGGCAGGCCGGGGTGGGCCGGGTCGAGGCGGACGGGGCGGCCGTCGGGGCCGAGGTGGACGGTGGCGTCGACCTCCACCGCGACCCGGGAGGCGCGGGCGTGCCGGGCGGCGTTGGAGAGCATCTCGCGGAGCGCAGCGAGGAGTTGGCGGGAGGCCTGTTCGCCGACCAGGCTCTCCACCGGCCCGGTGAACGTGATGGCGGGCCGGAAGCCGAGCGCCGCCGCGGCCTGGCTGCCCTCGCGCAGCACCCGGGTGCGCAGGGTGTCGGGTTCGTCGTCGCTGTCGCCGTGCTGGAGGGCGTAGATGGT
The DNA here is from genome assembly GCF_044754805.1 of Kitasatospora sp. NPDC092948. NCBI lineage: Bacteria > Bacillati > Actinomycetota > Actinomycetes > Kitasatosporales > Streptomycetaceae > Kitasatospora > Kitasatospora sp. NPDC092948. The sequence continues at coordinate 1,011,221 of NZ_JBIVPU010000002.1, read as the reverse complement.
GGTGCGGACTTCCTGGATGGTGGCGTCGAGTTCGTCCACGGCCCGGTCGATGCCGTCCTGCACCTCGGGGACGATGGCCCGGCGGGCCGCGGTCTCCAGCATCATCCCGGTGGCGAACAGGCGTTGGATGACCAGGTCGTGCAGGTCGCGGGCGATCCGGTCGCGGTCCTGGAAGACCGCCAGCCGCTGCTGGTTGAGCTGGTACTCGGCCAGCCGCAGGGCCAGCGCGGCCTGCGAGGCGAAGGTCTGGGCGAGTTTCCGTTCGGTGTCGGTGAACGGTGCGGCGTCGGCCTCGCGCCACACGCAGAGCGCGCCCAGCACCCGGCCCGAGGACACCATCGGCACCGCCATGGACGGCCCGAACTCCCGTGCCAACCGGTCGAACTGACTGTCCGAAGCGGTCTCGGGGGCGGCCGCCAGGTCGTCCAGGTGGACGGCTTCGCCGGCCAGCAGTCGAGGGGCGAGGCCGTGTTCGGGGAGCAGCTCGCCGACCAGGAAGTCGGCGCGTTCGCCGGAGGCGTGCGCGACCCGCATCCGGTTCTCGCCGGCCGGCAGCAGGACCATGCCGAGCGCGCCCTCGGCGAGTTCGCGGACCTGTTCGGCGGCGACGGTCAGCGCGATCCGGGCCTCGTCGGTGGAGAGCAGTGAGGTGGTGACGGCGGCCGCGCCGGTGATCCAGCGCTCGCGGCGCCGGCCCTCCTCGTACAGCCGGGAGTTCTCGATCGCGACGCCGGCGGCGGCGGCCAGCGCCAGCACCACCTGTTCGTCCTCGGGGGTGAACGCGCCGCCGCCCTGTTTCTCGGTCAGGTAGAGGTTGCCGAAGACCTCGCCGCGGACCCGGATCGGCACGCCCAGGAAGGACACCATCGGCGGGTGCTCGGGCGGGAGGCCGACCGAGCGCGGGTCGGTGGACAGGTCGGTCAGCCGCAGCGGCCGCGGGTCGTCGATCAGCGCGCCGAGGATGCCGCGCCCGGACGGCAGCCGGCCGATCCGGCGGGCGGTGGCGTCGTCGACGCCGACGTGGATGAAGTCGGACAGGCCGCCGCCGTGCGGGTTGACCACGCCGAGCGCGGCGTACCGGGCGTCGACCAGTTCGGCGGCGCCGGAGGCGATCCGCTGGAGGGTGGTGTGCGGGTCGAGGTTGGCGCCGACCGAGACCACGGCCTCCAGCAGCCGCTGCATCCGGTCGGCCACCGCGGCGGCCGACTGGAGCCGCTCGGAGACCTCGGTGACCAGGGTGTCCAGCCCGAGCGAGGAGATCTCGGGAATGCGCGGCGGACCGTTCTCGGCGGCGGGCTGATCCATGCCACCAGTGTGCCTGTTCGACCTGGTTCGACCCGGTTCGTCCGGGATTCCGGGCGGGGCGGCACCCGCCCGGACGGCCGGTCAGGCGGCCAGCTGCCGGGAGTCGCCGGTCCGTTCCTGGGCCAGCATCGCGGCGAGCCGGCCGCCGGGGCGGGTCGCCAGCCGCGACCAGCGTCCGCGCTCCACCACCCGGCCGTCGTCCAGCACCAGCACCTCGTCCACGCTGTTGTCGTCCAGGCCGGCGAGCCGGTGGGTGATCAGCAGGGTGGTGCGGCCCTCGGTGGCGGCCAGCAGGTCGGCGGTGAGCGCGTCGGCGGTGGCCACGTCGAGGTGTTCGGCGGGCTCGTCCAGCACCAGCACGGGGAAGTCCGCGAGCAGCGCCCGGGCCAGGGCGAGGCGCTGGCGCTGGCCGCCGGAGAGCCGGGCGCCGTGCTCGCCGACCATGGTGTCCAGGCCCTCGGGCAGGCCGTCCACCCAGTCCAGCAGGCGGGCCCGGGAGAGTGCGGCGCGCAGCTGGGTCTCGTCGGCGTCGGGGCGGGCGAGACGCAGGTTCTCCCGGACCGAGCTGTCGAAGACGTGCGCGTCCTGCGCGCACAGGCCGACCACCCGGCGGACGTCCTCGCCCGCCAGCTCGCGGGTGTCGACGGCATCGGGGCTGCCGTCGGCCAGCCGCACCGAGCCGGCGGACGGCTCGACGAACCGCAGCAGGACGTGCGCGAGGGTGGTCTTGCCGGAGCCGGACGGGCCGACCACGACGACCCGCCGGCCGGGGCGCAGCTCCAGGTCGACGCCGCGCAGCGCGTCCCGCGACGCCCCGGGCCAGCGGGCCGTCAGGTCGCTGACCAGAATGGGCAGTTGATCGACGGGAAGCGCCTTCGGCTCGGCGGGCTCGGCCACCGGCAGGGGCGAGGCCAGCACCTCGTCGAGGCGTTCCCGGGAGGCCCGGGCGCGCTCCCGGAACCGCACCGCGGTGGGCATGCCGGCGACCGCCTCGAACGCGGCGAGCGGCGTCAGCACCACCACCGCCAGGCAGACGCCCGGCAGCGCGCCGGAGGCGACGCCGCGCACGCCGGCCGCGGCGGCGGCCACCACCGTCAGGCCGGAGATCAGGGCCACCAGGCCCGCCGAGAGCGCGCCGGAGGCGGCGGAGCGCCCGGCCAGCCGGGTCAGCGCGGCGTCGGCGCCGCGGGTGGCGCGCAGCCGGTCGGGGAGGGCGCCGGCGACGGTCAGTTCGGCGGTGCCGGTCAGGGTGTCCAGCACGGCGGTCGCCAGCTCGCCCTTGGCGGGGGCGTGCCGGCGCTCGGTGCGGCCGGAGATCCGGCGCTCCAGTGCGGGGACGGCGGCCCCGGCGAGCAGCAGGCCGACGGCGAGCACCAGTCCGGCGAGCGGCAGGAAGGCGGCGAGCGCGGCGGAGGCGGCCAGCGACACCACGGCGGCGACCGCGGCGGGCAGCCGCCAGCGCAGGTGGAAGTCCTGCACCGCGTCGACGTCGGCGACCAGCCGGGACAGCAGGTCGCCGCGCCGGAACTGCGGCAGCCCGGCGGGGGCGAGCTGCTCCAGTCGGCGGTAGACGGCGGTGCGGATGCCGCCGAGGGCCTTCAGCACGGCGTCGTGCGAGACCAGCCGCTCGGCGTAGCGGAACACGCTGCGGCCGATGCCGAACGCCCGGACCGAGGTGACGGCGACCATCAGGTACAGCACGGGCGGCATCTCGGAGGCGCGGGAGATCAGCCAGCCGGAGGTGCCCATCAGCGCGACGGCGCAGCCGAGGGCGAGCGAGCCCAGCAGAACGGCGGGCCACAGCCGGGGCTTCGCGGCGGGGGCCGGCTCGTCCGGGGCCTCGGCGCGGGGCACGGGCCGGGCCGCGCCTGGCTGCGGGGCCGGGGCCGTCGCGGGGGCGGGAACGGGGGCGGGGACGGCGGCCGCGGGCGGGCCGGGCAGGTGGACGTGGTGGTCGGCGAGGGCGATCAGCGCGGGCCGGTGGGTGATCAGCAGGACGGTGCGGTCGAGCCGGCCGAGGGTCTCCAGCAGGGCGGCCTCGGTGACGGGGTCGAGGTGCGCGGTGGGTTCGTCCAGCACCAGCAGCGGGCGGTCGGCGAGCAGCGCGCGGGCCAGTGCGAGGCGCTGGCGCTGGCCGGCGGACAGGCCGTGGCCCATCTCGGCGAGCCGGGTGCCGGGGTCGGCGAAGTCGACCCCGGCGGCGGCGAGGGCGGCGGCGAGTTCGGTGTCGGTGGCGTCGGGGCGGGCCAGGCGGACGTTCTCGGCGACGGTGCCGGCGAACAGGTGGGGGTGCTGCGGGACCCAGGCGAGTTGGGCGTGCCAGCTCGTCAGGTCGGTGTCGGCGAGCGGCTGGTCGCCGATCAGCACCCGGCCGGCGTCCGGGCGGACGAAGCCGAGCAGGACGTTCACCAGGGTGGTCTTGCCGGCGCCGCTGGGGCCGGTCAGCACGGTGGTGCGCCCGGCCGGCACGGTCAGCGAGACCTCGTGCAGGGCGTCCTGGGTGCGGCCGGGGTGACGGACCGTCAGTCCGTCGATCCGCAGGTCGGCGGCGGCCACCGGCGGGGCGGGGCGGCGGCCGGCCTCGGGCAGCGGGGTCTCCAGCACCTCGAAGATCTTCCCGGCGGCGGCCAGGCCCTCGGCGCTGGAGTGGTAGAGCGCGCCGACCTGGCGCAGCGGCAGGTACACCTCGGGGGCGAGGACCAGCACCAGCAGGCCGGTCTCCAGGTCGAGGGTGCCGTTCACCAGCCGGAAGCCGATGGAGACGGCGACCAGGGCGACGGAGAGGGTGGAGAGCAGTTCCAGTGCGAAGGAGGAGACGAAGGCGAGGCGCAGGGTGCGCATGGTGGCGCGGCGGTAGTCCTCGGTGATCCGGCCGATCGCGGCGGCCTGGGCCTTGGCCCGGCCGAAGACCTTGAGGGTGGGCAGGCCGGCCACCACGTCGAGGAAGTGGTGGGAGAGCCGGGACAGGCCGGCGAACTGGCGGTCGGTGCGGGCCTGGGTGGCGTAGCCGATCAGGATCATGAACAGCGGGATCAGCGGCAGCGTCACGCAGATGATCGCGGCGGACTCCCAGTCGGCGCCGAGGATCCGGGCCAGCACCACCAGCGGGACGACCACGGCGAGGGCCAGCTGCGGCAGGTAGCGGGCGAAGTAGTCGTCGAGGGCGTCGACGCCGCGGGTGGCGAGGGTGGCCAGGTCGCCGGTGCGGCGGCCGGTCAGGTAGCCGGGGCCGAGCGCGGTGGCGTGGTCGAGCAGCCGGCGGCGCAGGGTGGACTTGACGGTGGCGACCGAGCGGTGGGCGGTGAGTTCGGTCAGCCAGGCGACCAGCGCCCGGCCGAGGGTGACGGCGGCGAGGCCGAGCAGCGGCCCCCGCAGCGGGGACTCGCCGTGCTGGAAGGCCCGCACCACCAGTTCGGCGATCAGCGCGGCCTGGGCGACCAGCAGGGCCGCGCCCACCCCGCCGAGCAGCACGGAGCCGGCGAGGAAGGCGCGGGTGGTGCGGGCGTACGCCAGCAGCCGGGGGTCGATCGGACGCATCCGCTGCCGGCTGTCCATCAGGGGGTACTCCTGCCTCAGTGGTGGGCGGCGGGGATGTGCTGGACGCCGATCCGGCGGCGGAAGACCCAGTACGTCCAGCCCTGGTAGAGCAGCACGATCGGGGTGAAGATCACCGCGACGATCGTCATCACCTTGAGCGTGTAGGGCGACGACGAGGAGTTGCTGACGGTCAGCGACCAGGCCGGGTTCAGGCTGGAGGGCATCACGTCGGGGAACAGCGCCAGGAACAGCATGCCGACAGCGGCGACGATGGTCAGTCCGCTGAAGCCGAACGCCCAGCCCTCACGGCCCGCCGTGTTGGCGCCGAGCGCGCCGAGCAGGGCCAGCACCGCGACGATCAGCGCGGCCAGGCTCCACTTGTTGCCGGTGTCGACCTGGGTCCAGATCAGGAAGGCCGCCGCGAGCGCCGCGGTGACCAGTCCGAACACGTTGGCCTGGACCCGGGCGCGGAGCCGGATGTCGCCGGTGGTCTTCAGCGCGGTGAACACCGCGCCGTGGAAGGTGAACAGCAGCAGGGTGGTGAAGCCGCCGAGCAGGGCGTACGGGTTGAGCAGGTCCCAGAGGGTGCCGACGTAGTTCTTGTTCTGGTCGATGTCGACGCCGCGCACGATGTTGCCGAAGGCGACGCCCCACAGGAACGAGGGCAGCAGGGAGGTCCAGAAGATGGCGAGTTCCCAGTTGCGCTGCCAGCGAGCGCCCTCGCGCTGGTGCCGGTACTCGAAGGAGACGCCGCGGACGATCAGGCAGACCAGGATGACCAGCAGCGGGATGAAGAAGCCGCTGAACAGGGTGGCGTACCAGTCGGGGAAGGCCGCGAAGGTGGCACCGCCCGCGGTGAGCAGCCACACCTCGTTGCCGTCCCAGACCGGGCCGATGGTGTTGATCAGGACGCGGCGTTCGGCGGTGTTGCGGGCCAGCACCCGGGTGAGGATGCCGACGCCGAAGTCGAAGCCCTCCAGGAAGAAGTAGCCGATCCACAGGACGGCGATCAGGATGAACCAGAAGTCGTGCAGGTGCATGTGATCCGTCCTCAGTACGCGAAGGCGAGCGGCTGATCGGCGTCCTCGTCCGAGGGGCCGCGCAGGGTCGGGTCCTTGGCGGGCGGCTTCTCGTCCGTGTTCGGGCCGGCCGCCGCGTACTTGGCGAGCAGCTTGACCTCGATCACGGCGAGGATCGCGTACAGGGCGGTCAGCGTGCACAGGCCGACCACCTGGGTGCCGACGGTGACGTTGGGGGAGACCGCGTCACGGGTGCGCATCAGGCCGAACACCACCCAGGGCTGGCGGCCCATCTCGGTGAAGATCCAGCCGAAGCTGTTGGCGATCAGCGGGAAGCCCATGGTGAAGATGCCGATCCGCCAGCTCCACCGGGTGAAGAAGACGCTCATCTCGCGGTTCTTGGTGAGCATCAGCTTCGGCGGCTCGTCCTCGCCGGTGCGGTGCTCGGGGGCCAGCCAGAACTTCCGGCGGGTGGTCCACAGGCCGATCAGCGCGGCGACGAAGGACGTCATGCCGAAGCCGATCATCAGCCGGAATCCCCAGTAGGTGACGAAGATGTTGGGGATGTAGTCGGTGGGCTGCCCGCCGTGCTGGGCGGCCTCGGCGGCGGCGATGTCGTTGATGCCGGGCACTTCGGACGAGAAGTCGTTGTGCGCGAGGAAGGACAGTATTCCGGGGATCTCCAGGGCGACCGAGTTGTGGCCCTTGGAGACGTCGCCGACGGCGAAGACCGAGAACGGGGCGGGGGCCTGGGTGTCCCAGAGCGCTTCGGCGGCGGCCATCTTCATCGGCTGCTGCTCGAACATCACCTTGCCGAGGGTGTCGCCGCTGATCGCGGTGCCGAGGCCGGCGACCACGGCGAGGGCCAGGCCGAAGCGCAGCGAGGTGCGCATCGCGGCGGTCTTGCGCCGGTCGGTCTGCTTGCCCTGCTTGGCGCGCCACAGGTGGTAGCTGGAGATGCCGATCACGAAGGCCGCGCCGGTGAGGAAGGCGGCGGTGAGGGTGTGGAAGACCTGCACCAGGGCGGTGTTCTGGGTCAGCACCCGGACGATGTCGGTGAGCTGGGCCTTGCCGGTGGCGGGGTCGATCCGGTAGCCGACCGGGTGCTGCATCCAGGAGTTGGCGGCCAGGATGAAGTACGCGGACAGCGCGGTGCCGATGGCGACCATCCAGATGCAGGCCAGGTGGATCTTCTTCGGCAGCTTGTCCCAGCCGAAGATCCACAGCCCGATGAAGGTCGACTCGAAGAAGAACGCGATCAGCGCTTCCATCGCCAGCGGGGCGCCGAACACGTCACCGACGAACCGGGAGTAGTCGGACCAGTTCATGCCGAACTGGAACTCCTGGACGATGCCGGTGACCACGCCCATGGCGATGTTGATCAGGAAGAGCTTGCCCCAGAACTTGGTGGCGTGGAAGTACTTCTCCTTGCCCGTGCGCACCCACGCGGTCTGCAGGCAGGCCACGATCGAGGCGAGGCTGATCGTCAGTGGAACGAAGAGGAAGTGGTAGACGGTGGTGATGCCGAACTGCCATCGCGAGATGGTCTCGTGAGCGACTGCTAGGTCCACTGCGCCCTCTCTCACAGGATGTGCCTGCCGGACAAAAAGCATATTTAGCACGCAACCGTGCCGAACCTGCCCAAGCTTGTCCGCTTGTGAACGTGAACACGTTCACAAGAGCAGTATCCATGATGCTTATCAGTGCGTTCGCACGGGGGGGGTGTTTTCCGACAGTCGAATGATCCGCCGCCCGCTCGGGCCGCGACAAGCCTCCGCCGGGCTCCGCCGATGTACTGAACGGCGCTTGACAGCGACCGCACTGACGGGGCATCAGCCCAGGTCAGCGCTGGTGCGGCAGGGCCATCCTGAAGGCCGCGCCGTCGCCCGGCGCGGTGCGCAGGGTCAGCTCGCCGCCGTGCGCGACCACCAGCGCGGAGGCGATCGCCAGACCCAGGCCCGCTCCCCCGCTCTCGCCCGCCCGGCGGACCCGGGAGGCATCCACCCGGTAGAAGCGCTCGAACACCAGCGCGGCCTGATCCTCCGTCATGCCCGGCCCGCGGTCCACCACTTCCAGCAGGCACTCGCCGTCCAGCCGGCCCACCCCGATCCGCACCGCGGTGCCCGCCGGGGTGTGCTTGACCGCGTTGCCCACCAGATTGCTCACCACCTGGCGCAGCCGGGCCTCGTCGCCGAGCACCGGTGCGGCCTGCGGGGCGCCCTCGCCGAGCGGGCCGGTCAGCGCCACCGGGCGGCCCGGGTCCAGCGCCGTCAGGTCGTGCAGGGCGTCCGCGGCCAGCGTGCGCAGGTCCATCGGGGCGAGGTTCAGCGGGCGCTCCTCGTCCAGGCGGGCCAGCATCAGCAGGTCCTCCACCAGGGCGCCGAGGCGCACCGCCTCCGACTCGATCCGGTCCATCGCCCGGTCCACGTCGTCCAGCGCGCCCATCCGGTGCAGCTCGGCGAAGCCGCGGATGCCCGCCAGCGGGGTGCGCAGCTCGTGCGAGGCGTCGGCGACGAAACGGCGCATCCGGCGCTCGGAGGCGGCCCGGTCGGCGAACGCCGTCTCGATGTCGGTGAGCATCCGGTTCAGCGCCGCCGACAGCCGGCCCACCTCGGTGCGGGCCGGCAGCTCCGGCATCCGGTGCGACAGGTCGCCGTCCGCTATCCGCTGCGCGCCCGCCTCCAGCTGTCGCAGCGGCCGCAGCCCGGCCCGCACCGCGATCGCGCCGAGGCCGGCCAGGCCCATCAGGACGGCGCCGCCGATGGTGAAGAAGGTGGTGCGCAGGTGCTTGATGGTCGACTGCACGTCGTCCAGCGGCACCGCGACCTGCACGAACCGCGGCGAGCCGAAGTCGCCCGCGGTGGTGCGCTGCAGCGGCAGCACCATCGAGCGCCACTCGCCGCCGCGCGGCACCTTCTCGGTGAACGGCTCGCTCTCCCGGTGCGCCAGCGCGGCGGCGGTCAGCACCGGGAGCTGCGGGGCCGGCTCGGAGTCGGTCAGCGGCTGGCGCAGCACCGACAGCACGGCGCCGTCCGCGCCCAGGTAGCGCACCACGTACTCGCTGGGCAGCGTCTGGCCGGTGCGGCGGCTCAGCGTCTGCGGGCTGAACACCGACATCGGGGTCTGCTGGCGGGTCGGCGCGCGCCGCGCCAGCGGCTCCGCGTACCGCTCCAGCTGCTGGTCGGTGCGCTCCACCAGCTGGGTGCGGACGGTGCCCAGCACCCAGGTGTCGCTGACCACCAGGCCGGTGGTGACCAGCAGCAACGCCAGCACCAGCAGCCTGACCCGCAGCGAGAAGCGGGCCATCTCAGCCGTTCGGCGGGCGGCGCAGCGCGTAGCCGATGCCGCGCACCGTGTGGATCAGCTTGGGGCCGTGCGCCGGGCCGGAGTCGAGCTTGCGGCGCAGGTAGGAGATGTACGACTCGACGATGGACAGGTCGCCGCCGAAGTCGTACGCCCACACGTGGTCGAGGATCTGCGCCTTGGACACCACCCGGCCGACGTTGGCCAGCAGGTAGTGCAGCAGCTTGAACTCGGTGGGGGAGAGCGAGACCGGGACGCCGCCGCGGGTGACCTCGTGCGCGGTCGGGTCCAGGGTGAGGTCGGCCACCACCAGGCGGCCGTCGTCGGCGGGGCCGCCGGCCCGGCGCAGGATCGCCCGGATCCGGGCGATCAGCTCCTCCAGGCTGAACGGCTTGGTGACGTAGTCGTCCGCACCGACGGCCAGGCCCTGGACCTTGTCGCCGGTGCCGTCCTTGGCGGTCAGGAACAGCACCGGGACGTGCTCGGGGCTGCCCGGCCACTGGGTCTGGTCGCGCAGCCGCTGGACGACGGTGAAGCCGTCCAGGTCGGGCAGCATGACGTCGAGCACCACCAGGTCGGGGCGTTCGGCGGCGACCGCGTCCAGCGCCTCCTGGCCGGTGGCGGCGGAGGCCACCCGGAAGCCGGAGAAGCGCAGGCTGGCCGACAGCAGCTCGCGGATGTTCGGCTCGTCGTCCACCACCAACAGAAACGGTTCACCGCCTGCCGGGTTCGCCGCGGACGAGCTCGGCTGCACTGCGCCTGACACGATCTTGCTCCGCCTCCCGGGCCGGGACGAAAAGGGCCGGCCCGGGCGGTTTCCGGGACGGTCTGACGAGGTCCGCCGGGCACGCCCGACCGAACACTGTCAGACAGACCCTAGCCCGGGCAGGCTACGCCAAGTGAATGAAGAACCGCTCGGTCATCCGCTCGTGCCCGAACCGGTACCGGCCCCGGCCCCCTGACCGCCCGGAGCGCCCTGACCACCGCGGCCGCCGCCGGGGCCGCCGAAGCCGCCCGCACCGCCCTCGGTGAGCTGGGTGGCGCTGTAGGAGCCGTCGGCGCCCTTGCTGCCCATCACGGTGACGCTCTGGCCGGGCTGGAGGTCGCCGACCTTGCCCTCCTTGGTCGTGGTGACCTTGGTGGAGTCGCCGGTGGTGACCTTGACGGTGTTCCCGTTGGCGTCGGTCAGGTAGACGGTGCTGCCGTCGACCGACTTGACGGTGCCGCGGGTGAAGCCGCCCCCGCCGGGGAACTGACCGCCGCCCTGGCCGTTCTGGCCGCCGCCGTAGCCGCCCTGGCCACCGCCGCGGCGGCCGTTCTGCTGGCCGGCGCCGCCCGGGTTCTGACCGCCGGAGGCCCGGGTGCCGTTGCCGCCGCTGGTGCCGCTGTCCTTCTGGTACCAGACGCCGCCGGCGAAGGACAGCACGGCGATCAGGGCGCCGGAGAGCGCCAGGGTGGGCCAGGGGAGCTTGCGGCGCGGCGGCGCGGCCAGCTCGGCGGTGATGTCGCGGGCGTCCGGCGCGGTGGCCAGCAGCTCCTGCTCGTCCGACATGAAAGGGCTCCTTCTACTCGTGCCGGAGGGCGTCGATGGGGCGCAGCGAGGCGGCCCGGTTGGCGGGGTAGCTGCCGAAGAACAGGCCGATGGCGACGGCGATGGCGAACGCGCCGAGCACCGACTCGGGGATCACCACCGGCTTGATGCCGACCACCGAGAAGTGCGAGCCGACGATCCCGGCGAGCACGCCGAGGCCGGCGCCGATCACCGACAGCAGGGTGGACTCGGCGAGGAACTGGCCGAGGATGACCGCGCGGGGCGCGCCCAGCGCCTTGCGGATGCCGATCTCCCGGGTCCGTTCGGTGACGGTGACCAGCATGATGTTGGTGATGCCGATGCCGCCGACCAGCAGCGAGATCGCGGCGACCGCGCCGAGCAGCACCGTGAAGGTCTTGGTGGTGGACTCGCGGGCGCTCAGCAGCGAGGTCTGGTTGCTGATCCGGAAGTCGACCTTGGTGGGGTCCTTGATGGCGTGGGTGCCCATCAGGATCCGGGTGATGTCGGCCTGCGCCTCGGCGGTGGTGTCGGCGGAGGACGCCTGCACCAGGATCTGGTTGACCGAGCCGAAGCCGGTGAACGCGTTCTGCACGGTCGGCAGCGGGGCGATCACCACGTCGTCGGGGTCGTTGAAGCCGGTGGAGCCCTTGGTGGCGAGCACGCCGGTCACGGTGAACGGGGTGCCGCCGATGGTGATCTTCTTGCCGATCGGGTCCTCGTTGGCGAACAGCTCCTTCGCCGTGGTGGAGCCGAGCACCGCGACCTTGCGGGAGTTCAGCACGTCGTCGGCGGAGAAGTAGTCGCCCTCGGCGACCTTCTGGTTGGCGGTCTCGAAGTACGCCGGGTAGGTGCCGACGATCTGGCCGGGCTGGTACGAGATGTTCCCGTACAGCGCGGTGCCGGTGGTGGTGACCACCGGGGCGACCGACTTGACGGCCGGGCTGTCGGTGGCCGAGGCGAGCGCCTTGGCGTCCTCCACGGTGAGCTTCTTGGCGGCGGTGGCGGAGCCGCGGGAGGCCGAGGAGGAGACGGTCAGCGAGTTGGTGCCCAGCGAGGTGATGGACTCCTTCACCGCCACCGAGGAGCCGTTGCCGACCGCGAGCAGCAGGATCACCGAGGCCACGCCGATCAGCACGCCGAGCATGGTCAGCGCGGAGCGGATCTTGTTGGCGGCGAGGCCGCCGACCGCGAAGCGGATCATCTGCCAGACGATCACGCGACCACCTCCGCTGCCAGGGCCGGCGGCGGTCCGTCGACCGGGGCCTGCCGGACGTCGGAGACGATCGCGCCGTCGACCAGCCGGACCACCCGCTTGGCGTGCCGGGCCACCTCGTCCTCGTGGGTGATCATCACCACGGTGCGGCCGCGCGTGTTGAGGCCGTCGATGATGCCCAGCACCTCCTCGGTGGAGTGGCTGTCGAGGTTGCCGGTGGGCTCGTCGGCGAGCAGCATCGCGGGCGCGGTGACCAGTGCGCGGGCCACCGCGACGCGCTGCTGCTGGCCGCCGGAGAGCTGGTTGGGCTTGTGGCCGGCCCGGTCGGCCAGGCCGACCAGTGTCAGCGCGGCCAGCGCCCGGCGGCGCCGCTCGGCGGCCCGCACGCCCGCGTAGGCGAGCGGCAGTTCGACCTGGGCGAGGGCGGTGGTGCGCGGCACCAGGTTGAACGACTGGAACACGAAGCCGATCTTGCGGTTGCGCACCAGGGCGAGCTGGCCCTCGTCGAGGTGGCCGACGTCGGTGCCGTCCAGCAGGTAGCGGCCGGCGGTGGGCACGTCCAGGCAGCCGAGGATGTTCATCAGGGTGGACTTGCCGGAGCCGGAGGAGCCCATCACCGCCACGTAGTCGCCCTCGGCGACGTCCAGGTCGACGCCGAGCGGCGCGCCGTCCGGGTCGAGCGGGCCGCGCAGGGCGTGCACGACGGCATCGCCGTGGCCGTAGGACTTGGTGACCCGGCGGATCTGGATCACCGGGGGCTTGCCGGTGCTCATCCGCGCGAACCCCCGCCGCCGTTGCCGCCGCCGCTGCCGCCGCTGCGGCCGCCCGCGCCGCCGAAGCCGCCCGCGCCGCCGCCGCCGAACCCGCCGGCGCCGCCCATGCCGGGGAACTGTCCGGACGGGAAGCCGTTGCCGGTGCCCGCGGTGGTGGCGGTCAGTTCGACCTTCTCGCCCTCGGTGAGGCCCTCGGTGACCTGCACGGTGCTGTCGCCCTCGATGCCGACGGTGACCTGCACCCGCTCGGTGGAGCCGTCGTCGTGCAGCACGGTCGCGGTGCGGGTGGCGCCGGTGCCCTGGAGGGCCGCGGTGGGCACCGACAGGGCGCTGTCGGCGGAGCCGGTGACCACCGAGATGGTGGCGCTCAGGCCGGTGCGCAGCGTGGAGGTGTCGCCGGAGATCTGGAGCGTCGCGCCGTACTGCACGGCGCCGTTGGTGGAGCTGGACGGCAGCGAGCTGACCGACAGGACGGTGGCGTCGAGCTTGGTGTCGGACTGCGCGTTCAGGGTGACGGTCGCCGTCTGGCCCTTCTTCAGCTTCAGCGAGTCCAGCTCGGAGAAGTTCGCGGTGACCTCCATCCCGGAGGGGTTGGTCAGCACGATGAAGCCGGTCGGGGTGGTGCTCGAACTGCCGCTGCCGCTGGTGGACTTGGCGCTCGTCGAGGAGGCGCCGGAGCCGCCGGAGGAGGAACCGGCGCCGGAGACGGTGTCGCCGACCTTGCCGGAGACCGAGGCGACGGTGCCGTCGGTGGTGGCGGTCAGTGTGGTGCCGGCCAGCGCGGTGTTCGCGTTGGTCAGCGTGGTCTGCGCGTTGTCGACCTGCTGCTGGGCCTGGGCGACCTGCGCCTGGTCGACCTTCACGGTGGTCGTGGTGGTCGGCTGCATGGTGGTGGCGGCCCCGCCGGAGCCCGAGCCGGAGCCGGAGCCACTGCGGCCGGACGACCCGCCGGTGCCGGAGCCGCCCGAACCCGAGCCGGAGCCGGACGAGCCGGACGAGCCGGTGCCCGGGACAGTGGTGGTGACCGTCTCGCCGGCCTCCGCCTTGGTCAGGTTGGCCTGGGCCGCGGTCAGCGCGGACTGCGCCTGGTCGACCTGCTGCTGGGCGGTGGTGGTGTCGACGGTGGCGAGCACCTGACCCTTCTTCACCGTGTCGCCGACCGCGACCTTCACCGCGGTCAGCCGACCGCCGGTGACGAAGTCCTGGCCGGCGTCGGAGGGCGAGAACAGCGTGCCCGATCCGGACACGGTGGCCTGGACCGTGCCCTTGGCGACCGTGGCCGTCCGGACCTTGGCCCCGGTGGCGGCCTTGCTGGTCCCGCTGTCCAGGGTGGTGTACGCCAGCGCGGCCCCGCCCAGCAGGGCCACGCCGAGCGCGGAGTTGACGAGGACGGCACCACGCCGTCGCGGAAGCACCTTCATGGCGCAGAAGCATCGTCCCGCGCTCTTGCGCCACCCTGTGCGGACCCTGACCGCCCGCTGGGAGCGGCGATCCGGACGAATCGCCGCACTTCACCCGCCCGGGCTCCGCGAACCCACCGACGGACCACCAGCTCTTGACCCGACTGCCAGGAAGCTCCCAGTGAAGTCCCGTCACCGGTTCACCCGCCCGCGCCGGTCAGTCGGTCAACTTCCCCGCGAAGTGGTCGAGATACGCCTGCATGTCGAAGTGTCCGTGTCCGGAGAGCGCGAACACGATCGCCTTCGACTCGCCGGACTCCCGGCAGGCCAGCGCCTCGTCGACCGCCACCCGCACCGCGTGGGTGGACTCCGGGGCCGGGACGATGCCCTCCGCGCGGGCGAACGCCACCCCGGCCTCGAAGCAGGCGGTCTGCGGTACCGCCACCGCCTCCACCAGGCCCAGCTCCTTCAGGTGGCTGACGATCGGCGACATGCCGTGGTAGCGCAGCCCGCCGGCGTGGATGGCGGGCGGGGTGAAGGCATGCCCGAGGGTGTGCATCTTCAGCAGCGGGGTGCTGCCGGCGCTGTCGCCGAAGTCGTAGTCGTAGCGGCCCCGGGTCAGTGACGGGCAGGACGCCGGCTCCACCGCGACCGCCCGCACCGCGCGACGCCCGGCCAGCTGCTCGCCGAGGAACGGGAAGGCCAGCCCGCCGAAGTTGGAGCCGCCGCCGGCCGCGCCGATCACCACGTCCGGGTAGTCGTCGAGCCGGGCGAACTGGGCGAGCGCCTCCTGCCCGATCACGGTCTGGTGCAGCAGCACGTGGTTCAGCACCGAGCCGAGCGCGTACTTGGCGCTGCCGCCGGAGCGCCCCACCGACTCGACGGCCTCGGAGATCGCCAGCCCGAGGCTGCCGGTGGCCGCCGGGTCGTCGGCGAGCGCGGCCCGTCCGGCGTCGGTCAGTTCGGAGGGCGAGGCGTGCACGCGCGCGCCGTAGGTCTCCATCAGGGCCCGCCGGTAGGGCTTCTGGTCGTAGGAGACCCGGACCATGAAGACCTCGCAGTCCAGCTCCAGGAACGAGCAGGCGAGGCCGAGCGCACTGCCCCACTGCCCGGCGCCGGTCTCGGTGACCAGCCGGGTCACACCCGCCCGCTTGTTGTAGTACGCCTGCGCGAGCGCGGTGTTGAGCTTGTGCGAGCCGGTCGGGTTGCCGCCCTCGTACTTGTAGTAGATCCGGGCGGGGGTGCCGAGGGCCCGCTCCAGGCGTTCGGCGCGCACCAGCGGGGCGGGCCGCCAGCGGCGGTAGAGGTCGAGGACCGGGCCGGGGATGTCGACCTCGCGGGGGCCGCCGAGTTCCTGGGCGGCGAGTTCGGCGGGGAACAGCGGTGCGAGGTCCGCGGCGGTGACCGGCTCCTTGGTGCCGGGGTGCAGCATCGGAGGGACCGGCTCGGGCAGGTCCGGGAGGATGTTGTACCAGGTGGTGGGCGTGACGTCGGTGTGCTGCGGGCTCATCCGGGCTCTCCCTGCGGTGCGGTCGCTGCCGCCGGGAGTCCTTCCACGCCGACGGGGCGGGCAACCGCGTTGCCCACCCCGTCACCTGACTCGATGTCAGATCTCCTTGCGGAACGCCTCCGCGGCGCCCAGGAACAGGTCGTTGCCCCGGACCTCGCCGATCGAGACGCGGACGCCCTCGCCGGGGAACGGGCGGACCACCACGCCGGCCTCGGCGCAGGCGGCGGCGAAGTCGAGGGTGCGCTCGCCGAGGCGCAGCCAGACGAAGTTGGCCTCGGAGTCGACCACGGTCCAGCCCTGGGCGCGCAGCGCGGCGGTGACCCGGGCGCGCTCGGCGACCAGCGCCTCGACCCGCTCCAGCAGGGCGTCCTCGGCGCGCAGCGAGGCGACCGCGGCGTCCTGGGCGAGCTGGCTGACGCCGAACGGGACGGCGGTCTTGCGCAGCGCGCCGGCGACCTGCTCGTGGCCGACGGCGAAGCCGACCCGCAGGCCGGCCAGGCCGTAGGCCTTGGAGAAGGTGCGCAGGACGCAGACGTTGGGGCGGTCGCGGTACAGCTCGATGCCGTCCGGGACGTCCTCGTCGCGGATGAACTCGCGGTAGGCCTCGTCGAGGACGATCAGGATGTGCGCGGGCACGGCGTCCAGGAAGCGGACCAGTTCCTCGCGGTGCAGGGCGGCGCCGGTCGGGTTGTTGGGGTTGCAGACGAAGATCAGCCGGGTCCGGTCGGTGATCGCGGCCAGCATCGCGTCGAGGTCGTGGGCCTCGTCGGCGGTGAGCGGGACGGGCACCGGGGTGGCGCCGGCGATCTGCGTGATGATCGGGTAGGCCTCGAACGAGCGCCAGGCGAACATGACTTCGTCGCCCTCGCCGGCGGTGGCGAGCACCAGGGACTGGGCGACGCCGACCGAGCCGGTGCCGGTGGCGATGTGCTCGGCGGGGACGTCGAAGCGCTGCGCGAGTTCGGCGGTGAGCGCGCCGACTCCCATGTCGGGGTAGCGGTTGAACGCGCCGGCGGCGGCGACCGCGGCCTCCAGCACGCCGGGCAGCGGCGGGTAGGGGTTCTCGTTGGAGGACAGCTTGAAGGAGTCCGCGCCGGCGGGCTTTCCGGGCTTGTAGCTGGGAATGCCGTCCAGGCTCGGCCGCAGGCGGGGGCCGTGCTCACGCTGAACCACGGGGTTCTCCGTTTCTCTTCCTCGGCGGTGGTGCCGATCGCTCCCCGGTCGGGTGCCGTGAACGATACCGACCGCCCCTCACCCGTCAGGGTGAGATGCTCGTCCGGGTTACGGGTGCAGATCAGCCATTCTGCCGGGTTCCTTTGGCACATGTCAGAGGTATTAGGCCTGGAAAACCACAGGTATCGAAGGGTGCACCCCGGTGGCGGTCATGGAGAAACGTATCTGCGACGCAGGGTGGCGAAGCGGTCACAGAACGCCGCGATGCGCCATACGATCGGTCCGCCATGACAGCAGCAGCCAATCAGAACGGTCGCCGAGCCACCGCCTCACGGCGCCTGGAACGGGCAGGCATCCGGGACGTCGCGGCGGCCGCCGGAGTCTCCATCACCACGGTCTCGGACGCCCTCAACGGTAAGGGCCGCCTCCCCGACGAGACCCGCAGCCGGGTCCGCGAGGTCGCCGAGCGCCTCGGTTACCGACCCTCCGCCGCCGCCCGGACGTTGCGCACCGGCCGGTCCGGCCTGATCGGACTGACCGTCACCACGTACGGCGAAGAGCCGTTCACCTTCACCGAGTTCGCCTACTTCGCGGAGATGGCGCGGGCCGCCACCAGCGCCGCGCTGGGCCGCGGCTACGCCCTGGTGGTGCTGCCCGCGTCCTCCCGGCACGACGTGTGGAGCAACATCGCGCTGGACGGCACGGTGGTGATCGACCCGCCCGACCAGGACCCGCTGGTCACCGAGCTGTACCGGTCCGGCGTGCCGGTGGTCTCCGACGGCAAACCCGGCAACTGCCCGGTCACCGCCTGGGTCGACAACGACCACGAGGCGGCGGTGCTCGGCATCCTGGAGCACCTGAGCGAGGCCGGCGCCCGCCGGATCGGCCTGCTCACCGGCACCTCCACCGACACCTACACCCGGCTCTCCACCGAGGCGTACCTCGCCTGGTGCGACCGGGTCGGCCAGGAGCCGGTGTACGAGGCGTACCCGGCGCACGACCCGGCCGCCGGGGCGGTGGCGGCCGACCGGCTGCTGGCCCGCCCGGACCGGCCCGACGCGGTGTACGGGCTGTTCGACCCGAACGGCACCGACCTGCTGGCCGCCGCCCGCCGCTACGGCCTGCGGGTGCCGGACGACCTGCTGCTGGTGTGCTGCTCGGAGTCCGACGTGTACGCCAACACCGAACCGCCGATCACCACCCTGTCGCTGAAACCCCGTCGGATCGGCACCACCGTGGTCAACCTGCTGATCGACGCGATCGAAGGAGTCGACGCGGGGTCGGGATCGGCGCCCGGGCGGCTGTTCCCGCCGCGCTACCGGACCGCCGGGACGGGCCCGCCGCCCGGCACCCTGATGCCCACCGAACTGATCGTGCGGGCCTCCTCGCAGCGTCGCAGCCCGCGCACCACGGTCAGTCCGCCCCGCCCGCCGGGCGAGGTGTGAACGCGCGCCGCCCGCGCCCGCCCGCGGTCCGGACCATCCCGGACCGGGGCAGACCGGGCGGCCGACCCGCCGCCCGGCGGGTCAACAGGGAAGACGGATACCGACCAGGTGAGGACGGCGGGAGAGTGCGCTTCCTATGATGGGCGAATGACACCCGAGGACCTCTTCCGCGAACCCGAGCACCCGCACTCGGGCATCCGCTCCCGCCAGGACCTCGACGTGCTCCCGCAAGGCTCCTGGTTCGAGCCGGCCGCACCCGCCGGCTACCAGTACGAGGACACCCACAGCACCTACGGCGGCGCCCACTACCTGGAGCAGCACTGGGCCCCCGCCGGGCAGTTCGGCGACAGCGCGCCCGTGCCCGGGCACTGGGCCCCCACCGGGGCCGCCCCGCACGACGACCCGCCGACCATCGAGCTCGGCCCGCCGATCGAGGCGGCGCCCGCCGTCGAGGTGCACTTCCCCTACCCGCAGCCCGAGCCCGGCGAGGGCCCCGGCCCGCTGTTCGTCATCGGCGACGTGCACGGCTACCTCGACGAGCTGCTCGCCGCGCTGCACCAGCAGGGCCTGATCGACGCCGACGGCCACTGGTCGGCCGGCCGCTCCCGGATCTGGTTCCTCGGCGACTTCACCGACCGCGGCCCGGACGGCATCGGCGTCATCGACCTGGTGATGCAGCTGGCCGCCGAGGCAGCCGCGGCCGGCGGCTACTGCCGCGCCCTGATGGGCAATCACGAACTGCTGTTCCTGGGCGCCGCCCGGTACGGCGACGAGGCCGTCCAGTCCACCGCCGGCACCGCCTCGTTCCTGGCCGCCTGGCGGCTCAACGGCGGCCAGCAGCACGACCTGGAGCGCCTGCAGCCGCACCACATCAGCTGGCTGTCCCGGCTGCCCGCGATGGCGCTGGAGGACGGCCACCTGCTGCTGCACTCCGACACCACCGCGTACCTGGAGTACGGCGAGACCATCGCCGACGTCAACGACGCCGTGCACGCGCTGCTCGCCGACGAGGGCATCGACGAATGGTGGGACGCCTTCCGCAAGTTCACCAAGCGGTTCGCGTTCCGCGGCCAGGCCGGCACGATGGCCGCGCAGGAACTGCTCGCCATGTACGGCGGCTACCGGGTGGTGCACGGCCACAGCCCGATCCCGTACCTGACCGGCGACCACCCGGAGGACGGCACCCCGCCGCACGTGCCCGGCCCGTACATCTACGCCGACGAGCTGGCCATCGCGATGGACGGCGGCGTCACCATGGACGGCCGCCTGTTGGTCGCCCGGCTGCCGCTGAACTGACGCACTGTCGAACAACTGCTCGACGGCGCACGGGAGCTGAGCGCCCCGAAGTTCCGGAAAGTGCCTGTCGGCGCGCTCCCGCGCACCCCTACCATCGAGGCCTGCGACTTTCGTCCACCTCGCGGAACGGGGTATCCATGAGCCACCCGCCGCGCCTGCTCGCCGAGGACCGCGCCGACTTCGGCCGGCTGCTCGACGAAGCGCTGCGCGACCCCGCCGTCCGGCAGGCCCTGGCCGAGCCCGGCGTGCACCTCAACACCGAACAGCTGCACACCAGGGCCCTCGCGGAGGCCGAGACCGTCGCCGCGCCCGCCGCCGCCGAGTACGCCCGCTACCTGGAGCTGCGCACCGCGGCCGCCGAGCGGCGCCCGGAGAGCGCGCCACCGGTCGTCGGCGCCGGGCTGCTCCCCGCACTGACCGTGCTCACACCGCTGCTGGCCGGGTCCACCGGACTGATCCTGCTGGTGCTCGGCTGGCTGCTGCGGGTCACCTCGCCCGGCCTGGCGTTCGGGCGCGCCACCGTCACCGCCGGGCTGCTCGCGCTGGCCGTCGCCGCCGCCGCACTGCTGATCGGCGGCGCCGGACTGGTCCTCACCGCGCGCCGCGGCGCCGCCCGCATCCCCGGCGCGGACCCGTACCAGCAGGCCGAGCTGGCCGCGGCCCGGGCCGCCTGGCACTCCGCGCTGCGCGACCGCGCCCTGCTGCCCTGGCTGCTCGCCCACCACACCGCCGCCCCCGGCGCCGCCGCCCCCGGCACCGGCGTCCCGCGCCCCAGGGCCGCCGCGCCCGACCTGCTCAGCCCCGGGTACAGCCGGGCCGGATACGCCAGCCCGGGGTTCACCAGCCCCGGACCGGAAGGTCTGACGGACGATCAGCACCGGCCGCGCCCGGCCGGGTTCACCGGCCCCGGGCACAGCAGCCCGGACTTCACCAGCCCCGGACCGGAGGGCCTGACGGACGACCGGGGGCGCAAGCGCACCGACGGCCCCCGCTTCACCAGCCCCGGCCCCGAGCAGCTCACCGACGCCGACGGCCGGCCCCTGCCCGACGCGCCCCGCTTCACCGCCCCCGACTTCACCAGCCCGGGCCGCGAAGGTCTGACGGACGATCAGGGCCGCCCGCGCCCGGCCGGGTTCACCGGGCCCGGGCACAGCAGCCCGGACTTCACCAGCCCGGGGCCGCGGGGTCTCACCGACGAACGGGGCCGCAGGCGCTCCGACGGACCCGGCTTCACCAGCCCCGGCCCCGAGCAGCTCACCGACGCCGACGGCCGCCCCCTGCCCGACGCGCCCCGCTTCACCGCGCCGGACTTCACCAGCCCGGGACCGGAGGGCCTGACGGACGGTCAGGGACGCCCGCGCACCGACGGCTCCGGGGCCGACCCCGACCCGCACGACGACTGACAGGACCGCCCCGATGATCGACGAGCTGGACCTGGCCCTGGTCGACGCCCTGCGGGTCGACCCGCGGGCGCCGTGGTCCCGGCTGGCCGGGCCGCTCGGCGTCGACCCGGCCACCCTGTCGCGCCGGTGGGCCCGGCTGGCCGCCGCCGGGGACGCCTGGGTGACGTGCTACCCGTCCCAGGACCGGATCGGCCGGGGCCTGGCCGCCCTCGTCCAGGTCGACTGCCCGCCCGACCGGGTGAGCGCCGTCGCCGCCGAACTCGCCCGGCACCCGCAGGCCGCCAGCATCGAACTCGTCACCGGCGGCGCCGACCTGCTGCTCACCGTCGCCGCCTACGACCACGAGGGGCTGACGGCGTACCTGCTGGACCGGCTCGGCCCGGTGCCGGGCGTGCAGCGCGTCCGCACCAGCCTGGTGGAGCGCACCGTGGTCGAGGGCAGCCGGTTCAGCAGCGGCGCCCTGGACCCGGCGCAGCGCGCCGCCATCGCCGGGCCGTCCGGGCGGACCCGCCGGCCGGTCGCGGACCGGCGGATCGAACAGGACCTCGCGCTGATCCAGGCACTCGGCGCCGACGGCCGGATGCCGTACCCGGCGCTGGCGGCCCGCACCGGCCTGCCCGCCGCGACGGTGCGCCGCCGGCTCACCGAGGTGCGGGGGTCGGGGCGGGCGGTGCTGCGCTGCGACGCCTCGCCCCGGGTCACCGGGCACCCGCTGGGCGCGATGCTCTGGCTGGACGTCCCCCCGGGCGACCTGCCGGACGCCGCCCGCCGGCTGGCCGCGCTGCCGCAGACCCGGATGTGCGCGATCACCGTCGGGCCCGCCAACCTGGTGGTCCACCTGACCGTCTCCCAGGTGTCGGAGCTGGGCCGGATCGAACAGGAGCTGGCCCTGTGCTTCCCCGCCGTACGCGCCCTGGACCGCCATCTGATGCTGCGCACGCCCAAGCTGCTCGGCCACCTGCTCGGCCCGGACGGCCGGCGCACCGGGTACGTCCCGATCGCACCCTGACGGGTCGTCAGCCCGTGCGTCCGAGGGCCAGGGCCGCCAGCAGGGCCGCCGCGTCGCCGAGCACGTCGTCGTCGAAGCGGGCCTGCGCGGAGTGGTTGTAGGGCGCGGTGAACGGGTCGGCGTCGGGCGGGCAGGCGCCGAGCACCAGGTACGCGGCGGGGACGTGCCCGGCCAGGACGCCGAAGTCCTCCGAGCCGGCCAGCGGGCGGGGCATGTCGAAGTACCGGTCGGCGCCGAGCAGTCGGCGGGCCGTCCGCTCGGCGTACCCGGCCTCGACCGGGTCGTTGACCGTCACCGGGTAGCCGGGCTCGACCGTCGCCTCGACCTGGCAGCCGTGCGCCTCGCCGATGCCGCGGGCCACCCGGACCGCCCGGTCCAGCACCTGCGCGCGGGCGGCGGGGGAGAACGAGCGGACGGTGGCGGCGAATTCGGCCCGGTCGGGGACGACGTTCTCGGCGGTGCCCGCGTGGAAGGTGCCGACGGTGAGCACCACCGGGTCGAAGGCGTCGAACTGCCGGGTGACCATGGTCTGCAACGCCAGTACCGCCTCGCAGGCGACCGGGACGGGGTCGAGCGCCAGGTGCGGGCTGGAGCCGTGGCCGCCGCGGCCGCGGACCACCACCCGCAGGGTGTCGCTGGCGGCCATGATCGGGCCGGGCCGGCCGCCCACCGTCCCGGCGGGCAGCTGGGCGGAGGCGACGTGCAGCGCGTACGCGGCGGCGACCCGGCCGCCGGCCGCGTCCAGTACGCCGTCCTCGATCATCAGGGCCGCCCCGCCGTCCCCCTCCTCGCCCGGCTGGAACATGAACACCACGCTGCCGGCCAGCTGTTCGCGTCGCTCGGCGAGCAGCCGGGCCGCGCCAACAAGGGCGGCGGCGTGCAGGTCGTGGCCGCAGGCGTGCATCGCGCCGGGCAGCTCGGAGGCGTACGGCAGGCCGGTGTCCTCCTGGACGGGCAGCGCGTCCAGGTCGGCGCGCAGCAGCACGGCCGGGCCCGGGCGGGCGCCGCGCAGCACGGCGGTGACGGAGGACAGCCGCTCGCCGAGGGCGATCTCCAGCGGCAGGCCGTCGAGGGCGGTCAGCAGCCGCGCCCGGGTGCGCGGCAGGTCGAGGCCGATCTCGGGGTGGCGGTGCAGGTCGCGCCGGAGTTCGACCAGCGCGGGCCGGAGCGCGCCGGCGGCGCGGCGCAGGTCGGCGAGGTCGTCGGGAGCGGCGTGGTCGGGGTGAAGGTCGGTCGACACGGGTGCGCCTCCAGGTGGACGGGGAGCGGACGGTCCTCCCGCATCCTGGCCCCGGGGCGGCCCCGGGCGCTCGGTCGACGCACGGATCGGGCGCTTCCGCCCGGCTCGGCGCACGAATCGCCCGACAGTGCGGCGGTGATCGTCCGGGCCTCGGCAGCGGGCCCGGCGGTGCCTTCGCGCAGGGCGGTGACGATCGCGCCGTCCATCAGCAGGACGAGCCGGCGGGCGAGTTCGGCGCACTCCGGCTGCGGCCGGCCGTCGGCGGCCGGCGGGCCGGCGGGCCGGCGACATAGTCGACGACCTGGCGTTCGCGTCCCGCGGCGACCTGGTGGGCGGGGCTGTCGGGGTCGGCGGTCTCGACCTGGTGTTGCTGAACGCGCAGCCGCGGAAGTCGGCGCGGCCGAAGCGTTCGGCGCGGGCGTCGAACACCGCGAGCGGCCGGCCGCCGACGCCGTCGACGCGGCCGGCCGGCCACGCGCGCCACTGCTGGTCGCGGCGGGTGAGGACGGCTTCGCCCACCTCCGCCTCCCCGGCGCCGACACCGTCCAGGTGGTCTCCGCGCCGGCCGTCCAACGGTCACCCATCCGGGCCGATTGTCACTCAACCCCCTTTCGCATCAGGTGAGTTGAAAGACACACGGGCGGACTTCCGGACTGTCACAATCGCTTCCATGACGTCACCGCTCCGCGCCCTGGCCGCCACCGCCGCCCTGCTCGCCGTCGGGCTCGCCGTCACCGCCTGCACGTCCGACAGTGAGAAGCGCACGGCGGTCTCCTTCACCGCCGACGGCCGGCTCTCCGGCGACGCGCTCAAGCAGGCCGCCGAACAGCTCCGGCACCGGGCCGAACTGCTCGGCCTCAAGGACCCCCGGGTCAGCACCGACGACGGAACCCTGTCGCTCTCCGCCGCCGGCCCGCTCGACAGCCGCATCGAGGCCCTCACCCACCAGGTCGCACTGGAATTCCGCCCGGTCCTCGGCACCGCGGAGTCGTTCACCGTCCCGCCCCGACTGCGCCCGCAGCTCGACGCGCTGGACTGCACCGCCGCGGCGCACCCGGCCGACCCGACCGCCGAGACCGTCGCCTGCAGCACGGCCACCGCTCAGGAGCCCGCGACGAAACTCGCCCTCGGCCCGGTCGCCGTGAAGGGCGCCCACATCGCCGGCAGCACCGCCGACCTCGACGGCGCCGGCAACCAGTGGCAGGTCACCCTCACCTTCACCGACGCCGGCGCGACCGCCTTCACCGCCCTCACCACCGACCTGGTCACCAAGCCCGACCCCGCCGACCAGCTCGCCATCGTCATCGACGGCGCCGTCGTCTCCCACCCCCGCGTGACGAACCCCATCACCGGCAACCAGATCGTCATCACCGGCGGCTTCACCCACGACCAGGCCCAGACCCTCGCCGCCCAACTCTCCACCGCCGCCCTCCCGGAAGGCCTCCGTCCCACCGGCCGCTGACCGCCGGTCACCGGGAGACCGGGAACGCGCCGCGCCACGCCGAGGTGCGGACGAGGCGGGCGGCGTACAGGACGGGGAGCATGCAGGCGGTCTGGGCGGCGGCGTACCAGAGGGGGCAGATGCCCGGGATGAGGTCGACGGCGACGATGGCGATCGGCATGACGAGGGTGACGGCGCCGAGGCGGTCGTAGGCGCGGCGGGAGCCGGTCGCGGCCGAGGCGGCCAGGCGGTGGAGTGCGACGGCGATCAGCGGCAGCAGCGCGGCCCGCACCCACATGAAGGTGTTGACCTGGTGACCGGCGGCGGCAACGGCGGCGACGGCCACCAGGGTCGCGGTGGCGAGCGTGCCATAGATCCTCAGGGAGGTCCGGACGGCGGCGACGGCCCGCGGGGAAGTGACGTAACTGCCGTTCTGCGTCTGCGTCTTCATGCCGTCGACGCTACGGACCGGCCGTTCGGCCCGGTATCCGTCCAGGCCCACCGCGGGGTGGGGCCAGCCCCACTCTTGCGGCGGCGGAGGGCCACCCGGGGCTTTGCGCGGTGCACAGTGGTGGCACCGGACGGGAGCGAGGGGGAGTCATGGAGCGGGTGGGAGCGTGGGCGGCGGGCGTCGGCGTGGGGTTGGTGCGGGCGTGCGCGGTCGCGGGGCTCGCGCTGGCGGTGCCGGCGGTGTGGGCGGGTGCGGTGGCGCTGGGGATCCACTGGGGGGCGGCCAACCCGTGGTCGTGGCTGCTGCCGGCGGTGCTGGCGGGTGCGGGCACGCTCGTCCTGTGCCGCCCGGTGTGCGCGGCGGTGCGAGCCCTGGTGGCGCGGTGGAGCGGCGCCGTCGTGCCGGCGGGGTACCGGCAGGCCCCGCGGGTGACCCAACTGTCCACCGGCTACTGGTGGAACGGCTTCGGCTACGAGCGCACCCGGCGCGACGCGCTGATGGACCAGCACTGGCGGATCCGCTGGCAGGACCCGGCGAACCTGCGTGACCTGCGGTTCGTCGCGGTGTTCCCGTTCACCGCGGGCCTGCTCGCCGCCGTGCCGCCGGCCGCCCTGGTGACGGCCGCCGTCCACCGCGGCGTCCTCACCGCCGTGCCCGGCGTGCTGCTGGCCGTCGGCTGCGCCCCGTACGCCTGGCGGGCCGTCGTGCCGGTGGCGGTGCGGTTCCTGCGGCCGTCGACGGCGATGGCGCTGGCCGAGCGGGTCGCGGAGCTGACCGCCCAGCGGGCGGACGCCACCGTGGCGCAGGCCGCCGAGATCCGCCGGATCGAACGGGACCTGCACGACGGCGCGCAGGCCCGCCTGGTCGCGCTCGGCCTCTCCCTCGCCACCGCCCAGCGGCTGCTGGACCGTGACCCGGAGCAGGCCCGGGCGCTGATCCGCGACGCGCAGGCGGGGGCCACCGCCTCGCTCGCCGAACTGCGGGAGCTGGTCCGGGGGATCAGCCCGCCGGTGCTGACCGAACGCGGCCTGCTGGACGCGGTCCGCGCGCTCGCCCTGGACCTGCCGCTGCCCGTGGACGTCGAGGCGCAGGGCCCGCTGCGGGCGGACGCGCCGGTCGAGGCGGCGGTCTACTTCGGGGTCGCGGAGCTGCTGACCAACGCCGTCCGCCACGCGGGAGCGACCCGGGCGACGGTGAGACTCCGTCAGGACGCGGCCGGCGTCGACGCGGAGGTGCTGGACGACGGCCGGGGCGGCCTGGTCGAACGTCCGGGCGGCGGGCTGGCGGGCCTGCGCCGCCGGGTCGACGCGTTCGGCGGCACCTTGACGATCGACAGCCCCGCGGGTGGGCCCACCCGTGTCAGGATGGCGGTGCCATGCGAATCCTCGTAGCCGAAGACCTGTACCTGCTGCGCGACGGAATGGTCCGCCTGATCGAGGCCTGCGGCCACCAGGTCGTCGCCACCACCGCCACCGGCCCCGACACCCTCGACGCGCTGCTGAAGTGGCGCCCCGACGTGTCCGTGGTCGACGTCCGGATGCCGCCCACCCAGTCCGACGAGGGCCTGCGGGCCGCGCTGGCCGCCCGCGCCCGGGTGCCGGGCCTGCCGATCCTGATCCTCTCCCAGCACGTCGAGCAGCTGTACGCCCGGGAGTTGCTGGCCGACGGCTCCGGCGGCATCGGCTACCTGCTCAAGGAGAGCGTGTTCGACGCCGACCAGTTCCTCGACGCGCTGGAGCGCGTCGCCGGCGGCGGCACCGCCATGGATCCGGCCGTCATCGCCCGGCTGCTCACCGCCACCCCCGCCGGCCGCGACCTGGGCCGCCTCACCGAGCGCGAGCAGTCCGTGCTGGGTCTGATGGCCGAGGGCCTCTCCAACCAGGCCATCGGCCGGCGGCTGTTCCTCAGCGAGAGCGCCATCGGCAAGTACACCACCACGATGTTCGCCAAGCTCGGCATCCCCGACGACACCGACACCAACCGCCGCGTGCGCGCCGTCCTCGCCCACCTCAACCGCCCCTGACCCCGGCGCCGTTCGACCCGGGCCGGGACCGGCCGCAGGACGGCCGATCGCCCGTCAGGCGCCGAGCTCCCGGCGCATCAGCGTGCACATCGTCTCGTACCGGCGCACCGAACCGTCCGGCGCCACCACGTCCCAGGCGTCCGGTTCCCGTCCGTACGGCCGGTAGCCGAGGCGTTCGTACAGCGCACGGGCGCGCGGGTTGTCGTCCTCGACGCCGAGTTCGGCCCGGGTCAGGCCGCGGTCGGCGATCCGCTGCTCCGCGGACCGGATCAGGAACGTTCCGATGCCGCACGAGCGGAGGGCCGGGTGCACGCCGAGCTGCCAGAGCGTCCCCGCGCCCGGGCTCACCGTCCAGTCGACGCCGCCGAGCGCCACCGGAAACCCGACCGGCGTGCACACCGCCAGGTAGTCGACCTCGCCGGCCGCCGCCCGCGCCACCTGGTCCGCCAACTGGCGCACATGCAGGGCGTCCCCGGCCCATTCGCACGCCGGCAGGTCCGCCGAAGTCAACTCCCGCACGGTCAGAGCAAATCGGACCTCGGACATGACGCCTCCACGCTCGCCGGACGACCACCTGCCGCTATGGCAGCACCCGCCGGACCGCGCCGTCCACGGGATTACCCGCCGCTGCGCACCCGGCCCGACCCGCCCGGTCCGGCCGCCGGGCGGTGAGAGCGGAAAGCCTCCGGTTCGCACCGCGGTGGCGGTGCGAACCGGAGGATTCGGGTGGTTCCGGTGGTTACTGCTTCGGGGTCAGGCAGAGGACGAACTTGTCGCTGCCCAGCTGCTGGGCGAGCGCGTCGAACTCGCCGCCGCAGGCGTTGGTGTCGAAGGTCTTGTCGATGACCTTCTCGACCGTGTGGGTGGCCTTGCTGTCGTCGCAGCCGACGGTGTCGACCTTGGGGTCGGTGTCGCTGCCGGTCACGGCGACGCACTGGCCGACCTTGGCGTGCACGGGCTTGTCGGTCATCGCGTCACGGAGGCCGAACTTGACCACGGCGATGACGACGAAGATCAGCACGACGCCGAGGGCGGAGAGCACCTTCTTGCCCTTGCTCCGCTTCGCCGTGGGCACGGCGCCGGCCGGTGCCTGGCCGTAATCGAACGGTGCCGGGGCGCCGGCCTCGGGGGCGGCCGCATGCGGGTTCTCGGGGGACTGCGGGGTGCTCATGGATTCCCTTTGGGGTCGCTCAGGTCGAACATGCTCGCGAACCTTATCCAGATCCGATGTGGTGCCATTCCGGCAATTCCCTCCATACCGGATCGGCCGTCATCCAAGCGAAATGTAAAGACTTGACCAACCCTCAATTGCAGCGGACCCCGACGGCAGCCCCGCGCAGTTCCTCGACCACCGCGAGGAACAGGAAGAAGTTCGGGATCCTGTGCACCGGGGTGTTGGACCAGGCCAGCAGCTTTCCGGCCTTCCCGACGAACACCACACCGTTCTTGACCTCGACCCGCTGCACCTCGCTCCACGCCAGCGAGCCCCGCTTCGCATTCGCCATCCCGGCCGCGTTGACCGTGATGTCGCCGAACCGGGCCGTCCCGCCGTTCCTCAACAGGTCGAGCGTCCGCGGCAGTTGGGCCCGGGTGATCTCGTGCTGGACAGCCGCGCCCCAGACCTCGGGGTCGGCGTAGAACCCGGTCAGCTCGATCGCGGAGCCGTCCGGCGTGTACAGCGTGTACAGGTAGGTGGTCCCGGTGTGGACCCCGTTCACGTACCGGCGGGTGATCCGCTGCAGCACCGCCGCGGTGTCCCAGCGGAACGCCACCGGCCGGCCGTCGCGGCCGCTCACCACCAGCCCGTGCTCGAAGCAGTGGAGCCGCTTCGCCGCCTGCTTGCGGTTCAGGTTCGGCGACCGCACCAGCAGCCAGACGAAGAACAGGCCGGGAAGGACGAACAGCGCCAGGCCCAGCAGACACATGCCGATCAGCCCGGCCAGTGCCCCACCGCTCATCCGCTTCGGCCCGAACGACGCCCGCAGCGCCCCGAGTTCCTGACCGGCCGCGAGCGCCGCGACCTCCTCGGAAGGCTGTTCCTGCACCGGGGGTGCCTGTGTGTCCTGCACGGAAGTCTCTTTCAGCACGGAGAAACCGCAGGTCGACCCGGCGGCGCACGGGATCGTACTAGCCCGCGGGGTGACGCCCCGCCCGGAGCCGGCACATCGGCTCTGCGGGGTGGCCCGAGGCGCGCCTGTCTGCTTCTCCGGCGCCTACAGGCAGATCCAGCAGTAGAGCTGCTCGCCGGCTTCGCGGGCGCGCCTGGCGAGTCGGATCAGCTCCTCGGCCGGCGGCTGCATGTCCTCCACGCCTGCGGGGCGGAGCTCCTCCGCCTGTACCCAGCTGGCGACGATCGTCGGCACATCCACGTCGCGCACCCCTGCCAGCGTGTCCCGGACCGTGGCGTCCAGCTCGACCACCCAGGGCCCCGTGGCCCAGGGGTCGTCCTCGTCCGGTGGGCCGTCCGGTCCGGGCTCCGGGGTGGTCGGCCACACCGGCCGCTCGTCCACGAGGCCCGGCTCCCAGGGAACTTGACGGATGGCGGCGATCAGCTCCCCCAGGACGAGGTCCGGATCCAGGCGCTTGGCCTCGACTCCGTCGAAATGGGGGTTCCTGCCGCCGACGAGCGGGCGTTCGTCCGCCCGCTCCAGCGCCCGCACGACCGCGGCCGCATCGGCTGCGCGGAAGTAGTCGGTCAGCACGCCCATGGGTTTCCTCCCGGCACGGTCGTCGGTCAGCCGACAGTGGACCAGGCATCACCGACATCGGCGGCACCGCGGGAGCCGAGCCGCCGGCCGCCCGCCGCTCGGCGCAGGTCGGCACGGGGCCGGCGCACCGGCCCGCTACAGGTAGTCGAAGTAGCGGATCCACCAGTCGCAGGGGCGACCTTCCCCGTAGTACGAGGCCAGTCGCTCTCTCACCCCGTCGTACGGACGCGTCAGCAACCGCTCCGGGAGCACCACGTAGCCCAGCTCCGTCAGGGCTCGTTCCACGGTGGCCAGGTCGTCCACGTGCAGCGCGCCTTCGTCGACCGCCTCGGCGGTGTCGAGGAACTCACCGGGGTTCTCGGCCGCGACCACCGCCATGGATCCGAAGTTGCTCACCGAGACGACGATCTTCACCCCGAGCCTGGTGGCCGCCGCCGGCACGTCCGCCCTCGCGTGCAGACCGGCGTCCTGCACGTTCCTGTCCGCCCGGCACCGCGTGGCGAAGTCGCTGTCCAACCTGCTCACCAGGCGATCGAAGCGCGCCCGGGTCGCGGAGTTGTCGTAGCCGGGCGGGTACTCCGCCGAATCCGGGTCGTCGAGGCGATGGAGCAGGGCGATCAGCTCGGCGTCGGTGTGCGTCATCCGCCCATGGTGGCGGAGCGGGCAGCGGCCGGGGCGCCGCTCCGGGGGTCCGACCTCCGGAGCGGCGCAGCCGGTACGAGCGGGGCGGTCAGTCGGCCAGCGGGAGGTAGACCTTGTTGCCGCGGGCCGCGAACTCGGCGGACTTCTCGGCCATGCCGGCCTCCGCGGTGGCGTTCAAGTCGGCGCCGTGTTCGTCGCGGATCTGCCGGCTGATCTTCATCGAGCAGAACTTCGGGCCGCACATGGAGCAGAAGTGCGCGGTCTTGGCGGGTTCGGCGGGAAGGGTCTCGTCGTGGAAGGCGCGGGCCGTCTCCGGGTCCAGGGCCAGGTTGAACTGGTCCTCCCAGCGGAACTCGAAGCGGGCGTCGGAGAGTGCGTCGTCCCAGGCCTGGGCGCCGGGGTGGCCCTTGGCGAGGTCGGCGGCATGGGCGGCGATCTTGTAGGTGATGACGCCGGTCTTGACGTCGTCGCGGTCGGGCAGGCCCAGGTGTTCCTTGGGGGTGACGTAGCAGAGCATCGCGGTGCCCCACCAGGCGATCATCGCGGCGCCGATGCCGGAGGTGATGTGGTCGTAGCCGGGGGCGACGTCGGTGGTGAGCGGGCCGAGCGTGTAGAACGGGGCCTCGTCGCAGATCTCCTGCTGGAGCTCCATGTTCTCGCGGATCTTGTGCATCGGGACGTGCCCGGGGCCCTCGATCATCACCTGGACGTCCTTGGCCCGGGCGATCCGTCCGAGCTCGCCCAGGGTGGTGAGTTCGGCGAACTGCGCCTCGTCGTTGGCGTCGGCGATGGAGCCGGGCCGCAGGCCGTCGCCGAGCGAGAAGGTGACGTCGTAGGCGCGCAGCAGGTCGCAGAGTTCCTCGAAGTGGGTGTAGAGGAAGTTCTCCTGATGGTGCGCCAGGCACCAGGCGGCCATGATCGAGCCGCCGCGCGAGACGATGCCGGTCTTGCGGCGGGCGGTGAGCGGCACGTACCGCAGCAGCACGCCGGCGTGCACCGTCATGTAGTCGACGCCCTGCTCGCACTGCTCGAGGACGGTGTCCCGGTAGACCTCCCAACTCAGTTCCTCGGCGCGGCCGTCGACCTTCTCCAGGGCCTGGTAGAGCGGGACGGTGCCGATCGGGACGGGGGAGTTGCGCAGGATCCACTCGCGGGTGGTGTGGATGTTGCGGCCGGTGGAGAGGTCCATGACGGTGTCGGCGCCCCAGCGGGTGGCCCAGGTCATCTTCTCCACCTCCTCCTCGATGGAGGAGGTGACCGCGGAGTTGCCGATGTTGGCGTTGATCTTCACCAGGAAGTCGGTGCCGATGACGGCCGGTTCGCTCTCGGGGTGGTTGACGTTGACCGGGATGACGGCCCGTCCGCGCGCCACCTGCTCGCGCACGAACTCCGGCTCCAGGCCCTCCCTGAGCGCCACGAACTCCATCTCGGGAGTGATCAACCCGCGCTTGGCGTAGCCGAGTTGGGTGACGGCGACGCCGTCCCGGGCGCGCAGCGGGCGGCGCGGGCGGCCGGGGAAGACGGCGTCCAGGTTGCGCAGGTCGCCGCCGCGCGGCGCGGTGTGCTTGATCCCGTCGTCCTCGGGCCGGACCTCGCGGCCCTGGTACTCCTCGACGTCGCCGCGCTGCCGGATCCAGGCGTCGCGCAGCGCGGGCAGGCCGCGCCGGACGTCGGTGGGCAGGTCGGGGTCGGTGTACGGGCCGGAGGTGTCGTACAGCGGGACGGTGCGGCCGTCGGTCAGTTCGACCTCGCGGTAGGGAACCCGCAGGTCGGGGCGGCTGCCCTGGCGGTAGGCCTTGCGCCAGGCCGGGGTGGGGTAGCCCGCGGCGGACGGCCGGCGGGCAGACGTGTGCTCAGAAAACGCGGTCATCGGACCTTCAACTCCCTACGCCGGCATTACCCGGTCAGGTTCCTGCGGTCGGCGCAGCAGGTGGTACGCGGGCCCGCGTACCGTCAGCGCCCTCTCAGCCCGGTGCTCCGAGCTCCCGTTTCCGCGCAGGCGTCACCGCCTGCGTCCGCTCCTCACCGTAGGGCACCGGGCGGCGCCGGTCCAGGCCACCGAAACCGGCCACGGCCGGCGTCCGGTTTCAGTACGCTGCTGCGGAGGACAACTGTGCGATCTCGATCAGCGCCCCAATTCGCCGTCGCTGGAACAGTTTTAAGGGGAACACCACACCGTGCGCACGTCTCGCCTGCTGGCCGCCTCGGCCTTCCTCACCGCCTCCTTCCTGGCGCCGCTCGCGCTGGGCGCCACCACCGCCACCGCCTCGGTCAAGCCGTGCGACGCCGGCGAGTACGTCACCAAGGTGACCGCCTCCTGGCCCGGTTACGACCAGGGCGCCCAGCCCATCGTCCTGGGTGCTCCGGCGCTGGAGAGCGCCATCTCGTTCACCAACCCCGACAAGCTGGACGTGCCGCGGTACGCCGTCCGGTTCACCGTGAAGTCGGACGCGGGCGACGCCGTCAGCCCGTTCGACGTCCAGTACGAACTGCCGGGCAGCAACGCCTGGAAGCCCGTCGACCGCAGCGCCTGGACTCCCGCGGCCGACGGCCACTCCCTGCAGTTCGACGTTCCGACGTTCGCGCTCCCGAAGAACAGCACCGCCAAGCTCGGCCTGCGGATCGCCGCGCCGGGCGGCGGCAGCGGCGCGGGCCCGGGCGACTACCGGTTCGGGTGGTCCGGGGACTCCGGCTTCGTCGACAACGACTCGCAGACCTGGATCGAGGGCACGCCGAGCCCCTGGGTGAGCGCGAGCCCGGAGAACCCGGCCGGCACCTGCACCGTGTACCGCGGTGAAGGCGCCGGGCACGTCTCGGTGATCACGCCGCCGTCCCCGAGCCCGACGCCCACCCCGACCCCGACCCCGACGCCCAGCCGGACCACCGCGCAGGCCGCCCCGAAGCCGGAGTTGGCCGAGACCGGCGGCGGCACCAGCGCCCTGCCGCTGGCGCTGGGCGGCGGCGCGGCCCTGGTGGTCGGCGTCGGCATCCTGGTCGTGCTGCGCCGGCGGGGCGGCAGCCACCGCTGATCGACCGTCACGGCCCGTCCGGGAGAGCGCTCCCGGGCGGGCCGTCGCTGTTCACACCACCGCCCCCGAGGTGGAGAATCCTCATGTGATCGGACTGATGGGGCGGGTAACGGGGCGGATCGGCGCGGGCCTGGTCGGCGAGGTGATGGTGCACATCCCGGAGCGGCTGGGCACCGAGGCGTTCCTGGCGTACCGGGCCACCCCGGGCGAGGCGTTGGAACCGGGCGCGATGGTGGTCGTGGTCGAATATCAGCCACCGCGCACGGTGTACGTCGAACCGCTCTGATCGCCTGTCGGAGCGGTTCCGCTCACCCCGAGCGACCGTTTCGAGACAGTGCGAGTTCCCCCCGGCCGAACCCTTCCCTCGTGATCCGGAACGGCGGAGAATGCGGCTGCCACCGGATTTCCGCGCCAGATCTGCACAACCCAAGCGCAGCACGGGACCGGTGTGCTCTGAAGGGGGAGATTGCCGATGCTGATCGGCATCGCAGGAAGCGCCGTCGGAGGCGTCGTCTTTCTGATCGTTCTGTTCAAGCTGATGTGGCGGGTCGCCGAGCCGAACGAGGCGCTGGTGATCTCGGGTTCCAAGCACGGCGAGGGCCTCGGCTTCCGCGTGGTGACCGGGCGGGGGACCTTCGTGGTGCCCGGTGTCCAGGCGGTCCGCCGGCTGTCGCTGGACCTGAACGAGGCCGCGCTGGACGTGGAGTGTGTGACGTCGCAGGGAATTCCCGTGCACGTCAAGGGGGTTGTGATCTTCAAGGTGGGCGACGACCCGGCGTCCATCGCCAACGCCGCCCGCCGTTTCCTGGACCAGCAGAAGATGATGGGCCAGCGGGTGCACAACGTGTTCGCCGGCCACCTGCGGTCCATCGTCGGCGGGCTGACGGTCGAGGACATGATCCGCGACCGCGAGCGGCTCACCGGTGAGACCCGCTCCGCCTCGGGCATCGAGATGGAGAAGCTCGGTCTGATCATCGACTCGCTGCAGATCCAGGAGATCCTGGACCCGACCGGCTACATCACCAACCTGGCCGCGCCGCACGCCGCGGCCGTCCAGCGCGACGCCCGCATCGCCGCCGCCGAGGCGGACCGCCGGGCCACCGAGGCCGAGCAGGAGGCGTTCGCCCGCAAGGCCGAGGCCACCCGCAACTCCGGTATCCAGCAAGCCGGTTACCAGGCCGAGATGGACACCGCCGCGGCCCGGGCGCTGCAGGCCGGCCCGCTCGCGCAGGCCGCCGCCCGGCAGGAGGTCGTGGTCCAGGAGACCAAGGTCGCCGAGCTGGAGGCGCACCGCAAGGAGCAGCAGCTCCAGGCGGACGTCCGCAAGCCCGCCGACGCCCGCGCGTACGAGACCCGCACCAAGGCCGAGGCCGACCGCGACGCCCGGATCTCCGCCGCC
This sequence comes from Kitasatospora sp. NPDC092948, assembly GCF_044754805.1. Lineage (NCBI taxonomy): Bacteria > Bacillati > Actinomycetota > Actinomycetes > Kitasatosporales > Streptomycetaceae > Kitasatospora > Kitasatospora sp. NPDC092948. The sequence continues at coordinate 976,350 of NZ_JBIVPU010000002.1, read as the reverse complement.
GAGGCGCTGTCCCGGGAGACCGAGCTGAAGACCGCCGCCGAGGCGAACCGGGTCAAGGTCGCCGCCGCCGCGGAGGCCGAGGCCACCAGGGCCCGCGGTCTGGCCGCGGCCGAGGCCACCCGGGCCACCGGTGAGGCGCAGGCCGCCGCCGAGGCCGCCAAGGGTCTCGCGGAGGCCGAGGCCGCCAAGGCGAAGGGTCTCGCCGAGGCGGAGGCCACCCGGGCGCAGGGCCTGGCCGAGGCCGAGGGCATCAAGGCCCGCGCCGCGGCGCTGGCCGAGAACCAGGAGGCGGTGGTCGCCCAGCAGCTCGCCGAGAACTGGCCGGCCATCGTCCGGGCCGGCGCGGACGCGTTCGGCAACGTCGAGCACATGGTGCTGCTGAACGGCGCCGAGGGCATGTCCGAGATGTTCGCCAAGGCGCTCACCATGGGCGGCACCGGCCTCGGCCTGGCCCGCCAGCTGCTGACCGCGATGTCCCCGGCCGCCGAGAACGCGGAGCCCGTCAAGGCCGCCGCCACCCCGGCGCAGGTCATCCCGATCCAGGCCGACGCCGAGTAGTTCGCGCTCCGCTCCACGCAGTTCGCTCCGCCCGGGCGAGGGAATCCCCCTCCCCGGGCGGACCCATGTCCGCCCTCCGCACACCCCGGCCCCGGGTGAGTACCCGTACTCACGCCCCCGCGCCGGGACCGCGCCAGCATCGAGCCATGAAGCTCCTGCCTCGCATCGGGATCACCGCGACCGGCTCCTATTTGCCCCGACAGATCGTCACCTCCCGCCGGCTGCAGGACGAGGTGGCCGCCGGCGCCCGACTCCCGCTGCCCGACGGCATGTTCGAGAAGGCGACCGGCATCCGCACCCGGCGCTTCGCCCAGGACGACGAGCACCCGTCCACGCTGGCACTCGGCGCGGCCCGCCGGGCGCTCGCCGCCCGCGGGATCGGGCCCGAGGACGTCGACCTGCTGCTGTTCGCGTCCGCGTCCCGGGACGTCTGCGAGCCCGCCACCGCCCACCTGGTGCAGGCCGAACTCGGCTCCCGCGCCCACGCGTTGGACGTCTCCAACGCCTGCAACAGCTTCCTGAACGGCATCGACGCCGCCCGCGCGATGATCCTGGCCGGGCGCGCCCGCCGGGCGCTGGTGGTGACGGGGGAGACGCCGAGCCGGGCGATGCGCCGCGACCCGTCCGGCCTGGCCGAGTTCCGGGACGGCTTCGCCGGCTACACCTTCGGCGACGGCGGGGCGGCCGTGGTGGTGGAGCAGGTGGAGCGCGGCGGCATCCTCGACATCGAGACCCAGACGGCGTCCGAGCACTGGGAGGTCGGCGGCATCCCGGGCGGCGGCTCCCGGCACCCGCGCGGCGACGAGTGGAGCTACTTCCGCGGCGGCGGCAAGGAGTTGCGCGGAGTGTTCGAGCAGATCGGCGCGGACATCCTGACCCGGGTGGCGACCCGCACCGGCTTCGGCTGGGACGCCTACGCCCGGGTGCTGGTGCACCAGGTCACGCTGCCCTACCTGGAGCGGTTCGTCGAGCTGACCGGGGTGCCCGCCGACAAGCTGGTGGTCACCGTGCCCGAGCTCGGCAACCTGGCCTCCGCCACCATCGGCATCCAACTCGACCGAACGGTCGACGAGTTGGACCCGGGCGAGAAGGTCCTGATGGTCGGCCTCGGCGGCGGGGTCAGCCTGATGACGATGGTCTGGGAGAAGTCGTGACGGCGCTCTGGGTGGTCGTCCCCGCCCACCAGGAGGAAGCCAGGATCGGCGACACCCTGCGCGCCCTGGCCGCGCAGCACGACCGGGACTTCACCCTCCTGGTGGTCGACAACGGCTCCACCGACCGCACCGGCGCGCAGGTGCTGGCGTTCGCCGAGCAGGCCCCGTTCCCGGTGCGGCTGCTGGTCGAACCGGAGAAGGGCGTGGGCTGCGCCGTGGACACCGGATTCCGGCACGCCATCGACCACGGCGCCGCCCTGCTGGCCCGCACCGACGCCGACTGCCTGCCCGAACCGGGCTGGACGGCCGCCGCCCGCGCCGGGATGCTCGCCGGCGGCGGCCTGGTCTGCGGCAAGGTCACCGCCCGCCACGACGAACACGGCCCGGCGGGCCGCGCCGCCTTCCGCGTCCTGGTCGCGCTCGGCGCGCTCTTCGGCCGGATCCGCCCCGCGCACCGCCGCCGGCACGGCTACCTGACGCCGTACCGGATGCACGCCGGCAACAACATGGCCATCACCGCCGACCTCTACCTCGCCTCCGGCGGCATGCCCCGACGCCCCTCCCCCACCGACCGCGCCTTCATCAACCGGGTCCGCCGGATCAGCACCGCGATCGTGCACCGCCCCGACATGGTGGTGCAGAACTCCACCCGCCGGATCCGCGCCTACGGCCTGCGCGGCACCGCCCGCTGGTACCTGAACCGCGGCGCGGGCCACCGCCCGGTCGACGTCCGCTGACACCACAGCCCCGAGGAGCTCCCGTGCTCGACCAGCTCGATCGCACCCTGCGCGACGCCGGCTCCCGCCCGGCCCTGCTCGGCACCACCCGCGGCGGCGCCCCGCGCGTCCTCGCCCGCTGCGCCGAACTGACCGACCTGGCCGACCGGTCGGCCGCCGCCCTGCACCACCGGCACGGCCTGCGGCCGGGCGACACCGTCGCAGTCGCGGTCCGGCCGGGGCCGCGGGCGCTGGCCGTGCTGCTCGCCGCGCACCGGCTCGGGCTGCGCGTCGCCGTCCTCGACCCGGGCGCCGGACCGGACGTGCTGCGGGCCCGGCTCGCACTCGCCCCGCCGGCGCTCGTCCTGGCCGACGCCGCCGCGCAGGCCGTCGCCGGCTGGGCCCGGCCACTGGCCCGCCGGGCCCGACTGGAACTGCCGCCGCTGCACACCCTCGCCCCGGTGGCCACCGTCGGCCCCCGCCACCCGGGCTGCGCCCGCGCCCTCGGCGACCACCCGGGGCCGCCCCCGGCGCCGTACGAGGGGGACGGCGACGCCGTCGTCGTCTTCACCTCCGGCACCACCTCCGCCCCGCGCGCCGTGGTCCACACCCGGGCCTCGCTCGACGCCGGAATGCGCGCCGTGGACGCCCTGGTCCGCCCCCGCCCCGGCCGCACCGTGCTCGGCGACACCACCTTCGTACTGATCCCCGCCCTCGCCGCGGGCGCCGTCGTCGCCCTGCCGTCCCGCCGCACCGCGACCCTGCAACGCCAGATCGACCGACTCGCCCCCGACGAGACCTACCTGACGCCCCCTCGGCTCCGGCCGCTCACCCGCCTGACCGGCCGGGTCTGGACCGGCTCCGCCCCCGCCGACGCCGCCCTGCTGCGCCGCGCCAAGAACGCGGGCGCCACCGAGGCGTGGGGCGTGTACGCGCTCACCGAACTCTTCCCCGCCGCGGCCGTCGAGGAGCGCGACAAGAGCGCCCACCGCGGACCGGGCGACCTGCTCGGCCACCCCCTGCCGGACGTCCGCACCCGGCTGACCGACGACGGCGAACTGCTGCTCGCCGCCCCCGCCGCCCGCGACCGCTACCTCGGCGAACGGCCCGACCCGTGGGTCCGCACCGGCGACCGCGCCCACCTCGACCCGGACGGACGGATCGTGCTGGCCGGACGGCTCAAGGACATGGTGCTGCGCCGCGCCGAGAACATCTACCCCGGCCTGTACGAGCCCTCCCTGCACCTCCCGGACGTCGAACTCGCCGTCCTGGTCGGCATCCCCGCCCCCGGCGGCGACGAACGCCTGGTCGCGCTGGTCCAGCCCCGCCCCGGGGTCGACCCGCACCGCCTGCGCACCGCCCTGCGCGAGCCCCTGGCCCGGATGGGATCCGCCCGCCCCGACGCCCTGCTGTTCGGCCCCGTCCCGCTGTCCGGCCGCTCCCGCAAACCCGACCGGACGGCCGCCGCCCGCCAGTGCGCCGCCCGGCTGGCCAACGGCTCGACGCGGCAAGCCTGTTGACGCGACCGCACCCGCCCGGACGACCGGCCGCCCCGGAATCGCGAACCGAGGCGGACGCCGGCGCCGCCGACCGCACCGATCGTCCGCCTCCTCGCCCCACAACACACCGACTCACCGACTCACCAGCCTGGAGCACCGATTGACCGCCCGCAGCGCCGACCGCACGGTCTACCTGCGCAGCCACCCCGTGCTGTTCGCCCTGCTCGCGGCCACCCGCCGACGCCCCGTGCTGCGGCTGGGCCGGACGGTGCTGGTCCACCACCCGGAGGCGTACCGGGAGATCCTCACCCGGGTGCCGCTGGACCGGACCGCCGAGCACACCACCGGCGGCACCGCGGCCCGACTCACCGGCGGCGGCCTGCTGTTCGACCAGACCGGCGCCGAACACCGCGACTCCCGCCGGGAGTTGGCCGTCCGGCTCGGATCCGACGGAGTGGCCGCGCTGCGCCCCCACTGGCAACAGGTTCTCGACCGGCTGGAGTCCGACCTGGCCGCCGGCCCGGTCGACCTGGTCCCGGCCGTCCGCCGCCTCGCCGGGGCCACCGCCGCCGCCCTCACCGGCAGCACCGCCGACCCGGTCGCCCTGGCCCTCGCCGCCGAACGCGCCGCCGCCACCACCGCCCGCACCCACCTGCCCGCGCTGCTGCCCCGGCCGGGGGCCGAACGCCGGGCCCGCCGGGCCGCCGCGCAGCTGACCGCCCTGCTGCCCGACCCCCGGGACGCGATGCTCGCGGTCGCCGCCGTCAACACCACCCTCGCCGCACTGCCCCGCGCCGCCGCGTGGTGCGCCCGTGCCGGGCTGTGGGAGCAGGCCCGCACCGACGCCCCGGCACTGGCAGCCGAACTGCTCCGGCTGACCGCCGCGTCCCCGGTGCTGCCCCGGGCGGCCGCCGCCGACGCCACCGTCCTCGGCCACCGCCTCCGCCGGGGCGACCGCCTGCTGCTGGTCGCCCGGCACGCCGCCGAGGCCCACCGCGACACCCCCACCGGCGACCCCGCCCTCGCCGCGCAGGCCCCGTTCGGCCTCGGCCGCCACGCCTGCCCGGGCGCCGCCCTGGCCCGCGCCCAACTCGCCGACCTGCTCACCACCTTGGCCCCGCACCACCCCCACGTCCGACACACCGCCGCACACCCCCGCAGCGCCCTCCCCTCCTACCGCCGCTGCCTGCTCAGCCACCGCCCTGAACCCCAGTGACCCGGTCGGCCCGGCGACCCGCCACACCAGCCTGAACAGGACGGCCAGAAGAACAACACCCCACCTCCGCCGCCCCGCAGCCCTCACGCCCTCCCACCACCTCGGAGCCGCCCCGTGCCCCCGCTGACTCTCGCCCTCACCGGTGCCACCGGCTTCTGCGGCAGCCACCTGGCCGCCCTCGCCACCGCCCGGGGCCACCGTGTGCTGGCGCTCGGCCGCCGCCCGGCCCGCCACGGCGCCCACCTGCCGTGGGACGCCACCGCCGCCGGCGTCCCGGACCTGTCCGAGGTCGACGCGGTGGTCCACTGCGCGGCCGCCGTCGGCGACCACCCGCCGGGCTCCCCGCAGGAGCGGGTCCAGCACGCCGTCAACGTGACGGCGACGGCCCGGCTGCTCGCGGCGGCCGGCGGCCGCCCGTTCGTGTTCGTCAGCAGCGCCAGCGTCTACGACCCGCGCCCGGACCGGTCCTCGGTGACCGAGCGGCACCCGACCGGCGGCGGCCACCTGAACGCGTACGGGCGGACCAAGGCCGAGGCGGACCGGCTCGCGCTCGCGGCGGGCGCCGTGGTGCTGCGCCCGCGCGCGGTGTACGGGCCGGGCGATCCGCACCTGGCGCCCAGGCCGCTGGCCTCGGTGCGCGGCGGGACGCTCGCGCTGCCCGGCCCGGACGTGCCGCTCAGCCTGACGGCGGTGGAGAACCTGGCCGCGGCCTGCCTGGCGGCGCTCGACTGGCCGCCCGGCGCGTACAACATCGCCGACCGCAGCCCGTACCGGCGGGACGACGCCCTGCGCCGGGTGCTGGCCGCCCACGGCGTGCGCGCCCGGCTGCTCCATGTCCCCTACCGGCTGGCCGCGTTGGCGATCGGCCGACGGGACGGCGTGACCAGGTACGCACTGGACCAGCTGGCCCGTCCGGTGGTGCTGGACACCACGAGGTCCCGGCTCCAGGGCTTCACCCCGGACCGGGACCTCGGTCACCACCTCACCCACCTGGCCGGGCAGCTGCCCGGCGGGGGCTAGTTCTTGGCCGCCTTCTTGATCAGGATCACCACGGCCGCGGCGATACCGACCAGCACCAGGATGTTGACCGCGAAGCCGATCGCGCCCAGCACTGCGCCGACGATGGACCAGAACACCTTCCAGGCGATCACCAGCAGGATGATCGGAACGACGATGTTGCGCACCCACGAGGGCAGCGACTTCCAGAACTCGGCCATGTCCGTACCTTCTCCCCTCGGGCTCGGTGCCGGTGGTTCCGGCTGCGTTCCCGCTCCCTCGATCTCGACACTTCGATCGTAGGTCGCCCGGACGGGCTAATCGAGGTTTCGCAGCCCGGAGAGAACCCGGAGATCCACCCCTGAGCCCGCCCGGGAGAACCCTCAGGGCCGGGTCACACCGGCCAGCTCTCGCCCTGCCAGGCCGCGTCCCAGAACATCCACTCGTACCGCGAGGTGGTGGTGAAGTGCTCGACCACACGCCGACGTTCGGCCGCCGACAGCTCCTCGCCGATCCGGTCGGTGAGGTCCAGGACGCGGCGCACCACGGCCTGGAACTCCTCCCCGCCGTAGGCGGCGATCCACTTGGCGTAGAGCGGCTCGGGGGAGGAGCGGCGCAGCAGTTCCTCGCCGACCCGGGCGTAGATCCAGTAGCAGGGCAGCACCGCGCCGAGCGCCTCCGCGAACGAGCCGCCGTAGACGGTGGCCAGCAGGTAGCTGGTGTAGGCGCGAGTGGTGGGCAGCACGGGTTCGGCGGCGGCCGCGGCGCCGTCCTCGCCGAAGGCGTGCAGGAAGTCGGCGTGCATCTCCTGCTCGGCGGCGATGGCGCCGACCGCGTCGTTGGAGAAGGCCAGCACCTCGTCCTCGCCGGGGGCCTTGGCAGCGCACACCGCGAGCGCCCGGGCGTAGTCGCGCAGGTAGTGCGAGTCCTGGACGACGAAGTGGCGGAACGCGGCGCGCGGCAGGGTGCCGTCGGTCAGCCCGGCCAGGAACGGGTGGTCGAGGATCCGGCCGTAGATCGGCTCGATGGCCGCCCACAGTTCGTCGGTGAGTTTCACAGGCTGCTCCCGTGCTGTCGATGGGTGTGCGGTCGGCGCGGCACGGTCAGTCCTCCGGCGGGGAGAACACCACCAGTACCCGCAGTTCCTCGGTGATGTGGTGGAAGCGGTGCTCCGTCCCGGCGGGGACGAACACCACGCTGCCCCGGGCGACGGTGGCGGTCTCCCGGCCGACGGTCAGCTCGGCCCGGCCGCTGACCACCAGGTAGATCTCGTCCTGGGCGTGCGGGGTCTGCGGGTCGGTGTCGCCGGGGGAGAGCGCGTACAGGCCGGCGGACATCGTCGGCTGCTTCAGGAAGCGCAGGTACGCGCCGTCGCCGGCGGCGCGTTCGGCGTCGAGTTCGTCCAGCCGGAACAGCTTCATCGGGGCACGGCTCCTTTTCCCGGTCCGAGCCCCAATTCAACAGCACTCCACAACACCGCCGTTCGGGGGAGCTTCCGCACAGCCGGGCGGCCTGTCACCATCCGCAGCATGAAGAATTTCGTGATCAAAACGCTCATCAACGCGGTGGCGATCTGGATCGCCGCCTGGATCGTCAACGGGATCACGCTGGCGGGGGGCGACTGGCAGCACAAGGTGATCACCGTGCTCGCGGTGGCGCTCGTCTTCGGCGTGGTCAACTTCGCCATCAAGCCGCTGGTGAAGCTGTTCTCGCTGCCGCTGTTCATCCTCACGCTGGGCCTGGTCACCTTCGTGATCAACGCCCTGATGCTCTGGCTGACCTCCTGGGCCTCGGACCGGCTCCACCTGGACTTCCACGTGGAGGGCTTCTGGCCCGCGCTGCTCGGCTCGCTGATCATCAGCGTGGTCGCATGGGGCCTGCACCTGGCCTTCGGCGACGACGACTGATCGCCCCGCGGCCCCGGGCCGCTACGGCTTCTGCGGCAGACGTCTCGCCCACCGGGCCCGCCCGTTGAGCCCGGCCTCCACGCCCGACCTCCGCGGCCGACCGGCCACCGGACAGCTCCCCGCAGCTGTCTGACGGCCGGTCGCCTCGCGACGGCCGCGGAGTTCAGCCCGCGTTCTCGTGCCCGGTGGTGGACAGGATGTCGGCCAGCTCCTGGTCGAGGTCGCCGGCGGCGGCCTCCTGGCCCATCGGCACCACCAGGTCGGTGCGGGCGAGGAAGGCCAGCAGCGGCGCGGCGGCGGCCCGCATCCGGGCGTCGCCGTCGGGGGAGCGCAGCAGCAGGTCGACCTCGCCGAGGTCCTCGCCGAGGGGCCGGAGGTGGACGTCGCCCTCGCCGCTGGGCCGGCTGAGCCCGTCGACCAGCAGGTCGCGCGCGAAGACCCAGGTGACCGGTTCGTCTCCCGGCAGACGGAACGTGAAACGGACGGCGAACGGGTCGTCGCCGTCGTAGTCCAGGTCGACCACGATGCGGAAGGAGAGCTCGCTCGACACCACCAGGTGCATTGCCATCTGGGCTCGGACCGTGCTGTGCATGCGCCAGTACCTCTCGTTCTGCCCGCCCGTGTACGCCGAGGGTCGAGCGGTGGGGTCGGGCATCTATCGGTTCGCTGTCGGTTCTTTGTCCCCTGATTCCCCGTTCGAACCTCATCGTCCAGGTTTGACGGCGATGTGGACAAGGTGTGCTTTTTCAAATGGTGAACGACCGCACCGGCGGTTCAGCGGACGAACGCCGGGAACATCGCGCCCACCAGGGAGCGCAGCCGGGCCGCGGCCGGGCCGAGCCGGGCGCCCTGTTCGACGGGCAGTGATATCGCCACCGTGGCGACCACCGAGCCGACGGTGATCGGCACCGCGGCGCAGACCGTGCCGAGCGCGTACTCCTGCCGCTCCAGCACCGGCATGGTGGGCCGGACGGCGTCGAGCCGGCGCAGCACCGTCCGCAGGTCGCCGTTGGTGGACGGGGTGAGGGCGGTTGGCCGGTGCCGGGAGAGGTGGTCGAGCCGCTCCTCGGAGCCGAGTTGGGACAGCAGACAGAGTCCGACGGCGTGCGCGTGCGCGGTGCTGCGGAAGTCCGCCCACTCCTCGACCGACGGCTGCGCGGGGCCGGCGACCACGTCCAGCATCCGCACCTCGCCGTCCTGGTAGACCGCGTGGTAGACGGCGGCGCCGAGTTCGTCGCGCAGCTGCGCCATCCGTCCGAGCAGATCGGCGCGGACGGACTGGCGGGTCCCGGCGCGGCGGATGCCGTCCACCGCGGCGCCGAAGTAGAACCGGCCGTCGTCGCGCCGCAGGTAGCCCTCGTGGGTGAGGGTGCGCAGCAGGTGGTAGGTGGTGCCGAGGGGGAGTCCGGCGGAGCGGGCCAGCTGTTTGGCGGTGGCCCCGTGCGTGTGGGAGCCGACCGCTTCGAGCAGGCGCAGGGCTCGTTGCACGGAGCCGATCAGGGTGGGCGCACGTATGCCTTCGGTGGGCGGCGCGGTGGGCTCCTCGGTCCGGTGCATGGTCATCCCCATCCCCCGGGCGCTGAGGGGCATCCGGAGACATCCGCTCCGAATCCGCCCGGCAGTCGGTCATTGCAGCACAGGGCGGAGATCCCCGCAATCATTACGGGGACAACACTCGGCGATTCGCCTTCGACTCGAAGGTGCGGAAGGCGTAACGCCGCGACCTCGCAGGCATGCCCCGCGCCCCGATGGGCAAATGCAAGATCCACAGCCGGTGTCTCCATCGCCGCCCGCGAAAACACCCGGGCATGCCGCCGCACCCGAACGGCGGAACGGATTCCTCCGATTCGGCCCGCCGGGCGAGTTTCGCGGCCACCGGCGCGCGGGAGACTCCCGCACAACGCTCGCGTCCCGGAGGTAACAGCCATGTCGGGTCCGGTCCGCCCTGTCGTCAAGCGCACCGCCCGCGCGATCCTGCTGGAGTTCGATCCGGACGCCCCGCACTCCCCCGCCTCGCTGGTGCTGATCCGCCGGGTCCGCCCGGGCTCCCCGCACCCGTACTGGATCACCCCCGGCGGCGGCGTCGAGTCCACCGACCCGACGGTGGTCGCCGCCCTGCACCGCGAGGTGGACGAGGAGCTCGGCGGGAAGATCACCGACGTGGTGCCGGCCTTCGTCGACACCGTCGCGCACTCCCACCACGAGGACGGCACGCCCGCCCACCCGCACGGCGTCAAGGTGCAGCACTTCTTCGTCTGCCGGCTCACCGACGCCGACCCCGCCCGCCGCCACGGCCCCGAGGTGGAGCACCCCAACGGCGAGTACGCGATCGTCCGGGTGCCGTTCACCCGCGAAGGCGTCACCTCGGTCAACGTGGTCCCTCCCAGCCTCCGCGCCTACCTCGCCGCCAACATCGAGGGCATCCGCGCCCTGCTCGCCGACGACCTCGGCCGCTGACCCGGGCGGGTCTCAGGCCACCGCCTCCCCCACCGGGTCGTGCCGGACGGCCCCGTTCGGCACCCCGCAGCGCCGCAGCGCCGCCGCCCCCGCGCGCACCATCGCCGCCGGGCCGCTCAGGTACGCCGTGTACCCGTGCCACGGGGCGTACCGGGCCGCCACCTCCGGCAGCTCCCCGGACAGCACCCCGTCCGAGCCGCCGCCCTCCTCCGACAGCACCGGTCGGACCGTCAACCAGCGGTGCTGCTCGGCGAGTTGCCGCAGCTCGGCGAGCCGGTACAGGTCGGCGGCCCGGCGCGCCCCGTAGAACACCTCCACCCGGCGGCCCGCCGGACCGTGCGCGGCGACCTCCTCCACCAGCGCGGCGATCGGCCCGATGCCGGTGCCGCCGCCCAGGCAGAGCAGGTTCTCGCCCGCCGCGTGGTCCACCGTCATGCCGCCTTCCGCCGGGCCCAGCCGCAGCACGTCGCCCGGCCGCGCCCGGTGCACCAGCGCGTTGCTCACCCAGCCCGCCGGCACCGCCTTCACGTGCAGCGTCAGCAGCCCGTCCGCCCGCGGCGCCGACCCGAACGAGTAGGGCCGCCACACCCGCGGCCACCACGGCGTCTCCACCGCCGCGTACTGCCCGGCGCGGAACGGGTACGCCTGGTCCGGACGGAGCGTCAGCACCGCCACGTCCTGCGCCGCCGGCCGGAGCGCCACCACCTCGGCCTGCCACCACGCCGGGGCGGAACGCGCCTGCTCCAGGCCCTCGACCAGCAGCCGCGACACCAGCGCCAGCAGCCGCCGGCAGGCCGCCTCGGCCCGCTCGTCCCACTCCGCGCCGCCGTACCGGGCCAGCGCCTGCACCAGGCACTCCGCGGCCGAGACGTAATGCCCGGGCAGCGCCCCGTACTTGCGGTGCCCGCCGCCCAGCGGGACCAGGAAGGCACGCAGCGCCGCCGGGTCGTCGGCGTGCCGCACGCACTGCTCCAGCGCCCGGAACAGCAGCTCGCGCTGCTCGTCCATGGCGGCCGGGAACATCGCCCGCAGTTCCGGGTGGCGCAGGAACATCAGCGCGTGGAAGTGCGCCATCATCCGGTCCGCGACCGGCCGCACCGCCGCCAGCACGGCCCGGATCGTCGCCACCTCCTCCGGGGTCGGCGGCAGCGCCGGGCCGGCCGGCTCCGGGCCGATCGCCTGCGGCGCGGCCGGCTGCGGCCAGGCCGCGGGCACGCCCCAGGCCCGGGCCCAACGGTCGCCCGGGCCCACCCAGTTGGGCGTCCGGGCCGGCCTGAACAGCGACTCGACCGCCGCGGGCGCGGGCGGTACCGGGGCGGGCGGCGCGGGCACCGCCGGCGGCCGGGTGGGCTTCGCCGGAAAGGCCGGCACGGGGGTGAGCGGCCTGCTGTCGAGTGCGAGCTGACGAGTAGCCAAGGGAATCGTTCCGCTTCCGGTCGAACCGATCTGCTGACGCCGTCAGCACAGTGCCACCGACGGCACAGCAGATCGGCCGAATCCGGCAAATTCCGGACATCCGGCCCCTCCACCCGCTACCCTTCCCCCGCCCGGGGCCCGTCCGGTACGAACGAGCGGCCCCCGGGACGGGCTCAGAGCCCGCGCAGCAGCGTCCCCGGGCGCTCCACGCAGTCCGCGACGAACCGCAGGAACCCGCCCGCGGTGCCCCCGTCGCAGACCCGGTGGTCGAAGGTGAACGACAGCTGGGTGACCTGACGGACCGCCAGCTGCCCCTCGTGCACCCACGGCTTCGGGGCGATCCGGCCCACCCCGAGCATCGCCGCCTCCGGGTGGTTGAGGATCGGCGTGGAGCCGTCCACCCCGAACACGCCGTAGTTGTTCAGCGTGAACGTCCCGCCGGTCAGCTCGGCCGGGCCCAGCGACCCGGCCCGGGCCGCCTCGGTCAGCCGGGCCAGCTCCACCGACAGCCGCTCGGTGCCCAGCAGTTGGGCTTCCCGCACCACCGGGACCAGCAACCCGCGCTGCCCCTGCGCCGCGAAGCCCAGGTGGACGGCGCGGTGCCGGCGGACGGCGTCGCCCTCGACACTGGAGTTGAGCTCGGGGAAGCGCTCCAGACCGGCCAGGCAGATCCGCGCCAGCAGCGCCAGCACGCTCACCTTCGGGCCCGGCAGCTGGTTCAACTGCGCGCGCAGCGCCATCAGTTCGGTGGCGTCCGCATCCACCCAGCAGGTCGCCGCCGGGATCTCCCGGTGGCTGCGGGTCAGCTTCTCCGCGACGGTGCGGCGCAGCCCGCGCAGCGGGACCAGCTCGTCGTCCGTTCCACGTGGAACCTCCGCCTCGGCGGGCGCCGCCCGTTCGATCGCCCGCTCGACGTCCCGCCGGGTGATCAGCCCGTCCGGGCCGCTGCCGGGCACCCCGGCCAGGTCGAGGCCGTGCTCGCGGGCGATCCGGCGCACCAGCGGCGAGATCACGGCGAGCACCGTCGGCGTCTTCACCTCGGGGGAGGCCGTCACCGGAACCGGCGCCGCCACCGGGGCGGGCGCCGCCACCGCGACGGGCGCGACCGGCAGTGCGGGGGCGCTGCCGCCCGGCGCGACCCGGCGGCGGCCGGCCCGGCGGGTCTCGGCCACCCCGTAGCCCACCAGCGGGCGCTCCACCTCGGGCGCGGGCCCGTCCTCGGACACGTGCCCGGGGGCGACGGCCACGGTGACCAGCGGCGCACCGACCGGCACCTCCTGCCCGACCTCGCCGAACCGGGCGGTGACCACCCCGCCGTACGGGCAGGGCACCTCGACCACCGCCTTGGCGGTCTCCACCTCCACCACCGGCTGGTCGACGGCGATCACCTCGCCGACCTCGACCATCCAGCGCACCACCTCGGCCCCGGTGAGTCCCTCACCGAGGTCGGGCAGCGTGAACTCGCGGACCACCGGCATCGCCATCACTCCTCCCATTGGAGCCGGGCGACGGCGTCCAGGATCCGGTCCACCCCGGGCAGGTGGTGGTGCTCCAGCATCGGCGGCGGGTACGGGATGTCGAACCCGGTGACCCGCAGCACCGGCGCGGCCAGGTGGTGGAAGCACTTCTCGGTCAGCCGGGCGGCGATCTCCGCCCCGGCCCCGCCGAAGCCGCTCGCCTCGTGCACCACCACGGCGCGGCCGAGCGAGCGGACCACCTCGCAGGCGGTGGCCTCGTCGAACGGCACCAGCGAGCGCAGGTCGAGCACCGCCAGGTCCCAGCCCTCGGCCTTCGCCGCCTCGGCCGCCTCCAGGCAGACCGGCAGCGACGGGCCGTAGGTGACCAGCACCGCCGACGTCCCCGGCCGGCGCAGCACGGCCTTCCCGATCGGCTCCACGCCCGCCGCCGGGTCCCACTCGGCCTTGCCCCAGTACAGGCGCTTGGGCTCCAGGAACACCACCGGGTCGTCGGAGGCGATCGCCTCCCGCAGCAGCCCGTACGCGTCGGCGACGGTGGCGGGGGCGACCACGTGCAGGCCGGGGGTGTGCGCGTAGTACGCCTCGGAGGCGTCGCTGTGGTGCTCGACGCCGCCGATGCCGCCGCCGTACGGGATCCGGACGGTGATCGGCAGCGGGAGCTTCCCGGCGGTGCGGTTGCGCATCTTGGCGACGTGCGAGACCAGTTGCTCCATCGCCGGGTAGGCGAACGCGTCGAACTGCATCTCCACCACGGGGCGCAGCCCGTACATGGCCATGCCGACGGCGGTGCCGAGGATGCCGGCCTCGGCCAGCGGGGTGTCCAGGCAGCGGTCGGCGCCGAACTCGGCGGTCAGGCCGTCGGTGATCCGGAAGACGCCGCCGAGGGCGCCGACGTCCTCGCCGAGCACGTGCACCGAGCTGTCGGCGCGCATCGCGTCGCGCAGCGCGGTGTTCAGGGCCTGCGCCATGGTGCCGGTGCGCAGGCCGGACTGTTCGCGGGTGGCGGTGGTCATCGGGCGTGCACCTCGGCCTCCGCGGCCAGCTCGGCGGCCAGCTGCGCGGCCTGTTCGCGCAGCTGCTGGGTGGGTTCGGCGTAGACGTGCGCGAACAGCGACATCGGGTCGAGGTCGGGGTCGGAGTGGAACTCGGCGCGCATCCGGGCGGCCATCGCCTCGGCCTCCTCGCCGGCCGCGGCGACCAGCTGCTCGTCCAGCAGGCCGCGGTCGCGCAGCGCATCCTCCAGCAGCCGGATCGGGTCGTGCGCCTGCCAGGCGGTGACCTCCTCGGACTGCCGGTAGCGGGTGGCGTCGTCGGCGTTGGTGTGCGCCTCGACCCGGTAGGTGAGCGCCTCCACCAGGGTGGGGCCGCCGCCGGCGCGGGCCCGTTCGACGGCCTCGGTGAGGACCTGGTGGACGGCTGCGGCGTCGTTGCCGTCGACCAGCCGGCCGGGCATGCCGTAGCCGACGGCCTTGTGGGCCAGGGTCGGTGCGGCGGACTGCCGGGTCAGCGGGACGGAGATGGCGTAGCCGTTGTTCTGCACCAGGAACACCACGGGGGCGTGCAGCACGGCGGCGAAGTTCAGGCCCTCGTGGAAGTCGCCCTCGCTGGTGCCGCCGTCGCCGAGCAGGGCGAGCGCCACGGTGTCGTCGCCGGCCAGCCGGGCGGCGTGGGCGAGGCCGACCGCGTGCGGGACCTGGGTGGCCAGCGGGGTGCACAGCGGGGCGGTGCGGGTGGCGCGCGGGTCGTAGCCGGTGTGCGCGCTGCCGCGCAGCAGGGTCAGCGCCTGCAGCGGGTCGACGCCGCGGGCGACCACGGCGAGGGTGTCGCGGTAGGAGGGGAACAGCCAGTCGTCACTGCGCAGGGCGAGCGCGGCGGCTATTTGGCAGGCCTCCTGGCCGGTGGACGCCGGGTAGACGGCGAGCCGGCCCTGCTTGGTGAGGGTGGTGGCCTGCTGGTTGTAGCGGCGGCCGGCGACCAGCCGGCGGTACAGCTCGCGCAGCAGCTCGGGGTCGGCCTTGTCGGCGGCGGGGGTTCCCAGGACGCGCAGCGGTTCGGTGTCCGGCAGCAGGGGGGCGGGGTCGGTGCGGGGCGCGGTGGCGCCGGGCAGCCAACCGGGCACGACGCCCGGGTCGGCCTGATCTCTGTGGTCCAGAACGGTCATGTGGGGCACCTCCGGGGTGGTGGGGGCTCCCTACCGATTGTTCGGTCGTCTGTTCATCTTGACCATATCCCCGTCAAGACGGTGGACAGTCGGCCGAAAGGGCGGTCTGCTGGGGCCAGCACGTCCAATCGCGAGGGATGGGGGGCCATGTCGGCTGAACAGGTGTCCAGACTCGACCGTGTCGACCGGTCGATCCTGCGGCTGCTGCGGCAGGACGGTCGCGCCTCGATCCGCTCGGTCGCCGAGCGGGTGCACGTGTCCCGGGCGAACGCCTACGCCCGGATCTCCAGGATGGTCGAGGACGGGGTGATTCGCGGCTTCACCGCCCGGATCGACCACGAGCGGGCCGGGCAGGCCGCGTCCGCGTACGTCACCCTGCGGATCGTCCAGAACTCCTGGCGCACCGTCCGCGAGCAGCTGCTGCAACTGCCCGGCGTCGCGCACATCGCGCTGGTCGGCGGCGACTACGACGTGCTGATGCTGGTGCACACCGCCGACAACCGGGAGCTGCGCGAACTCGTGCTGGGCAGCATCCAGTCGATCCCGCAGGTGCTCAGCACCCGCACCATGCTGGTGTTCGAGGAGACCGACCACATCCCGTCGGACGCCCCCTGAACCGTTCGGCCCCCGAACCGTTCGGCCGGTGCGCCGGTCAGCCGGCCCGCAGCCCGTCGAAGGCCAGCTGGACCACCGCGTCCGCCAGCCCCTCCGCGCCGCGCTGCCCGGGCCGGTACCACTCCACCACCGAGTTGATCATGCCGAACAGCAGCCGGGTGGCCAGTCGCGGCTCCACGTCGGCCCGCAGCTCGCCCGCGTCGACGGCCTCCTGGACGAGTTCGGCGACCCGGTGGTCGAAGTCGCGGCGCCGCTCCAGCGCCCACTGCTCGGTGGCGGTGTTGCCGCGCACCCGCAGCAGCAGCGTCACGTACGGCAGTTCGGACAGCAGCACCTCGGCGGTGCGGCGCGCGACGTGCTCCAGCCGGTCCACCGGGCGGCCCCCGGCGGCGGCCGGCTCGTCGAGGATCCCGAACAGCGCGTCCAGCGCCCGGCCGACGGCCAGCCGCAGCAACTCCTCCTTGCCGCGCACGTGGTGGTAGATCGAGGACTTGGAGATCCCGGCGGCCCTGGACAGGTCCTCCATCGAAGTCCCGTCGTAGCCGCGCTCGTTGAAGACCCGCACGGTGACGGCGAGCAGCGAGTCGACGGTGTAGGCGGCGCGCGTGGAGTGGTCGGCCATGCGACGAGTATCCCCGGGGCCGCGCCGCCCCGCCGCAGGGGGTGGCCCCGGGCCCCGGACCCGCCGCCCGGGCCGTGCTCCGACCGGCGGCGGGACGGGAAATTAGCCGGCTTCCGAACAGGTACAGACCAGCAGGTCGTGCCGTAGGCTCGCCCGAGAATCCGGACGGCCCGGTGGGCCCGAGACCCAGACAGGACCCGATGGCGATGGCAGCGAGCCCCGACACCGACGTGGTCGAACAATCCGATCCGTCCCGGAACCCCGGCACGCAGGAGGCCGGCCCCGCCGCCTGGCTGCGGCGCACCGCGGCGGAGTACGGGCCGTCCCTGGCGGTGTTCGCGGCGGTCCGGCTGATCGCGTTCACGGTCTTCATGGCGCTGCTGTCCTGGTCCGGCGAGTACCTGACGAAGAACCCGCGGTTCGGCGGCGGCAAGCACGTCTGGGACGTGCTCGGCGGCTGGGACGGCTGGTGGTACCAGCAGATCGCGCAGAACGGCTACGACCCGAAGCTGGTGCCGTCCACCTCGGGCCCGTGGACGCTGGAACAGAACTCGGTGGCGTTCTTCCCGCTCTACCCCGGCCTGGTCAAGACGGTCTCCACGGTGACCGGCCTGAACACGCTGGGCGCGGGCATCCTGGTCTCGGTGCTGACCTCGTTCGTCGCGGCGGCCGGCATCTACGCGGTGGCCAAGCTGCTCGTCGGCCACCGGGCGGCGGTGATCGCGGCCGGCGTCTGGGGCCTGTTCCCGGGCTCCGGCGCCGAGTGGGCGGTCTACTCGGACTCGCTGTTCGTCGCGCTGGCCGCCTGGGCCTGCTACTTCGTCATAACCCGCAACTGGCTGGCCGCGGGCGTCACCTCCTTCCTCGCCGGCCTGAACCGTCCGACCTCCGCCGCCCTCGCCGCGGCGGTCGGGGTGGCCGCGCTGATCGCCCTGTTCAAGCGCAGGGACGGCATCCTCGGGCCGCTGGGCGCACTGGTGCTCGCGCCGCTCGGCTTCGTCGGGTACATCGGCTGGGCGAGCTGGCGGATGGGCAGCTGGACCGCCTACTTCGACCTGCAGCGCGGCGCCTGGCTGCACTTCTTCGACTGGGGCAAGCACACCGGCAACGTGATGAAGAACCTGCTGTTCGGCCATCACGACTACATCTACGGCTACCCCACCGAGGACCTGATCGCACTGTTCCTGGTGTTCAGCCTGCCGGTCCTGGTCTTCCTGCTGATCCGGATGCGCCCGCCGGTGGTCCTGGTCGTCTACACCTGCCTCACCATCCTCCTGGTCCTCAGCAGCCAGCAGATCTTCGGCAACACCTCGCGCTACCTGCTGCCCTGCTTCCCGCTCTTCCTTCCGATAGCGGTCGCCCTCAAGCGCCTCTCCCGCACCTCGCTGGCCGTCACCCTGGGCACCATCGCCGCGGCGTCCGGCTGGTACGCCGGGTATGTCCTGTTCGAGCTGGGCATTCCGTAGAGCGCACTCCGGCGGCCCGGTGAACGGAGGACGCGGAGGACCTTGCACCGACCGATCGTTCGGTTACGCTGAGCCGTGTCCCGCCCCACCCCTGTGAGGAGCGCACCATGGCCGCTGCGACCCCCCTGCCGGTCGCCGAACTGATCGCCCGCCACCAGGACACCCTCGACCGCGCAGTCGCCGCGGCCGGGTCCCGCGACTACTGGTCGCCGTACCCGGAGTTCCCCAAGGCGTACGGCGAGAGCGCCGCCGCCGACGGCAAGGCCGCCTTCGACGCCCTGCTGGGACGGGAGTTCGAACTGCCGGGCCACCCCGACGGCGGCGAGCCGGTGACCGGCGAGGCCTCGCCATGGGGGCACCTCCCAGCCGCCAGGGCTGGGGGAGGCATCGAGCTGGGCGTGAGCTACCCGCACGCCGAGCCGGACGCGCTGCTGGCCGCGCTGGAGGCCGCCCGCCCCGCCTGGGCGAAGGCCGGCCCGGCCGCCCGGGCCGCGGTCTGCCTGGAGATCCTGGCCCGGATCAACGCCCGCTCGCACGAGTTCGCGCAGACGGTGATGCACACCACCGGCCAGGCCTACGGCATGGCCTTCCAGGCCGGCGGCCCGCACGCCCAGGACCGCGGCGTGGAGGCGGTGGCGTACGCCTACGCCGAGCAGACCCGGCTGCCGCGCTCCGCGCAGTGGACCAAGCCGCAGGGCAGGCGCGACCCGCTGGTGCTCACCAAGGAGTTCACCGCCGTGCCGCGCGGCACCGCGCTGCTGATCGGCTGCAACACCTTCCCCACCTGGAACGGCTACCCGGGCCTGTTCGCCTCGCTGGCCACCGGCAACGGCGTCCTGGTCAAGCCGCACCCGCGGGCCGTGCTGCCGCTGGCGCTGACCGTGCGGATCGCCCGCGAGGTGCTCGCCGAGGCCGGCTTCGACCCGAACCTGGTCTGCCTGGCCGCCGAGCGCGAGGGCTCCGCGATCGCCCAGGTGCTGGCGGTGCGCCCCGAGGTGAAGCTGATCGACTACACCGGCTCCACCGGCTTCGGCGACTGGCTGGAGGACAACGCCCGGCAGGCGCAGGTGTACACCGAGAAGGCCGGCGTGAACACCGTCGTGGTCGACTCCACCGACAACTACCGCGGCATGCTGGACAACCTGGCGTTCTCGCTCAGCCTGTACAGCGGCCAGATGTGCACCACCCCGCAGAACCTGCTGATCCCGCGCACCGGCATCCGCACCGAGGACGGCGAGCGCTCCTACGAGCAGGTGGTGGCCGACCTGGCCGCCGCCGTCGAGGGCCTGCTCGGCGACGACGCCCGGGCGGCCGCCGTCCTCGGCGCCGTGGTCAACCCCGGGGTGCTCCAGCGCAGCGCCGCCGCGGCCGGCGGCGAACTGGGCGAACTCGCCCTCGCCCCGCGGGTGGTGGCCTCGCCGGAGTTCCCCGGCGCGACCATCCGCACGCCCGCCCTGGTGAAGGCCGACGCGGACAAGCCGGACGACCTGTCGCGCTTCCTCACCGAGTGCTTCGGCCCGATCGCGTTCGCCGTCGCGGTGGAGTCCACCGCCGCCGCCGTCGAACTGCTGCACCGCACCACGGTCGAGCACGGCGCGATGACCGCCGGCGCGTACACCACCGACCCCGAGGTGGAGACCGCCCTGATCGACGCCTGCCTGGACGCCGGCGTCTCGCTCTCGCTCAACCTCACCGGCGGCGTGTACGTCAACCAGACCGCGGCCTTCTCCGACCTGCACGGCACCGGCGCCAACCCGGCCGCCAACTCGGCGTACTGCGACGCCGCGTTCGTCGCCAACCGGTTCCGCACCGTCGAGATCCGCAAGTAGCCCGCCCCGGCAGCACAGCGGGCCCGGACGGTGTCCGGGCCCGCTTTCCCTGCCCCAGGGGGGGAGAGGACAGGGAGTCAGAGGCGCCGCGTACGGCGCGGGTTGAACACCCACACCCGCAGCAGCACGAACCGCACCACGGTGGCCACGGCGTTCGCCGCCACCAGCGTCGCCAGCTCCACGCCGTGCCCGGCGCCCGGGGAGACCGCGTGCAGCGCCGCCACCGCCCCGCTGGTCAGCGCCAACCCGACCAGGAACGCCAGACCGCCCTCCAACTGCTGCCGGAGCGCGTCCCGACGGCCCGTCACACCGAAGGTCAGCCGCCGGTTCGCGGCCGTGTTGAACACCGCCGTGACGCCCAGCGCCAACGCGTTGGCGAGCAGCGCGGGCATCACCTGCCGCAGCAGCAGGAACAGCAGCATGTACGCGAGGGTGCAGAACACCCCGATCGCCGCGAAGCTGACGGTCTGCCGGCCCAGCCCGAGCGGCGCCCGCGCCGGCCGCGCCCGCACCGGCAGGTCCACCGCGCCCCGGCCGGCCAGCGTGCGCCGGGCCACCCGCGCCATGCCCTTCAGGTCGTCCAGCGCGGTGCGGACGATGTCCACCCGACTGTCCGGGTCGTCCACCCAGTCCACCGGCACCTCGTGGATCCGCAGCCCCGACGCCTCGGCGAGCAGCAGCAGTTCGGTGTCGAAGAACCAGGCGTCGTCCTCGACCCGCTCCAGCAGCCGCTGCACCACCTCGGTGCGCCCGGCCTTGAACCCGCACTGGGCGTCGGAGAACTTGGCCGCCATGGTGGCCCGCAGCAGCAGGTTGTAGCCGCGCGAGACCAGCTCCCGCTTGGGGCCGCGCACCACCGCCGAACCCCGGTGCAGCCGACTGCCGATCGCCAGGTCGCTGTGCCCGGACAGCAGCGGCGCGACCAGCGGCAGGAACGCCTCCAGCCCGGTGGACAGGTCGACGTCCATGTAGGCGACCACCTCGGCCTCGCTGTCGCCCCACACCTGCCGCAGCGCCCGGCCGCGCCCCTTCAGCTCCAGCCGCACCGCCCGGACCTGCGGAATCCGCTCGGCGAGCGCGGTGGCGATCTCCCAGGTGCCGTCCGCCGACGCATTGTCGGCCACCGTGATCAGGTAGTCGTACGGGAAGGTCTCGGACAGGTAGGCGTGCAGTTCCCCGATGCACCGCTCCAAGGCGTTCTGCTCGTTGTGCACGGGAACCACGATCTCCACGAGCCTCGTGCGGACCGTGGCGTCGACCGGCGCCCGGCCGTCCACCGACCGGAGCGGACGGCGCCCTTGACGCATCGCTGGCTGAGTCATGGGAAGGAGGTTCACAGCCCCGGATGGGGCCGCGATGATGGCAGTCTGAAAGCGCGCTGAGAACCCGGGAGCCGTGGGACTCCGGTCCGTTGACCACCGGCCGACCAGGTATGACGACGGGAGAGACGGATGACCGAGACGGAGTTCACCGCCGATGTACTGGTGGTCGGGGCCGGCCCGACCGGCCTGCTGCTGGCCGGCGACCTGGCCGCGGCCGGACTGCGGGTGACCGTGGTCGACAAGCGCGGCGAGGAATCCAATCTGACCAGGGCGTTCGCCGTGCACGCCCGCACTCTGGAACAGCTGGACGCCCGCGGCCTGGCCGACGAGCTGATCGCCACCGGGCTGACGCTGCCCTCGCTCCAGGCGGTCAACCGGCTCCGGATCGACTTCTCCGCCCTGCCCACCCGGTTCCCGTTCGTCCTGGTCACCCCGCAGTCCAACACCGAACGGCTGCTGCGCGAACGGGCCGTCAAGGCGGGCGCCGAACTGCGCCGCGGCAACGAACTGACGGGCCTTCGGCAGGACGCCCGGGGCGTCACGCTGACCGTCCGCACCGCCGAGGGCGAGCAGCGGCTGCGGGCCCGCTACGCGGTCGGCGCGGACGGCGTGCACTCGGCGGTGCGCGACCTGCTCGGCATCCCGTACCCCGGCGAGTCGGTGGTGCGCTCGGTGATGCTGGCCGACGTCCGGCTGGAGAACCGGCCCGAGGAGGCGCTGACGGCCGGCGCCGACGAACGCGGCTTCGCCTTCCTGGCCTCCTACGGCGACGGCTGGTACCGGGTGATCGGCTGGGACCGCGAGCACCAGGAGCCCGACTCCGCACCGGTGGTGGTCGCCGAACTCGCCGACCTGCTGCGCCAGGTGACGGGCCGCGACCTGGGCGTCGCCGAGGTCCGCTGGAGCTCCCGCTTCCACAGCGACGAACGCCAGGCCACCAGCTACCGCTCCGGCCGGGTGTTCCTGGCCGGCGACGCCGCGCACTGCCACTCCCCGGCCGGCGGCCAGGGCATGAACACCGGTCTGCAGGACGCCGCCAACCTGAGCTGGAAGCTGGTCGCCGCCGTCCGCGGCTGGGCCCCCGACGCCCTGCTGGACACCTACCAGACCGAGCGCCACCCGGTCGGCCGGGCGGTGCTGCGCAGCTCCGGCGCCCTGGTGCGGCTCGCCCTCGGCCGGCACGCCTCCACCCGCGCGCTGCGCTCGGCGATCGGCGCGGCCGCCGGGCACCTGGGCCCGCTGGCCGAGCTGGGCGCCAAGCAGATCTCCGGCATCTCCTACAGCTACCCGGCCGAGAAGGGCGCCCACCCGCTGGCCGGCCGCCGGGTCCCGGACCTGCGCCTGGCGGTGGACGTGCCCGACGGCCCGTCCCGGCTGCACGAGGCGCTGCGCGCCGGGAAGGCCGTGCTGATCAGCAACGACGAGCTGTCGGTGGCGGACTCCTGGGCGGACCGGGTGGTCACCGCCGCCCCGGCCGACCCGCACGGCAAGCTGCGCGACACGGTGCTGCTGGTCCGCCCCGACGGCTACGCGGCCTGGGCCTGCGCCGACCCGACCAGGGGCGAGCTGCGGGCCGCGCTCAGCCACTGGCTGGGCCGCCCCTGATATTCACTGAATTCAACGATGGACATTCTGTTCAATCAGTTGAATCCGCAAGAATTCCACAGTTGACTGTTTTTTAGTAAGCAATTGCTCAGGCATGGGGCAATTGCTGGGAGTTCTCTGAGAGGTTTTGGCGAGCGTTTTCGAATACCGGAACGCCCCCAGACTTCCGGAGGACCCCGTGCGACCCCGCTCGCTCGCCCTGGCCGCAGCCCTGGCCGTCCTGCCCCTCACCGCCGTCTCGTTGGGCGTCGGCACCGCCCAGGCGGCGCCGACGCCGAACGCCGCCGCCCGGGTGGCGCTGCCGCAGACCGTCACCCCGGCGGTGGCCCGCTCCCACAAGCAGGGAGACCTGCCGGCCGACCGCCGCATATCCGTGGCGGTCAGCCTGAAACTGCGCAACACCGCCGAGCTGGACCGTTTCCTTTCCGCGGTCGCCACCCCGGGCACCCCGGAATTCGGGCACTATCTGACGCCCGCGCAGTTCACCGAGCGTTTCGGCCCGACCCAGGCCGACGTGGACCAGGTGCGCGCGTTCCTGACCGCGCAGGGCCTGCAGGTCGACTCGGTGAGCGCCAACCGCCAGGTGGTGAACGCCACCGGACCGGCCGCGAAGGTCGCCGCCGCGTTCGGCACCCACGAGTCGACCTACAGCGACCCTCAGCAGGGCGACCGGAGCTTCTTCGCCAACGACGACGCCGCCTCGCTGCCCGCCGCGCTGGCCGGCGTGGTCGAGGGCGTCAGCGGCCTCAACGACCACACGGTGCGCACCACCCGGATCGCCAAGCCCGACGCGGCCACCCCGCACGCCACCCCCAGCGGCCTCGGCCCGTCCGGCTACGACGGCGCGTACCGGCTGGGCCAGCTGGGCGCGGACGGCACCGGCAGCACCGTGGCGCTCTGGGAGTTCGACGGCTACAAGTCCTCCAACCTGACCACCTACGACAGCCAGTACGGCCTGTCCGGCCCGGCGGTCGGCACCGTCTCGGTGGACGGCGCGAACTACGACGCGAAGCCCGGCGACGGCCAGGGCGAGGTCGAGCTGGACTCGGAGATCGTGCGCGGCGTCGCCCCCAAGGCCACCCAGCTGGTCTACGAGGCGCCCAACACCGACCAGGGCGAGATCGACATGGCCGCCAAGATCGTCGCGGACAACCGGGTCTCGGTCATCTCCATCTCCTGGGGCTCCTGCGAGCCGGACACCACCGCCTCCTCGATGACCGCGGTGAACAACTCCTTCAAGCAGGCCGCCGCCCAGGGCATCTCGATCTTCTCGGCGTCCGGCGACGACGGCTCCCGGGACTGCACCCGCTCCACCTCGGGCTCCTCGGTGAAGGCCGTGGACTTCCCGGCCTCCAGCCCGTACAACACCGGCGTGGGCGGCACCAACCTGAAGGTCTCCGGCACCGCCTACAGCTCGGAGAGCGCCTGGAGCACCGCCGGCGGCGGCGTCTCCACCCAGTTCGCCAAGCCCACCTGGCAGACCGGCACCAACGTCACCGGCACCATGCGCACCGTGCCCGACATCGCCTCCGACGCCGACCCGGCCAGCGGCTTCGCGATCTACACCCAGGGCACCAGCAGCCCCGGCTGGCAGGTCTACGGCGGCACCTCCGCCGCCGCCCCGCTGTGGTCCGGCTTCGCCGCGCTGTACAACCAGAAGGCCAAGGCCGCGTCCAAGCCCGCCCTGGGCGAGGTCAACCCGAAGCTGTACTCGGTCGCCAACAGCAGCGCCTACAGCACCTCGCTGCACGACGTGACCAGCGGCTCGAACCAGGACTTCGCCGCCAGGACCGGCTACGACCAGGTCACCGGCTGGGGCACCCCGATCGCCGACGGCCTGGCGAACGCCCTGCTCGGCACCGGCGGCACCACCCCGCCGCCCACCGGCTGCACCGCCGCCCAGCTGCTCGGCAACCCCGGCTTCGAGACCGGCGCCGCCGCCCCGTGGAGCACCAGCACCGGCGTGGTCGACAACTCCACCTCCGAGGCCGCCCACAGCGGCTCCTGGAAGGCCTGGCTGGACGGCTACGGCTCCGCCCACACCGACACCCTCTCCCAGACAGTGGCGATCCCGGCCGGCTGCAAGGCGACCTTCGGCTTCTGGCTGCACGTCGACACCGCCGAGACCAGCACCACCACCGCCTACGACAAGCTCACCCTGTCGGTGAACGGCACCTCGGTGGCGACGTACTCCAACCTCGACCGGAACACCGGGTACGTCCAGAAGACCGTCGACCTGTCCACCTACGCCGGACAGACCGTCACCCTGAAGTTCACCGGCGTCGAGGACGCCTCGCTGCAGACCAGCTTCGTCATCGACGACACCGCGCTCAACGTCTCCTGACGGTCACTCAGCACGGGTGCCGGGAGGGCCTCCACGGGTCCTCCCGGCACCCGTGTGTCAGGAGTGTTTCGTGCGCGGTCCGCCTGCGAAATACTTGTCGTGACCACTGTCATATGTCCTGATTGATGACGTAGCCTCTCAACCCTGCATAGGGTTCCCACACACTCGGCGGCGCACCTCCGACGCACCGCTGAGCCGGGCGAACCCACCGAACCCGCCGGGTGGGGAAGGTGTCGCATGGGCTCACAGCAACCACAGCACGCCGGCCGGCTCCGCCTGGTCGGCCAGCGCGAACACGGCGGTGACCGGCCACCGGCCGGACCGGCCGCGCCGGCCGGCCCGCAGGCCGCCGTCCGCAGCACCCCCGCACCCGCACCCGCACCGCCCGCCGTCGCCGTGCCGGCGGCACCGGCCGCGGCCGCCCCCGCCCAGCCGCCCGCGCCCGCCCCGGCGGGCGCACCCGCTGCCGCCCAGGGCGGCTTCGCCGAGGTCCTCAACGCCGCCATCGAGCACAGCGGGCTCAGCCTCGACCGGATCCGCGCCGCACTCGCCAAACAGGGCGTCAGGGTCAGTGTCACCACGCTCAGTTACTGGCGGCGCGGACGCAGCCAGCCCGAACGGGCCACCTCGCTGCGCGCCGTCCACCTGCTGGAGGAACTCCTCGGCCTGCGGCACGCCGCGCTGACCGCGCTGCTCGGCCCGCCCCGCCCGCGCGGCCGCTGGGTCGCCCAGGGCCCGGCCCCCGACGGCCTGCGGGTCGAACAGATCTGGCCCGGCGAGACCGAACTCGGCGAGGTGTTCGCCGAACTCGACGCCCCGCCGGCCGGCCAACTGGAGCGGCAGTCCATCCACGACGCCTACTACGTCGACGCCTCCCGCCGCGGCCACCTGCTGAGGATGCGTCAGGTGGTGCGGGCCACCGTCGACGGCGTCACCCGGCACGTCGTGGTCCACAAGGCCGACGAGGGCGTCGAGACCTGCCCGGAGATCACCTCCGTCCGGCACGCCCGCCTCGGCCGGGTCCGCCGCCGCCCGCTCAGCGGGCTGCTGGTCGCCGAACTCCTGCTCGACCGGCCGCTCGCGCTCGGCGACTCCACCGTCCTCGAGTACGAGGTGCAGATCCCGGTCGCCGGCCCCACCACCGACTACGGGCGGTTCTTCCCGACCCCGGTGCGGGAATACGTCCTGCAGGTCCACTTCGACCCCTCCGCCGTCCCGGTCCAGTGCGAACGCTTCGACCGCGCCCCCGGCACCGAGACCGACCGCCACCGCGAACCCCTCTGGATCGGCGCCTCCGCCAGCGCCCACGTACTCACCGCGGACCAGCAGCCCGGCCAGGTGGGCATCCGCTGGCAGTGGGAATAACCCCGCATCCGGTCCGCCTGCCTGACCGGCCGTCAGCCCTGCCGCGACACCGACCCCCGGGCCCGACGCCACGCCGCACCGCCACCCCGCCGCTCACCCGTTCGGCCCAGTCCGACCGCCCATCAGGTGGTCCTCTCTGCTACCTCCGTGAAATGTGAGTCCCACTCACCGAGGAAAGGCAGGTCCCCCCGTGCTGATGGAGTTCAGCGACGTCGAACCGGACGAGTCGTGTGCCTGCGGCGGCTGCACCGCCCGCCGCCGGGCCCGCTACCTCGCCGTCCGGTCGGGCCACGGCGCCACCGTCCGGGCCCGGGGCGCGCAGCGGGCGGCGGTGCTGCTCGCCGCGGTCGGCAGCGTGCTGGGCGGCGGGGCGGTGGCGTCGATAGCCGCCGCCGCGCCGCGCGCCGACAGCACCCCGCAGACCGCCGACACCCCGCAGGGCCAGGTCGCCGGCCCGTTCGGCGAACCGCCGGTGTCCCGCCGGGCGGTGACCGCGCAGCCGGCCACCACCCGGGCCGAGATCATGCGGCGGGCCCAGGCCTGGGTGGACCAGAAGGTGCCGTACAGCATGACGAAGTACTGGTCGGACGGGTACCGCCAGGACTGCTCCGGGTTCGTGTCGATGGCCTGGGGCCTGGGCAGCAGTCAGACCACCTGGACACTGCCGGACTTCGCCGACCGGATCTCCAAGGACGACCTCCAGCCGGGCGACGTACTGATCTACAACAACGCCAACGACCCGCAGGGCGGCTCGCACGCGGTGCTGTTCGGCGGCTGGGTCGACGCCGCGCACACCAAGTACACGGCGCTGGAGCAGACCCGCCCGGGCACCACCGAGCGCAGCACCCCGTACGCGTACTGGAGCAACTCCAGCGGCTACCAGCCCTACCGGTACAAGGGACTGACCGCCCCGCTGCCGGCCCCGGACGGCTCCGACGCGTTCCCCGGCGCGGACGCCTTCGGGCCCGGGAAGGTCAACGACTACGTGACCAGGCTGGGAAAGATGCTGGTCGAACGGGGCGGCGCCCGGTTCTACCGGGAGGGGCCGAGCCCGGACTGGGGCGACGCGGACCGCAGGGCCACCGAGGCGTTCCAGCTGGCGCAGGGCTGGCGCGGCGCCGAGGCCGACGGCTACCCCGGCAAGGACACCTGGGACTACCTGGTCCACCACAAGGGCAAGGACATCCCGCCCGCCACCGGCACCCCGTCGCCCCCGCCCGCCCTGACCTCGCCGTTCCCCGGCACGGACAGGTTCGGGCCCGGCAAGGTCAACGACTACGTGACCCAACTGGGCCGTCAGCTGGTGAAGAAGGGCTTCGGCAGCCACTACCGGGAGGGCCCCGGCCCCGCCTGGAGCGAGGCCGACCGCCGCAACGTGGAGGCGTTCCAGCGCGCCCAGGGCTGGACCGGCTCCGAGGCCGACGGCTACCCGGGCCCGCACACCTGGAAGCTGCTGTTCTCCTGACCGGTGCTCAATGCCTACACCTGCGGGGGCGCGCCGACGGCGTGCTCCCGCACCCACGCGTGCATGGCGATCGCCGCCGCCGCCCCGGCGTTGATGGACCGGGTGGAGCCGAACTGGGCGATCGAGCAGACCGCCGCCGAGTGCTCCCACGCCTCGGCGGTCAGCCCGGGCCCCTCCTGCCCGAACAGCAGCACGCAGCGCTCGGGCAGCGGGTGGCTCTCCAGCGGCACCGCGCCGGGCAGGTTGTCGATGCCGATGATCGGCAGCCCCCGCTCGGCGGCGTAGGCGGCCAGCGAGGCCACCGAGTCGTGGTGGCGGACGTGCTGGTAGCGGTCGGTGACCATGGCCCCGCGCCGGTTCCAGCGCCGCCGGCCGACGATGTGCACCTCCCCCGCGAGGAAGGCGTTGGCGGTGCGCACCACCGAGCCGATGTTGAAGTCGTGCTGCCAGTTCTCGACGGCGACGTGGAAGCCGTGCCGCCGGGTGTCCAGGTCGGCGACGATCGCCTCGTGCCGCCAGTACCGGTACTGGTCGGTGACGTTGCGGCGGTCGCCGGCGGCGAGCAGCTCCGGGTCGAGGCGGGGGTCGGCGGGCCACGGCTCGGGGTGCGGGCCGACGCCGATCTCCCGGTCGTCGGGGAGGTGGCCGTCGTCGTACTGCTCGCCCAGCTGGGGCACCGAGGTGTCGCTCACGCACTCGAGGGTACGGGCTCCCCGCGGGCGGGCTGCGGGCGAGTCCGCACCGACTTCTCCAGCTCGGTGAGCGCCTGCATGACCAGCCGCGTCCCGGCCCGGGTGACGTCGATCCCCTCGTCGCGGGGGAGCGACGCCAGCAGGTAGTCCCAGCTCCGGTGGGCCTCGCGCAGCGCCGAGAAGTCGACGTCCTGGCCGAGCAGGATCGCCGCGGCGGCGATCGCGGTGGCGTCCCGCAGCTCCTCGCCGAACGCGCCGGCGCCCGGCAGCGGCGCGGCGTCCGCGGCGGGCAGGTGGGCCTCCAGCAGGACGGTGGAGCGGTCCAGCATGCCGACCGCGGAGCGGGCCCGGTCGAACTGCTTGCGGCTCAGCTCCGGCGTCCGCGCGAAGTGGTGCACGGGCTCCAGCTCGGCCCGGTCCAGCGCGGCCAGCATCTCGCTGCGGGTCTCCCGGACGTCCAGCAGCGCCGGCCGCACGTCCTTCTCGGTGTGCCCGCCCGCCGGATCGCCGTACGCGGTGAACACCGCCGCCGCGTACCGCCCGGCGGCGGCCAGCCACTCGGCGAGGCGCTCCGGGAGCCGGGCGGTCTGCCAGGTCGGGAACAGCGCGTACGCGCCGAGCGCGACCGCGCCGCCGAGCAGCGTCATCGCCACCCGGTCGAACGCCAGCTGCACCGGCTCGCCGGGCTGCAGGCCGAGCAGGAACACCACGTACGAGGAGATCGCGGCCGTCAGCAGCGCGTACCCGGTGCTCAGCATCATGTAGGACAGGCCCATCGAGAGCACGGCCAGCGCGGCCAGCACCCAGTCGCCGGGCTTGAACACCTGCACGATGGCGGTGGACACGAGCACGCCGGCCACCGTGCCGGCGACCCGGGCGACGCCGCGGCTGAAGGTCTGCGCGAAGTCCGGGCGCATCACCATGGCGGAGGCCATCGGCGCCCAGTAGCCGTGTTCGATGCCCAGCAGCCGGGCCGCCAGGTAGGCGGCGGTGACCACGCCGGACATCCGCACCGCGTGGTGGAAGATCGCCGAATGCTGGTGCAGCTGCCGGCCGACGGTCGCCACCGCCGCGGGGGCCACCTTGATCAGCGGCGGGCGGTGCAGACCGGCGCCGCGGCCGCCGGTGGGGACGGCGCCGCGGTCCTGCCGGTCGAGCCGGTCGGCGGCCCGGCCGAGCAGTCCGGAGAGCTGGCGCGCGGAGCGGCGGGCGCCGCCGCGCAGCAGGTCCTCGCCGGTGCCGGGGCGGGCCAGCGCCAGGCCGGGGGTGTCCCTGGGCAGCTGCACCGGGTCGCCGGTGCGGATCGCCCGGGCCAGCGCGTCCAGCACCTCGGCGGCGGCGGCCAGCACCTCGCGCGCCCGGTCCCGCTCGGGGCCCTCCTCCGCGGCGCCCACCCGCGGGTCGGCGAGCGCGGCCAGCGTCGGCCGGACCCGCTCCGCGATGGTCCGCAGGCCGCGCAGCTCCGGCGGACGGCGGCGGGCCTGCCGGGCGGTCAGCCGGGCCGCCTGCCGGGCGACGATGAACGGCTCCGGGTCGACGTGCGCCATCGGGTCGTGCCGCAGGCCGCGGGCGTAGTCGCCGAGTCCGGCGTAGATGTCGGCGAGCGCGTCGCGCTGCGCCCGCCAGCTGTCGATCGGCCACAGCGTCACCACCAGGGCCTGCACGCCGCCGCCGACCGAGCAGAGCACGGCGTGGCCGAGCGCGGCGGACACCGACACCGGCAGCTGCACCACCACCAGCATCACGGACAGCGTGTTGGCGGCGACCACCCCGGCGGTCGGGCTGACCGCCCAGGCCATGCCCGCGCCGAACGCCCACACCGCCAGCAGCACCGGGAACGCGCCGGGAATGCCGACCGCGACATAGCCGAGGAAGGTCGACGCGCCCAGCCCGGCGCCCGCCACCAGGGCCAGCGAGGCGCGCGGCCGGAACGACCGCTGGAAGGTCGCGACGCCGGCGATGAACGCGCCCATCGCGGCGGAGGCGGCGTGCGAGGGCCCGTAGATCGCCATCGTCGGGAAGATCACCAACGCGGCGGCGACCGCGGCGCGCAGCGACCGGCGCGGATTGGTGAGCGAGAAGTCCACGGTCAGCCCGGCCTTCGCGGTCTCGCGCAGGGCCTTGAACCAGGACATAACGGGAGCTTAACGACTTTTCCGCCGACGGCCCGTCAGCGCGCGCACCACCGACGACGGGCCGCCGGCGCACCCTTCGTCGCCGACGGCCCGTCACCACGCTCTCCCCCACCGGCAGGCCCGGCCGGGGCGGTTGCTACAGGACGAACGCGTCCTGGCCGCCGCTGCTCACCATCGGGCGGCCGGCCGCCTCCCAGGCGTACATGCCGCCGTCCACGTTCACCGCGTCCCGGCCGCCCGCGACCAGGTACTGCACCACCTGCGCGGAGCGGCCGCCGACCCGGCACAGCACGTACAGCCGGGCGTCGGGCAGCTCGTCGAGCCGGGCCACCACCTGGCCGATCGGGATGTGCAGCGCGCCCTCCACGTGGCCGGCGTCCCACTCGTCCTGCTCGCGGACGTCGAGCAGGGCGGCGTCGGCGGGCACCGAGGCGGCGTCGGTGGTGGGCAGCTGAGCGAACATCGGGGCGGTCTCCTGGGGTCGGGACGGGTCGTTCGGGCCATTGTCGGGCAGCAGGGCGGCCAGCTTGGCCTCCCGGTCGGCGGCGGTGGCCAGCAACCGGTCGGCGAGGTCCTCCAGCAGGCGCTCCGGCTCGTCCGGGCGCAGCAGCAGCAGTTCGCCCATCGGGGTGCGCTCCAGCCGGACCCGCTCGGTGGCCAGCGCGGTGATCCGGCCGGTCAGCCACTCCAGGCGCTGGCGCAGCCAGGCCAGCCGGTCGGGGGAGTCGACGGCGGGCGCCGAGTCCGGGTCGGTGGACCACTCCTCGGCGAGCCGCTCCAGCCCTTCGGTGTCGGCCAGCGCGTACGCCTCGTTGACCCGGGCGATGAACGCCGAACGGCGCTGCTGCTCGGCCGGGTCGGTGGACAGGTCGGGGTGGGCCCGGCGGGCCAGTTCGCGGTAGACCCGCTGGGCGTCCCTGTCGGGCCGCACCCGGCGGGCCTCCGGCTCGCCCTCGCGCGGGCCGCGCTGCTCGGCGGGCTCGACCCGGTCCCGGGCCTCCTGGGCCCGCCGCAGGTCCTCCGGGTCGCCGCTGAGCACCGCGACCGCCTCGGCGATCAGCGCGTCCAGCTCGTCCAGCTCCGCGTACAGCGGGCCCAGCAGCTGGTGATGGGCGAGCGCGAAGTTGTCGATCTCCACCCGCAGGGTGGCCACGTCGACGTCCAGGGTCAGCCAGGCCAGCTCGGCCGCCGCGACCCGCTCCTCCAGCTCCTGCCGCTCCGGATCCGCCCACACCTCGACGCTCGGTACGCTCACCCGGGCCACCCTACCGGGGCCGCCACACCGCCCGACCGGGTGAGCGCGAAGCACGCCGGGGGCGCGCCGTCAACGACACGCAACTGATACGGACGAATCTGCCCGATTAACTACCTCCCATTGGCATCTCCGTGCTTCATTGGAGGACGCACGCAAGGACGCGCGCACCGGCCAGGAGGAGCAGCAGAACTCAAAGGGGCAGACCGATATCCATGGTGGACCAGCCCATTTCCGCACCCGACCGGGCGGACCTCCCGGGCGGCCGCCCCTCCGGGGTGGTGGCGCTGCTTCGCGTGGCCGCCGTGCTGGTCGATCCGGACGGCCGGATCGCCGTGTGGAACCGCACCGCGGAGGAGCTCTTCGGCCACCGCGCCGCCGTCGCCGTCGGCCGCACCGCCGACGGCCTGCTGCCCGCCCTCTGCCCCCGCCACGAACCGGACGCCCCCGCACACCGCTGCGACGCCTTCGACACCCTCGACGACCTCGCCACGGACGGCCCGTGGGCCGGCGCGATGGCGGTGCACGACCGCGAGGAGCGGCTGCGCGACGTCCTGTGGTGGGCCTACCCGCTGGCCGAATCGGCCGGCCGCTCGCTGCTCGTCCTGGCCGCCGACGCCCGGCCGCTGCGCACCGTCGGCCCCCGGATCGCCGTCGGCGAGCGCCTCGTCCCGTACGCCGCCGCGCCCGCCGCGGCCCGCCCGCAGCAGGTCGCGGCCGCCTTCGCGCCGCCCGCCGAGCAGGCCTCCGAGGCGCTGTCCGGGCTGCTGCCGTCCTGCTCCCCGGAACGCCGCGGCCGACTGCTCGCCGCCCTGGCCGCGGCCGGCCCGCCCGCGCTGCGGCTGGACCCGGCGACGCTGCTGCCGGTCGCGCCCCACCCGTCCTCGCCGGGCGGGCCTCCCGGCGCCGCCCGGGCCGCCGCCGGCCTCGGCCGCCGCTACCCCACCCCGCAGCAACGGGCCGCCCAGCAGCGCGAGCGCACCGCGCGCCGCCCGGCGGAGCCGCAACGCGGCACGGGTGCCCGGGCCCCGCTCGGGGTACGGATACAGGCTGCCGGGCCCGCCGAGGAAGCGCGGGTGCCCGGCAGCACCGTCCCATCCCCACGCGACGCCGCCGCCCACGGCCCGACCCCGGGAGGCCCCGCCATCGACCCCGCCGCCCCGCCCGAACCGGCCCCCGCCACGCCCGCCGTCCTGCCCGGCCCCACCAGGTCCGCCGACGGCGGCGTCGAGGTGGTCCGCGGCCTGCCCGACGACGGCGACCTGGCACTGCTGGCCTCGGTCGGCAGCCAGGTCGGCACCACCCTCGACCTGGACACCACCGCCCGCGAACTGTGCGAGGTGCTGGTCCCCCGGGTCGCCGACTTCGCCTGCGTGGACCTGCTCGACGGCCTGCTCTCGGACGGCGAACTGCCCGCCGACCCGCCCGACAACCGCACCGTGCTGCGCCGCGTCGCCCGGACCTTCAACGCCGCCCCGGCGCGCTGGAACCACGTCCTGGACGAGGGCTCGCTGCTGACCATGCCGCGCTCCACCCCGCCCGGCCTGGCCCTGCAGGAGAACCAGCCGGTGCTGGTGCCGCTGATCTCCGCGGACGTCGCGGTCGACTACGCGGCCTCCCTGGGCGGCCCCGAACTGGAGCCGACCGTGGTCGGCCGCTCCATGCTGGTGCTGCCGCTGTCCGCGCGCGGCGCGGTGCTCGGCATCCTCAAGCTGCTGCGGCTCTCCGACCGGGCGCCGTTCACCCGCGCCGACGCCGACACCCTCAAGGAGATCGCCGCCCGCGCCGCCCTGTCACTGGACAACGCCCGGCTGCACCGCGCCGAGTCCAAGGTCGCCACCACCCTGCAGCGCTCGATGATCCCCACCCGCCCGCCGAAGATCCCCGGCGTGCAGATCGCCCACCGCTACATGCCGGGCGACCGCAAGGCCGAGGTCGGCGGCGACTGGTTCGACGCCATCCAGCTGCCCGGCAGCCGGGTCGCCCTGGTGGTCGGCGACGTGATGGGCCACGGCCTGCACTCGGCCGCCGCGATGGGCCGCTTCCGCACCGCCATGCAGACCCTCGCCGCCCTCGACCTGCCACCGGGCCAGCTGCTGCGGCACCTCGACAACCTGGCCCAGAAACTCGGCGACGACCACCTCGCGACCTGCCTCTACGCGGTCTACGACCCGATCAACCGCACCTGCGAGCTCGCCTCCGCCGGGCACGTCCCGCCGGTGCTGGTCCACCCCGACGGACGCGGCGAACTGCTCGACCTGCCCTCGGGCGCGCCGATCGGCGTCGGCGGGGTGCCGTTCGTCGCCACGAAGATCGACGTCTCGGACGGCTCGATGCTGGTGCTGTGCACCGACGGCCTGGTCGAGGTCCGCGGCGGCGACATAGGAGAGGGCCTGGCCGCGCTCTGCGGCAACCTGATCGACCCCAAGCAGACCCCCGACGAGGCCTGCGACACCGTGCTGAACACCCTGCACTCCGACGACCGGCAGGACGACATCGCGCTGCTGGTCGCCCGTTTCGACGGCGTCCCGCCGACCGAGGTGGCCACCTGGCAGCTGGGCGTCACCGAGGCGGAGGTCGCCCGGGCCCGCCGGCTGGTGCGCGACCAGCTCGCCGCGTGGCAGCTGACCGCGCTCGGCGAGACGGTCGAACTGCTGGTGTCCGAGCTGGTCACCAACGCCGTCCGGGTGGCCCGCTCCGAGGTGCAGCTCCAGCTGATCCGGGTCGACAAGCTGCTGGTCGAGGTCAGCGACGACAACCACAACCTGCCGTCGCTGGAACCCGCCGACTCGCTGTCCGAGCACGGCCGCGGCCTCAACCTGGTCAGCAAGCTGTCCGAGAAGTGGGGCACCGCCCGCAAAGCGGTCGGCAAGGTCGTCTACTTCGAGATGCCGCTGCCGCGCGGTTGACCCGGCGCCGGGGTCAGGGCGTGACCGCCCTGGCCCCGCCCTGCGCCACCGAGGCGGCCGCGCCGACCCCGGACAGCACCCGCGGCCAGTAGTCGCCGAACACCTCGACCCAGACCGCGATCAGCACCGCGGTGCTGATCGCCACCAGGTGCTCCATGCCCGCCAGGTTCGGCAGCAGCACCGCCTCCACGGTCATCGCCAGCACCACCGCGCCGCCCGTCCACCAGGCCCGGCAGCGGAACGCCACCACCACGGCCAGCGCCACCACCGCCGCCGACGGCCCGGTGTCGCGCACGTGCGCCACCCAGTGCGGGAACCCCAGCAGGTGGTGCGGGCCGAGCGCCACCGCGATCCGGGCGAACAGCGTGCCCGCCAGCGTGCAGACGTACGCGACCACCAGGGTCAGCCGCCGCCCCAGCACGATCTCCGCCACCCCGAACACCAGGAACACCTGCGCCAGCGCCCCCCAGACCGGCAGGTCCAGGGCCGGCACGTACAGCGACAGCGGCGTGCGCAGCAGCGACACGTCCAACGGCAGCGCCGCCTTCACCACCCCGATGTCCGAGACGAACCGCGCCCCGCCCGGCAGGTGCTGGACCACCGAGAACAGCAGCACCAGCGCCGTCGCCGCCGTCGCCAATGGCACCGCGGCGAATTTCCGCCGCACGACCTGTTCCTTCACGGCGCCGAACAGCGCCCCCCACTCGGCGGTCGCGGCCCGGCGGAATACCGCCCCGAGCCCCGACCGCACGCCCCCCGCGTGGGTGTTCTGCTTCACGAACCGGCTCTCCCGTCCCGGCGACGTGCGGCGATCCCGACGTCCGTCCCGTTCTACGCGTCCTCTTCCACGCCTCTTCTTCGACCCTACGCATCGAATTGATCAAGGGCATCAGCTTCGAAGCCCACCCGAGTCATACCCGGGTCTGATCTTCCGGCCCACTCCGCCCCCCGGCGGAGGGACCACCGTCCCCGGCCCCACCGGGCCGGGAAGCCTGTGGCTCAGCCCTCGGGGGCGTGCCTCCGGCGGAACAGCGCCGGCATGCTCGGCACCGTGATGAAGCCTTCCGCACGGGCCGAGGCGATACCGATCCGCGGAATCTCGCTGCTCTTCTCGAAGAGCAGATAACGCGGCTCCCAGATCGGCCGGTACTTCGCATTCGCCCGGTACAGCGACTCGATCTGCCACCAGCGGGAGAAGAATCCCAGCACCGAACGCCAAAGCCGCAGCACCGGGCCGGCGCCCAGCTTCGAACCGCGCTCGAAAACGGAACGGAACATCGCGAAGTTCAGCGACACGCGTTCCAGCTCGACCTCGTTCGCGCGCTGCAGGAGTTCGATCACCATGAACTCCATCAGGCCGTTCTCGCTGTCCCGGTCGCGCCGCATCAGGTCCAGCGACAGGCCGTGCGCACCCCACGGCACGAAGCTCAGCAGGGCCCGCAGCTCGCCGTCCCCGTCGAAGCACTCCAGCATCACGCAGCGCCCGTCGCCCGGGTCGCCGAGCCGGCCCAGCGCCATCGAGAAGCCGCGCTCGGTCGCGCCGTCCCGCCAGTGGTCGGCCTTCGACACCAGCTCGGCCATCTCCGACTCGGGGATGTCCTCGTGGCGGCGGATCCGCACCGTGTACCCGGCCCGCTTGACCCGGTTGTAGGCCTGTCGGACCACCCGCATCGCCCGGCCGTCCAGCGAGAACTCGTCCAGCTCGACGATCGCCTCGTCGCCCAGCTCCAGCGCGTCCAGCCCGTGCCGGGCGTAGATCACCCCGGCCTCCTCGGAGGCGCCCATCACGGCCGGCACCCAGGCGTGCTCGCGGGCCTCCGCCAGCCAGGCGTCGATCGCCCCCGGCCAGGCCTCCGGGTCGCCGATCGGGTCGCCGGACGCCAGGGTCACGCCGCCGACCACCCGGTAGGCGATCGCGGCCTTCCCGCTCGGCGAGAAGACCACCGCCTTGTCCCGGCGCAGCGCGAAGTAGCCCAGCGAGTCCCGCTCGCCCTGCTTGTCCAGCAGCTCGCGCAGCTTCCGCTCGTCCTCGTCGGTCTGCAGCTCCTCGCCGCGCGGCGAGCGGAACGTCACGAACAGCACGGCCAGGAACAGCACCGCGCCCATCACGTTGATCGCGGCGTTCACCCAGGTCGGCACGGAGATCACGTCGGCCACCCGCGCCGACGGGGTCAGCGTGATCATCCGATGGATCGAGTAGCTGAACCGGGTGCCGAAGCCCGCCCCGCTGATGTGGTTGGTCAGCTGCACCAGCAGCGAGCCGATCAGGCCGCCCAGCGCCAGGCCGCCGACGGCCGCCGCCACCGCGGTCTTCGGGTTCGAGCGGTCGCCCTTGGAGGTGAACTCGCGGCGCGAGACCAGCAGAGCCACCAGGAACAGGCCGGTCAGCACCACCGAGAACCAGTTCAAGGGGTGGGACGTGAAGTGCTGCCCCCAGGCCAGCAGCGCCAGGTAGGTGGCGAAGGTCAGCCCCGCCAGCCCGGTGTTGAAGATCCACGCCGCCCGCTTGCGCCGGCGCATCGCCACCGCCAGGAACAGCGACAGCACCGCCGAGGTCAACCCGGCGGTCACCAGGTACGGGGTGAAGTACTGGCCTTCGTTGTGGCGCTGCACCTGGTCCCGGAACGGCACCGACAGCACCGCGACCAAGTTCAGCAGTGCCACCAACCGCAGGTACCAGACCGTCGACGCGGCGGCCCGCCGACGCCAGAGCACCTGCGGACCCGAACCCTCGCCCCGAGCGGGCGACACGGCCGAGGCAGCCGTCTTCACTGTGGACACAGCAACCATTCCAGACGATCGAACATCGGGGCGCATCCGCGCGCGGTCTGCACACTTCACCCCGATTTCCATGGTTGCCCAGCGAAGATGAGAATTGCGTGAATCCGGTAGCGGATTCCCACCCCCGCCGATCGGCGGGGGTACCGGCCCGCCACCCCACCCCAGGGAGAGACATGCCGCCGACCCGGGTCCTGATCGTGGACGACGAGGTGCTGGTCCGCTCCGGGCTCGGCCTGATCGTCGGCTCCGCACCCGACCTCGAAGTGGTCGGCGGCTGCTCCGGCGGCCAGGCCGAGCAGCAGACCCGGGCGCTCGCCCCCGACGTGGTGCTGCTCGACGTCCGGATGCCCGACCTGGACGGCATCAGCGTGCTGCGCCGGCTGCGCGCCCTGCCCGACCCGCCCGTCGTCGCCATGCTCACCACCTTCGACACCGACGAGTACATCGGCACCGCGCTGCGGGCCGGCGCCGCCGGCTTCCTGCTCAAGGACACCGCCCCCGAACAGCTGGTGCACGCCGTCCGGGTGCTCGCGGCCGGCGGCAGCGTGCTCTCCCCGACCGTCGCCCGCACCGTGATCAGCGGCTACGTCGACGGCGGCGGCCCCGACCTCACCGCCACCGCCCTCACCCACCGGCTGACCGGCCGCGAGCTCGACGTGCTGGCGCTGCTCGGCGAAGGCCTCTCCAACGCCGAGATAGCCGACCGGCTGTTCCTCGGCACCGGCACCGTCAAGGACCACATCAGCGCCATCCTGGCCAAGCTCGGCGCGGCCAACCGGGTCCAGGCCGCCGTGGTCGCGCACCGCGCCGGGCTGGTCCGCGACCGCCGGGACGGGGAGTGATCGCCGCCGAACCCGCCGCCGAAGCCGGTCCGCGCCGCCGGGCCTGGCTGCGCTCCCCCCGCACCACCCTGCTGGTCCCGGTGGCAGCCGCCGCACTGGACTCCGCACTGGTCGCCAAGGGCTCCGCGCCCTGGCAGCTCGCGCTGTCCGCGCTGTCCGTGGTCGCCCTGCTCGGCCGCCGCCGCCACCCGCTGGCAGTGGCCCTGCTCACCCTGCCCGCGGCGTTCTTCAACGAGATCTGGCTGGCCCCGCTCACCGCCGTGTACGCGGTCTCCGCCGCCTACCCGAAACCGCGGATCCCCGTCGCCTGCGCCATTTCCTTCGCCCTGATCGAGTTCTTCCACTGGCCGTTCGCCCCGGAACTGTTCGCCCTCAGCCGGGACAACGCGCTGTACGCCATCCAGTCGGTGATGCTCGGCGCCGGACCGGCCGCGCTCGGCATGCTCACCCGCACCCGCCGGGAACTCGGCGAGCGCGTCACCGAACTCACCGAGGGCCGTCAGCGCGAGAACCGGCTGATCGCCGAACAGGTGCTGACCGCCGAACGCGCCCGACTGGCCCGCGAAATGCACGACGTGGTCTCCCACCAGGTCAGCCTGATCTCCATCCAGGCCGGGGCGATCCAGGTCGCCAGCACCGACCCGGCCGCCCGGGACGGCGCCCGCACCATCCGCGAACTCTCCGTCCGCACCCTCGACGAACTGCGCCAGATGGTCGGCGTGCTGCGTGCCGCCGGCCCCGGCAACCGCACCCCGCTCACCCCGCAGCCCACCCTCGCCGACCTGCCCCGGCTGATCGACGGCAGCGGCCTGCCGGTCACCCGCCGGCTCGACCCCGGCCGCCGCGACTGGCCCGAGGCGGTCGAACGGGCCGCCTACCGGACCGTCCAGGAGGGCCTCACCAACATCAGCAAGCACGCCCCCGGCGCCCGGGTCACCGTCCGGGTCGCCACGCGCGGCGACCAGCTCCACGTCGAGGTCCGCAACGGCCCGCCGACCGGCCGCAGCACCACCGCCCCGCTGCCCGGCGGCGGCCACGGCCTGATCGGCCTGCGCGAACGCGCCGCCCTGCTCGGCGGCAGCTTCACCGCCGGCCCGACCCCGGACGGCGGCTTCGCGCTGCACGCCGTCCTGCCCGCGTAGACCCCGGGGAAGCCGAGGGCGCGCCCAGGAAACAGCACAGGACAGCACGGGACAACAAAAAAGCCCCGCAGATCCTGAGATCTGCGGGGCTTCGCTGTGCGCGAGGGGGGAGTTGAACCCCCACGCCCTTTCGGGCACTGGAACCTGAATCCAGCGCGTCTGCCTATTCCGCCACCCGCGCATGGGTGTTTGTCTTCCGGAGCTTGTCGCTCTTTCGACTCTTCGAGAAGCTTAGCGCATCTCTCCGGGTCTTCCGTTCGGCTCCCTTGCGGGCGCCCCTTCCGACATGGAAAACATTAGCACGCTCCGAGCCCCACCTGCGAATCCATTCCCACGGGCCCCCCGCACGGCTCGGACCGGGCCGCAACCGGGGATCGGTGCGAACGGGTGAGCGGGCCGCCCAGTGGGTACCCTCCGGGCGCGACCTGGCCGGGGAACCGTACGGAAGGGCCGGGCGTGGATACGATCAGTACGGAAGTACCGCTTTCCAGCCGACGAGCCGGCCCGACAGAGCCCTGAGAGGGGGTGCCCCGTGGGAGTCCTGAAGAAGTTCGAGCAGCGACTCGAAGGTCTCGTGAACGGCACCTTCGCCAAGGTCTTCAAGTCCGAGGTCCAGCCGGTGGAGATCGCCGGCGCCCTGCAGCGCGAGTGCGACAACAACGCCAGCATCTGGAACCGGGACCGCACGGTCGTCCCGAACGACTTCATCGTCGAACTCAGCCCGCACGACCACGAGCGACTCAGCCCGTACGCCGGGCAGCTCGGCAGCGAGCTCGCCGGGATGGTCCGCGAGTACGCCGAGGCGCAGCGGTACACCTTCATGGGCCCGCTGCAGGTCGCCCTGGAGAAGGCCGACGACCTGGACACCGGGCTGTACCGGGTGCGCAGCCGCACGCTGACCGCCGAGGACCCGCAGCGCCCGCCCGCGCCGCCCGCCGCCGCCCAGCCCGGCTACGGCCGGCCGCCGACCCCGCCCGCGCCCGGCGCGCCCTGGCAGCAGGGCGCCGGCGCCCCCTACGGCGCTCCGCCGCCGCCCGCCGCCCC
Organism: Kitasatospora sp. NPDC092948; assembly: GCF_044754805.1. Taxonomy (NCBI): domain Bacteria; kingdom Bacillati; phylum Actinomycetota; class Actinomycetes; order Kitasatosporales; family Streptomycetaceae; genus Kitasatospora; species Kitasatospora sp. NPDC092948. The sequence goes on along the minus strand of NZ_JBIVPU010000002.1, from coordinate 935,362 downwards.
GCCCGCGATGCCGCCCGTCCCGCCGGCCCCCGGCAACAACGTCCGGCAGTTCCCCGGCGCGGGCCACGGCGGCATCGGCACCCGGCGCTGGATCGAGGTGAACGGCGCCCGGCACCAGATCAGCCAGAACCCGGTCGTCCTGGGCCGCTCCACCGAGGCCGACATCCGGATCGACGACCCCGGAGTGTCCCGCAAGCACGCGGAGATCCGCCCCGGAACGCCCGCGATGGTGATGGATCTCGGCTCCACCAACGGCATCGTGGTGGACGGGCAGCACACCCAGCGCGCTACGCTCCGCGACGGCTCCCGGATCGTCCTGGGGTCGACCACCATCGTCTACCGACAGGTCGAAGGGTAGAAGCGGGCCGGTATGTCTGATCTGACCCTGACGGTCATGCGGCTGGGCTTCCTCGCCGTGCTCTGGCTGTTCGTCATCGTCGCCGTCCAGGTGATCCGCAGCGACCTGTTCACCACCAAGGGCGCCACACGCTCGGGGCGTCGGGCCGCATCCGCCACCCCCGCCGCGGCCACCGCCGCCCGCCCGCCGCAGGGGCAGCCGACCGCCGCCCAGCAGCAGCAGGCCCGGCAGCGCCGCGGCCAGCCCACGCACCTGGTGGTCACCCAGGGATCGCTGGCCGGCACCACCGTCGCCCTGCACGGCCAGACCGTCACGCTGGGCCGGGCGCACGACTCCACGATCGTGCTGGACGACGACTACGCGTCCTCCCGTCACGCCAGGATCTACCCGGATCAGGCTGGGCAGTGGACCGTGGAGGATCTAGGCTCCACCAACGGCACCTATCTGGACCGACAGCGGCTGACCACGCCGACGCCGCTCCAGATCGGCGTGCCGATCCGAATCGGCAGGACCGTCATCGAACTGCGGAAGTAGTCAGCGCATGAGGACCAGCTCCACCCGAAGGAGGGCCCGGACAGCATGAGTCTCGTGCTGCGCTTCGCCGCCGGCTCGCACAAGGGCCTGATCCGCGAGGGGAACGAGGACTCCGGCTATGCCGGACCCAGACTGCTCGCGGTGGCCGACGGCATGGGTGGGGCGGCGGCCGGTGAGGTCGCCTCCTCCGAGGTGCTGGGGTCGATCGTCCGGCTGGACGAGGAACAACCCGGTGCCGACCTGCTGACCCTGCTGGGCGACGCGGTGCAGACCGCCAACGACCGGCTGCGGCAGATGGTCGACCAGGACCCCCAGCTGGAAGGCATGGGCTGCACCCTCACCGCGCTGCTGTGGGACGGCCAGCGGATGGGCCAGGTGCACATCGGCGACTCCCGCGCCTACCTGCTGCGGGACGGCCGGCTCGACCAGATCACCCAGGACCACACCTGGGTGCAGCGGCTGGTCGACGAGGGCCGGATCACCGCCGAGGAGGCCGAGACCCACCCGCAGCGCTCGCTGCTGATGCGCGCCCTGGACGGCCGCGGCCAGGTCGAGCCCGACCTGTCGATCCGCGAGGTCCGGGCCGGCGACCGCTACCTGATCTGCTCCGACGGCCTGTCCGGCCCGGTCAGCCACCAGACCCTGGAGGAGACGCTCGGCAGCTACTACGCGCCGCAGCAGACCGTCCAGGAGCTGATCCAGCTGGCGCTGCGCGGCGGCGGCCCGGACAACATCACCTGCATCGTGGCCGACGTGATCGAGGTCGGCGCCACCGACCTGCTCAGCGGCCAGGCCTCGCAGGCCCCCGAGGTGGTCGGCGCGGTCGCCGACACCCAGCAGCACCCGCTGCACGACCCGCACCTGCTGGACACCCCCGCCGGTCGCGCGGCCGGCCTCGGCCGCACCCCGCAGGCCCCGCAGGGCGCCTTCGGGCCCGCCGAGGGCTACCAGGGCGGCTACGACCAGCAGCCCGGCTACGGGGCCCCGGCCGGTGACTTCGGCCCCGCCGAGGGCTACCAGGACGGCTACGACCAGGACGGCAACTGGGGCGACCCGGCCGGCTTCCCGCCCGGCGACGGCGGCGAGTACGGCGACCCCGACCCGTACGCGGGCGACCCCCCGCCGAGCCGCCGCAAGAAGAAGCGCGGCATGAAGATCACCCTGATCGGGGTGCTGGTGCTCGCGGTGCTCGGCGGCGGCGGCTGGTTCGCCTGGCAGTGGAACCAGGGCCAGTACTACGTCGGCACCGACAACGGCCACCTGGCCGTGTTCCGCGGCACCGACCAGAACCTGGCCGGCCTGAAGCTCAGCTCGGTCTACCAGAAGTTCGACGACGTGGAACTCAAGTACCTGCCCGCCTTCCAGCGCGACCAGGTCGCCAAGAACATCCAGGCCGGCAGCCTCGACGACGCCCGGAAGCAGGTCGCCGCGCTGCGCGCGCAGGCCGAGGTCTGCAAGAAGGTCGCCGATTCCAAGGCCGCCCCGGCCGCCGGGGACGCCACGCCGACCACCCCGCCGTTGACCGAGCAGGAGCAGCAGCTCGCCGTGTCCTGCTCCGGGCAGTAGGCCGCGGGCGACCCCGAGGGTTTTCACAGGCATGAGCACATTCGACGTGAGCAGCGGTCGTACGCCCGCCACCGGGCGGCGCCGCGCCGTCGGCCGGTCCTCGGCGGGCGACACCCCGAACCGGCGCAACGCCGAACTCCTGATGTTGGCCTTCGCGGTCGCGATCCCGATCATGGCGTACGCCAACGTCGGCCTGGCGATGGACGGCAGCCTGCCCGCCGGCATGGTGCAGTACGGGCTGGGCATGGGCGTGCTGGCGCTGATCGCCCACCTGGCGGTGCGGCGGTTCGCGCCGTACGCCGACCCGCTGCTGCTGCCGCTGGCGACGCTGCTGAACGGGCTCGGCCTGGTGATGATCTGGCGGCTCGACAAGGCCGGCAAGCTGCTGATCAAGAACTACGCGGCGGCGCCGAACCAGCTGATGTGGTCCGGTCTCGGGGTGCTGCTGTTCATCGGCGTGGTGATCCTGCTGAAGGACCACCGGATCCTGCAGCGCTACACCTACATCTCGATGGTGCTGGCGCTGGTGCTGCTGGCCGCGCCGGCCTTCTTCCCGTCCCGGCCGGAGGACTTCGGCGCGAAGATCTGGATCCGCTTCGGCTCGTTCTCGATCCAGCCCGGCGAGTTCGCCAAGATCATCCTGACGGTGTTCTTCGCCGGCTTCCTGATGGTCAAGAAGGACGCCCTGGCGCTGGCCAGCCGCAAGTTCATGGGCCTGTACCTGCCGCGCGGCCGCGACCTCGGCCCGATCGTGGTGGTCTGGCTGCTGTCGATCCTGATCCTGGTGTTCGAGACCGACCTGGGTACGTCCTTCCTGTTCTTCGGCCTGTTCGTGGTGATGCTGTACGTCGCCACCGAGCGGACCAGCTGGATCGTCTTCGGTCTGACGATGTCGCTGGGCGGCGCGGCCATGGTGGCCTCCATCGAGCCGCACGTGAAGGTCCGCATCAACGCCTGGCTCGACCCGATGGCGGCGTTCGGGCCGAATGCGCCCAAGCAGTCCTCCGAGCAGATCGGGCAGACCCTGATGTCGCTCGGTTCGGGCGGCACCGTCGGCACCGGGTTCGGGCAGGGCCGCAGCTGGCTGATCCAGTTCGCGGCCAAGAGCGACTTCATCCTCGGCTCGTTCGGCGAGGAGCTGGGCCTGACCGGTCTGATGGCGCTGTTCATGCTCTACGGCCTGGTGGTGCAGCGCGGCCTGCGCACCGCGCTGGCGGCCCGCGACCCGTTCGGCAAGCTGCTGGCGGTCGGCCTGAGCTCGGCGTTCGGGCTGCAGGTGTTCGTGGTCGCCGGCGGTGTCACCGGCCTGATCCCGCTGACCGGTATGACCATGCCGTTCCTCGCCCAGGGCGGATCCTCCCTGGTCGCGAACTGGGCCCTGATCGCCATCCTGATGAAGATCAGCGACACCGCCCGCCGGCCGGCCGTCGAACCGGCCACCGCCATTCCGGAGCCGGCCGGACCGGAGCGGCTCGGAGCCGCCGGCCCGGGCGCACCGGACCAGAGCAGGGGAGCGACCTCGTGAACAAGCCGATCCGCCGGGTGTCGATCTTCTGCCTGGTGCTGATCCTGGCCCTGATGCTCCGGGTGAACTGGGTGCAGGGCGTGGAGGCGTCGGCGTGGGCCAACAACCCGCACAACGACCGCACCAAGTACGACCGGTACGCCTCCCCCCGCGGCAACATCATCGTCGGGGGCCAGGCCGTCACCAAGTCCGACTTCGTCAACGGCCTGCGCTACAAGTACAAGCGCTCCTGGGTGGACGGGCCGATGTACGCGCCGGTCACCGGCTGGTCCTCGCAGGCCTACGACTCCACCCAGCTGGAGAAGCTGGAGGACGGCATCCTCTCCGGCACCGACTCCCGGCTGTTCTTCCGCAACACCCTGGACATGCTGACCGGCAAGCCCAAGCAGGGCGGCGACGTGGTCACCACCATCGACCCCAAGGTGCAGAAGGCGGGCTTCGAGGGGCTGGGCGACAAGAAGGGCGCCGCGGTCGCCATCGACCCGAAGACCGGGGCGATCCTCGGGCTGGTCTCCACCCCGTCGTACGACCCGAGCACCTTCGCGGGCGGCTCCGACGACGACGCCAAGGCCAAGGCGGCGCTCGACGCCGACCCGAACAAGCCGCTGCTGAACCGGGCGCTGCGCGAGACCTATCCGCCCGGCTCGACCTTCAAGCTGATCACCGCCGCGACGGCGTTCGAGACCGGCAAGTACCAGAACCCGACGGACGTCACCGACACCCCGAACCCGTACGTCCTGCCCGGCACCAGCACCCCGCTGATCAACGCCAGCTCCACCGAGCCGTGCCTGAACGCCAGCATCCAGACCGCGATGGACTACTCCTGCAACACGGTGTTCGGCAAGATGGGCGCCGAGCTGGGCGGGGACAAGCTGCGGGCGCAGGCCGAGAAGTTCGGCTTCAACAACGACCAGGTGGACGTCCCGATCCGGGCCACCGCCAGCTACTACCCGAAGGACTCCAAGCCCGACGGCACCGCGATGGACGCCATCGGCCAGCACGACACCCGGGCCACCCCGCTGCAGATGGCCATGGTGGCGGCGGCGATCGCCAACAACGGCTCGCTGATGCAGCCGTACCTGGTCGCCCAGGAGGGTTCGGCCGGGAACGTGATCTCCACCCACACCGAGCACCAGATGTCGCAGGCGGTCTCGCCGGCCACCGCCCAGAAGCTCCAACAGCTGATGGAGTCGGTGGTGCAGAACGGCACCGGCAAGAACGCGAAGATCCCGGGCGTGACGGTCGGCGGCAAGACCGGCACCGCCCAGCACGGCCAGGACAACTCGGGCCTGCCGTTCGCCTGGTTCGTCTCCTACGCCAAGGGCCAGGACGGCAAGCAGGTCGCCGTCGCGGTGGTCGTCGAGGACGGCTCCAGCGAGGCGCAGCAGATCTCCGGCGGCTCGCTCGCCGCGCCGATCGCCAAGGCGATGATGCAGGCCGCGCTCGGCAAGTAGATCGGTCGTATCCATCACATTCCGGCCATCGATCCTCGATCGGTGGCCGGAATTGTCACAATGGGACGGTCCGGATCGATACCGGTCTGGTCTCAGCTGGCTGCCTGCACCAGGCACGTCAGGTTCGCCCGGTAGCGTATCCGCCAGCAGCGGGTGTACCCGCAGCCAGTCCGCGGCCACCGACCGCGGATGCCAGCACTGTGAAACCACCGCGGCGGCGGCCGCGTCAAGACAGAGCGTGCGGGGACACTACGTCATATCCTCACCGACCGGTGGGGGAGAGGGTCGGAGATATGGAAGAGCCTCGTCGTCTAGGCGGCAGGTACGAGCTCGGCGGCGTCCTCGGACGCGGTGGCATGGCCGAGGTGTACCTCGCCCACGACACCCGGCTCGGCCGCCAGGTCGCAGTGAAGACCCTCCGCACCGACATGGCCCGCGACCCCTCGTTCCAGGCCCGCTTCCGCCGCGAGGCGCAGTCCGCGGCCTCGCTCAACCACCCCGCCATCGTCGCCGTCTACGACACCGGCGAGGACTACATCGACGGGATCTCCATCCCGTACATCGTCATGGAGTACGTCGAGGGCTCCACGCTGCGCGAACTGCTGCACACCGGGCGGCGGCTGCTGCCCGAGCGCGCGCTGGAGATGACCATCGGCATCCTGCAGGCGCTCGAGTACTCGCACCGCGCCGGCATCGTGCACCGCGACATCAAGCCCGCCAACGTCATGCTGACCCGGCAGGGCAACGTCAAGGTGATGGACTTCGGCATCGCCCGCGCGATGGGTGACGCCGGCATGACGATGACCCAGACCTCCGCGGTCATCGGCACCGCCCAGTACCTCTCCCCCGAGCAGGCCAAGGGCGAGACCGTCGACGCCCGCTCCGACCTCTACTCGACCGGCTGCCTGCTGTACGAGCTGCTCACGGTGCGCCCCCCGTTCGTCGGCGACTCCCCCGTCGCGGTGGCCTACCAGCACGTGCGCGAGGAGCCCGCGCCACCGTCCGCGTACGACCCCGAGGTCCGCCCGGAGATCGACGCGATCGTGCTGAAGGCGCTCGCCAAGGAGCGCGACTACCGGTACCAGTCCGCCGACGAGATGCGCGACGACATCGAGCGCTTCCTCGACGGCCTCCCGGTCGCCGCCGCCCAGCAGGCCGCCTACGGCACCGGCACCAACGGCTACGGGTACGACCAGAGCGGCGGGCAGTACGACCCGTACGGCCAGACCAACATGCTGCCCCAGCAGGGCGGCCCCACCACCATGCTGCCGCCGGTCGGACACCAGCAGCCCGCCCAGTACGGCGGCTACCAGGACGACGGCTACGGCAACGGCAACGGCGGCTACGACGACGACGGCTACCAGGGCCGGGGCAGTCGGCGCCGCGAGGAGCAGCCGAAGAAGAACAACACCTCCTGGATCATCCTGGCCGTCGCGGCGGTGCTGGTCCTGGTCGGCGCGTTCTTCGTGGTGCAGTCGATGGTGAAGACCGGCGGCGGGAGCAGCAAGACCACCGTCCCGAACCTGGTCGGCAAGACGCTCCCCGAGGCGGAGGCCGCGGCGAAGTCGCAGAACCCCACGCTCACCGTGGTCGCGGGCGACCCGATCGCCTGCCCCGACACCAAGATCCAGAAGGACCAGGTCTGCACCCAGGAGCAGGCCGCCAACAGCGAGATCTCCACCACCGGGAAGATCACGGTGCACCTGTCCTCCGGCCCGGCGCAGGTCGACGTCCCCGACGTCACCGGCCAGTCCAAGGACGCCGCCAACACCGCGCTGACCGCCAAGGGCTTCGTGGTCACCTTCAGCTACAGCAACGACGACAAGATCGAGCAGGACAAGGTCATCTCGCAGTCGGTGACCGGCAAGGCCGCGACCGGCACCTCCGTCGCCCTGGTGGTCTCCTCCGGTCAGGGGAAGGTCGCCGTGCCGCCGCTGGTCGGCCAGTCCCAGGACAACGCCTCCCAGGCGCTCACCGACCTCAACCTGACGCCGAACGTGGTCACCAAGACCATCACCGACCAGACCAAGGTCGGCCAGGTCATCGAGCAGAACCCGCTGAAGGGCACCCAGGTCGCCAAGGGCAGCAAGGTCACCATCACGGTCGGCAAGCTGGCCGACAAGGTGTCCATGCCGATCGTGGCCAACAAGACCTACAAGCAGGTCGTCGCGGACCTCCAGAAGCTCGGTCTCAACTCGGTGGTCGTGTCGGGCCCGCAGGACGAGAACGCGATCGTGATCGGGAGTGACCCGCAGTCCAACCAGCAGGTCGACCCGAGCATTCCGGTCAAGCTCTGGACCAGGGCCGGCGACAAGACACCGGCCACGCCCTGACCGGCGCCACGCGCCGAAAGGGGCCGCACCGTCCTCGGACGGTGCGGCCCCTTTCGCGTCGGCCCGGCGTCAGCGCAGCTCGGGCGGCGGCGTGCGGTGGGCGTCCATCGGGTCCACCCGGACCAGGCTCGCCCACACCGCCATCCGGTAGCGCGAGGTGTACACCGGCGTGCAGGTGGTCAGCGTCAGGTACCGGCCGGGGCCGGTGAACGGCGAGCCCTCGGGGACGGGCGCGACCACGCCGACGTCGTACTTGGAGGTCTGCGGGAGGGTGCCGGCGACCCGGTAGACGTACCAGGCGTCCCGGGTCTCCACCACCACCGGATCGCCTTCGGAGAGCCGGTCCAGGTCGTGGAACTTCGCGCCGTGGCCGTCCCGGTGCGCCGCCATCGTGAAGTTGCCCTCGGCGTCCCACGGCATCGCCGACCGGTACGGCTCCTCGTACACCCCGGCGACGCCCTCGTTGAGCACCTCCGTGCTGGTGCCCATCCGGATCAGCGTCGTCCGGTCGCCCTTCTCGAACGCGGGCACGTGCAGGAAGCCCACGCCGTCGCCCGCCTCGTACACCGGGGCGGGGGCCTCCGGCGTGCCGGCCGCCGGGGCGCTCCAGGTCTGCCGGAGCCGGTCCCCCTGGCGGTCGGCGGCCCGGGCGGCCACCACGTCCGTCCACCACAGCGAGTACCCGACGAACAGGGCCAGCACCAGGCCGAGGGTGATCAGCGCTTCACCCATCAGGCCCAGGGCCGCAGCCACTCGTCCGCGCCGTCGCCCGCTCCGAATGGTTGTGCCCATGGTGCCGTGCCTCGCTGCTCAGTGTTGCCCGGTCAGCGCCTCCGGCTGGCCTTGGCTCCGCGGCCGTTCGTCGACCATCTTGCCAAAGACGATGAGCCTTCCCCGGGCACTGAACTCCGGCGTGCATGTCGTCATGGTCATATAGCGGCCCGGTTCGGTGAACGGCGAGCCCTTGGGGATCGCCTGAAGCACCGTCACGTTGGTCGGCGGGGTCTCCGGAATGCCGCCCGCCACCTCGTAGGTGAAGTAGGAGGTCGCCGTCTCCACCACGATCTTGTCGCCCGGCACCAGCTTGCCGATCTCCCGGAACGGCTGACCGTGCGTGGTGCGGTGCGCGGCGACCGCGAAGTTGCCGGCCGGGTCGGACGGCATCGCGGTGCCCGTGTAGTGGCCGACCAGGCCCTTGTCGAGCACCTGCTGCTTGTTGGTGCCCTCGGCGATCGGATAGGTCAGGTCGAGCTTCGGGATGTGGATGATCGCGAAGCCCTTGCCGGGCTCGAACGTGCCCGCCGGCACCGGCGCGCCGCCGTCGGTCGACGGGGCGACCGGCTGCGCCCACTGCTGCTCCAGCTTCTTGCCCGCGGCGCTGGCGGCGTTGTCGGCCACCACGTTGGTCCACCACAGCTGGTAGGAGACGAACAGCAGCATCACCACGCCGAGGGTGATGAACAGCTCCCCCACCGCCCGGGCCAGCACCACCCGTTTGCGCTCCTTGGGCCGCCGCGGACGCGGTCCTGCGGCCCGCCCGGACGCCCGCCGCCGACCGGTGCCCGCCCCCAGGCCTCCCGGCCCCTGGGCGCGCCGCCGACCGGCCGGGTCGTCCGGCCCGGATATCGCAGCCGGATCCGACTCGACCCCGGGCAGCCGCAGCTGCAGGGTCCGCTCCGGGGCCGGCTCGTAGACGCCCCAGCCGTCCGGCTCGTCCATCTCCTCGGGAACGCCCCGCTCCGGGCGCACGGCGGTCATCCGGTCAGCCCCGGCCGATCACCGGGGCGAGGCCGGCCGAACGGCCCACCGCTTCCGGGAACCCGCACTCGGCCAGCCAGTTGGCGAGCATCCGGTGCCCGCCCTCGGTGAGCACCGACTCGGGGTGGAACTGGACGCCCTCGACCAGCAGCTCACGGTGCCGCAGGCCCATGATCACACCGCTGTCGGTGCGCGAGGTGACCACCAGCTCGGCGGGCACGGTGTCCGGCCGGACCGCCAGCGAGTGGTAGCGGGTCGCGGTCAGCGGCGAGGGCAGGCCCTCGAACACCCCGCCGTCCTCGTGCACCACCGACGAGGTCTTGCCGTGCAGCAGCTCCGGCGCCCGGTCGACCACCGCGCCGTACGCCACCGCGATCGACTGCAGCCCCAGGCACACGCCGAACAGCGGCAGCCCGATCCGCGCGCAGTGGTGCACCATCTCCACGCACACCCCCGCCTCCTCCGGCGTCCCCGGCCCGGGCGAGAGCAGCACCCCGTCGTAGCCCTCCGCGCCCGCCCTGGGCCGGACATGAGCCACCGTCAACCGGTCGTTGCGGACCACCTCGCACTCCGCACCCAGCTGGTACAGGTACTGGACGAGGTTGAAGACGAAGCTGTCGTAGTTGTCGACCACGAGAATCCGGGGCGGGTGGCCGGCGGAAGTCATCGCTAACTCCTGGGGTGTGCGTGCGTCGAAGGGCGGACGGAACCGGGGCCGGCTCAGCCGCCGGCTCCCTGGTCCACCGTCACGTTCCCGAAGGGGAGCAGCGGCTCGGCCCACGGGAACACGTACTGGAACAGGACGTAGACCACCCCGAGGACGAGCAGCAGCGCGATCAGCGCACGTACCGGCGCAGGGCCCGGAAGATGCCGCCAGATCCAGCCGTACATGGTGCTCCTCGTTGCTCGGGTCGGCACAAGCGTAGACGCCCACCCGCCCGCCCCAGGCGGGTATTGGCGCAACGGACCGGGCGCGGCGGCCTACTGGGCGGAGGCGGCCCGCAGGTCGATCGATCCGGCGTACCCTGGCAGGCTCAGCTCGTTGCCCTCCTGGACCTTCCAGCCCAGCCCGTAGGCGGCCACGTAGCCCAGGTAGTTGCGGATCGTCGGATCGGCGTCCACCGCGGCCCGCAGCCCCTCGGTCCGGCCGACCGCGCGGATCACGTACGGCGGGGAGTAGACCCGGCCCTGCAGCAGCAGGGTGTTGCCGACGCAGCGCACCGCGCTGGTGGAGATCAGCCGCTGGTCCATCACCTGGATGCCCTCGGCGCCGCCCCGCCACAGCGCGTTCACCACGGCCTGGATGTCCTGCTGGTGGATCACCAGGTCGTTCACCCCGGGCTCGGGGACGCCGGGGATCCGGGCGGTGGCGTTCGGCGGGGCGTCGTCCAGCGTGACGGTCAGCCCGGGCCCGTGCAGCGGGTCCAGCCCGGCGGCCTGCTGCAGCGCGGCCAGCCGGGCGGTGTCGTCCGGGCTCCGTCCCTGCTCCCGGGCCAGCCGGTCGGCCCGGTCCTGGTCGGCCGCGACCTGTTCCTGGAGCTGCTGGTTCTGGGTGGAGCGCTGCTGTATGACGTCGCTGAGCCCCAGCAGCGAATTGTCGGTGCGCAGATCAATGCCGTGCGCGGTCCGCCCGCTCACGTAGAACAGCAGTCCGGCGAGGGCGAAGACGGTGCAGGTCAGGGCACGTCCGACAATTCGGCCCCGGCGCGGGCGCGCAGCCGGGTTCGGCGAAGAAATCGTGGAATCAGGCACCGTACCCTTATCTCCCTAAGACCCGGCGAGCCACTACGCTAACGGACGCCGGTGGCATGTGCGGAGATCCGACCGTTCGAACCAGGGTCTCCACGTGCCACCACGCCCCCACTGACCACCTGCGCGGTCACAGCGCATCGACAGGAGAGCCCCTCGTGCCGAAGTCTCGACTCCGCAAGAAGGCCGACTACACGCCGCCGCCGTCCTCCGCGACCGCCGTGAAGATCAGTTCCGGCCGGAGCTGGGTGGCACCGCTGATGCTGGTGCTGTTCCTGATCGGTCTGGCCTGGATCGTCAGCTACTACGTGACCAGCGGCACCTGGCCGGTCCGCAGCTGGGGCAACTGGAACATCCTGGCCGGCTTCGGCTTCATCGCGGCGGGCTTCGGCGTCTCCACGCAGTGGAAGTGAAGCCGCTGCCGCCCGCCGGGCGGTCCGCGGTCTGAGCTGCACCCCGCACCGCTCCGGCCTCCGGGCCGGGGCGGTGTTCGGCGTGCCCCGCCCCGGGTCGGTCACGGAGCGTCCGAACGTTTATCCACAGGGTTGTCCACACTGGGGAAAACTCCGCCGATCCTGTGGATAACTCGCAACGCAGCAGGATAACGCGCGTAGACACGGGAAATCCAATCGCCCGTCGCGCACCGCCTGTGGACAGTGCGCGGGGAGATCCCTCAGCCGGGCAGCCGGGCCATCCCCAGCAGCACCAGGCCCAGGCCGACGGCCAGCACCGCGACCGTCGTCAACCCCTGCACCAGGTTCCGGTGTGCTCGTGGGGCGTACATCATGCCCGCGCCGATGACGACGCCCGCCACCAGGCCGCCGATGTGCGCCCGCCAGTCGATCCCCTTCAGCGAGAAGGTGATCACCAGGTTCACCACCAGCAGCGCGATCACCGGCTGCATCGGGATCCGGTTCACCCGGAACAGCACCGCGGTGGCCCCCAGCAGTCCGAAGATCGCCCCGGACGCACCGACCGAGAACAGCTGCTCGGACGGCGGCGACAGCACGAATGCCAGCGCGTTGCCCGCGATGCCCGACACCAGGTACAGGCCGAGGAACCGCACCCGGCCCAGCGCCCGCTCCAGCTGGGGGCCGATCACCCAGAGCGAGAACATGTTGGTCGCGATGTGCAGCAGACCGCCGTGCACGAACATCGCCGTCACCAGCCGGTACCACTCCTGCGGCCCCTCGGCCATGCCGAACCGCAGCCCCGGCAGCGGCGCCCAGCTGACCAGGCCCAGCCTGACCTGCCACTGCCTGGACACGTACTCGGTCAGCAGGAACACCAGCAGGTTCAGGCCGATCAGCACCTTGGTGACCAGCGCGCCGTCGCCGAGCGACAGCACCCCGCCGAACGCCGTCCGCGGCCGGACCTGCCGCTCGGCAGCCGCGCCGTGCACACAGTCCGGGCACTGGAAGCCGACCGAGGCGGGCACCATGCACTCCGGGCAGACCGGCCGCCCGCACCTGGTGCAGGACACGCCGGTCTCCCGGTCGGGGTGCCGGTGGCACCGGGGCAGCCCGGACCCCTGGTCCTCCACGGGCGTCGGCCGCACGGGCTCGTCCGGAAGCATCGGCGCAGTCCCTCCATCAACGAAACGGTCCCGGCGCCGCCACCGTACGAAAACGGGGCACCGCCGGGACCGTCCAGGCTACTGCGCGCCACAAGAGCGCGGGCCGCCCCGGGAGGGCGGCAGGGTGCGAATCAGCCGCGGGAGACGACGACCTGCTCGATCACCACGTCCTGGACCGGGCGGTCGTAGGGCTTGGTGGTGGCGGTGGTGCCGATCGCGTCCACGACCTGCCGGCTGGCCGCGTCCACGACCTCGCCGAAGATGCTGTGCTTGCGGTTCAGCCAGGTGGTCGGGGCCACCGTGATGAAGAACTGCGAGCCGTTGGTGCCCGGGCCGGCGTTGGCCATGGCCAGCAGGTACGGGCGGTCGAACGACAGGTCCGGGTGGAACTCGTCGGCGAACTTATAGCCCGGGCCGCCGGTGCCGTTGCCCAGCGGGTCACCGCCCTGGATCATGAAGCCGTCGATCACACGGTGGAAGACGGTGCCGTCGTACAGCGGCTTGGCGGCCACCTCGCCGGTCTCCGGGTTCTTCCACTCGCGGGTGCCCTCGGCCAGCTCGACGAAGTTCGCCACGGTCTTCGGGGCGTGGTTCGGGAAGAGCTTCACCACGATGTCGCCGCGGTTGGTCTTCAGAGTGGCGGTCAGTTCCTCGGCCACGGGGGTACCTTCCTGTCTTTCATATGACTATCCGGGGAATCATCCCATGATCGCCGCAGACGGCTCAGTCGAAGGTGCCCGGCAGATAAGCAGGATGCATGATCTCCTATCAGGTGGAAAGGTGCATACCGGACAACACCGGACACCCGCCGAGAAGGAGAAGCCGTGAGCCGTACGGACACCGCGCGCGAGACCGCCGCACGGGCAAGGGACGCCGTCGCGCCCTACGCCACCTCCGCGAAGGAGGCCGCCCTGCAGTACGCCGAGGAGGCCAGGCAGGCGCTCGGCCCCAGACTGGAGGCGCTCGGCCCGAAGGCCGCGGCCGCCGGCGCACAGGCCCGCAGCGGAGCCGGCCAGGCCGCACAGGCCGCCCGGGTGCACTACGTCAAGCACCTCGCCCCGCACCTGGAGCAGGCCTTCTTCAGCCTCCCCCCGGACACCCAGAAGGCCGCCCTGAGGGCCGTCCACCGGGCCCAGGAGGCCGCGCTCGCCGCCAAGCTGTCGGCCGGTCAGGCTGCCTGCCAGGCCCGGACGAACGTCGCCCCCAAGGTCGCCGAAACCCTCCAGGCCGCCAAGGAGAGCGTCGTCCCGCTCGCCCAGGAGGCCCAGGCCCGCAGCGCCGCCGCGATCACCGCGCTGCAGGGCAACGTCAGCGCGGCCGAGATCAGCGACCTGGCCGCCAAGAACGCAAAGAAGAAGCGCTGCAACGGCTGGGCGACCGGCCTCGCGGTGGCCGGCGCCATCGCGATCGGCACCGGTGTCGCGACCTGGCAGTGGTACCGCAAGCAGAACAACCCCGAGTGGCTGACCGAGCCCCCGGAGCCCGTCACCGCCCCGCCCGCGACGGCCGACCCGACCCGGCCCGGCAGCGCCACCGGCACGCCGGTCGGCGGGGCCACCCTCAACGGCTCCGTCCCGCACGACGAACCGGCCGCCGGCGGCTCCAGCGCCGCCACGAAGCCGACCCCGCCGCCCGCCACCCGCCCCGCCGACGACGACCGGCCCAAGCCGCACGACCCGCGCAAGCCGCACTGACGCCCGTCGCCCCGGGCGTCTCCGGACACAGAACGGCCCCCGACCTGGTTTCCCCGGTCGGGGGCCGTTCAACGACTGTGGAGCCTAGGGGAGTCGAACCCCTGACATCTGCCATGCAAAGACAGCGCTCTACCAACTGAGCTAAGGCCCCGAGCAACGGGCACTAGCCTACCCGCTCCCGGGCAACGCCCCATGCGGGTTTCGGACCGGCCCCGGCCCGTACGCCGCGGGCCGGTCCGAGAAAGACTCGTCGGTCGGCTCAGCGGCCGGCCGGAACCGGGTCGGTCGCCTCGGTCCACAGGTCCTGCTCGGCGCGGTCCGCCTGGACCTGACGGTAGACAAAGAAGCCGCCGAGGGCGACCAGGGCGACCAGGAGAAGCTTCTTCACCGCGGGACCTCGTCCTTCTTGCTTGCTTGGATGTAAGAGTACGAACCAGCGGTCAGGCTGAAGACCGCCCTGGGGCCGATGATACACACCGGTAACCGGTTCAGAAGCGGCCCCCGCCACCGTCAACCGGCTGATCTGCAAGCGCCTTTGACGCTTCCCCACCAGTACGGTCATCGGACTGCGCGCCCGCTCCCTCCCCGACAGTCGACGCGCCGGGGCCCGCCGGCGGTTCCGAACCGCCGACAGGCCCCTCGCACAACGCCCCCGCCTACCCGCGACGCCGCCTGCGCAGCCGCGCGACATCCCGCCGGATCGCCCGGACGTCCTCGCTCAGCGAGTCGAGCCGGGCGCCGTGGGCGCCGAGGCGCGACTCCTGGCGGGAGAGCCGCTCACTGATCGCGGTGATCACCATCCCCTGCGCGTCCAGCCGCCGATCGACCGACCCGAGCGCGGCGGCCAACTCAACCACCGCACTCCGCAGGTCGTCCCCGGAGAAGCCGAACCCGGGCGGCTCCTCCGCCACCTGCGGCGGCACCGCGGGCAGCCTCCCCCCGAACGGCTCCAGCCCGTCGATCCGCCGCCGCCAGGCCGCCACGGCCGGATCCCGCCGCCCCGCCTCGTCCTCGTCCCACCGCAACTCGCTCCACCGCTTCCACGGCCGAGCCCGGAACACGTACGGGGCCGACGGCTCGGCCACCGGTCGGGCCGCACTCTCGATCACGTCGAGCAGCCGGCTGCGGACCTGACGGGCGACCTCGCTGTCCCGCAGCAGCATCGCCACGTTCAGCACGGCGCGGCGGGAGTACAGCGCGACGCCGTTTCCGCCGCCCTGGGGGCGGTGGGTGGCGTCCCTGGAGTTGTCCACAGGCGAGGTGGGGCGGTGGGCCTCGCCGGAGGGGTGGTCTTGGGGGTGCTCCGGGGCGCTGACCTGCCAGAAGTACGTTGTGCACTTCTGGCTTTCCGGGTTATCCACAGGGCGCGCGGAAGGAACGCCCACCGCGCCCTCCGGTTGACCGTCCTGCGAGCCGCTGACCTGCCAGACCTGCAACTTGCAGGTCTGGTCGGCGGGGTTATCCACAGGCTTGAGGACGGTGTAGCCGTTGCTCTCCAACTCCTGACGGTGGCGACGGAACAGACCGTAGATGGCCTTCTCGCCGACCTCGAAGTACTCGGCGACCATCCGCGTGTTGACGTGCAGCCCGTCGGGCAGCAGGACGAGGGCCTTGACCTCGTCGAGGACTTCGGTGCGCTCGCACAGGCCGCTTCGGAGCGTCCTGGATTCGAGCAGCGCGGCTTCCATGAACATGGGGGTGCCTCACGGGGTGAATGAAGACATGACGTGGGAACCGCCCGGGAGCCCGGGGCGGGCGGGGCCGGTCATCCGCCGGCCGGAGCAGAGGTCGCGCTGTGTCCCACGTCACCCAATGACCGGGCCTGTCGCCCGGCTATCCCCGACTTCACATCAGTTTCGAGTCAACTCACCCTGTGTTCTGCCTCTGCGCACCGATCTCAACGAGCCACCGCCGACGGGGGTTACGGCCGATCGTGGGGGAAAACGTCGAAGGCCCCGATCACCAGGTGATCGGGGCCTTCGCGCCGGTGGGCCTAACAGGACTTGAACCTGTGGCCTCTTCCTTATCAGGTGATCACTTGCTCGCGGCGACACTCGTGATGCTCCCGTGCACCTGAATGCATCGTGTGCCAGAGGTCGGCAACGTCCGTGGTTGTTCGCCGGTGTTGGCGTAGCACGTTGGCGTACGACAACGCGTCTACCTCAGCATGAACTGTCCGACCTACCCGGCCCCCGCCCAGGTGCAAAGCCGCCAACTGAACAATCCTGGTCCAACCTTGTTCACGGCAGCTGACAGAACGCCACGGCGGCGTCGTCTCCGGACTTGAACCGGGGCCAGCGACGGCCCTCCGGGTCGGTGGCTTCGACGTCCCGGACGGCAGAGATCAGGCCGTCGGCGTCGCGCTCACGGAGGATGCCGAACACGTCCGCCCACGTGGCCACCTGGTAGTCGGTGACCAGCCGGGCGGCCCCGTCCGACATGACCGCCACCGACTGGACGCCGGCCAGCAGCACCGCCCCCGTCAGCGCGTGCTCGGCGGCTTCGCCACTTCCGGCAGCCACCCAGTAGCCACCGGGCGCGTTCCGGGTAAGCCGCTGGGCGGCGACCATGCGGCGGACGCTCTCCGCGTGCTCCGGCGTCCCGGTGGCGAATCGCTGTGTCTCCGCCCGAAGCTCCGGGACGACGGTGTCCACCCGCAGGTCGGTCTTCACCGTGTACTCGCTGCCGCGCTCGAAGACGATCGGCGAGTCGGCGAGCACCAGGTAATCGAGCGCCGCCGCACCGGCCCGGACGATCGAGACCGTGGCTGAGGGTGTACCGGGGTTGGCCAGGTCGCACCCGGGGTGGAGCGCCGCCACCTGGTCGAGGGCCTGAGCCAGCCCATCGGCCAGCGGCCTGCCGGAGTCGGCCAACGCGCTGACCAGGTGGCCGCCGAGCTGGGCGACGTACCAGGGGACGCCGTGCAGACAGCCGGTGTCGAGCCCGGCGGTGCTCAGCCCGTCCAGGACGACGGCCAGCGAAGTCGTGGCGCCCACCCAGTCCTCGTTGGGGTTCGGGCTGCCGGGGGCCGTAGCGATGGAAACGCGCATGTCAGCCCTCGTGTCGGTAGATCGGGGTGACCCTGGTGCTCTCCAAGACGTCCAGCGTCTCCGGGTCGTAGCGGCAGGAGATAAGCGTGGAGAAGCGCTTCGTCCGGACGTCGCGGTACAGCTCGCCCAGGTGGTTCTCCAGGTAGTGCACCACGCCGTTCGCGCCGATCGAGTGGATGCCCGCGATGTAGAGGAAGGTTCCCTTGCCATCGAGGCGGGGCAGCCGAGCGAGATAGCCGACGTCGCCGGCCGTCCCGTCCTCGTCGAGCGGGGAGCGGTACTCGGTCTCCGTCTTCAGATCCACCAAGTGCCAGGCCCGGTCCTTGCGGAAGCGCAGGTTGTCGTCACCTTCGAGCACCTGGGCGATGATCGGGGACAGTCGTGGCCCGCAGACCACCACCAGGTGCTCCCGGTTGAGGTTCACGATCCCGGACGGCGGGACCACCTCGTAGTCGGAGTCGAGCTTCAAGCTCGCGAACAGCTTCCGCAGGTGCTCGTAGTTCTTCAGGTCTTCCCTGGTCACGACCTCGCTGGGGTTCTGGTCCGGGGCCTTCCCCGCCTCATACTTCCCGCCGAGCGCCACGGTCATCGGCCCCAGGCCGAAGAAGGCCCGCTCCGGTGCCGGGCCAGCCGACGCAAGCTGCCCGACACGCCCACGGCTCACGCCGAGCAGTGCAGCAATCTCGGTCTGCGACATGCCCGCCGCCGACGCTTCCTCGATCGCCTCGCGGCGGACACGGGACAGCTCGACCACCCGGCTCTGGTAGTCCGCCATCAGGGCAATTGCCGCCTTGGCCCGTTCGATCGGGACGGCCACGCCGGCCACCCGCTCCAGCTCCTCGTGCATCGTGGTCCCTTCATCGCTTAGGGGGGCAAAGCAAGAATAGCGCAAGGGGGACTTGACGGGCAGTGGCAGCCTGCATACCTTGGGTATCGCAAGGAAGCGCAAGCCCCCCTAAGCGGAGGCGAAAACGATTCCATGCGCCTCTGACCTGTGTAAACGCGACGGTCGGTTGTCGGGGAAGGCGGCATTGCCGCACGCCTACGAGCCGCGCCTGATCGCAGTTCCTTGAGAACTCAAAAGTGTGCTGATCAACGAACGAGTGTCTTTGGTCCCCGATCCGTGCCGCTTCGTGGCGGGTCGGGGGTCATGGCTGCTCGTGAGTGACGAGTGGCTGGGCCCATGAGTCGGGGCCGTCGCGCCTTCCTTGGCCGGAGCGCGACGACCCCTTCGGGCCTGTTCACCTGACAGAGAGGTAGAGACCCGTGAGGTCGATTGTTGCAGGGAAGGTCGCCGCGAAC
The DNA here is from genome assembly GCF_044754805.1 of Kitasatospora sp. NPDC092948. Classification (NCBI taxonomy): domain Bacteria; kingdom Bacillati; phylum Actinomycetota; class Actinomycetes; order Kitasatosporales; family Streptomycetaceae; genus Kitasatospora; species Kitasatospora sp. NPDC092948. Next base: position 916,463 of record NZ_JBIVPU010000002.1, on the reverse strand, counting down.
TCCTCTGAGTTCGCGGAGCTGGCGCTGGGCGTGGACTGCGAGCTGTTCGCCGGTGTGCCGGGGGAGGGCCCGTTGGAGTACGAGGCGCGGATGGACGTGGCGCTGGCGGTGCTGGCGGACCTGGAGCGGGAGGACCTGAAGCTGGCGGCGTTCGCGCGGCGGCTGATGGACGCGGCACCGGTGCCGCTGTTCGCCAACCGCCGGGTCGTCGCCGCTCGCCGGGCCGCCGGCCACCGCGCGTTCGGCGTGGGGGAGGCGGCCTGATGAGCAGGCTGAAGCGTCGCGCTCACCGCCGCCTGGTCGTGCTCACGAAGCGCGTGTTCGTGCTCATCGCCCGCTCGTCGGGCGGGAAGCGGGGTGCACGGTGAGCGCTCTGGTGACGCCGCAGCAGATCCGCTCGGCCGAGCGGGTCTTGAGTTTCGGGACGTGGGCGATCACGTTCGGGGCGGTGCTGTACAGCATGCTCACGGTGACGCCGCTGATGGTCGCGCACACCCCGGAGGGCTGGAAACTGACGGCCCCGATCCTGCCGCTGGTCGTGGACGCGGCGGTGGTGATCGTGGTCCGGATGGACGGCATCCTGGCCCGTCTCGGCGGCGACGGCGGCCGGTGGCCGGTGGTGCTGCGCTGGATGACCGGCGTCGCAACGGTGCTGCTCAACGTGGGCGAATCCGCTCTGACGGGGGATCGGGTGGGGGTCGCGGTCCACGCGGTCGCGCCGCTGCTGCTGATCGTCACGGCGGAGACCTCGCTCGCCTACCGGCGGGCGATCGCCCGCGCGGTGGCCGCCCGCGAGGCCCGTGAGCGGGACGAGCGGGACGAGCGCCGGCGGCTCGCCGAGCAGGCGCAGGAGCGGGCCCGGGCCGAGCAGAAGGAGACGGCCGAAACCGCCGAGCGTCTGGCCCGTGAGGCCGACGAGCGTGAACGTGAGCGCGATCGCGAGAAGCGTGAGCACGACCTGGCGATGCTGCGCGAGAACCTTGCCGCGCAGGAGCGCCGGGAGGCCGCCGACCGTGTCGAGCGGGCCCGGAAGGACGAGACCGATCGGGCCGCCGAGGAGCTTCGTGAGCGCCTCGCGAGCGAGCGTGAGCGCATCGAGGGCGAGCGTGAGCAGCGGCGGCTTGCCGCCGTCAAGGCTCGGCGGGACAAGCTGCTGTCCGGCCCCGCCGTCACCGAGAAGGTGCCGGAGGAGTTGGCCTTGGAGATCGTTCGGGCCGCCGCCAGTTGCGGCACCACGCAGCGCCGGGCCGTCGAGCTGACCGGCTGGTCCACCGGCTGGGTCGCCGCCCGCTACAAGGAGATCGAGCCCCTCCGGAGCCTGATCCTCGACACCGACCCGCTGGCCGTGTCCGCCGCCTGAGTGCGGCCAACCGCAATTCCACCCAACTTCCTTGCACCACAGACCTTTTGGAGTTCCGCATGTCCTCCTCCCGTGTCGCCCGTTTCGGTGCCGCCTACGCCCTGATGCGCGCCGCCGCCGATGTGGCGGACCACTGGGTCCAGTCCGACCACCAGGCCTGCACCAAGGGCCAGCACGACCACAACGAGGGTCAGTCCAGCGTCGCCGGCCGCAAGGCGTGCGCCGCCCACGTCGCCGCCTACGTCGGCACCCAGGGCCTCGCGCTGCTGGTCGGCGCCCGGATGGTCGGCATGCGCCTGCGGCCCGTCCCGGTGGCCGCCGCGCTGGCCGTGTCCGCCGTCACCCACTACGTCGCCGACCGGCGCGAGCCCCTGCGCCGCATCGCCGACGCCACCGGCAAGAGCAACTTCTACGCCCTCGGCACCCCCGCCCACCCCGCGCACCCGACCACCGCCGACGGCACGTACGCACCCGTCCTCGGGACCGGCGCGTACGCCCTCGACCAGGCCTGGCACCACGCCTGGGAGACCGTCGCCGCCGTCATCGCCTCCGCCTGACCGACCCCACCGTCACCGCCCGCCCGCCCACACACTTCAGGGAGTTTCCCCATGGCCCGCCTGCACTCCGGTCTCCGTCTCAACACCGCCGCCTGGGAAGGCGTCACGCTGACCCCGAGCAACAACCGCATGCGCAAGATCCTGGACGAGATCGGCCCGGCCGGACTCGGCCGCAGCGTCACCATCCACGAGGCCGGGCACGCCGTCGTCGGCCTCGCCACCGGCCACCGCATCACCGGCATGCAGCTCACCGGCAACGGCCTCAACCACGGCCAGACCCAGTTCGCCGGCGCGAACGCCGTGCCCCTCACCGAGCACGTCGCGATGACCACGGCCGGCGTGCAGGCCTGCACGCGCTGGCTGCGCGGCATCGGCGCGAGCCGCCACGTCATGGACTACGCCACCGACCAGGCCGCCGCCGACATGGACTTCATCAAGCGCACCGTGCGGGCCGAAGGTGCGAACCCCTCGGCGGTCCTGCGCGACGCCCAGAAGATCGCCGACCGGTTCCTGGACCGGTACTGGTCGCAGGTCGAGGCCGTCGCCTACGAACTCGACCTGCGCAACAGCCTCGGCGAGTCCGCCATCCGCAGCCTCGCCCGCATCTGACCACCCGCCCGACCCCACCGGAGATCACCGTGTCCGACACCCAGTTCATCGCCTACATGAACGCCTTCAGCGCCGCCACCGACCACACCGCCGGCTGCGACGCGTGCCGGAACGACCGGCCGTGCGAGGTCGGCGACCCGCTGCACGCCGACTTCAACGCCCACCACGCCGCCCGACAGGCCCGCCGCCACCGCCCGACCTCGAAGGAGAACACCGTGAACACCACGGAGACCACCGCCCGTCAGACGCCGCGCTACACCGCCGACGTGGTGTGCGTCCGCGAGGGCGCGATCCGTTCGGTGCTGCTGATCGAGCGCGGCTGGGACCCGCACAAGGGCCTGGACGCGCTGCCGGGCGGGCACGTGGACGACGGGGAGAGCCCGCTCGCCGCCGCCGTCCGGGAGCTGGCCGAGGAGACCGGCGTCAAGGTCCCGGCGTCCTGGCTGCGCGAGGTCGGCGTGTTCGACGCGCCGGGCCGCGACCCGCGCGGGGCGTACTCCACCACCGCCTACGTCGTCACCGTCCCGGCCGGCACCCAGGCCGTCGCCGGGGACGACGCCGTCCGCGCCCGCTGGGTGCCGGTCGCCGACCTGCTCGCGGACTCGGAGGGCCTGGCGTTCGACCACGCGCAGATCCTCATGGACGCGCTGCTGCTCACCGGCGACCGCCGGGCCTGACTTCTCCCCGGGGCGGCCGTTCCTGCCGGCAAGCTGACCGGCCGCCCCGGGTCCCCCTTTCCGCACCACATCGCGCAGTGAGAAGGGAAGACCAGTGAACCAGAACCACCAGCCCGACCCCGGCGAGGAAGAGCTGTTCCTGCTGCTGGCGGCGGAGATGGCCGCCGACGCCGAGGCCGAGGCCCGGGGCGAGGTCGTCGACCTCGACAAGGCCCGCACCGAGCGCCGCCCCGCCACCACCCCCGCCGACGACGCCGACCCGGACGACGTGGACGGGCAGTCCGTCTACGTCGACCAGCCCACGGCGGTGCCGCTGCCGGTGCCGGAGGGCGCGCGCCGCCCGATCCTCCCCGCCTGGCTGCTGTCCAAGTCCGAGCTGGCCGCGCAGACCAGGTGGGCCGCCGGGCACGTCGGCCACTCCCTGGCCTACCACGCTCTCCGCTCTCCCCTCTACGCCGCCAAGCTCGCCGCCCGCTCACCGCGCGGCGCGGCGCGCACGCTGTCGTTCCTGGGCCGGTGGACGTCCGACGCGGAGGGGCAGCCCCTGCGGTCGGCCGCCGCCCGCAGGGAGGACGCCGAGCTGTACCTGAAGCTGTGCCGCCAGCGCGACAACCGGGTGCGGCTGCGCGGCGTCATCAGCCTGCTGGCCTCGGTGTTCGGCCTGGCCGCCGTCATCGTGCTGCTCGTCATGACCTCCACCGCCACTCTGCTGGCCCTCGCCGCGGCCGTGGTCCTGGCGCTCGGTGCGGCGGGCGCGCCGGCGGACGAGCCGCTCATCACCCGCGCCGTCGTCAAGGCCAAGGCCCCCAAGCTCACCTCCGACATGGTCGTGGCCGCGCTGGAGTCCCTCGGCATCGCCGCGATCACCTCCGCCAGGTCGAAGAACAGCGGGATCACCTTCCCCGCCCCGATCACCCGCGACGGCCCCGGCTGGCGCGCCGACGTCGAACTGCCCGCCGGCGTGGAGGTCACCGACGTCATGGAGCGCCGGGGCCGCCTCGCCTCCGGCCTGCGGCGCCCGATCGGCACCGTCTGGCCCGAGCAGGCCAAGGGCGAGCACCCCGGCCGCATGGTGCTGTGGGTCGGCGACCAGGACATGGCCAAGGCCAAGCAGCCCGCCTGGCCGCTCGCCAAGGCCGGCACCGTCGACCTGTTCAACCCCGTGGCCTTCGCCACCGACCAGCGCGGCAGCTGGGTGACGGCCACGCTGATGTTCATCGCCGGGATCATCGGCGCGGTCCCCCGCATGGGCAAGACCTTCCTGCTGCGCCTGCTGCTGTTGATCGCCGCGCTCGACCCCCGTGCCGAGCTGCACACCTACGACCTGAAGGGCACCGGCGACCTCGACCCCGTCGGCGGCCAGGTCAGCCACCGACACCGCGCCGGCGACGACGACGAGGACATCGAGTACGCCATCGCCGACATGCGCGAGGTCCGCGAGGAACTGCGCCGCCGTACCAAGGTGATCCGCTCCCTGCCTCGCGACGTGTGCCCGGAGTCCAAGGTGACCTCCCAGCTCGCGGACAACAAGTCGCTGCGGCTGCACCCGATCGTGATCGGCGTGGACGAGTGCCAGGTGTGGTTCGAACACCCCAAGCACGGTGCCGAGTTCGAGGAGATCTGCACCGACCTGGTCAAGCGTGGCCCGGCCACCGGAATCGTGCTGCTGCTGGCCACCCAACGGCCCGACGCCAAGTCCCTGCCCACCGGCATCTCCGCGAACGCGATCCTGCGGCTGTGCCTGAAGGTCATGGGCCAGGTCGAGAACGACATGGTCCTCGGCACGTCCAGCTACAAGCGCGGGATCCGGGCCACGACCTTCTCCCGGGAGGACCGGGGCATCGCCTACTTCGTCGGCGGCGAGGGCTCGGACGCGCAGATCGTCCGCTCTGTGTTCGCCGACGCGCCGATGGCCGAGGCGATCGCCGCGCGCGGCCGGCGGGCCCGCGAGCAGGCCGGGCTGCTGACCGGCTACGCGGCCGGCACCGCCGACGCCGCCCCCGCCACGGCGCTCTCCCACGACCTGCTCGCCGACGTCCTCGCCGTCATGGGCCCCGACGAGCCGAAGCTGTGGTCGGAGACGATCGTGGCCCGCCTCGCCGAACTCCGCCCCGACGTCTACGGCCCCTGGGCCGAACTGGAGGGCCGTGCCAAGGCCGACCAACTGGTGGCCGCGCTCAAGCCGTACGGCGTCACCACGGGCCAGGTCTGGGGCACCACCGAGGACGGCAAGGGCGCGAACCGGCGCGGCATCACCCGCGACGACGCCACCCGAATCATCGCTGAGCGTGACAAGAAGAGCGCCGCCTGACCGTCGAACCGGGTGCTAGGCCTAGCGGACACCCCCGCTAGACCTAGCACCCCCGCTAGCGGCCCACACCACACCTGATCAGCGACCTAGCCCCTAGCGCGCCACCTGCGAAAACCACGAAAACCGCCCTGGAGGCCACTGTGACCCCCCTCCTGCTGCCCGCGATAGCCGCCACCCTGCTCGTCACCCTCGGTTACAGCGCGTTGTGTGCGGCGAGCCCGTTCGGGAACTGCCGCCGCTGCCGCGGACTCGGCTTCGCGCTCAAGAACGACCGCCACGGCAACCCGAAGCGCGGCAGGATCTGCCGCCGCTGCCACGGTGCCGGCAAGCGGATCCGCATCGGCCGCCACCTCTACAACCTCGCCCACGCCACCTGGCGCTCCGGCACCCGCTGACCCCCTCCCCGCACGCCCCGCTCCGGCCCTCGGGCCGTCGAACGAAAGGCCGTGTCATGGCCCTGACTGTCTCGCTCGTCGTGCTGTTCGGCATCGCCCTCGCCTTCCTGCTGAAGGCCAAGTCCCTCAGCGCCGGTTCCGCCTTCGTCGCGGTGATGTTCGGCTTCCTCCTCGCCTCCACCGGCGCGGCCGGCCCCGTCGACAACCTCATCCACGCCCTGACCGAGGCGATCGGCAAGGTTCGCGCATGACCGCCACCGCCGCGATCCGGCCGCTGGCCGCCGCCCACCTGCGCGACGCCCTCACCGCCGCCGCCGACCACGACCCGATCACCTCCCTCGCCGCGCTCATGAACATCGACCCCGCCTCGTGGGAGGCCATCCAGCACCGCACCGCCCAGCTCGGCACCAGCGTCCTCGACCTGCTCGCCCACGCCGCCCGCACCGGAGGAACCCCGTGAACACCAGCGACCTGGTCACCGCCGCCGTCCTCTTCGGCCCCGGCACGCTCGCCCTCATCCCCCACCTCGCCTCCCAGCGCGCCTCCCGCGCCCACTCCGCCCGCGTCAACGCCGTCCTCGCCCACTCCGCCCACGAGCGCGCCCAGGCCGAGCAGGACGACGAGACCCCCGCCCCGCCCGACGGCGGCGAGCCCCTCCCGCACCTCGCCCCCGTCGTCCCGCTCGTCCCGGTCGAGCGCCTCGCGCCGGTCGTCGACCTCGCCGCCCGCCGCGCGGCCTGAGACCGGATCGGGAGACACCGAATGAGCGTCATTTCCGCCATTCCCGTCACCGTGGCCGGCCGCCGACCCCGGCTGCTGGACGCGTTCTGCTGCGCGGGGGGTGCCGGAACGGGCTACCACCGCGCCGGGTTCGACGTCACCGGCATCGACATCCGCCCCCGCCCGAACTACCCGTACCGGTTCGTCCGGGGCGACGCGGTCGAGTACATCCGCGCCCACGGGGCCGAGTACGACCTGATCCACACCTCGCCGCCGTGCCAGGCCGGATGCGCGCTCACCGTCGGCACCAACACCGCCATGGGCTGGGGCACCGCCCACGTCGACCTGGTCGCCGCCACCCGCGCCGCCGCCGATTCCACCGGGCGGCCGTACGTCATCGAGCAGCCCAACGGCCGCGCCCCGGTGCGCAAGGACATCAGCCTCTGCGGCGAGCAGTTCGGCCTGGGCGTCCTGCGGCACCGCAACTTCGAACTCGGCGGCTGGACCATGCCCAACCCCACCCACCCCCGTCACCGGGGCCGCGTCCGGGGCTGGCGACACGGCCAGTACTTCGACGGCCCCTACGTCGCCGCGTACGGCTCCGGCGGCGGCAAAGCCACCGTCGCCGAGATGCAGCAGGCCATGGGCATCGACTGGACCGACGTCCGCGAAGAACTCACCGAGGCCATCCCCCCGGCCTACACCGAACTGATCGGCCGCCACGCCCTCGCCCGGCTTGTCGGTACGCCTGTTCCGCTCGCCGCCTGAGGCTCCGGCCGTGGCCGCCCTCGACTGGCGCGACGCCCGGCACTACGACCGCACCCGCACTCTCTCCTGCCGCTGGTGCGGCCACCCCACCCCACTGCGCGACGAGCAGCGCAGACCCGCGCACAAGGTCTGCGCCGAAGCCGCGATGAACAACAACGACGGCGGCCCCCCTCTGCCAAGAAACGGGGCCGCCGCCAATCCAGCACCGATCTAGAGAACTGGAGACACCAGCATGACCCATCCCGCCCCGGTTCGGGGAGAACACCTCGCCGCCGCCCTCTCCCTGGCCACGTCCGGCGTGCCCGTGCTGCCGCTGCGGGCCGGGAAGGTGCCGTTCGGCAACTGCCTGGCTTGCGAGAAGAACGCGTGCGGGGGGCGGCCGAACATGAAGACCCCCGGCCCCTGCCTGTGCCCCCGGCCGTGCCATGGCTGGGCCGCCGCCACCACCGACCGGCACGTCATCAACTCCCCGGAGTGGGGGTACGAGTGGCGGCTGGCCGCCGCCGTGGCCTACCACCCCGGCGGCGCGGGCTTGACCGTTGTGGACCTCGACAACGCCGACGCCATCGCGTGGGCAGAGGCCAACCTGCCCGCCACCCGGACCGTGCGAACCACCCGGGGCGAGCACTGGCTCTACCGGGGCGTTATGCCCTCCGCCAACGCCGTGCGGCCCGGCGTGGACGTCAAGTCGCGTATGTCCTACGCCCGTTGGCTCGGCCCCGGCACCGGCACCCTCGCCGCCCTGCCGGACTCGGTCCGCGACCTGGTGGTGCGGGAGCCCGCCCCGGTCCGGCCGGTGCGTGTCTCCGTGCCGGTGCCGGCCGGGGGCGGCCGGTGCCCCCACCGCAGCCCCGTGTTCCTGGAGCGTGGCATCGCCATGGCCGAGCAGACCATCACCGCGGCTTCGAGCGCCGTCCACGCCACCGTGTACGGGGTGTTCCTGGCGGTGCTGTCCACCCATGGCCGGTGCGGCTGCCTGACCGAGGCGCACACGCAGCGGCTGTTCGCCGCCGCCGGCGCAAAGGGCGAGACCGCCCGGCACTGCGAGGACGCGTGGGCCAACGCCCTGACCACGTTGGGGTTGTGACCGTGTCCGAGGACGAGAAGACCCCGGCACGCGAGATCATCGCCGACTACGCCGCCGCCCACTTCCGGTACTTCCGCACCGCCGACGGCACCGTCTACGCCCAGCGAATCGGCCACCCCGTCGCCCGCCCGATCCGCTCCCAGGGCACCACCGGCAGCCACCGCCAAGAGCTGATGGTGGGCCTGTACCGGGACGGCGTCGGCGTGTTCAACGGCACCGCCCTCAAGGAAGCGCTCGACCTGATCGAGGCACTGGCCCTGGCCGAAGCCGTGCAGCAGGTTCACATCCGCGTCGCCCCCGGCTTCGACGGTGCGACGTGGCTCGACCTGGGTCGCGCCGACGGCCTGTCGGTGCGCATCCACCCCACCGGCTGGGACGTCCTCACCCCCGACCCGCGCGAGGTGTGTTGGCGGCGCACCCAGCTCACCGGCGAACTTCCCGTGCCTACCAAGGACACCGACGGCAAGGGCATCGACCTGCTGCTGCGGCTGACGAACTTCGCCAATGCCAGTTCCGAGTGCCTGGCCGTCGCGTGGCTGATCGGCTGCCTCGGCCCGTCCGTCCCCGTGCCCGCGCCGTTCCTCACCGGGCCGCAGGGCGCGGGCAAGTCCACCGGCGGCCGGATGCTGGTGCGGATCGTCGAGGGCATGAGCGGCGACCTGCGCCGGGCGCCGAAGGACGAGGAGAACCTGATCGCCGCCGTCGCGGCCGGATGGGTCACCGCCCTCGACAACCTGAGCCACATGACCCCGGACCTGTCCGACGCCATGTGCTGCATCGTCACCGGAGCCGAGTCCGTGAAGCGGGCCCTGTTCACGGACGGCGACGTCCACCGCGCCTCCTACCGCCGGCCGCTGCTGCTGACCGGCATCGACGTCGGCGTCATCCGGCCCGACCTGGCGGAGCGCCTCCTGCCGCTGCGGCTGGAGCGGCCCAAGGTGCGGCGCACCGAGGCCGAGCTGTGGGCGGAGTACGAGCAGGCGCTGCCCGTCGTTCTCGGCTCCCTGCTCGACCTCACCGTCCAAGTGCGGGCGGCGGAGGCGGAGACGCCGACGGATCTGCGGATGGCGGACTTCGCGCACCTGTGCGCGCAGCTCGACGCCGCCACCGGCCTCGGAGCGCTCGCCGCCTACCGGGCCAGCCTCGACGACCTGAACGACGACGTGATCGAGGGCGACCTCCTCGCGCAGACCGTCCTGAAGCACGCCGAGACCATCGCCGCCGGCGGCGCGCAGCGGATGACATCCACCGAGTGGCTGCAGTGCCTCAGCCGCCTCTACGCCGGCGAGGAGACCCGCCCCCTGCCCAAGGGCTGGCCCACCACGGGGAAGGTGCTGTCCGACCGGCTCAAGCGCCTCCAACCCACCCTCGCCGCCCGCCAGGTCCTCATCGACAGCGGCCGCACCAAGGAAGGCCGCTACCTCGAAATGGCCCGCCCCGCCCCCACTCCCCAGCACGAGCAATCCGAGCTGCCCGACCCCCGCGTCTGAACAGCAAGAAGAGCACAGCCTTCACTCGCCCCCCGCGTGCTCCTCTTGCTGTTGGCGGCCGCGCCGCCCCAGAACGCGCCGCGAAGCGGCTCCTCCTTTCGCCCTGAGGCGCACACAACCACCAACAGACAGCCCCTCCTTTTTCCTAAGTAGAGGAACGCTGCGTCACCTGCGTCACTCGGCCCGAAAAACGGCCCCTGACCTGCACGGAAAGCGGTGACGCAGACGACGGACGCTGCGTCATCCTGCGTCACCTGCGTCACCCGGTACGTCACCCGATGACGCAGCCGTGACGCAGCGATGACGCACACCGGGACCCCTGCGTCACCCAAAACCCCAGGTCAGAAGCACGAATGACGCAGATGACGCGGTGACGCAGAAATCCCCACCTAGGACACATCCACTGCGAGCCCTCCAGCCGCACCACCAGCTCAGAACCGATCAGCACAGGTTGCGTCGGTTCCAGCGGTACGTCACGAGGTCCGGCCCACCTGAGCCCCGTACAGGGAGGACCGACCACCTTGACCACCGCCACGCCCGCCGTCCTGACCGTGCCCGACGTCATGGCGGCACTCCAGCTCAGCCGTACCAAGGTCTACGACCTGATCCGCTCGAACGCCCTGCCGAGCTTCCTCATCGGCCGCAGCCGACGGATCGCAGCCGACGATCTCGCCACCTACATCACGAACCAGACCAGGACCACGAACTGATGGCAAAGAAGAACCCGAACGGGGCCGGAAGCATCACCCGCCGGCCGGACGGCCTGTACGAGGCCCGCGTCTACGTCACCACCACCGACGGGCTCAAGAAGCGCATCTCGCGGTACGGCAAGACCTACGACGAGGCCGCGGAGAAGTTGGCCCGCGCAAAGGAGCTGGAGGACAAGGGCGTCCCCACCCCCACGAAGGAGGTGAAGGTGGGTGAGTACCTGACGTACTGGCTGACCGAGATCGTGCGGCCCCACCGGCGCAACAACACCTTCGCCAAGTACGAGACCATGGTCCGCCTTTACCTGATCCCCAAACTCGGGACGAAGCGCCTGACGAAGCTCGGCATCCAGGACGTGCGGACCTTCTTCGCCAAGCTCCGGGCCGAGGAAGTGGGCGGTTCCACCCAGCAGGAGTGCATGAAGGTGCTCCGCAACGCGCTCAACCGGGCGATCCGCGAAGAGTTGCTGCTGCGGAACGTCGCGGAACTGGTGGACATGCCCAAAGCCGACAGCAAGGAAGTCATCCCCTGGACGGTCTCCGAGGCCATCACCTTCATGCGCTCGGTTCGGGCCCACCGGCTGTTCGCCGGGTTCGTGCTGGCGCTGGTGCTGGGCTTCCGCCGGGGCGAGCTGCTGGGCCTGCGGTGGGTGGACATCGACTTCTCCACCGGCACGATCCACCCGCGCAAGCAGGTGCAGCGGGTGAAGGGCATCGGGCTGGTGCTGGTGGACCTGAAGACCGCCTCGTCCGTCGGTGCCCTGCCGCTCCCCCGGCTGTGCCTGGAAGTGCTGGGCGAGCGCCGGATGCTTCAGCGCCGGGAACGGGAGCGCGCCGGCCTCGACTGGACCGAGTACGACCTCATCCTCACCACCGAGACCGGCGGGCCGATCGACCCGGACGGCTTCTCGGACACTTTCGAACGCCGGGTGAAGCGCTCCGGTGTCCGGCGCATCCCGGTCAAGGACACCCGGCACACCACCGGCAGCCTGCTGGCCGTCCTGGGGGTCCACCCGAACGACGCGCAGAAGATCCTCCGACACGCCCGCATCACCACCACGCTCGGGATCTACACCCATGTGACGACCGCCACCCAGCGAGCCGCCGCCTCGACACTTGGCGAGCGGTTCCGGGAGCTGATGAACCGGGCCCCGGGTTCGGAAGTCGTACTCCGCCCGCACGAGTTCCCGGAGCAGCGCTTCGGGCAGCCGACCGGCCTGATCGTGGAACGGGCATTCGTTCCGGGCCTGCTTCCGGAGATTCCTCCGGACCCGTTGGCGTAAATCGCTGGCGTACCAGGCAAACGAAACGCCCCGGATGGAGATCCATCCGGGGCGTTTCCGCAGGTGGGCCTAACAGGACTTGAACCTGTGGCCTCTTCCTTATCAGGGAAGCGCTCTAACCGTCTGAGCTATAGGCCCTTGCCGCACTCAAAGATTAGCGGACCGTCGGCCGATCTCCCAAATCCGTATCCGCGGCCCCCTCCGAACGGTGCCGCTCAGGGGGTTCGGCGAGCCACTGGGCGCGGGTGGCGGGGAGGCGGGAGGCGCCTGCGGGGGTGGGGCGGACGGCGAGGACCTGGTTGATGCCGATGCGGTTCTGCTCGAAGGCGAGGGCGCAGGCGGCCATGTAGAGGCGCCAGACCCGGGCCCGGCCGCGGCCGGCCAGTGGGACGGCTTCGGACCAGTGGGCCTCCAAGTTGGCGACCCATTCGCGGAGGGTGCGGCCGTAGTGCTCGCGGAGGGCCTCGACGTCGCGGACCTCGAAGCCGGCCTCCTCCAGTCGGGAGACGGTGGTGCCGACGGGGGAGAGCTCCCCGTCGGGGAAGACGTAGCGGTCGATGAAGGGGGAGAGCCGGTACGTCGCGCCGGGGTCCAGCGGGCGGCGGGCGATCTGGTGGTTGAGCAGGCGGCCGCCGGGGGCGAGCAGGTCGTACAGGTGGCGGGCGTAGACCAGGTACTGGGCCGAGCCGACGTGTTCGGCCATGCCGACGCTGGAGATGGCGTCGAACGGCCCGTCGGGGATCTCCCGGTAGTCCTGGAGCCGGATCTCGACCCGATCGGCCAGGCCGGCCTCGGCGACCCGTTTGCGGGCCAGCGCGACCTGTTCGGTGGAGATGGAGACGCCGACCGCCTGAACGCCGTAGTGGCGGGCCGCGTGCAGGACCAGCGAGCCCCAGCCGCAGCCGACGTCCAGCAGGCGCATGCCGGGGCGCAGGCCGAGCTTGCGGCAGATCAGGTCGAGCTTGGCCTCCTGGGCGTCCTCCAGGCTCTTCGCCTCGGGCGTCCAGTAGGCGCACGAGTAGACCATGGTGGGGCCGAGGACGAGCCCGTAGAAGTCGTTGCCGACGTCGTAGTGGTGGCTGATCGCGGCCCGGTCGCGGCGGCGGCTGTGCAGGCTGCCGCGGCGGCGGCGGACCTCCTCGGGCGGGGGAGTGGGCGCCGGGCCGAGCGCGCCCAGGCGCAGCGCGGTGCCGAGCAGCCGGCGGCCGGGGGCACCGAGGATGTGCCGGGGGCCGAACTGCAGGCTGCGGATGTCCGAGTCGTCGGTGAAGGCGGAGACGGCGCCCAGCACCTCGTAGAGGTCGGTGCCGGGGTCGAGTTCGAGGTCGCCGGAGACGTACGCGCGGGCCAGGCCGAGTTCGTCGGGGGACCAGAGCAGGCGGCGCAGGGCCCGCCGGTTGCGCAGCACGACGGTGGGGGCGCCGGGCGGGCCGGCCTGGGAGCCGTCCCAGGTGCGTACTCGCAGCGGGAGCCGACGGCCGATCAGGCCTTCGAGCGCTCGGACCAGTTGCTGTGCGTTCTCCGCCATCACGGACCTCTCGACCGGCCGTACCCGTCCGGGCCGCCCGGTGACCGCTGTCGCGGCCGGTCGGCCCCGTGCTCGTTCGTGTATTCCATTTGTCCACGCGGGGGCGGTGCCGCCGATCCCGGCGCGCCGCCCGGTCACCCGATTGCCGCCGGGGACGACGAAGGCCCCGAAGGCTTCAACAGCCTTCGGGGCCCGGGGAATTCCGCCGAACTGACGCGGGGTCAGTCTTCCTCGGCCAGGGTGAGTTCGATGCCGCCGGTGAAGCCGGCCGCGGTGTTGTAGATGAACGCCGCGAGGGTGGACAGCGCGGTCATCAGGACCACGTCGACCACCGCGATCAGGGTGGTGAACATCATGACCTTGCCGAACCCGATGTAGTCCATCAGGTTGAACGCGCCGGAGCTGTCGGTGCCGGTGACGTCCTTGAGGGTGCTGGTCAGCGAGTCGAAGACGCCGAGGCCGTCCAGGGTCATCCAGAGCACCGCGGAGGCCACGATGACGATCACGCCGACGGCCAGCGACAGCAGGAAGCTGACCTTCATGACCGACCACGGGTCGGCCTTGGTGATCCGCAGCCGGGCCTTGCGGACCTTCCCGGCGCCGCCGGCGCTCGGCCCGGTGCCGCCGGGGCGTCGGGCCTGGCCGCCGCCGCCCTGGCCGCCGGGAGCGCCGCCCTGCGGGCCCGGGCCACCGGTACGGGTGCCGCGCGCCGGGGTGGGCTGGCCCTTCGCGTACGTGGTGGGCTGGGAGAAGCCGGGCGGGCCGCTGGGAGCCGGCGGGTTCTGGCCGCCGTAGCCGGGCTGCCCGGCCTGGGGCATCACCGAGGTGGACGTGGCGGGGTTCTCGGGGTGCTGCGGTGCACCGTACGGTGTCCCGCCCGGTCCGCCCGACAGGCCGCCCGTGGCACCTCCAGCACCCGTGGCTCCGCTCACCGTGGTCCTCCCGAACCGTCCGCCAGGCCGATCGAACCGCCCTGGTCCGTGTTGTGCTCGTGCTCCGCCTGCCCGGTTGGCCTGCGGTCAACCCGTGGTGCCCGCCCCGCCGGAAGCGGGACGGGCACCACGGTCGCGGTCGTGCGTCAGCCCTGGTCGGGTGCGCCGTCCGCCTCGTGCTCGGTGGCGGTCGCGGTCTCGGACGCCTCGGCGTCGAGGTCCGCGCCCTCCTCCTCGTCGGCCTCCGCGTTGCGGGCCATGCCCACCACCGCGTCGCGCTTTCCGAGGTTGATCAGTTGGACGCCCATCGTGTCACGTCCGGTTTCACGAACCTCGGAAACCCTGGTCCGGATCACTCCTCCGGAGAGGGTGATGGCCATGATCTCGTCGGTCTCCTCGACCACCAGGGCGCCGACCAGCGAGCCCCGGCCTTCGACGATCTTCGCAGCCTTGATGCCGAATCCGCCGCGACCCTGGACACGGTACTCGTCGACCGACGTCCGCTTGGCGTAACCGCCGTCGGTGGCGGTGAAGACGTACGTCCCCGGACGGACCACGTTCATCGAGAGCAGTTCGTCGTCCTCGCGGAACGACATGCCCTTGACGCCGGAGGTGGCCCGGCTCATCGGGCGGAGCGCCTCGTCGGTGGCCTTGAAGCGGATCGACTGGGCCTTCTTGGAGATCAGCAGCAGGTCGTCCTCGGCGGAGACCAGCTCGGCGCCGATCAGCTCGTCGTCCCGGCCCTCCTCGTCCTGGCGCAGGTTGATCGCGATCAGGCCGCCGGAGCGCGGGGAGTCGTAGTCCTTGAGCGGGGACTTCTTGACCAGGCCGCCGCGGGTGGCGAGCACCAGGTACGGCTTGTCCTCGTAGGTGCGCACCGCCATCACCTGGGTGATGTGCTCCTCCGGCTGGAACGCCAGCAGGTTGGCGACGTGCTGGCCGCGGGCGTCGCGCCCGGCGTCGGGCAGCTCGTAGCCCTTGGCGCGGTAGACCCGGCCCTTGTTGGTGAAGAACAGGATCCAGTTGTGGGTGGTGGTGACGAAGAAGTGGTCGACGATGTCGTCCTGCTTCAGCTGCGCGCCGCGCACGCCCTTGCCGCCGCGCTTCTGCGAGCGGTAGAGGTCGGAGCGGGTGCGCTTGACGTAGCCGCCGCGGGTGATGGTGACCACGATGTCCTCTTCGGCGATGAGGTCCTCGATGGAGAGGTCGCCGTCGGAGGGGATCAGGGTGGAGCGCCGCTCGTCGCCGTACTTCTCGACGATCGCGGTGAGCTCCTCGGAGACGATCTCGCGCTGCCGGGCGGGCGAGGCGAGGATCGCGTTGTACTCGTTGATCTTGGCCTGGAGCTCGTCGTGCTCGCTGAGGATGCGGGCGCTCTCCAGGGCGGCCAGCCGGCGCAGCTGCATCTCGAGGATGGCGTTGGCCTGGAGTTCGTCGATCTCCAGCAGCTGCATCAGGCCGGTGCGGGCGGCGTCGGCGCTCTCCGAGGCGCGGATCAGCGCGATCACCGCGTCGATCTGGTCGAGGGCCTTGAGCAGCGCGCGCAGGATGTGGGCGCGCTCCTCGGCCTTGCGCAGCCGGAAGGTGGTCCGGCGGACGATGACCTCGATCTGGTGGGCGACCCAGTGCCGGATGAAGGCGTCCAGCGAGAGGGTACGCGGCACGCCGTCGACCAGGGCCAGCATGTTGGCGCCGAAGTTGGTCTGCAGGTCGGTGTGCTTGTACAGGTTGTTGAGCACGACCTTGGCGACCGCGTCCCGCTTGAGCACGATGACCAGGCGCTGGCCGGTGCGCGAGGAGGACTCGTCGCGGACGTCGGCGATGCCGGCGATCCGGCCGTCCTTGACCAGGTCGGCGATCTTCAGGGCGAGGTTGTCCGGGTTGACCTGGTAGGGCAGCTCGGTGATCACCAGGCACTGGCGGCCCTGGATCTCCTCGACCTCGACCACCGCGCGCATGGTGATCGAGCCGCGGCCGGTGCGGTAGGCGTCCTCGATGCCGCGGCGGCCGACGATCAGCGCGCCGGTCGGGAAGTCGGGGCCCTTGATCCGCTCGATCAGGGCTTCCAGCAGCTCCTCGTTGGACGCCTCGGGGTGCTCCAGCGCCCAGAGCGCGCCGGAGGCGACCTCGCGCAGGTTGTGCGGCGGGATGTTGGTGGCCATGCCGACCGCGATGCCGGTGGCGCCGTTGATCAGCAGGTTGGGGATGCGCGCGGGCAGGACGGTGGGTTCCTGCTGCCGGCCGTCGTAGTTGGCGGCGAAGTCGACGGTCTCCTCGTCGATGTCGCGCATCATCTCCATCGCCAGCGGCATCATCTTGCACTCGGTGTAGCGCATCGCCGCGGCCGGGTCGTTGCCCGGGGAGCCGAAGTTGCCGTTGCCGTCGACCAGCGGCATCCGCATCGACCAGGGCTGGGCGAGGCGGACCAGGGTGTCGTAGATCGAGGTGTCGCCGTGCGGGTGGTAGTTACCCATCACGTCGCCGACCACGCGGGCGCACTTGTAGTAGCCCTTCTCGGGCCGGTAGCCGCCGTCGTACATCGCGTAGAGCACGCGCCGGTGCACCGGCTTGAGGCCGTCGCGGACCTCGGGCAGGGCACGCGACACGATGACGCTCATCGCGTAGTCGAGGTAGGAGCGCTGCATCTCGGTCTCGAGCTCGATGAGCTCGACCCGGTGACCGCTCTGGGCAGGGGTGGTGCTGTCCTCGGGCTGTTCGCCGCCGTCCGGACGGTTGTCGTCGACCACTTGGGGTCAGTTTCCTTTCAACGATCCTTGACGGGACGTCAGACGTCCAGGAAGCGGACGTCCTTCGCGTTGCGCTGGATGAAGGAGCGGCGGGCCTCGACGTCCTCGCCCATCAGGACGGAGAACAGGTCGTCGGCGCGGGCCGCGTCCTCCAGGGTGACCTGGAGCAGCAGGCGGTGGGCGGCGTCCATGGTGGTGACGCGCAGCTCCTCCGCGTTCATCTCGCCGAGACCCTTGAAGCGCTGGATCGCGTCGTCCTTGGGGAGCCGACGGCCGGCCTCGACGCCGGCCGCGATCAGCGCGTCGCGCTCGCGGTCGGAGTAGGCGTACTCGAAGTCGTCCTTGCCCCACTTGATCTTGTACAGCGGGGGCATCGCCAGGTAGACGTACCCGGCCTCGACCAGCGGGCGCATGAAGCGGAACAGCAGGGTCAGCAGCAGGGTGCGGATGTGCTGTCCGTCGACGTCGGCGTCGGCCATCAGCACGATCTTGTGATAGCGGAGCTTCTCGGCGTCGTAGTCCTCCTGGATGCCGCAGCCGAAGGCCGAGATCAGCGCCTGGACCTCGGTGTTCTGCAGCACCTTGTCGATCCGGGCCTTCTCGACGTTCAGGATCTTGCCGCGGATCGGGAGGATCGCCTGGGTGCGCGGGTCGCGGCCCTGCTTGGCGGAGCCACCGGCCGAGTCGCCCTCGACGATGAAGATCTCGCACTCGGCCGGGTCCTTGGACTGGCAGTCCGAGAGCTTGCCGGGCAGCGAGGCGGACTCCAGCAGGCCCTTGCGGCGGGTCAGGTCGCGGGCCTTGCGGGCGGCGACCCGGGCGCTGGCGGCCTGGATGGACTTGCGGATGATGTCCGCGGCCTCGTTGGGGTTGCGGTCCAGCCAGTCGGCCAGGTGCTCGTTGACCACCTTCTGCACGAAGGTCTTGGCCTCGGTGTTGCCGAGCTTGTCCTTGGTCTGGCCCTCGAACTGCGGCTCGCCGAGCTTGACCGAGATGATCGCGGTCAAACCCTCGCGGATGTCCTCGCCGGAGAGGTTGTCGTCCTTGTCGCGGAGCAGCTTCTTGTCGCGCGCGTAACGGTTCATCAGACCGGTCAGCGCGGCGCGGAAGCCCTCCTCGTGGGTGCCGCCGCCGTGGGTGTGGATGGTGTTCGCGAACGAGTACACGCCCTCGGTGTAGGACGAGTTCCACTGCATCGCGATCTCGGCGGAGATCCGCCGGTCCTTGTCCTCCGCCTCGAAGTCGATCACCGAGGGGTGGATCACCTCGCCCTTGCGGGAGTTGAGGTGGGCGACGAAGTCGGCGATGCCGCCGTCGTACCGGTACGTGACGGAGAGCGGCTTGCCCTCCTCGTCGGCGTGCTCGGGGCGCTCGTCGGTCAGCGCGATGGTGAGGCCCTTGTTGAGGAAGGCCATCTCCTGGAACCGGCGGGAGAGCGTCTCGAACGAGTAGACGGTGGTCTCGAAGATGTCCGGGTCGGCCCAGAAGGTGACGCTGGTGCCGGTCTCCTCGACGTCCTCGTGCTTGGCCAGCGGGGCGGTCGGGGTGCCGGACTTGTACTCCTGGGTCCAGCGCGAGCCGTCGGTGCGGATGTCCACCGCGAGGCGGGTGGAGAGCGCGTTCACCACCGAGACGCCGACGCCGTGCAGACCGCCGGAGACCGCGTAGCCGCCGCCGCCGAACTTGCCGCCCGCGTGCAGCACGGTCAGGACGACCTCGACGGCGGGCTTGTCCTGGCCCGGCATGATGCCGACCGGGATGCCGCGGCCGTTGTCCACCACCCGCACGCCGCCGTCGGCCAGGATCGTCACGTCGATGGTGTCGGCGTGGCCGGCCAGGGCCTCGTCGACCGAGTTGTCGACGATCTCGTACACCAGGTGGTGCAGGCCGCGCTCACCGGTGGAACCGATGTACATGCCGGGGCGCTTGCGGACGGCGTCGAGGCCTTCCAGCACCTGGATCGCGCTGGCGTCGTACGCCTTGTTGTCGGACGGGTCTGGGGTCTGGCTGGGGTTGCCGGAATCGGCCACGAAGCGCCCTCTCTGGCACAGCGGGGCCGCGCCCCTTCCCGCTTCCCGGGCAGGTGTGCGACCACGGCGTTTCGACTCTGTTGCTCCACGCAACGGTGTTTGCGCTTCAGTCTACCGGTACGAGTGACAGAGAGGGGCGTTTGGCAGCCCCTGAGGGCAGATGTGCCGCCCTGAATCCCCTCGGGACGTGTCCCGATACTCGGCAGGGGGGCTCAGAGCGCCTGGACGGGCCGTCAGCGATTCCGGAAGTTCCCGATCCGCTCGGCCGGGCTCAGCCCCAGGTGTCCCCGGGACCCTTGCTGCCCGGCGCCCGCAACCGCCCGTAACCGCGCACCGGGGCGTCCGGGCCCAGCACCTTGATCACCCGGACCGTTCCGTGCCCCAGTTCGTGGTTCAGCCGGGCCACCAACTGGCGTGCCAGCAGCCGGAGTTGAGTGGCCCACGCGGTGGAGTCGCACTGCACGGTGAGCACCGCCTCGGCTTCCGCGTACGACTTGGGTTCACAGTGCGCAGCGATGTCCGGCCCGACGATCTGTGACCAGCGGCCCATCACTCCGCCCACCGCGGCCGGCGCCTCCCAGCCCCGCTCGGTGATCAGCCGGTTCAGCGCGGCGCCCAGCGGCACCGGGTCGCGGCCGTCCGCGCGGGCGCCGCTGCGCAGTCCGGTGCGCTTGGCCTCCCGGCGCTCGCGGACCTGCTCGCCGCGCTGCCGGGCCTGCTCCTTGGCGGCGCGCAACGCCACCCGGGCCAGGTCCACACCCGAAAGCTCCGAACCCTCCGACATCACGCTCCATCCCCAGGCTGTGGACAACTGCACCGACGAGCGGTCCAGGGTACGGGCTCGCCGTGCTTCACGGCGTGAGACGGGTCACGGTACCGTCCGCGACGGCGTACCGGGCGCCGCTGAGCGCCTTCGGGACGTCCTCCGCGACCGCCGCGGTGACCAGCACCTGCTCGCCGCCGGCCACCAGCTCGGCCAGCCGGTCCCGGCGGCGGGCGTCCAGCTCGGCGAACACGTCGTCCAGGATCAGCACCGGCTCGCCGCCCTCGGAGCGCAGCAGCTCGTAGGAGGCGAGGCGCAGGGCCAGCGCGTACGACCAGGACTCGCCGTGGCTGGCGTAGCCCTTGGCGGGCAGCGGGCCGAGCCGCAGCAGCAGCTCGTCGCGGTGCGGGCCGACCAGGGTCAGGCCGCGCGCGACCTCCTGCGGCCGGGCCGCCTGCAAGGCGTCCAGCAGCTGCTGCTCGGCCTGTTCACGGCTGGTCGGCAGCTCGCCCTCGAAGGACGAGCGGTACTCCAGCACGGTCTCCCCGGCACCGGGGGCGAGCTGGCGGTAGGCCTCGGCGACCAGCGGCTGCAGGGCGGCCACCAGCTGGATCCGGAAGGCGGTCAGTTCGGCCCCGGTGCGGGCCAGGTGGCCGTCCCAGACCTCCAGGGTGGCCAGGTCGGCGGCCTTGCCGCCGCCGTGCCGGCGGGCCGTCGCGGCGGTCTTCAGCAGGGCGTTGCGCTGCTTGAGCACCCGCTCGTAGTCGGAGCGCACCCCGGCCAGCCGGGGTGCGCGGGCGGTCAGCAGCTCGTCCAGGAAGCGTCGGCGCTCGCCCGGGTCGCCCTTGACCAGGCTGAGGTCCTCGGGGGCGAACAGCACGGTGCGCAGCACGCCCAGCACGTCGCGCGGGCGGACGTTGTCGGAGCGGTTCAGCCGGGCCCGGTTGGCCCTGCCGGGGGTGATCTCCAGCTCCACCAGGGTGGTCCGGCCGCCCTGGGCGACCACGCTGGCCCGGACCACGGCCCGCTCGGCGCCGAGCCGCACCAGCGGGGCGTCGGTGGCCACCCGGTGGCTGCCCAGGGTGGCGAGGTAGCCGATCGCCTCGACCAGGTTGGTCTTGCCCTGCCCGTTGGGCCCCACGAACGCGGTGACGCCCGGGTCGAGCGGTACCTCGACCCGGGCGTAGGAACGGAAGTCGGCGAGCGACAGGTGCGCGACGTGCATGACGGTGGACTGCGCTCGCCTTCTGGCCGTGGGTGCTTACTTCGACTCGACCGCGTGGCCGCCGAACTGGTTCCGCAGCGCGGCGATCATCTTCATCTGCGGCGAGTCCTCCTGGCGGGAGGCGAAGCGGGCGAACAGCGAGGCGGTGATCGCCGGCAGCGGCACCGCGTGGTCGATCGCGGCCTCGACCGTCCAGCGGCCCTCGCCGGAGTCCGCGGCCCAGCCCTTGAGCTTGGCCAGGTGCTCGTCGTCGTCCAGCGCCCGGACCGCCAGGTCGAGCAGCCAGGAGCGGATGACGGTGCCCTCCTGCCAGCTGCGGAACACCTCGCGCACGTCGGTGACCTCGGGGGCCGCCTCCAGCAGCTCCCAGCCCTCGGCGAAGGCCTGCATCATCGCGTACTCGATGCCGTTGTGGACCATCTTGGCGAAGTGGCCGGCGCCGACCTTGCCGGCGTGCACCGAGCCGAACTCGCCCTCGGGCTTGAGCGCGTCGAAGATCGGCTGGACCTTCGCGACGTGCTCGGCGTTGCCGCCGTACATCAGCGCGTAGCCGTTCTCCAGGCCCCAGACGCCGCCGGAGACGCCGCAGTCGACGAAGCCGATGCCCTTGGCGGCCAGCAGCTCGGCGTGCTGGATGTCGTCGGTCCAGCGGGAGTTGCCGCCGTCCACCACCACGTCGCCGGGGGAGAGCAGCTCGGCCAGGTGCTCGACGGTCTCCTGGGTCGGGCCGCCGGCCGGAACCATCACCCACACCACGCGGGGGCCCTTGAGGTCGGCGATCAGCTGCTCCACGCTGTCGACGTCGGCCAGGTCGGGGTTGCGGTCGTAGCCGATGACGGTGTGGCCGGCGCGGCGGATGCGCTCGCGCATGTTGCCGCCCATCTTGCCGAGACCGATGAGGCCGAGCTCCATGACAAGTCCTTCACTGTGGTGTCGTGCCTGACGGCGGCGCCGTTGCCGCGCTCCCCGAGCCTACGCCGCCGGTCGGGCAGGTCCAGGCAGCCACAGGGGCGCGGAGGCCGTCGGCCCTCGCGCCCCTGGTGATCCGGTGTTCGGTCAGCCGGACAGGCGGACCGGCATGATCAGGTACTGGTAGGCGTCGTCCGGCTCGGCGTCCACCGCGGGCTTGCCGGTGAGCAGCGCCGGCTTGGTCGGGGTGGTGAAGCTCAGCTGCGCGTACGCGGCGTCGATCGCCTTGAGCCCCTCCTCCAGGTAGCCGGGGTTGAACGCGATCGAGATGTCGTCGCCCTCCAGGTCCGCCTCGACCCGCTCGGAGGCCTGGGCGTCGTCGCCCGAGCCGGCCTCCAGGGTGAGCACGCCCTGCTCGAAGTTCAGCCGGACCGGGGTGTTGCGCTCGGCCACCAGCGAGACGCGCTTGAGCGCCTCCAGGAACGGCTGGGTCTGCACCGCGGCGACCGCCGAGAACTCGGTCGGGAAGATCGACCGGAACTTCGGGAACTCGCCCTCCAGCAGGCGGGTGGTGGTCCGCCGGCCGGCGCCCTCGAAGCCGATCAGGCCCTCGCCGGCGCCGCCGGTGGAGAGCGCGATCGACACGTGGTCGCCGCTGCCCAGCGACTTGGCGATGTCCTGCAGGGTCTTGGCCGGGACCAGCGCGACGGCGTTGATGTCGTCCTGCTCGGGCTTCCACAGCAGCTCGCGGACGGCGAACCGGTACCGGTCGGTGGCGGCCAGGGTGATCCCGCTGCCGTTGATCTCGACCCGGACGCCGGTCAGCACCGGCAGGGTGTCGTCCCGCCCGGCGGCGACCGCGGCCTGGCTGACCGCCGAGGCGAACACGTCGCCCGGGACGGTGCCGGTGGCGGTCGGCATCTGCGGCAGCGCCGGGTACTCGTCGACCGGCAGGGTCGGCAGGGTGAACCGCGAGCTGCCGCAGACCACCGTGACCCGCATCCCGTCGGTGGAGATCTCCACCGGGCGGTTCGGCAGGTTGCGCGAGATGTCGTTGAGCAGGCGGCCGGAGACCAGGACCGTGCCGGCCTCCTCGACGTCCGCCTCCAGCTCGACCCGGGCCGACACCTCGTAGTCGAACCCGGACAGTGCCAGCGTGCCGTCCTGCGCCGTCAGCAGCAGGCCGGCCAGCACCGGCACCGGCGGCCGCGCGGGGAGGCTGCGGGCGGCCCAGGCCACCGCCTCCGCGAGGACATCACGCTCCACCCGGAACTTCACCGGTAACCGCCTCCTGGCTGCTGTCGCCGCGCCGTCGGCCCGTACTGCCGACCGGCGCTGTTGATCGTCTTCCGGCTCCCCACCGACCGGATTCGCTCCGCTCGGCTTCCAGGTGCCGAAGGACAGTCTGACGTACTCGGCCGACAGTCGGGGCAGATGGGCGGAAGCAAGCCGAACAGATGTCGGGGCGCGGTTGTCCACAGATTCGGGCCACCCCCACTGTTGATCAAGTCGCGAGGTCTCTAGGTGTAGCAGTAGTAGTAGGGCCTGTGGATACCGTGGATAACCCCGTTTTCGCAGGTCAGAGCCGGTTTTTTGTCCACAGGTCCTGTGGATGGCCGCTGTGGACAACCTAGGCCTGCTGTGGACAACGGAGCGTAATCCACAGGGCACTGTGAGTATCCACAGGTTATCCCCAGCTTCATCCACAGAAATTGCCGTGGTTATCCACCGGCCTCGATCAACATCACGTGACGCCTTTCACACCCAGGCGTGACAAGGGAGTTGATGTTGTCGAACTGTGGACGCAGCTGTGGAAAACCTGGGGATAACTCCCCTTCCGCTGTGGACAGCCTGTGGACAGCCGTTGGGCCGTCCTGACGGATCCTCAGTTCTCCACAGGCTGTGGATAACTGTTGTGCACAAGTCCACAGGGGTCTGACCTGCGCCGAAGAGCGTAACCGTGATCCGCCTGTGGAGGAACCTCTGGATAACTTCGGCCTGTGGAGCCTGTGGACGGGGAAAACCCACCCGTTCCTGTGGACAACTCCAGTACGCACCCGAACCGTTCGAATTGCTGCGCAGATGTTCGGGTGGACGACGCACCCGCCGCCCGGGCCGCCGACACGATTCCTGCCCCGCCGTCGACCGTTCCACACCCCCGGATCGCCCGGATTCGCCCGGCCGGCCCGCAGCGGGCATGCCGAAGGGGAGCCCGGCCGGATCGGTCGGACTCCCCTTCGGATGCGTCAACTGCCGCCCTGCGGCTAGCTCTTGATGCGGTTGGTGAGCTCGGTGACCTGGTTGTAGATGGACCGCCGTTCGGCCATCAGCGAGCGGATCTTCCGGTCCGCGTGCATCACCGTGGTGTGGTCCCGGCCGCCGAACTGCGCGCCGATCTTCGGCAGCGACAGGTCGGTCAGCTCCCGGCAGAGGTACATGGCGATCTGACGGGCCGTCACCAGTACCCGGCTGCGCGAGGATCCGCACAGGTCCTCCACCCCCAGCCCGAAGTACGCGGCGGTCTGCTGCATGATCACCTGCGCGGTGATCTCCGGCCCGGCGTCCTCGTCGCCGCCCGGGATCAGGTCCTTCAGGACGATCCCGGCCAGCTCCAGGTCCACCGGCGCCCGGTTCAGGTTGGCGAACGCGGTGACCCGGATCAGCGCGCCCTCCAACTCCCGGATGTTGCGGGTGATTCGGGACGCGATGAACTCCAACACGTCGGCGGGAGCGTTGAGTTGCTCCTGGATCGCCTTCTTGCGCAGGATCGCGATCCGGGTCTCCAGCTCCGGCGGCGTCACGTCGGTGATCAGGCCCCACTCGAACCGGTTGCGCAGCCGGTCCTCCAGCGTGATCAGCTGCTTGGGCGGCCGGTCCGAGGAGAGCACGATCTGCTTGTTCGCGTTGTGCAGGGTGTTGAAGGTGTGGAAGAACTCCTCCTGCGTCGACTCCTTGCTGGCCAGGAACTGGATGTCGTCGACCAGCAGGATGTCGATGTCCCGGTAGCGCTTGCGGAACGCGTCCGCCTTGCCGTCCCGGATCGAGTTGATGAACTCGTTGGTGAATTCCTCCGAGCTCACGTACCGCACCCGGGTGCCCGGGAACAGGCTGCGCGAGTAGTGCCCGATGGCGTGCAGCAGGTGGGTCTTGCCGAGCCCGGACTCGCCGTAGATGAACAGCGGGTTGTAGGCCTTGGCCGGGGCCTCGGCGACCGCCACCGCCGCGGCGTGCGCGAAGCGGTTGCTGGCGCCGATCACGAAGGTGTCGAACAGGTACTTGGGGTTCAGCCGGGCGTTCGGCTCGTCCTTGCGCGCGCCGCCCGCCGGCGGGGCGCCGGGCGGGGCCGGGACGCCGGGAGCGGGCCGGCGCTCCACCGGGGCCGGCCGGTCGGCCGGACGGTGCGCGGCCCGCCGGGAGCCGCTGTGCCGCGGCCGGTCCTCGTCCGGGGAGCCCAGCGCGCCGCCGAACAGGTCGCCCTGCGCCGAGTCCGGGCCGGGACGGCTGGTCCGCCGCGGGGCCGGCTCGGGACGGCGCTCGGGCGCCGCCTGCGGCTCCCAGCTGCCGCCGCTCGCGTCGGGCTGCTCCCGGTACGGGTCCTGCGCCGGCGCCCCGTAGGGCTCGGCCGGCGGGTAGCCGGGCGGGTACGACGGGCGCTGGTAGTCCTCGGCGGGGCGGCCCGGCCAGGCGCCCGGCTGCGGCTGGTACCCCGCCTCGGGCTGGTACCCCGCCTCGGGCTGGTAGCCCGGCTCCGGCGGGTAGCCCTGCTCGGTCCGCGGGTGCGGCCACTGCGCGGCGTCCTCGGGCTCCGGCTCGGGTTCCGGCTCGGCCTCCGGTCCGGTGGGCGGGGCGGCGTTGGCGTCCACCATCACGGCGATCCGCACCTGGCGGCCGAATTCGTGCGAGATGGCCTCGGTCAGCTGCGGCAGCAGCCGGCCCTCCAGCACCTGCTTGGCGAACTCGTTCGGGGCCGCGAGCAGGGCGGTGTCGTGCATCATCCACATCGGCTGGGTGCGCCGGACCCAGTTCTTGTCCTTCTCCACGACATCGCTGTCGCTGACCAGTCGCTCGACGACCCTCGACCACATCAGGACGAGATCGCTGTTGACATCAGCCACTGGTACACGCTTTCTCGTTCCCCGGGCAGGGGCAGTCAGTCAAGGTCGGGAGGGGTTTGGGTGGCGCGGCGGGAGAGCGGCCGCGAGCACAGAACAAAAGAGACAAGTCCTGCAACGGTAGTCAGCGCGCAGAGCTGATTCAAGTCGTTGTCCACAGGCTGTGGGCAACGGGCCGACACCCACCTGGTTTGACCCTCGGACCCGCCGCCGCGTACCGTAGCCAGGTCGAGTTGTCGATGGCCGCTGCCGCATGTCCGCGGGTCCGCCCGCTTCCATGACGCGCGCAGCACGGGCGCCGTGGTGGTCCCGGCCCAGCAGATCTGGGCCCCGGGATCGGATTTCCCAGTGCAAGGGGAGATCGCGCGGACGCACGGTGACGGCCAAGCGACCCCCCGTCATCCTACGATTCACCCCAGGAGCCCCCGAGTGAGCAAGCGCACCTTCCAGCCGAACAACCGTCGTCGCGCCAAGACCCACGGCTTCCGGCTGCGCATGCGTACCCGTGCCGGCCGCGCCATCCTGGCGTCGCGCCGTGCCAAGGGCCGCAGCGCCCTGTCCGCCTGATCCGCGAAAAGGGTCTGCAGTGCTGCCCACCGAGAATCGGCTGCGGCGGCGCCAGGACTTCGCGACCGCGGTGAAACGCGGTCGCCGCGCCGGTCGGCCCCTGTTGGTGGTCCACCTCCACAGAGAGGCGGTACCCGACGAGGGCGCCGACCGGAACAGCGACTCCAGCCCGCACGTCGCCGAGGGGCTTCCTTCGGCGCGTGCGGGTTTCGTCGTGAGCAAGGCCGTGGGGCCTGCCGTGGTCCGCAACGTGGTCAAGCGTCGGCTGCGTCACCTGGTCCGCGAGCGTCTGTCCCGGTTGCCCACAGGTAGCCTGATAGTGGTACGGGCGCTGCCTGCTGCGGCGACGGCCTCGTACGCAGAACTCGGGCACGACCTGGATGCGGCGTTGCGCCGTCTGCTCAGGTCGGAACCGGCCGGCAGTGCCCCGACGGGAACAGGGCGATGAAGTACCTGCTGATGGGCCTGATCAGGCTCTACCAGTGGACCATCAGTCCGCTGCTCGGCCCGGTGTGCCGTTACTACCCCTCGTGCTCCCGCTACGGGTACGAGGCGGTGCGCGTCCATGGGGCGATCAAGGGAGGCGGGCTGACCGTCTGGCGCATCCTGCGCTGCAATCCCTGGTCTCCCGGTGGGGTCGACCATGTTCCGCCGCGAAAGCATCCGGTGTGGCACCGCCGGCTGCGCAATCTGCTGAGCCCCACGAGCGGGACCGCCGAGCCGGAGCCGGTGGCCAGCCCGATCACCAAGGAGTCTGACCGGTGACCTTCGGTTTTCTGAGTCCCCTCTACTACGCGGTGTCCTGGATCATCGTCCAGTTCCACTCGCTGTTCAGCCACGTCTTCGATCCCGACGGCGGCTGGGCCTGGGGCCTGTCCATCGTGATGATGGTGGTCGTCATCCGGATCTGCCTGATCCCGCTCTTCGTGAAGCAGATCAAGGCGACCCGGGCCATGCAGGCGATCCAGCCGAAGATGAAGGCCATCCAGGAGCGCTACAAGAACGACAAGCAGCGCCAGTCCGAAGAGATGATGAAGCTGTACAAGGAGGCGGGTACCAACCCGTTCTCCTCGTGCCTTCCGATCATCGTGCAGGCGCCGTTCTTCACCGCCCTCTACGGTGTGCTGGCCTCGGTCGCCAACGACAAGCCGATCGGCGTCATCGACCAGACGCTGCTGGAGAGCGCCAAGCACGCGCACATCTTCGGCGCCCCGCTGTCGGCGAAGTTCGTCGGCGCGGACAGCGTCCAGATCCAGATCGTCGTCGCGATCATGATCGTGCTGATGTCGCTGTCGCAGTTCGTCACCCAGCGCCAGCTGATGACCAAGAACGTCGACCTGACGGTCAAGACGCCGTTCATGCAGCAGCAGAAGATGCTGATGTACGTCTTCCCGGTGATGTTCGCCGTGATGGGCATCAACTTCCCGGTCGGTGTGCTGGTCTACTGGCTCACCACCAACGTCTGGTCGATGGGCCAGCAGCTGATCGTCATCCGCAACAACCCGACGCCGGGCAGCCACGCCTGGAACGAGCGTCAGGCCCGCCTGAAGAAGCAGGGTCGGCTCAACCCGGACGGCTCGGTCAAGAAGACCGGCGGTGTGCTGGCCACGCTGACCGGCTCCAAGAGCAGCGCGGAGGCCGAGGCCCAGGCGGTGGCCGAGGAGAGCGTCCAGGTGCGCCGGCAGCAGCCGCGCAAGCAGAGCAAGGCCCAGCGGCAGGCCACGGCGGCGCACCAGGTGCACGCCGCGGAGGAGCAGGGCCGGCCGGTGGACGAGGCGGAGGCCGCGGAGGCCGAGGCCGAGAAGTCCGGTACGAAGGCGGGCGGGGCGAAGCCGGGGGACCGGCAGGGTCAGCGCCAGCAGCAGCCGCGGCGCGGCAGCCAGGGCCAGCGGCCGAAGAAGAAGTAGTCCCGACCCTCGTTCTCGGCCCCACCCGAGGGCCCCATTCCTGAAGGAGTCCACCTGTGACGGATGGCACCACCTCCGCCGTCGACACCGCGCCGGCCGGTGAGAGCGCCCTCGCGCGTCTGGAACGCGAGGGTGACATCGCCGCCGACTACCTGGAGGGTCTGCTGGACATCGCGGACCTGGACGGCGACATCGACATGGACGTCGAGGGGGACCGGGCGCTGGTCTCCATCGTCGGCGAGGGCGACGACCGGACGCTGCAGCGACTGGTGGGCCAGGACGGCGAGGTGCTGGAGGCGCTCCAGGAGCTGACCCGGCTGGCCGTGCACCGGGAGACCGGGGAGCGCAGCCGACTGATGCTGGACGTTGCGGGCTTCCGGGCGCGCAAGCGGGCCGAGCTCGCGGAGCTGGGCGCCGAGGCGTCCGAGCGGGTCAAGCGCACCGGCGAACAGGTCAAGCTGCAGCCGATGACCCCGTTCGAGCGCAAGGTGGTGCACGACGCGGTGGCCGCCGCGGGACTGCGCAGCGAGTCGGAGGGCGAAGAGCCCCAGCGCTGCGTGGTGGTACTGCCGGCCTGACGCCGGTGGTGCCCGTCGGAACGGCGTCCGACCCCGCCCGCCTCTCGCGGGTGGGGTCGTTGCCTTTGGGGTGGACTGATGTTTCACGTGGAACAGTGCTGGGACGGGACGGGTGGGTGGATTCGACGGTGAGCGGAGAGGCAGAGATGGACAGGGACGGCACGGCGTCCGAGGGGGCGCCGGAGGAGCTGGCCGAGGCGCCGGAGGCCGCGGGACGGGTCTTCGGTGACCGGTTGGCGCAGGCCGAGCGCTACACCGAGCTGCTGGCGACCGCCGGCGTCCAGCGCGGCCTGATCGGCCCGCGCGAGGTGCCCCGGCTGTGGGACCGGCACGTGCTGAACTGCGCGGTGCTGGCCGAACTGCTGCCCGCCGAAGTCTCGCTGTGCGACGTCGGCTCGGGCGCCGGACTGCCCGGCATCCCGGTGGCACTGGCCCGGCCGGACGTCTCGGTGACGCTGCTGGAACCGCTGCTGCGGCGCACCACCTTCCTGGAGGAGGTGGTCCGTGAACTCGGCCTGGACAACGTCACCGTGCTGCGCGGCCGGGCCGAGGAGATGATCGGCAAGCTGGCCGTGGACGTGGTGACCGCCCGCGCGGTGGCGCCGCTGGACCGGCTGGCCGGCTGGGGCATGCCGCTGCTGCGGCCCTACGGCCAGATGCTGGCGCTGAAGGGCGACACCGCGGAGCAGGAGCTGACCGATTCGCGGGCGGCGCTGACCCGGCTGGGTGCGGTGAAGTGGTCGGTGATCGGGGTCGGCGAGGGCGTGCTGGAGACCCAGACCCGGGTGGTCCGGGTGGAGGCCGGCGAGAGCCCCGGCGGCGTCAAGGCGGCCACCCGGCGCGCCAAGGCGGCCCGGGCCGGTCGCGGCGGCAAGGGCGCCGAGAGCGGCGGTCGGCGTGGCGGCAGCGGCCGCGGGCGGCGCTGAACCACAGCGGCACGGAGCCGCGGCAGCAGTACGGCGGGGCGGGTGGCGATCGGCCACCCGCCCCGTTCGTCGGTGCGCCGATCCGACGGGATCGACCGGACGGGCCCCGATCGGCACCGGAGTGTCGGGCCGTCGGATTCCGACATTCCGGGCATCGTGTTCCACGTGAAACGTCGCTTCCTGTTGACCGGCGTACTCGACCAGGAGCTGAACCGGGCCCGCGAACGGGACTCGGTCGTGACTGTCGCGGCTCCGGTTCCACGTGAAACACTGACCCCCATGCAGGAGTCGGAGATCGTCGACCAGGTGGATGAAACCCCCGTCGCACGTACCGCGCACGCCGCCGTTCCGGTCACCGGGCTCGCCGGGGAGGGGCTCCCCCGACCCGCCGCCACCCGGGTGATGGTGGTGGCCAACCAGAAGGGTGGGGTGGGCAAGACCACCACCACCGTGAACCTGGCCGCCTCGCTCGCCATGCACGGCCTGCGAGTGCTGGTCATCGACCTCGACCCGCAGGGCAACGCCTCGACCGCCCTGGGCATCGACCACCACGCCGAAGTGCCGTCGATCTACGACGTGCTGGTGGAGGGCAAGCCACTGGCCGACGTGGTGCAGCCGGTGGTGGACGTCGAGGGGCTGTTCTGCTGCCCGGCGACCATCGACCTGGCCGGCGCGGAGATCGAACTGGTCTCGCTGGTGGCCCGGGAGAGCCGGCTGCAACGGGCCATCGCCGCCTACGAGCAGCCGCTCGACTACGTGCTGATCGACTGTCCGCCCTCGCTCGGGCTGCTGACCGTCAACGCCATGGTGGCCGGCCAGGAGGTGCTGATCCCGATCCAGTGCGAGTACTACGCGCTGGAGGGCCTGGGCCAGCTGCTGAAGAACGTGGAGCTGGTGCGGGCGCACCTGAACCCGGCGCTGCACGTCTCGACCATCCTGCTGACCATGTACGACGCCCGGACCAGGCTGGCCGCGCAGGTCGCCGAGGAGGTGCGGACGCACTTCGAGAACGAGGTGCTGGCCACCGCCATCCCGCGATCGGTGCGCATCTCCGAGGCCCCGAGCTACGGGCAGACCGTACTCACCTACGACCCCGGCTCCAGCGGCGCGCTCTCCTACCTGGAGGCCGGCCGGGAGCTGGCGCTGCGCGCGGTCGTCAAGGCCGAGGGCGGGCGTCACCGGGCGGGCACGGCGGTCGTTCCGCCGGGCAGCGGTGCGGAGCCGTCCGCGCCGACGGCACAGCACAGTTCGATGGAGGGCAGCATCCAGTGAGTGGCACGCGCAGGGGTCTGGGCAGGGGTCTGGGGGCGCTGATTCCGGCGACCCCGGCGGCCGGGGGAGCGGTCGCACCGGCCGACCCGCCGGCGCCGGTGGTTCCCACCGATCGCGGAACGGTGGCCGCCAAGGCCGCCGCGGAGAGCCTGCGGGAGCTGGCCGGCGACAAGCGCCGCAGCGTCCTGGAGGCGGCACTGACCCCGGTGGACGGCGCCCGGTTCGCCGAGCTGCCGCTGGACTCGATCAGCCCCAACCCGCGCCAGCCGCGCGAGGTGTTCGACGAGGAGAAGCTCGCCGAACTGGTCGCCTCGATCAAGGAGGTCGGCCTGCTGCAGCCCGTGGTGGTCCGTCAGACCGGGCCGGAGCGCTACGAACTGATCATGGGTGAGCGCCGTTGGCGGGCCTCCCGGGAGGCCGGCCAGGAGGTGATCCCGGCGATCGTCCGGGCCACCGAGGACGAGAAGCTGCTGCTGGACGCGTTGCTGGAGAACCTGCACCGGGCCGAGCTGAACGCGCTGGAGGAGGCCGCGGCGTACGACCAGCTGCTGAGCGACTTCGCCTGTACGCACGACCAGTTGGCCGCCCGGGTCGGCAAGTCCCGCTCGCACGTGTCCAACACGCTGCGGCTGATGAAGCTGCCGGTGTCGGTGCAGCTGAAGGTGGCCGCCGGGGAGGTGACCGCGGGGCACGCCAAGGCGATCCTGATGGTGCCGGATGCCGAGCGTCAGGAGCAGCTCGCCCACCGGGTGGTGGCCGAGCAGCTGACGGTGCGGAGCACCGAGGAGATCGCCGGCCTGATGGCCGGTGAGGCCCCCAAGGCGAAGAAGGCCACCGCGCGGGCCGGCCGGGCGACTTCGCCGGTCTTCACCGAGCTGGCGGACCGGCTCTCGGACCGCTTCGAGACCCGGGTCAAGGTCGAGGCCTCGCAGCGCGACGGCCGGATCGGCAAGGGCAAGGTGGTGCTGGAGTTCGCTTCGGCCGAGGACCTGAACCGGATCCTGGACAGCCTGGCGCCGGGCGAGCAGGGGCTGCGGCTGTCCTGACGTCGGTGACCGCGAACGGCGAACAACGGGTGCATGTTTCACGTGAAACGTGCACCCGTTTCGTCGGTCGGCGCAGACTGGACTCCTGGGCCGGTTTCCGTGTGGAGGAGGAGGTACGGGCGTGGGGCGAAGGGTCGTTCCGCTGACACTGGACAACCTCTCGGAGCTGCCGAACACGTGCCGCTCCTGTGTGTTCTGGGAGCTCGACCCGGTCAGCGGGCGGGCCGCGCAGGACGCCGGCAAGGGGGAGTTGGAGAAGGAGGCGTGGATCTCCGCGGTACTGCTGGACTGGGGGTCCTGCGGCAGGGTCGCCTACGTGGACGACCGCCCGGCCGGGTTCGTGCTCTACGCGCCGCCCGCGTACGTGCCGCGCGGGCAGTCGTTCCCGACCAGCCCGATCTCCCCGGACGCGGTGCAGCTGATGGTCTCCCGGGTGCTGCCGGAGTTTCAGGGGCAGGGCCTGGGGCGGGTGTTGGTGCAGGCGGTGGCCAAGGACCTGATCCGGCGCGGCTTCCGGGCCATCGAGGCGTTCGGCGCGCAGGGCAGCGAGATCCCCAGCTGTGTGCTGCCCGCCGACCACCTGCTGGCGGTCGGCTTCAAGACGGTCCGGCCGCACCACCGGTATCCGCGGCTGCGGTTGGAGGCGCGCTCCACGCTGTCCTGGAAGGGCGACATGGAGGGCGCGTTGGAACGGCTGCTCGGCGGTCGGCGCAAGGAACCGGCGCTGCGTCCGTTCTGAGAGCGGCGTTCTCCGCTCCGGGCCCGCTGTCCCGGAGCGGCCCGCCGCGCTCCCGTCGCTTCCTGGCGAAGCCTCGTCGAGGCGCCGAAACGCCGAGGCGGCCCGCACAGGAATCCCGTGCGGGCCGCCTCGGCGACCGGTGTCCGGAACGGACTACAGGTACTCGGCCAGCTCGCGCAGCAGCGCGGCCTTCGGGCGGGCGCCGGTGATGGTCTTCACCAGCTCGCCGCCCTTGTAGACGTTGAGCGTCGGGATGGAGATCACGTTGTACGCCGCGGCGGTCTCCTGGTTGGCATCGACGTCGAGCTTGACGACGGTCAGCTTGTCGCCGTGCTCGGCCGCGATGTCCTCCAGGACCGGGGCGACCTGGCGGCACGGGCCGCACCAGGTGGCCCAGAAGTCGACCAGGACGGGCTTGTCGCTCTTGAGAACCTCGGCGTCGAAGGTGGCGTCGGTTACTTCCTTGGTGGCGCCGGCCACGGGAACTCCTTGGGGTCGGAGGAGAGGTGCGAGAGGGATAACAACGGCGGGGGCGGTTCTGTTTCGGTGCGGAAACGGTCGCGGCCCCCGGCCGGTGGGCTGCTCGGCCCTGGTGGGTCTGTCGGTGGGTCAGACCGCGACGGCGGCGGTCTCGGCCTCGGCGTCGGTCAGCGCCGCGAGGTAGCGCTCGGCGTCCAGCGCGGCGGAGCAGCCGGTGCCGGCGGCGGTGATCGCCTGGCGGTAGGTGTGGTCGACCACGTCGCCGGCGGCGAAGACGCCGGGGATGTTGGTGCGGGTGGAGGGGGCGTCGACCTTGAGGTAGCCCTCGGCGTCGAGGTCGAGCTGGCCCTTGAACAGGTCGGTGCGCGGGTCGTGGCCGATCGCGATGAACAGGCCGGTGACGGGCAGCTCGCGCAGGTCGCCGGTGTTGGTGTCGCGCAGGGTCAGACCGGTCAGCTTCGGGTCGCCGTGGATCTCCTCGACCGCGCTGTCCCAGGCGAAGCTGATCTTCGGGTCGGCGAAGGCACGCTCCTGCATCGCCTTGGAGGCGCGCAGGGTGTTGCGGCGGTGGACCACCGTGACGCTGCGGGCGAAGCGGGACAGGAAGGTGGCCTCCTCCAGCGCGGTGTCGCCGCCGCCGACCACCGCGATGTCCTGGTCGCGGAAGAAGAAGCCGTCGCAGGTCGCGCACCAGGAGACGCCGCGGCCGGAGAGCTTGTCCTCGTTCGGCAGGCCGAGCTTGCGGTGCTGCGAACCGGTGGTGACGATCACGGCGCGGGCGCGGTGCACGGTGCCCTCGGAGTCGGTGACGGTCTTGATGTCGCCGGTGAGGTCGACGGCGACCACGTCGTCCGGCACCAGCTCGGCGCCGAAGCGCTCGGCCTGGGCCCGCATGTTGTCCATCAGCTCGGGGCCCATGATGCCGTCCCGGAAGCCGGGGAAGTTCTCCACCTCGGTGGTGTTCATCAGCGCGCCGCCGGCCGTGACCGCGCCCTCGAACACCAGCGGCTGGAGGGAGGCGCGCGCGGTGTACAGCGCCGCCGTGTACCCGGACGGGCCGGAACCGATGATGATCACGTTACGGA
Organism: Kitasatospora sp. NPDC092948; assembly: GCF_044754805.1. NCBI lineage: Bacteria > Bacillati > Actinomycetota > Actinomycetes > Kitasatosporales > Streptomycetaceae > Kitasatospora > Kitasatospora sp. NPDC092948. Next base: position 881,653 of record NZ_JBIVPU010000002.1, on the reverse strand, counting down.
CGTCGCTCACTGCATCTCCTGGTTCGCATGGCGTCCCGCTTGCGCGGGGGAGGGCGGTTGCTCCGCCGCCCCGGACAACGACTTACCAGTCTCCCGCATTCCCAGGTCCGACCGCACCAACCACCCGCGCTTCGGACCCGGACAGCCCGGAAAGGTGAGGAATCAGGGGGCCGGGACGGTGCTGTGCAGCAGGATCGTCGAGCCCGGGCAGTCCGGGGTGGCCAGGTAGACGTCCAGCGGCCCGCTGCCGCCGGGCGGGCGGAACACCAGGGCCAGCACCGGCCGGCCCTGGTAGCTGCCGGTGCCGGTGGTCAGCGGCGGATCGTCCGGGTGCCCGGTCGCGGCCAGCACGCAGGCCGCGGCGTCGGTGCCGCGGTCGGTCGGGGCGAGCTGGCCGGTGGGCCTGGTGGCCAGCAGTCGGTGGATCTGGACCGGGAGCTGCTCGGTGGTGAAGTCCGGCCCCTGGACGCCGACGGCGGTGTCCGGCCGGGGGCCGGAGGCGTCGGCGGACGCCGGATCGGACGTGGCCGCCTTGCCGACCGCCTTGGCGGTCGAGGCCCCGGTGGTGGGCGCGTTGCGGCTGAGCAGCACGCCGCCCAGGCCCGCCGCGACTGCCACGGCCGCAGCGGCGAGCAGCAGGCTCATGGCGCGACGGCGATGGCGGCCGGGGCGTCCCGGCCCGGCGGCGGGCGGGGCCCCGGCGGGTCCACCGGTGCGGGACGGGCTCGCCGGGGGCTGCGGGCGGGCCGTTGCGGGGCGCTCCGGCCGGTCCTCGGCACGGGTCTCCGTGCGGGCGGCGGATTCGGCAGCCAGCGCCGCGGTCAGTCGGTCGGCGACCTCCGACGGCATCGGTTCGGCGGGGACGCCCGCCAGCAGTTCCGGGAGGCCGCAGAGCGCCGCGTAGTCCTCGGCGCAGGACGGGCAGGCGGCCAGGTGGCGGTGGAGCGGTTCGGCCTGTTCGGGCGGCAGCAGCTCCTCGGCCAGGTCGGCCAGCGCGTCCAGGTCGGGGTGCTCGGAAGGCGGGTGCGGCGTCATCGCGGGGTCGCATCTCCTTCCAGCGCGGTGGCGGGATCCGTGGGTGGGACGGGGGAGGTCCGGTTCGGGTTCCCGGACCGGGGTGCGGGCGGGGTTCCACGTGGAACATCGGCGGCCGGCTCCCGCGGACCGGGGGCGGCGGTTGTTCCACGTGGAACCCGGGGAACGCGGGGCGGACCGGCCTCCTGCGGGCCGGGGCCGGCGTCGGTTCCACGTGGAACATCCGCGACGCCGGTTCCACGTGGAACACCTGCGGGGTCGGTTCCACGTGGAACATCGCCCGGGCCGAGGTGGCGCAGCAGGGGCAGCAGCCGGGCCCGGCCGCGGGCGCAGCGGCTCTTGACGGTGCCGACCGGGACGCCGAGCACCTCGGCGGCCTCGGCGACCGGGTAGCCCTGCATGTCGACCAGCACCAGGGCGGCCCGCTGGTCGGCGGGCAGCGCGGCCAGGGCGTCGGCCACCTCGCGCCGGGTCTCGGCGCGCACCGCGTGGCTCTCCGCGCCCTCGCTGGTGCCGAGTGCGGCGTCCGGCGGGCCGTCCGGGTGCCGGTCGAGCGACTCGGCCCGGCGGACGGCGCTCCGGCGGGCGCGGTCCAGGCAGGCGTTGACCACGATCCGGTGCAGCCAGGTGGTGACCGCCGAGCGGCCCTGGAAACCGGCCGCGGCGCGGAACGCGGAGACCAGGGCGTCCTGGAGGGCGTCCGCGGCCTCCTCGCGGTCTCCGAGTGTGCGCACCGCGACCGCCCACAGGCGGTCGCGGTGGCGGTGCACCAGCAGCCCGAAGGCGTCCGGATCGCCCGCCGTGTGCCGGGCGAGCAGTTCGGCGTCGCTGGGCTCCTCGGCCATCCGCCCCCTCCTCGCGGTCCGGCCGTCCGCTCCGGCGGCCGTGGGTCACCATCGTTGGGGATCCGGCGGACCGGATCAAGGGGCGCAGCGGATCCGGTGGCACGCCGGGTGTCCGGCCGGCGAAGGCGCTATCCGTTGACCTGGATCTCGGAGATCTTGCCGCGGAAGCCGCCGTCGCCGCTGTCGGGCACGTTGGTGAGCCAGATCAGCAGGTACCGGGTGGTGATCGGAGCGGCCGGCTTCAGAGTGACCTTGGACCCGGATCCGGTGGCGACCGGTGCGCCCAGGCTGCGGAAGCCGTTCTCGTCGGCGGTCGGCGCGGTGGCGGCGTCGGCCGGGGCGGCCCTCAGCTCGACCTTGGTGTCGCCGATGAACTGGACGTCCACCGAGCCGACGGGACGCGCCGAGCCGAGGTCGACCAGCAGGCCGTCGCCGGGCCGGTAGGCGGTGCCGAACTGGTCGTTGTAGCGCTGGGTGGTCCAGGCCGTCGTCGGGTTGCCGTCGTTGACGTTGGGGATCTCGTTGGTGTGCTCGTCCTTGGTGCCGCCGAACGCGTTGAACGGGGAGATCGCGGTGATGGCGAGTTTGTTCCCGGTGACGGCGGGGCCGGTGCCGGTCGGGTCGGGGGCGGGGGCGGAGCTGTGGTCGGTGGTGTTCTTGTTGTGGGTGTTGACGTAGTCCACCAGCTGCCAGGAGCCGACCGTGACGGCGGAGAGCGCCACCAGCGACACGGTCCACTTGAGCACCCGGCGCAGGCCGCGGCGGCGACGCGGGGCGGGCCGGGGGGCGGCCGGGGCCGGTACCGGGGCCGGGGCGGGCGCGGCCGCCGGGATCGCCTGGGTGGGCGCGCCGGGGGAGTAGCGCGGCCGGGCGGTGGGCAGGGCGCGCAGCGCGGGCGGGGCGGGCTGCTCCGGCGGGCGGATCTTCGGCAGCTCGGCGATCGCCGCGGCCAGTTCGGCGGGGGTGGTGATCGGCTCCGTGCGGTGCGGGGGCTCCTCGCACAGGATCCGTGCGGTGAGCTCCGACAGGCCCTTGTGGACGCCGGCCCGGACCTGGTCCGGGGGGACGCAGCCGAGGTCCTTGGGGAGCCCCTGGAGGTCGTAGCGGTCCTCCGGGTACGGCCAGCGGTGGGTGAGCGAGGCGTACAGCAGCGCGCCGATCGCCCGGACGTCGGTCAGCTCGGCGTCCTCGGTGGGCAGGCCGCGCAGGGCGGCGTCCACCGCGATGCCGTTGATCCGGTACTGGCCGCCGTCGGTGCGCAGCACGCACTTGGGGGTGAGCCGCAGGTGGGCCTGGCCGCGCTGGTGGGCGGCGGCGATGGCGTCGGTGACCTGGCGGACCATCTGGTAGGCGTCGTACGGCTCCAGCGGGCCGTCGGCCAGCAGCTCGGCGAGGTCGCGGGCGCCGGGCAGCCACTCGCGGACCACGTACACCAGCTCGCCCTCCTGCACGGCGTCCAGCACCTGGACGAAGCGCGGGTCGCCGAGCAGGGCGGCGCTGCGGGCCGCGGTGAGCACCGACTTGGCGCGGCGGTGGCCGGCCGAGAGCAGGTGCACGCCGACGGCGCGGCGGAGCTTCTCGTCGACGGCGCGCCAGCTGGTGAAGGTGTCCGACTCGGAGATGCACTCCTCCAGTCGGTAGCGGCCGCCGATCTTGTCGCCGCTGTGCCGCTGCGGGGCGGGCAGTACGGCGGGCAGCGTGGCGGTGTCGGCGTCCAGGGTCTCGGTGCTGGTGGCCGGGGCGGGTTCGGACGGTTCGACCGGGGGCAGCGGGCGGCGCACGCCCCGGCTGCGGGAGGGGCGTTCGGGGCTGCGGGCGCCGCGGTCGGACAGCTCGGCGTCGATTTCCTGTGCGGAGAGCGGGGCGGTGGCATCGGCGGGCGGCCTCGGGCCGTCGTCGCCGGGGGCGTCGTCGGTCTCCGGGGCGTCGGCGGGCTGCGGCGAGGCGCTCGGGGCGTCCTTCGTCTCTGCCTCCGCCTTGGTCTCCGCCTTCGAGGCGCTCTTCGGGGTGTTCTTCGCGGCGTCCTTCGGGGAGCCGTTCGCGGTGCTCTTCACCACGCCGTTGGCGGAGCCCTTCGCGGCGCCGCCGCGGTCGGCTCCGGTGTCGCGCTGCGAGGTTCCGGGCGCGGCCTCGGTCGCCGCCCCGTCCGTCTCGGACGTGTCGACGATCGCCTTGGTGCCGTCAGCCACCGTGGTCCTGCCTCCCCTTGTGTCGTCCCGGGCCGGAGCCGGGACGGTCGACGAGCCGCTGCCGGAGTGGTCGGCCGTGTGCTGCAAGGACAATTGTGCCCACTCCCGGCACCCAGGTACGACCGCTGAGACCGCCGAGAGGTTGCCCGGTTGTCCACTTCCGGACGAACAGCAGACGAATGGGCCGGAATCGGGGGTGAACCCCGACTCCGGCCCACCGTAGGAGGACTGAGTCATCGACGGATCGTCGGCCCTCCGGTTGACGAGTCGTCAATCCGTGACCGGTGTTCCGGTCAGCGGCCGAGCCGCCGGCGGACCATTCCGGTGAGCGCGTTGAGTTCCTCTATGCGCATCCGGCGGGCCAGCAGCAGGAACACCGAGAGCTGCACGACGGCCGCCACCAGCAGGGTCAGGACGTTGCCGAGCCAGCCGTTCACCACCCGCAGGGCGAACACCTCGACCACCACGCCGACCACGGCGGCGGGCAGCGAGGCGATCGCCAGCCGGACGTAGGTCTTGGTGATCCGGGCGGTGTCCAGGCCGCCGATCCGCGCCTTCAGCTTCGGCACCGCGACGAACACGCCCACCGCGTAGGACAGGCCGTAGCCCAGCGCCATGCCGGTCACCGCCCACTGCGCGGGCAGCAGCAGCCAGCACAGCACCGCGGCGCCGGCCTGGGTGAGCGCCACCCAGACGGTGTTGGAGAACGGGGTGCGGGTGTCCTCGTAGGCGTAGAAGCCGCGCAGCAGCACGTACTGCACCGAGTACGGGATCAGGCCGAGGGCGAAGGCGGAGAGCATGTAGCCGACCGCGGTGGTGCCGTGGGCGACCGCGCCGCCGTTGCCCAGGCCGTAGATCGAGGAGCCGATCACCGGGCCGAGCGACAGGAACAGGAACGCCGCCGGGACGATCGCCACCGCCGAGGTGCGCAGGCCGTAGGAGAGGTCGTCGCGGACCGCCCCGGCGTCCTGGTCGGCGGCCGCCCGGGACAGCCGGGGGAGCACCGCGCTCATCACCGACACGGTGATCACCGCCATCGGCAGCTGCCAGATCAACAGCGCGTTGGAGTACGCGGCCAGGCCGACGCCGAGGTGGCCGTCGTGCTCGGCGGCCTTGCCGGAGGCGGTGGCCAGCTGGGTCACCACCAGGAAGCCCGCCTGGTTGGCCAGCACGAACAGGAAGGTCCACTTGGCCAGTCGGGCCGCCTTGCCCAGGCCGTGGCCGCGCCAGTCGAAGCGCGGCCGGAACGCGAAGCCCGCCGAGCGCAGGTACGGGATCATCGACAGCGCCTGCACCGCCAGGCCCAGCATGGTGCCGATGCCGAGCAGCCGAACGCCCTCGGGGGAGATGGCGTGCGGGGTGACCTCGGTGTGCTGGAAGGTGCCGTACACGCCGATGTACATCGCGAAGGTGAAGATCACCACGACGTTGTTCAGGACCGGCGTCCACATCATCGCGCCGAACCGGCCGCGGGCGTTGAGGATCTGGCCCATCACCACGTGCACGCCCATGAAGAAGATGGTCGGCAGGCAGTACCGGGCCAGTGCCACCGTGGTGTCGGCGCTCTGCTGGTCCCGCATCAGCGCGTGCGAGATCAGCTGCACCAGCACCGGCGCGGCCAGCACCGCGACGAACACCACGCCCGCCAGGCCGGTCACCACCAGGGTGAGCAGCCGGTTCGCGTAGGCGGTGCCGCCGTCCTGGTCGTTCTTCATGCTGCGCACCAGCTGCGGGACGAACACCGCGTTCAGCGCGCCGCCGCCGATCAGGATGTACAGCAGGGTGGGCAGCGTGTTGGCGGCGTTGTACGAGTCGCCCATCGAGGCCACGCCGATCGCGGCGGCGATCACCATGGTGCGCAGGAAACCGGTGCCGCGGGAGACCAGGGTGCCGGCCGCCATGATGGCGCTGGAGTTCAGCAGCCCGGTGGCCTTGCCGCCACCACCACCGCCACCGGCGTCGGCGGGCGCTGCGGTCGGTTCGGCCGGAGTGGGCGCGGGCGCCGGCGGGGCCACGGGTACGGGCGGGGCGGCCGCGGCGTCGGCCTCCAGCACGGCGGCGTCGGCCCGCATCACCGCCTCCTCCTGGGAGAGCGGCGGGTCGAACTCGATCGGCGGCACGTACGGGTGGCGCTCGGCCACCGCCGCCGGGGCCGGCTCCGGGTCGAGGGCGGGCACGTGCTCCGGGGCGTCGGCGGGCTCGGCGTCGTCCGAGGTGTCGGGGGCCCAGGTGGCCTTCGGCGCGTCGGACGGGGCGGACGCGTCGGGGACGCCCGGTGCGCCCGACACGGGCGCCTGCGCCGGGGCCGCCAGCAGGGTCTCCACACCGACGTACTCGGTGCTGCCGGTGTCCCGGCGCGACCCGGTCGGTTCGGCGGCCTCCGCGGCCACCTCGGCGGCGATCGACGCCCAGCGCGGGGCCGGTGCGGTCAGCCGCACGGCGGCCTCGGACTCGCGGCTCGGTTGGCCGGGCACCGCCGCCGTGGCCTCCGGGGCGTTCCGGACGTCCGCGGCGGCCGGCAGGTCCACCTCGCCGTACGGGTCCGCGTCGCCGTACGCCTCGACGGCGTACGGGTCACGGGCGTAGGTGTCGGCGACGTACCAGTCGGCGGTGGGGTCGGAGGGGGCGGCGGCGGACCGTGGACCGCCCGCGCGGTCCTGGGGCCTACCTCCGCCCTGGTCCTGGGTTGCTCGCTCGCTCCGCTCGTTCATGCCACCAATCCACGTCAGAGAGGGGGGACCGACGCCCGGGGGTGAGACGCCTGGTGGTCAACCTTCTCATCACCGGCGACCCGATCGGTGTCATCCCGGTCGGAGGGCGGTTCCGCGTCGGCCGGCTTTCCGTCGGCACCCGGCCGGTCGCCGTCGCCCCGGCCGCCGCCCTTGCCCTTGTCCCGGCCGCCGCCGCCCTCGTCCTTGCCGTGGTCGTCACCCCGGCCGTTGCCGTTGCCGTCGTCGTCACCGTCGCTGTCGCCGTCGCTGTCGCCGTCGGACAGCGGGCGGTCCGGGTCCTCGTCGATCTCGCCGGCCGCCTTGCGCTTCTTGCGCTGCAGGTAGAACCGCACGCCGGCGAGGATCATCAGCGCGGTGCCGCCGGCGATCACGTACGTCACACCGCTGGCCACCGAGGTGACGTCGACGGTGAACTCCACCGGATCGCCGTAGGGCTGCGCGTTCGGGCCGGTGGTCCACAGCTCCGCGGTCACCTGGACCTGGCCGTTGACCTGCGCCTCGGCGGGGAAGCGGAAGGTGCGGGAGGTGGTGGCGTCCAGCACCACCGGCTGGTTCTCGCCGACGTTGAGACGGTTCGGCTGGGTGGAGTACAGCCGCAGCTCCAGGTTGCCGACCGCCTGGGTGAGGTCGTTCTTGACGCTGATCAGCAGCGTCGCGTTGTCGCCCGGCAGCGTCACGGTGCTCTTCTTCGGCACCCGGACGGCCGCCTTCAGGTTCTTCAGGTAGGTCTGCACCCCGGCCCGGTAGTCGATGCCGGCCTTCTGCTGGTCGCGCCAGCTGGCCGACATCGACCGCACCATGGCGGCGCTGAACGAGCCACGGACCCGCTCCGGCTGGGTGAGGATCATCATCAGCTGCTCGACGCCGTCCTGGATGCCCATGGTGTCGACCAGCTCGTCGGCGGACAGCTCGGTGCCGGTCGCTTCGCCCGGGTACTCGTTCGGCACGCTGGTGTTGGCGGTCGGGTCGGCGGGGATCTCGGAGACCTTCTGCAGCGTGGCCGGAGTCACCCAGCCGCCGTTGCCGGACGCCGCCTGCATCGAGTCGTGCAGCGCCTGCGCGGTGCCGACGGTCATCGACCGGGACGGCAGCACCAGCAGGCCGCGCGGGTGCTCCGGCTCCTGGTGCGCGATCGCCAGGGTCTCGGCCAGGAACCGCTGCTGGACCGCGGTGCGGTCCTGCACGGTGGGCAGATCCTTCTGGAACAGCGAGGCGAGCACGGCGTCCGAGACCACCGCGGTCTGCCCGTTGCCGATCGGACGCGCCGCACTCGGCGTGTACGTCAGCTTGTCGGACTCCGGCATCGACGCGCCGTTGACCAGCACCAGCCGGCCGCCCGCGGTGGCCGACACGACCGCCGTCCGCTGGTCCAGCAGGCCCCGGTACGGCCAGGCCACGTCCGAGTGGGCGTTCACCGACAGCCGCAGCTCGGTGGTGACCTGACCCGCCGTCATCGCCTTGCGGAGCGCCGCGTCCATGCCGTTCAGCCCGGTGCCGTGGTGCGCGATCGACGCCAGGTCCGGGTCGGCGTACGGCAGCGACACCACCTCGGAGTCCTGCCCGGCCACCGCCGTCTTCAGCTTCGCCAGCCAGGCCACCGCCGCGTCGTGGCCGGTGCCCGGCACGGTGTTGTCGTCGCGCGCGGACTCGCCGGAGGTGCCGGGCTTCTGCACCCGGTACGGCTTGGTCATCGCGAACACGGTGTCCAGCAGGTCCGGGTCGATCGCCCAGGTCAGGTTCGGCATGGTCTTGCCGATGTCGACCAGCTGGTTCAGCCGCCCGTCGCCGGTCAGCTCGCCCGCCAGGCTGTCGTCCCGCAGCACCGGCGTCTGGTCCTGGTCCGGCATGGTCTGCGCGACCAGCACCGGCGCGTGGGTCAGCGGCCAGACCACCGACACCTGCGAGGGCCTGGCGGTGGCGTGGCCCTGGAACGGCAGGTAGGTGCGGGCGATGCCCAGCGGGTGCGGCACCCGGTCGCCGCCGGTGGTGCCCCAGAGGTCCACCGCCAGCTCGTAGCTGCCGGTGTCCTTGGCGTTCAGCGCGGACACCGGCACCGGAAGGGTGAAGTCCTTGCTCTGCCCCGGGGCCAGGTCGCCGAAGTCCTGCGCCGGGCTGTCCAGCGCGATGCCGTCCTTGGTGCTCGGCGTGGACCAGGAGCCCATCAGGTCGATGTCGCTGCGGGTCGTCAGCATCGGCTTGCCCGCGCTCGGCTGCCGCACCTTGACCGTCGAGGACTTCAGCGTCTCCGCACCGGAGTTGGTGACCTTGCCGGTGATCGTCACGGTGTCGTTCTCGTGCGCGATCTTCGGCGACGCCCCGTTGCCGACCTGCACTGTGTCGATCTGCACCGTCGCCGGGTACTCGCCCGCCGCGGTCACCAGGGCGCCGGGCCCGGCCGCCGCCGGGGCGGCCGCGACGGCCCCGACCAGCCCGCCCGCCAGCAGGGCGGCGGCGCCCCTGGCCAGCCGGCCCGTCCACCGTCCGCGGCGCCCGGCCCCTGCCGCGCCCCGCCCGGTCCGCTCGTCCACGCGCGTCCTCGCCGTTCCTGATCGTCTCGATCGACCCACGCACCGGCACGGCCCCGCCCGACCCCGGCGGCCTCCGACAAGGAGCGTTCACCCGGCATGGTAACGACGTTGCGCGGCCCGCAGTGTCGCGGGCCGGAAGCTGAGGAGCGGGCGGGGCGAACGAAACGAGAAGGCGGTGCAGCAGGGCGGGCACGTACCCTTGTGAGCCGTGTCCACTGCCAATGCGTCCAGCACCAATCATTCCAGCTCCGCCGACCGGGTCGCCCTGCCGGGGCTCACCGAGGCGCAGACCCTCGGCCTCCAGGAGCTGCTGCGGGTCTCCCCGGTCGCCGACGAGATCGCCCGCCGCTTCCAGGACGCCGGCCACCGGCTCTCCCTGGTCGGCGGTTCGGTCCGGGACGCCCTGCTCGGCCGGCTCGGCAACGACCTCGACTTCACGACCGACGCCCGCCCGCAGCAGATCCTCAAGCTGGTCAAGGGCTGGGCCGACGCGGTGTGGGACGTCGGCATCGCCTTCGGCACCGTCGGCGCGCGCAAGGACACGCCCGAGGGCTCGTTCCTGATCGAGATCACCACGTACCGCAGCGAGGCCTACGACCGCAGCTCCCGCAAGCCCGAGGTCAGCTACGGCGACTCGATCGAGCAGGACCTGGTGCGCCGCGACTTCACCGTCAACGCGATGGCCGTCGACCTGCCCGGTCGGCAGTTCGTCGACCCGCACCGCGGCCTGGAGGACCTGGAGGCCCGGGTGCTGCGCACCCCCGCCACGCCCGAGGAGTCCTTCTCCGACGACCCGCTGCGGATGATGCGGGCCGCCCGCTTCGCCGCCCAGCTCGACTTCGAGCCGGCGCCCGAGGTGGTCGCCGCGATGACCGCGATGGCCGAGCGGATCACCATCGTCTCCGCCGAACGCGTCCAGGCCGAGCTCAACAAGCTGCTGCTCGCCGAGCACCCGGTCAAGGGCCTGCGCCTGCTGGTCGAGACCGGCCTCGCCGACTTCGTGCTGCCCGAGCTCCCGGCGCTGCGCCTGGAGAGCGACGAGCACCACCGCCACAAGGACGTCTACGAGCACTCGCTGACCGTCCTGGAGCAGGCCATCGCGCTGGAGACCGAAGGCCCCGACCTGGTGCTGCGCCTCGCCTCGCTGCTGCACGACATCGGCAAGCCGCGCACCCGCCGCTTCGAGTCCGACGGCCGGGTCTCCTTCCACCACCACGAGATGGTGGGCGCGAAGATGACCCGCAAGCGGATGCGCGAGCTCAAGTACTCGAACGAGCTGATCAACGAGGTGTCCCGGCTGGTCGAGCTGCACCTGCGCTTCCACGGCTACGGCGGCGGCGAGTGGACCGACTCCGCGGTGCGCCGCTACGTCACCGACGCCGGCCCGCTGCTGGAGCGCCTGCACAAGCTGACCCGCTCCGACTGCACCACCCGCAACAAGCGCAAGGCCGCCGCGCTGTCCCGCACCTACGACTCGCTGGAGGAGCGGATCACCGCGCTCCAGGAGCAGGAGGAGCTGGACGCGATCCGGCCCGCGCTGGACGGCAACGAGATCATGCAGCTGCTCGGTCTCCGCCCCGGCCCCGCGGTCGGCCGCGCCTACAAGCACCTGCTCGAACTGCGCCTGGAGCACGGTCCGATGGAGCACGAGGCGGCGGTCGCCGCGCTGCGCGAGTGGTGGGCGGCCCAGCCGCAGGACTGACGCCGGGTCAGTTGCGCCGCCCGGGGTCGCCGGGGTGCTGGCCGTTCATCGGGCTCAGGCAGAACTTCTTCTTCTGCTGGTGCCCGGTCCGGCCGTACCTGGCGTGGTAGGTGTCGGTCGCCCCCGGGGTGTTGCTGCAGCTCGGGGTGATCAGGCTGTCGGTGTTGTACTTCTGCAGCACGTGCCACCGGGCGTCCGCGGAGCCGCAGGACACCACCTTGCGCCTGCTGTCCAGGCAGTCTCCGCGCTTGGGCTCCGGGGTCGAGGTGAACACGATGTAGACCACGCCGACGGCGGCCGCCGCCAGCAGGGCGATGAGCAGCCGGAGCCGCCATTTGCCCCTGGGCTTCTCGATCTTCGGCTCGGGCGCCTGACCCCAGGCCGGCAGCTGCTGCCCCTGCGGGTCACCGGCCGGCGGCTGCCCGTAGGCCGGGGGCTCCTGCCCGTACGCGGGCTGCTGTCCGTACGCCGGGGCCTGCCCGTAGGCGGGTTGCTGCCCGTACGCGGGCGGCTGGGCGTAGCCGGAGGGCTGTCCGTACGCGGGCGGCTGCTGGCCGTACGGGCCCGGCTGGCCGGGCTGCCCGTACGGGCCGGGTGGCGGCGGAGTGCTCATCTGGTTTCCCCCCAGGACGATGAAAGCGGTGCCGTGCGCCCACGACCCTAGCGGCAGACTCCCCGTCAGGTCCGGCGTGCGGCCCGGAAGTACAGCACCGCGCCGAGCGCGTACAGCGCCGCGAGGCCCAGCACCACCGGCGCCGAGCGGCCGTCCAACGGCAGCACCAGGGCGGTGGCGCCGGCCGCCGCGACGAACGAGACGTTCACCAGCACGTCGTAGACGGCGAACACCCGGCCGCGGTACTCGTCCTCCACCGACTCCTGCACCAGGGTGTCGGTGCAGATCTTGGTGCCCTGGGTGACCACGCCCAGCAGCAGGGCCGCGATCATCGCCGGGACCTCCCGGAACGGCAGGCCGAGCGCCGGGACGAACACGGCCGCGCCCGCCAGACAGGTCGTCATCCAGCCGTGCAGGCCGAGCCGCCGGGTGCACCACGGGCTGACCACCGCGGCCAGCGCGAATCCCGCCGCGGACATCACGACCGCCAGGCCCAGGGTGGCCAGGCCGCCCGCGGTGTCCTCGGCGAGGTTGAAGGTGTACCGGGAGAGCATCAGCACCATCACGGTCAGCATGCCGTAGCAGAATCGCGCCAGGGTGACGGCCGCCAGCGCGTGCACGGCCGGCCGGCAGTCCCGGACCAGATGCCGCAGGCCGGCCCGCAGGTCGTTCCAGGCGCTCGCCAGCGCCTCGCGCACCGACGGCAGCCCGGCCCGCAGCGCGGGGCCCAGCTCGTCCGGCCCGATCCACTTCGCGGCCAGCGCCGCGGACAGGTACAGCAGTGCGGACAGCAGCACTGTCACGGCTTCCGCGTTCCGGCCGGACATCGCCATGCCCACCAGGAGTCCGAGACCGGCGCCCCCGGCCGCCGCGACCGTGCCCAGCGTCGGCGACAGGGCGTTGGCGGTGACCAGGTCGGACGGGGCCACCACCCGGGGCAGCCCCGCCGACAGGCCCGACAGGATGAAGCGGTTGAGCGCCATCATCAGCAGCGCCGCCGTGTAGAACGCCCAGCGCGGCGCTCCGCCCGCGATCAGACCGACCGCCAGCAGGCAGAGCCCGAAGCGGGTCAGATTGCCCATCAGCAGCACCTGCCGGCGCCGCCAGCGGTCCAGCAGGACTCCGGTGAACGGGCCGACCACCGAGAACGGCAGGGTCACCACCGTCAGCGCCACCGCGATGTCGGTGGGGGAGGACTGGTGCTCCGGGGAGAAGATCGCGTAGTTGGCCAGGGAGGCCTGGAACACCCCGTCCGACAGCTGCGAGAGCAGGCGCACCGTCAGCAGCCGCCGGAACCCGGCACCGTGCAGCAGGCCTCGCAGGGTGGCCTCGCGCGGGGGCTGTTCGGTGATCACCCGCCAAGGGTGCCACGAGGTCGACGGCGTTTCACGTGAAACATCCGCCAACTTCGAGCGACGCGCGCCCCCTGCGCGCTTCCGCACCACCGGTGCCGCCGCCGGTTGGAGGTCGTTGGGCACTTACGGGGGAAGAACCATCTCGGAACGACGGGAGGCTCCCCATGCGAGACGAGTTCACTGCCCTGCTGCTCGGCCAGGTCGGCTACCACGAGGGCCGGGATGCCGACGGCACCTGGAACAACCGCCAGCGCTACAGCGAGGAAACCCCCGGCCTCGAATGGTCCGACGGCCAGCCCTGGTGCGCCACCTTCGAGGCCTGGGGCGCCCACCGCACCGGCATGGACAACCTGTGGCCGATGACCGCGTCCTGCCTCGACGCCGTCGCCTTCTGGCGCCGCCAGAACCGCTGGACGCCCTACCCCGTCCTCGGCGGCCCCTTCTACCTCGGCCCCGACGGCGGCGAGCACACCGGCGTCGTCTACGCCTACGACGCCGACACCATCTACACGGTGGAGGGCAACACCAACGACTCCGGGTCCACCGAGGGCGACGGGGTCTACCGGAAGTCGCGGGCCCGGCGCGGGCCCGGGTCGCCGTACGGGTACGGGGTGCCGGCGTACCCGGAGGGAACGGTGTCGGCGGACCCGGCGCTCGGGGGGATCCCGGCGGCGCGGACGTCCGGGCAGGCGACCACGCCCACGCCCGGCACGCCGCAGTGGCCGGGGCGGTACCTGCGGGTGCAGTCGCCGATGCTGCACGGGGACGACGTGCTGATGTGGCAGCAGCGGATGGCCTGGCGCGGCTGGTCGATCACCGCGGACGGCTGGTACGGGCCGGCCTCGGCGGGCACCTGCCGGGCCTTCCAGCAGCGGCACGGCCTGTCGGTGGACGGCGTCGTCGGGCCGGTCACCTGGAACGCGACCTGGTCCTGACCGGTGCGCGGAAACGCCGGAGGGCCGCCCCGTGCACACGGGGCGGCCCTCCGGTCGTGACTGACGAAACGTCAATGCACGGGGTACGGCTCGGCGCTCACGTCACCGCGAGCAGGCTTCGCCGACGCTCAGCGCTCGACCTCGCCGCGGATGAACTTCTCGACGTTCTCCTTGGCCTCGTCGTCGAAGTACTGCACCGGCGGGGACTTCATGAAGTACGAGGACGCGGAGAGGATCGGGCCGCCGATGCCGCGGTCCTTGGCGATCTTCGCGGCGCGCACGGCGTCGATGATGACACCGGCCGAGTTCGGGGAGTCCCAGACCTCGAGCTTGTACTCCAGGTTCAGCGGGACGTCGCCGAACGCGCGACCCTCGAGGCGGACGTACGCCCACTTGCGGTCGTCGAGCCACGCGACGTAGTCGGACGGGCCGATGTGGACGTTCTTGGCGCCCAGCTCACGGTCGCGGATCTGCGAGGTGACGGCCTGGGTCTTGGAGATCTTCTTGGACTCCAGGCGCTCGCGCTCGAGCATGTTCTTGAAGTCCATGTTGCCGCCGACGTTCAGCTGCATGGTGCGCTCGAGGATGACACCGCGGTCCTCGAACAGCTTCGCCATCACGCGGTGCGTGATGGTCGCGCCGACCTGGGACTTGATGTCGTCGCCGACGATCGGGACACCGGCCTCGGTGAACTTGTCGGCCCACTCCTTGGTGCCGGCGATGAACACCGGGAGGGCGTTCACGAAGGCGACCTTGGCGTCGATGGCGCACTGGGCGTAGAACTTGGCGGCGTTCTCGGAGCCCACCGGCAGGTAGCAGACCAGAACGTCGACCTGGCGGTCCTTCAGGATCTGGACGACGTCGACCGGGGCCTCGTCCGACTCCTCGATGGTCTCCCGGTAGTACTTGCCCAGGCCGTCGAGGGTGTGGCCGCGCTGGACGGTGACGCCGGTCGGCGGCACGTCGCAGATCTTGATGGTGTTGTTCTCGCTGTTGCCGATGGCGTCGGCCAGGTCGAAGCCGACCTTCTTGGCGTCCACGTCGAAGGCGGCGACGAAGTCGACGTCCTTCACGTGGTAGTCGCCGAACTGGACGTGCATCAGGCCGGGGACCTTACCGGCCGGGTCGGCGTCCTTGTAGTACTCGACACCCTGCACCAGCGAGGCGGCGCAGTTGCCCACGCCGACGATGGCTACGCGAACCGAACCCATTCCGGTTGCTCCCTGAATCTCATGAGCCTCGCCGTGGTGTGGCGACGCTCGTTCCACATCTGTTCTGACTGTCTGACGGGCGCGCGGGGCGCCCACGCCTCGCCGCGAGCGGCGGCAAGGCCGGCGCGGTGCTGCTACAGCGCTCCGGTCAGGAGCGCCCCGGGCGGTCGTACGGTGGTCCGGGCGGATCCGAGGACCCGGCGGCCGGACCACGGCCGTCCGAAGTTGGGGGGGACGCGGGGCCGCGTCCGTTTCTGGTGGCCCGCTCGGTCTCGATCAGCTCGTTGAGCCAGCGGACCTCGCGTTCCACGGACTCCAGGCCGTGGCGCTGGAGTTCGAGGGTGTAGTCGTCGAACCGCTCGCGGGTGCGGGCGATCGAGCTGCGCATCCGCTCCAGCCGCTCCTCCAGCCGGCTGCGGCGGCCTTCCAGCACGCGCATCCGGACGGCCCGGTCGGTCTGGCCGAAGAAGGCGAAGCGGACACCGAAGTGCTCGTCCTCCCAGGCGTCCGGACCGGACTCGGCGAGCAGCTCCTCGAAGCGCTGCTTGCCCTCGGCGGAGAGCCGGTAGACGATCTTCGACCGCTTGCCGTTGAGCGCGGTGGCCGGGACGTACTCGACGTCCGGGTTGTCCTCGACCAGGAAACCCTGGGCGACCAGGCTCTTCAGGCACGGGTAGAGCGTTCCGTAGGAGAAGGCCCGGAACGAGCCCAGCAGGACGTTGAGCCGCTTGCGCAGTTCGTAGCCGTGCATCGGGGCGTCGTGGAGCAGGCCGAGGACGGCGAATTCGAGGACGCCGGAGCGTCGGCTCATACCGCCTTCCTCCTTCCGTTGCGGGGTCCTGCTCGTCGGATGCCGGGCCGACCCGCAAGGTATGCCGGGCCGATGTGTCGCACCGATGTATCGGCTCGATATATCGGCAACAGTAACCCTGGGTCACGAAAGGAGCAAGAGGGGCACGCGTAACCGCGATCACAAGGCCTCTGGGCAACGGGCATGCAATAAATCTCGGTCGGTTCGTCCGGGTTGGCTTCCAATGCCCGATTGGACACCTTTCGGGGAGCCGTACTCTGTCGCCTGTGCACCCGGACCGAGGAGCTGCTGAGAGATGAGCGAACACCGGCGTAGGCCGGCCAATCCCGGGGGCGAGCAGCCGCCCTCCAGGCGGGGGCCGGGCGAACGTCCCTATGCCTACGGCAGCCCGGTCGAGGGCGCACCCGACTACGTCCGCAACGGGCGTGAGCCGTCGGCCGATTCCGGCCGTCCCGGTCCGGGAGCGGGTCCGGGTGGCCGTCGTGCGGTGCGGGAGACCGCGCAACAACCCCGGATGACCCGGGCGGAGATGCGCAAGCAGTCCCGCAAGGGCGGCGGTGGCGGTGGCGGCGTCCAGGACGGCCCGCCGAACGGGCGGAGCGCCGGCCGCAACGGCAAGCCGGGCAAGCCCGGCAAGAAGCGGCTGATCGACTACCCGCGCTTCGGCAAGACCGGCTTCAAGCGCTGGATGCCGTCCTGGAAGCAGGTGCTGAGCCTGTTCCTGATCTTCTTCGGCGGCAGCGTGGCCGCCGTGGGCGCCGCGTTCGCCCTGGTGCCGGTGCCGGACGCGAAGACCTCGGTCCACATCCAGAACAACATCTACTTCTGGGCCGACGGCACCGAGATGGCCCGCAAGGGCGACGCCAACATGCAGTGGGTGGAGCTCTCGGAGATAAGCCGGCCGGCCCAGGACGCGGTGATCGCGGCCGAGAACGAGACCTTCCGCACCGACAAGGGCATCGACCCCAAGGGCATAGCCCGCGCCGTCTACAACATGGCGACCGGTGGCGAGACCCAGGGCGGGTCGACCATCACCCAGCAGTACGTGAAGAACGTCTACCTGACCCAGGAACAGACGCTCAGCCGCAAGGCGAAGGAATTCATCATCGCGCTGAAGATCAGCGACGACAAGGACAAGATCCTCACCGGCTACCTGAACACCAGCTGGTACGGCCGCGGCGCGACCGGCATCCAGGCCGCCTCCCAGGCGTACTACGGGGTGGACGCCAACAAGCTGGACATCTGTCAGAGCGCCATGCTGGCAGGCCTGTTGAAGGGCGCGGCGCTGTACGACCCGACCCTGAACGCCGGCAACCACGACCGGATGCAGGACCGCTGGAACTACGTTCTGGACCGGATGCAGGCGACCAAGGCGATCACCGCCGACGACCGCGCCAAGTGCGGGCCGACGTTCCCCAAGCCGATCGACGTGAAGGCCCCGGCCAGCATGACCGGCGAGGTCTACTACCTGGTGGAGACCGCCAACCAGTTCGTCCTGGCCAAGGACAAGACCATCGACGACGCCAAGCTGAACCGCGGCGGCTTCCAGATCCACACCACCTTCGAGAAGGACAAGGTGGACGCCCTGAAGGAGGCCGTGGACCAGGTCAAGAGCGAGTCCCTGAAGCCCGACAAGCGCGAGGCGGACAAGTTCGTCCAGGTCGGCGCCGCCTCGGTGCGGCCGAACGACGGTGCGATCGTGGCGCTCTACGGCGGCGACGGCATCGAGAACGGCCACTACAGCAACAACGCGGACTCCAAGGTCCCGGTCGGCTCGACCTTCAAGCCGTTCGTGCTGGCCGCCGCGATGCAGTACGGCGTGCTGACCAAGACCGGCGCGAACGGCGATCCGACCCAGATAAACCCGGACTCGCTGTACCTGGCGGACAACCTCTCGCCGATCTATTCCAAGGACGGCAAGCCGCTGATGGGCGACGACGGCAAGCCTTACAAGCAGCGCAACGACAGCCCGGGCAAGCCCGGCTACGTCACGCTGAAGAAGGCCATGCAGTGGTCGTACAACGTGCCGTTCGTGCAGCTCGGCCAGGACGTGGGCGGCAAGAACGTGGAGAAGATGGTCACCGAGCTGGGGCTGCGGCCCGAGAGCCTGGAGCCGTCCTCGACCATCACCTTCCCGCTCGGCACCTCGCACCCGAGCTCGATCCGGATGGCCTCGGCCTACTCGGTGTTCGCGGCCCGCGGTCAGCAGACCGACCCCTACTCGGTGTCGAAGCTGCTCTACAACAACGTCGAGAACCCGATCTTCACCAAGAGCCAGCCGAAGAAGGTGCTGGAGGAGGCGGTCGCCGACAACATCACCGACGTGCTGGAGAACGTGGCCAAGAACGGCACCGGTAACAAGACCAACGCGCTCGGCCGGCCGGTGGCCGGCAAGACCGGTACCACCGACGCCGGTACCTCGGCCTGGTGGGTCGGGTACACCCCGGAGCTGACCACCGCGGTCGGTATGTGGCGCGAGGAGAGCGGCAACCCCAAGCTGCTGTCGCTGGACGGCACCGCGGGCCACGAGTCCGTGCACGGTGGTGACTTCCCGACCGACATCTTCACCCGCTACATGAAGACGATCACCAAGGGCACCCCGGTGAAGGACTTCCCGACCCCGGCGCCGTGGGGCACCGAGGTCGACTCCTCGGGTGCTCCGATCAGCCCGTCGGCGTCCACCTCGGCCTCGTCCTCCGCGCCGGAGGAGCCGACCGGGCCGGCCGAGCCGCCCGCCTCCCAGTCCCCGGAGGGCCCGAGCGGGTCGCCGAGCAGCAGCGCGAGCTGCCCGGGCAACGGCAACGGCAACGGAAATGGCAACGGCTGCGGGCCGAGCAGGTCGTCCAAGCCGTCGACCAAGCCGAGCGACAGCGCCAGCGGCAGCGCGAGCCCGCCGGGCGGCGGAGCCGGAGGCGGCGCAGGCGGCAACCTGGTCGGGATCATGGGCCAGTAGGGCGCACCGTCCGAATCCCGGCGGAACCACCACAGAGGGGCACCGGATCGCGAACCGCGATCCCGTGCCCCTCTTCGGTTGCGGGCGGGGGTGCGGCAGTATGTGCGCCATGACGTCCAGCCTGCGTGACGAGACCTCGGCGCCCGGACCGGCTGCGGCCGCGGGGCCGCTGCCGAACACCGTGGTGGTGCCCGCGGACGAGGACCCGGTCTCGGAGGCCGGCAGCGAGTTGTTCGGCGGCCCGCCCGGGCGTCGGGCCCTGCTCGGGGTGTCCTGGTGGACACCCGCCAAGTTCCTTGCGGTGGCCGTGATCGCCGTCTACCTGGTGGGCCTCTTCCAGAAGGCGCCGTGCTACCAGAGCGGTTGGTTCTTCGGCGCCACCAGCCAGTACACGCACGCCTGTTACAGCGACATCCCGCACCTGTTCTCGGGGCGCGGCTTCGCGGACGGCGGACGCCCGTACCTGGACCCGATCCCGCAGGGCTCGCCGGACATGCAGTACCTGGAGTACCCGGTGCTGACCGGTCTGTTCATGCAGATCGCGGCCTGGCTGACCACCCACAACGGCGACATCATGAGCCGCGAGCAGTGGTTCTGGCTGGTCAACGCCGGAATGCTGATGATCTGCGCGGTGGTCGCGGTGATCGCGGTCTCCCGCACCCAGCGCCGCCGCCCGTGGGACGCGCTGCTGTTCGCCCTCGCCCCGTGCCTGGCGCTGAACGCCACCATCAACTGGGACCTGCTCGCGGTGGCGCTGGCCGCCGTGGCGATGGCGTACTGGTCCGGGTCCAAGCCGGTGTGGGCGGGTGTGTTCATCGGCCTGGCCACCGCCGCCAAGCTCTATCCGGTGCTGCTGCTCGGCCCGCTGCTGGTGCTGTGTCTGCGGACCGGCAAGTGGAAGGAGTTCGGGCTGGTCTTCGGCGGCGCGGCCGGCGCCTGGCTGCTGGTCGACGTGCCGATCATGCTGGCCAACTGGAAGGGCTGGCTGACCTTCTACAGCTTCAGCCAGGTCCGCACCGAGGACTACGGCTCGTTCTGGCTGATCCTGATGCAGACGGTCCGCAACGGACAGCACCTGGAGAGCCTGAACACCTGGATCGCCGGCCTGCTGGTGCTCAGCTGCCTGGCGATCGGCTGGCTGGCGATCAGCGCCCCGCGCCGCCCGCGCTTCGCCCAGCTGGCCTTCCTGGTGGTCGCCGCGTTCGTGCTGACCAACAAGGTGTACTCGCCGCAGTACGTGCTCTGGCTGATCCCGCTGGCGGTGCTGGCCCGGCCGCGCTGGCGGGACTTCCTGATCTGGCAGGCCTGCGAGGTGCTGTACTTCCTCGGCATCTGGTCGTACCTGGCCTACAACGGCGACGCCAAGCACCACGGCATCGACCTGCAGTGGTACCACTTCGCGATCGCCCTGCACCTGGTCGGCACCCTGTACATCTGCTACCTGGTGGTCCGCGACATCCTCTACCCGGACCGCGACCCGGTGCGGTGGGACGGAAGTGACGACCCGTCGGGCGGTGTGCTGGACGGCGCCCCGGACCGGTTCGTGCTCGGCTCCGCCCGCGGCCTGCGCGAGGAGGAGAGCTACGCCGAGTACGCCCCGCAGGCCGAGGCCGACTGGCTGGTCGAGGCCGGGCCCGACCCGCAGCCCAAGTAGGCCCGCAGAAGGGCCCGAGGAGCACCGAAGCCCGACCGCCTTCCCGGCGGTCGGGCTTCCTCGGTTCCGGCACCGGTGCCGACACGGGCACCGGCGGCCTCAGCGGTCGACCACCCGGTCGAAGTGGGTGGTGGTGTGACGGACGGTCAGCGCCAGCTCGTCGCCCACCACGGGCGCCTTGAGCTCGCCGGGCAGGAACAGGATCGACACCTGCATGTGCGGCGGCTCGGCGAACCACAGCTGCTTGCCCTGCCAGGCGTACGGGGAGAGCGTCCGGTTCAGGGTGGCCAGGCCGGCCCGGGCCAGGCCCTTGGCGCGCGGCAGTATCCCGTGCACGTACTTGGGGGCCTCCAGGCCGACGCCGTGCGCGGTGCCGCCGGTGACGACCAGCAGGTGGCCGTCGGACGGGGCCTTGTGCTGCCGGTAGCCGTAGCGTTCGCCGCGCCCGATCGGGGTGACGTCCAGGACGGTGGCCCGGGAGGACATCGCGCCCACGTCGCCCAGCCACAGCCGGGTGCCGATCCGGGAGCGGAACTCGGTGTCGGGGTGGCGTTCGGCCAGCCGCCGCACGTCCCTGGCGGCCAGGTGGCTGAGGTAGACGGTGGCGGTGGGCAGCCCGGCCGCGCCGATCGCCCGGACCCAGTCGGCGACCTCGTCCACCGGGTCGGAGCCGTCCGGCCGGTCCAGCGGCAGGTGCAGCGCGAAGCCCTCCAACGTCAGGTGGTCGACCGGCAGTTCGGGGAGTTCGCCGACCCGGACGCCGTGCCGCCGCATGCTGGTCATGCCCTCGATCACCACGCGGGCGCCGGCGGGCAGCGCGGACAGCGCCTCGGCATGCGCGACGGTGCGGATCACCCGGTCGGCGGGCAGCTCGAGGTCGGGCTCGCCGACCCGGTAGGGGGTGAGCACCAGCAGGTCGCCGGGGAAGGCGTCGGCCACCGCCGCCGCCTCGTCCGCGGTGCCGACGGCCAGCAGGGGGCTGCCCAGCCGGGCCGCCTCCTCGGCCAGCCGCCGGTTGCCGAAGCCGTAGCCGTTGCCCTTGGCGACCGGGACCAGCCCGGGGAACTCGGCCAGCAGGCCGCGCTGGTGCGCCCGCCAGCGCGCGCCGTCCACGTACATCGTCAGGGTCATCGCGTTCTCCCTGTAAAGGTTCAGCGGCGCGACATGTAGAGGTCGAGCGCCTTGTGCAGCAGCTTGTTGAGCGGGTAGTCCCACTCGCCGAGGTACTCCGCGGCCTGTCCGCCGGTGCCGACCTTGAACTGGATCAGTCCGAACAGGTGGTCGTCCTCGTCCAGCGTGTCGCTGATGCCGCGCAGGTCGTAGACGCTCGCGCCGAGCGCGTACGAGTCGCGGATCATCCGCCACTGGATGGCGTTGGACGGCTTCACCTCGCGCTTGTGGTTGGCGGAGGCGCCGTAGGAGTACCAGACGTGCTCACCGACGGTGAGCATCGTGGTGGCGGCCAGCGCCTCGCCCTCGTGGTAGGCGAGGTAGAGCCGCATCCGGTTGGGGTCCTCGGCGGTGAGCGACTTCCACATCCGCTGGAAGTAGGACAGCGGGCGGGGGGTGAAGTGGTCGCGCTCGGCAGTGACCACGTACAGCTTGTGGAAGACCGCGAGGTCCTCGTAGCTGCCCTGGACCACCTCGACGCCGGTCTTCTCCGCCTTCTTGATGTTGCGCCGCCACAGCTGGTTGAAGCCGCGCTGGACGTCGTCCAGCGAGCGGCCGCCGAGCGGCACCTGGAACACGTAGCGGGGCTGCACGTCGCCGAAGCCGGCGCCGCCGTCCTCGCCCTGCAGCCAGCCGGAGCGGCGCAGGCGTTCGGCGGCCTCCAGGGCGCGCGGCTCGGACCAGTCCGGCTCGACGTCGCGCAGCCGCTTGGCCTCCTTGGAGGCGATCGCCTCCTTGATGGTGGCGGCCTCCCAGCGGCGGACCACCACCGGCGGGCCCATCTTCACCGAGAACGCGCCCTGCGACTTCAGGTGCGCCAGCATCGGCTTCAGCCAGCGGTCGAGGTCCGGGTCGAACCAGTCGATGACCGGGCCCTCCGGCAGGTACGCCAGGTACCGCTTCACCTTGGGCAGCTGGCGGTAGAGCACCAGTCCGGCGCCGACCAGCTCGCCGGAGGCGTCGAACCAGCCGAGGCTCTCGGCGCGCCACTCCGCCTTGACGTCCGCCCAGGAGGGCACCTGCATGTGGCTGGCCGAGGGCCGGCTCTGCACGAATGCCAGGTGTTCCTCACGCGTGATCGTCCGCAGACGCAGGCTCATGCTCCGTGCTCCTCCTCGTCAGACTTACCCAGGGTGACCCTATCGCCCGAATGGTCCGATTCGACCTGGATGCGGTCCGACATGGTTGTGCCCCCCCGTTCGTACCTGCTGGCACAGGTACTACGCCGGGAGGGCACCGGAGGTTGCGCGCCGTCGGACAGGTTCACCCGGTCCCACCGCGCGCGGTGGTCACCACACGCCCCCGAAGAGTCCCCCGTGCGCCACGCCGAGGAACAGGCCGAATGCGGCGGCGCCCGTCCCGATCACCACCAGGAAGCGTTCGGCGGTGGTGACCGAGACGAACAGGCCGACCATGCCGGCGATGATCCCGGCCAGTCCGGTCCACGAGCTGAGCAGGTGGAGGTTGTAGAAGAACGAGGTGACGAAGGCGACCGCGCCGAGCAGCAGGGTCACCCCGACCAGGGCGTTCTCCCGCGGGTGCGGGTTGCCGTCGGTGTTGAGGGTGAACTGCGGGCGGTGGACGTTCTGCGCCATAGGACCCACCTCCTGTGGTGGAGGGAACGTTCGTTCTGTCCAGATTGATACTGATGTGAGGGAAATGACAACCCCGGGATCCCGGTGTTTTGTCCGCCGGTCGGCTCACCCGGTAGGCTGGCCCCTCTGCACTGGTGTAGGGGCGTGTTCACGTGCCCCGACCGCCGGTGCCGACGCGCACAACCCTCCTGCCACGGAGAGACCGTGGCCGTTGAGTCCAAAGGAGGTGGGTTACACATGCGTCACTACGAGCTGATGGTGATCCTCGACCCGTCGGTCGAGGAGCGCGCTGTCGCCCCCCTGATCGAGAGCTTCCTCAACGTCGTCCGCACCGGCGGCGGCAAGGTTGAGAAGATCGACACCTGGGGTCGTCGTCGCCTGGCGTACGAGATCAACAAGCAGTCCGAGGGCATCTACTCGGTCATCGACCTCAAGGCCACGCCCGAGGTCGTCAAGGAGCTCGACCGCCAGCTCAGCCTGAGCGAGTCGGTTCTGCGGACCAAGGTCCTGCGCCCGGACACCCACTGAGCCCACTTCCGGCGTACGCGCCGGAGGGCTCGCGTCCGGTGTTCCACGTGGAACACCGCTGACGAGCACCGCAGAACTTCTTTCCGAGAGGTCATCACCACATGGCAGGCGAGACCGTCATCACCCTCGTCGGCAACCTCGTCGACGACCCCGAGCTGCGTTTCACTCCCTCGGGCGCCGCGGTGGCCAAGTTCCGCATCGCGTCCACCCCGCGCACCTTCGACCGTCAGACCAACGAGTGGAAGGACGGCGAAAGCCTCTTCCTCACGTGCAATGTCTGGCGTCAGCCGGCGGAGAACGTGGCCGAGTCGCTGCAGCGCGGCATGCGCGTGATCGTGCAGGGCCGACTGCGCCAGCGGTCTTACGAGACCAAGGAAGGCGAAAAGCGGACGGTCTTCGAGGTCGAGGTCGATGAGGTCGGCCCGAGCCTGCGCTCGGCGACCGCCAAGGTCACCCGCGCCAACCGCTCCGGCGGTCCCGGCGGCGGCGGTGGCTTCGGCGGCCAGCAGGGCGGCGGCGGGTACGGCGGCGGCAACCAGGGTGGCGGCAGCTGGGGTGGAAACTCCGGCGGCGGCCAGTCCGGCCCGTCCGACGACCCGTGGGCGTCCAGCGCCCCGTCCGGTGGTAACCAGGGCGGCAGCTGGGGTGGAAACTCCGGCGGCGGCTACTCGGAAGAGCCCCCGTTCTAAGCGGTGCGTGTCGGGCCCGTCGAGGGCCCGGCAACGCTGACAGATCTCGTACTTAACGGAGCACACAATGGCGAAGCCGCCTGCTCGCAAGCCGAAGAAGAAGGTTTGCGTCTTCTGCAAGGACAAGGCCACTTACGTGGACTACAAGGACACGAACCTGCTGCGGAAGTTCATCTCCGACCGCGGCAAGATCCGTGCCCGCCGGGTCACCGGCAACTGCACCCAGCACCAGCGTGACGTCGCCACGGCCGTGAAGAACAGCCGTGAGATGGCCCTGCTGCCCTACACCTCCACCACGCGCTAAGAGAGGGTGACCGAACAATGAAGATCATCCTCACTCACGAGGTCCCCGGCCTCGGCAGCGCCGGCGAGGTCGTCGAGGTCAAGGACGGCTACGCCCGCAACTTCCTGGTCCCGCGTGGCTTCGCCATCCGCTGGACCAAGGGCGGTCAGAAGGACGTCGACGCCATCCGTCGCGCCCGGAAGATCCACGCCATCCAGACCCTCGAGGCCGCCAACGAGGTCAAGGCCAAGCTCGAGGGCCTGCAGGTCAAGCTGGCCGTTCGCTCCGGCGACGCCGGCCGCCTGTTCGGCTCGGTGACCCAGGCCGACGTCGTGGAGGCCATCAAGGCCGCCAACGGCCCGGCCGTGGACAAGCGCGCCGTCGCGATCGCCTCGCCGATCAAGACCGTGGGCACCCACAAGGTCTCGGTCAAGCTGCACTCGGACGTTCAGGCCAACCTCGACGTCGCCGTCGTCGCTGCCTGATCTCTGCCGCAGAGCTGACGAAGGGGCCGGACTCCACGCGGAGTCCGGCCCCTTCGCCGTGCGTACGGGGGGCTCAGGCCCGGACGGCGCCGGTCACCATCCAGCGGCCGGTGCGTATCCGGCCGGTCAGGACCGCGGCCCGGGCCAGCATGAACAGGCCCATCGCCCACCACAGGCCGGCCAGGCCCAGGCCCAGCGCGGGCGCCGCCAGGGCGGCCGGGACGAACAGCAGCAGCGCGGCCAGCATCCCCCAGGCCAGGTAGCCGCCGTCGCCGGCGCCCATCAGCACGCCGTCCAGCACGAACACCAGGCCGCCGATCGGCTGGGTCAGCGCCGCCAGCAGCAGCACGGTGGACAGCAGGCCCCGCACCGACGGGTCGTCGGTGAACAGTGGGATGTACAGCGGCCGGGCCAGCACCATCAGCAGGCCCAGCAGCACGCCCGCGCCGATGCCCCACTCGACCATCCGCCGGGTCGCCGCACGGGCGCCCGGCAGGTCACCGGCGCCCAGGCAGCGGCCGATGATGGCCTGGCCGGCGATCGCCACGGCGTCCAGCGCGAAGGCCATGAACGACCAGATGGTCATGGTGATCTGGTGGGCCGCGATCTCGACGTCGCCCAGGTGCGCGGCCACCGCGGTGGCCAGCAGCAGGGCGGCGCGCAGGCTCAGGGTGCGCACCACCAGCGGGCCGCCGGCCCGGGCGGAGGCCTTGATGCCGGCGAGGTCGGGCCGCAGCCCGGCGCCCTCCCGGCGGGCGCCGCGGACCACCACGGCCACGTACACCGCGGCCATCGCGTTCTGCGCGATCACGGTGCCCCAGGCGGAGCCGGCCACCCCGAGGCCGGCGCCGTACACCAGGCCGAGGTTGAGCAGCAGGTTGGCGCCGAACCCGCCGATCGCCACCAGCAGCGGGGTGCGGGTGTCCTGGAACCCGCGCAGCACGCCGGTGGCGGCCAGCACCAGCAGCATCGCGGGCACGCCGAGGGCGCTGATCCGCAGGTAGGTGACGGCGTACGGGGCGGAGGTGGGGGAGGCTCCGAGCAGTTGGGCGGCCTGCGGGGCGAGGGCCAGCGTGAGCACGACCATGCCGGCGGAGAGGATCAGCGCCAGCCAGATCCCGTCGATGCCCTGCTGGACGGCGGCCCGGCGGTCGCCGGCGCCGATCCGGCGGGCGACCGCGGCGGTGGTGGCGTAGGCGAGGAAGACGAAGATCCCGGCGGCGGTGGCGAGCGCGGCGGAGGCGATGCCGAGGCCGGCCAGCTGGGCGGTGCCGAGGTGGCCGACGATCGCGGAGTCGGCCATCAGGAAGAGCGGTTCGGCGACCAGCGCGCCGAAGGCCGGGATCGCCAGGGCGAGGATCTCGCGGTCGTGGCGGCGGCGTTCGGCGGCGGGGGCAGGACGGGTGGACGTCGCGGGCATGACGTCCACCCTACTCATCCACAGGTAATGATCGCTAGTGGGTTTTGTCTCTTACTTCTCCTGTGGACGGACGGTGGATCGAACGGCCGATCGAACAGGTGGTCGGTCTCGTCCCCAGCTGTGTGAAGAATTTCTCATGCACAGGGTGGGGAAGGGGTCGCCGCAGGTCAGCGAGTTGACACCGGGGCGATCGTGTGGTTATCCACAGCGGTGTCCACAGGGTTGTGCACAGCTTTCCGGGGGTTCTCCACAGCCTCCGAGCACTTATCCACATGCCCTGTGGATAACCGTCTTGGAGGAACTGCCCGCACCCCCGTACCGTGGCTCCGGACCAGACCCCGGTGGCCGCGCGACACCGCCCCGCACACAGCCGGAACTGTCGGCTCGGTGGCGTATGAAGGACAGAGCGCCCGCACCGGACAGGCCCGCACCAACTCGCACCAACCGCTGATCGGGGAACACGCGTGACCGGCCCCCAGTACGACGACCACGACGCCCCTCCGCCCCCGGAGGACGACTGGCAGCCGTCCGACGACGCCTTCCCGCTCGACGCCTTCCCCGACGTCCCCGGCGACCGCCTGCCCGCCACCCGCCGTTCGAACAACGCCGCCAACGGCTCCGGCGGACCGGGCGGTGGCGGAGGCTTCCAGCGCCGCGACGGCGGCGGCAAGGGCGACCGCTTCCCCGGCAAGGGCGACCGGCGCGACCGCGACGGCGAGACCGGCTTCGGCGGCGAGGGCTTCGAACGCGTCCCCCCGCAGGACCTGGCGGCGGAGCAGTCCGTGCTCGGCGGCATGCTGCTCTCCAAGGACGCCATCGCCGACGTGGTCGAGGTGCTCAAGCCCGCCGACTACTACCGGCCCGCCCACGAGCTGATCCACGGCGCGATCCTCGACCTCTACGCCCGCGGCGAGCCCGCCGACCCGATCACGGTGGCCGGCGAGCTCACCAAACGCGGCGAGCTGGTCCGCGTCGGCGGCGCCTCCTACCTGCACACCCTGGTCAACTCCGTCCCCACCGCGGCCAACGCCGAGTACTACGCCGAGATCGTCCACGAACGCGCCGTGCTGCGCCGCCTGGTCGAGGCGGGCACCCGGATCGCCGGCATGGGCTACGCCGCCGAGGGCGACGTCGACGACATCGTCAACGCCGCCCAGGCCGAGATCTACGCCGTCACCGAGCAGCGCACCAACGAGGACTACGCCCCGCTCGCCGACATCATGGAGGGCGCCCTCGACGAGATCGAGGCGATCGGCTCCCGGTCCGGCCAGATGTCCGGCGTCCCCACCGGCTTCGCCGACTTCGACCAGCTCACCAACGGCCTCCACCCCGGCCAGATGATCGTCATCGCGGCCCGTCCCGCGATGGGAAAGTCCACGCTCGCACTGGACTTCGCGCGGGCCTGCTCGATCCACAACAATCTGCCGAGCGTGATCTTCTCGCTCGAAATGGGCCGCAACGAGATCGCCATGCGCCTGCTGTCGGCGGAGGCCCGGGTGGCGCTGCACCACATGCGCTCCGGCAACATGACCGACGACGACTGGACGCGGGTGGCCCGGCGGATGCCCGAGGTGAGCGCCGCACCGCTGTACATCGACGACTCGCCGAACCTGTCGATGATGGAGATCCGTGCCAAGTGCCGGCGGCTGAAGCAGCGCAACGACCTGCGCCTGGTGGTCATCGACTACCTGCAGCTGATGCAGGCCGGTGGCTCGCGACGGGCCGAGAGCCGCCAGCAGGAGGTCTCGGACATGTCCCGAAACCTGAAGCTGCTGGCGAAGGAGCTGGAGATCCCGGTGATCGCGCTCTCCCAGTTGAACCGTGGCCCCGAACAGCGCACCGACAAGAAGCCGATGGTCTCCGACCTGCGTGAGTCCGGCTCGATCGAGCAGGACGCCGACATGGTCATCCTGCTGCACCGCGAGGACGCCTACGAGAAGGAGTCCCCGCGGGCCGGCGAGGCGGACCTGATCGTGGCCAAGCACCGTAACGGCCCGACCGCCACCATCACCGTCGCCTTCCAGGGCCACTACTCGCGCTTCGTGGACATGACCCGCGACGTGACCTGACCGGCACGGTCCGCGCCCATCCCGGGGGGCTGCTCAGCGCCTCGTTTCGTACCTGGTCAGGACCACGCCGCCGGGGAACGTCCGGGTCTCCAGCAGGTTCAGGTTCACCCAGCTGTCCAGCGCGGTGAAGAACGGCGTGCCGCCGCCCACCAGGACCGGGTGGGCGGCGATCACGTACTCGTCGATCAGCCCGGCGCGCACGGCGGCCGCGGCCAGCGTCGCGCCGCCGATGTTCATCGGGCCGCCGTCCTCGGCCTTGAGCCGGGTGATCTCGGCGACGGCGTCGCCGGTGACCAGCCGGGCGTTCCACTCGACCGTGTCGATCGTCGAGGAGAACACGACCTTCGGCGTGTCCCGCCAGTTCCGGGCGAACTCGATCTGCGCCGGGGTGGCGCCGGGCTGTCGGTCGCCGGTCGGCCAGTAGGAGCTCATCGTCTCCCACAGCTTGCGCCCGTACAGCGATAGCTCGGTCTCCTGCTCGTGTTCGAGCCACCACTGGAACAGTTCGGGGCTCGGTCCGCTCCAGTCGATGTCGTCGCCGGCTGCGGCGATGTAGCCGTCCAGGGTCAGATTCATGCCGTAGATCAGTTTCCGCATGGCCCAGCCTTCCGTCCGTGGATGTCCGTCACGAGCGCCGAGAACCTGCCACGAACGATAGGGCGAGGGACTGTCAGAACCAGTGCAGGCAGTGCGGTTCGCGCTCGGCGCGGAACATCGCGTCGGCGCGGGCGGCGGCGGCCGGGTGGTGGGCGCGGATGTGGCCGGCCCGGACCAGGGTGCTGGGGGTGGTGCCGCCGAGGTAGATCGAGCCGAGGTCGCTGATGTCGAGGGACAGGTCGGGCTCGCGGTCGGTGGGGGTGCACTCGGCGCGCCCGTCGCGGACGGTCAGCAGGTGGCGGGTGCGCTCGCCGAGGAACGGGTCGTCGACGTCGAGGACGAGGTCGCCGTCCGCGGACCAGCTGCGGGCGGTGAGGGCGCGGGGGACGTCGAGCAGGCGGACCCAGAGCCAGTCCGTGTGGTTGTCGAGCCGGCCGGCGCCGAAGTCGGCCAGCTGCCAGGGCAGCGGGCTGCCGGGCGGGAGGTGCCGGAACACGACCTCGGTGACCAGGTCGTGGCCGAGCAGGCAGCGGGCCAGCGCGGTGAACGCGGCGTCGTCGAGGGCGACGGTCTCGTCGACCAGCAGGGTGCCGGCGTCGTCTAGGGAGTAGCTGGCGTACCCGTCCGGGGTGCCGTCGGCGTCCCGGTGGAGGGCGATGTAGCGCGGCGTGGGGGCGATCGGAGGGTGCCCGGCCCGCCGGGCCCACCAGCGGGGCGGGCGGGAGAGCGCGCCGGGCTGGGCACGGCGGTAGCGGTCGTAGATCTGCTCCAGCAGGTCGCGGCAGTCGCTGCCGCGGAGCAGTTCGACGGTGCCGGTCGGCTGTTCGCCGGCCCGCGACGGGGCGAGCGCGGCCCGGTTCCGGGGGACGGTCAGCCGCCGGCTGTAGGTGGCCGGGCCGTAGCCGAACCGCCGGTAGATCACCGCCTCGGAGGCCAGCAGCACCGACATGATCTCGCCGCGCTCGCGCAGGTCGGCGAGTTGACGGCGCTTCATCGCGGTGAGCACGCCCTGCCGCCGGTGCGAGGGCAGCACGCCGACGCAGCTGATTCCGGGCACCGGGACGGTCGCCCCGCCGGGCAGCGTCAGCTCGAAGGAGTACGCGCACGCGGTGCCGACCGGCCGCCCGTCCTCGGTGACGGCGAGCAGCCCGCGCTCCGGTTCCAGCGCCGACCACCAGACCCCGCTGCCGTCCTCCTCCGGCGGCGTCGGGAACTTCCCGAACGCGGCGAACACGGTGTCGACGAAGACGTCGAGGTCCTTCTCGGTGGTGGAACGTATCTCCATGGCTGTGCTGCCTCCCCGCAGTCGCCGGACGAATGCCTGCCCCAGTGCAATGGCGGCCCGCTGCCGGGTCAAGCGAATTTGTGCTGGTAGCCTCGCCCGCCGTGACCGAACACGACGATCTGCGACTGTGCCCGCTGCCGGACGAAGTGACGTCGCTGCTGGCCGAGTTGGCCGCACCGCCGCGGCTGGTGGCGCATCTGCGGCTGGTGCACGACGTGGCGGTGCGGCTCACGGACCGGCTCGCGGCGTCCTGCCCGGGGCTGTCGTTCGACCGGGCGGCGGTGCTGTTCGGCGCGGCCACCCACGACATCGGGAAGGCCGTGCACCGCGCCGAGCTGTCCGCCCCCGGTTCGGCGCACGAACCGGCCGGCCGGGAGCTGCTGCTGGCGGCGGGCGTCGCCCCGCGACTGGCCCGCTTCGCGGCCGGCCACGCCACCTGGGGCCCGGACACCGGGGTGGAGGACCTCCTGGTGTCCCTGGCCGACAAGGTGTGGAAGAACAAGCGGCTCCCGGAGCTGGAGGACCTGCTGGTCACCGCCCTGGTCCGGGCCGGCGGCGGCGAGCGGTGGGAGGCGTTC
The DNA here is from genome assembly GCF_044754805.1 of Kitasatospora sp. NPDC092948. Classification (NCBI taxonomy): domain Bacteria; kingdom Bacillati; phylum Actinomycetota; class Actinomycetes; order Kitasatosporales; family Streptomycetaceae; genus Kitasatospora; species Kitasatospora sp. NPDC092948. The sequence goes on along the minus strand of NZ_JBIVPU010000002.1, from coordinate 850,391 downwards.
CTCGCCCTGGACGAGCTGCTCACCGAAATCGGCGACGGCGCGGAGCAGCGCCTGGCGTACCAGTCGCTCTTTCCGGCGAGTGTGAGCGCCGCAGGCTCTATGCCAGCGTGACGGTGCTGCGGAAGACGTGTGCGCCGGCGCCGGTCAGCACGGTCTTCGCGCCGTTCGCCGGCAGGAACGCCGACTCGCCCTGGCGGAGGGTCAACTCCTGCCCGTCGGAGGTGAGTTCGACCGTTCCGCCGGTGCAGAACAGGATCTGCGGGGCGTCGCCCGGCAGCACGACGGGGCGCTCGGCGAGGTGGTAGCGGGAGAGCCGGAACTCGTCGATCGGCACCGGGTAGAGCAGCTCGCCGTCCGCGTCGGGCTCGGGGCGCATGATCTCCGGGCGGCCGCTGCGGAAGGCCACCACCTTCAGCAGCTCGGGGACGTCCACGTGCTTCGGGGTGAACCCGCAGCGCAGCACGTTGTCGGAGTTGGCCATGATCTCCACGCCGGTGCCGCGCAGATAGGCGTGCGGCACGCCGGCGCCGAGGTAGAGGGCCTCGCCGGGCTGCAGGCGGACGTAGTTGAGCAGCAGGGCGGCGACCAGGCCCGGGTCGCCGGGGTGCTCGGCGGCGGCGAAGGCGTAGCCGGCCAGCTCGCCGGTCGGGTCGGACGGGGCGGAGGCGGTGACGGCGCGGGCCACCGCGTCCACGGTGGCCCGGCCCTGTTCGCCGGTCAGCGCGAGTGCCTCGGCGAGCGCGCCGGACAGCGCCTCGGGCTCCGGCTCGGTGCGCAGCAGGTCGATCAGCGGGTCCAGCCCGGGCACGTCGAGGGAGGCCATCAGGTCGGCCGCCCCGGCGGGCGTCCGGAAGCCGCACAGGCCCTCGAACTCGCTGAGCGCGCAGACCAGTTCGGGCTTGTGGTTGTCGTCCCGGTAGTTGCGGTGCGACGCGTCGACCGAGATGCCGCGCTGCTCCTCGTCGGCGTAGCCGGCCACCGCCTCGGCCCGGGTGGGGTGGGCCTGGATGGACAGCGGGACGGCGGCGGCCAGCACCTTCAGCAGGAACGGCAGGGTGGGCCCGAACTGCTCGACGGCGGCGGCGCCGAGCTCGGCCGTCGGGTCGGCGGCGATCACCCGGTCGAGCGGCACCGGGCCGTTGCCGCGGTCGACCACCGAGGGCGCACCGGGGTGCGCGCCCATCCACAACTCGGCCTGCGGTCCACCCGGGGCGGGCCGGCCGAGCAGCTCGGGGATGGCGGTCGCCGACCCCCAGGCGTAGTCGCGGACGGTGTTGTCGAGCCGGTCCATCGAGTACTCCCAGATGCGTGCGGGCATGCGTGCGCAGCGGTGGCCCGTGTGCGGGGACCACCGACAATAGCTGACGTCCCTGGTCGCCCGGTGGTGCCAGTGATCACTCTCCTGGGCGCGCCGACCCGGCATCGGAGGGGTCTTCCGGAGAGGGTGGACGGTAATCGGGGCCGATCGGGCCCGCGACCGAACACCGACCAGGGGAGCAGCCGTGACCGCGTCACCGCCCGACGAGAACGCCGAGGGCCGTGGGGCGGGTGCCGCGCCGCCCTTCCGCCCGCTGGAGGTCGATGTCTTCACCGGTCCGGAGAGCGCGTTCTTCGCCACCTCCAGCCTGATCATGGGCGAGCGCACGGCGATCCTGGTGGACGCCCAGCTGACCCGCAGCGCGGGCCGGGAGCTCGCCGAGTGGATCGCGGCCAAGGGCCGGCAGCTGCTGGCGATCGTGGTCACCCACCAGCACCCGGACCACTACTTCGGCGCGGACGAGGTGCTGCGGCTGTTCCCGGACGCGCAGCTGCTGGCCGCGCCGACGGTGGTGGAGGGCATCCGGCAGACCGCGGCGGCCAAGGTGGCGCAGTGGAAGCCGATCTACGGCGACGACATCCCCGACCAGCCGCTGCTGCCCGCCCCGCTGCTGCCGCAGCCGCTGATGATCGACGGCCAGCTGATCCGGGTGCTGACGCTCGGCCAGGCCGACAGTGCGGGCTCCACGGTGGTGTACCTGCCGAGCATCCACACCGTGCTGGCGGGCGACTTCGTCTACAACGGCACCCACGTCTGGACGGCCGACACCGACCCGGCCGCCCGCGGCCAGTGGTCGCACAACCTGGGCCGGATCGCCGATCTCCGGGTGGACCGGGTGATCGCCGGGCACCGCGCCCCCGGCATGGACGACGCGGCGCACCGGGTGCTGGGCTTCACCGCCGAATACCTGCGCGACTTCGACGAGGCACTGGCCGACCACCCGCAGGACGCCGAGGCGCTGGCCACCGCCATGAACGAGCGCTACGGCGGCCTGACCCTGCCGGCCATCCTGGAGCTCGGCGCGGCGGCGAACGTCGGCCGCGGCCGCATCCCGCAGGAGGACAACGACATCATCGACGCGGAGATCGTCGAGGAGGGGCCGGAGGACGAGCCGGGCGACGAGCGGTGATACTGCGCGGATGACGCAGTTGCCGTACGACGCGGTGGTGGCGGCCGGCGGGGCGGGCCGGCGGCTCGGCGGCGCGGACAAGCCGGCCCTGACGGTCGGGGGACGCCCGCTGCTGGACCGGGTGCTGACCGCCTGTGCCGGAGCCCGCCGGACCCTGGTGGTCGGCCCGCGACGGCCCACCGACCGCACCGACGTCCACTGGCTCCGGGAGAACCCGCCCGGCGGCGGCCCGCTGGCCGCGGTGGCCGCCGCGCTCCCCGAGGTGTCGGCCCCGCTGGTCCTGCTGCTGGCCGCGGACCTTCCCTTCCTGGACCCCCTTACCGTGGCCCGGCTGGTGGCCGCGGTCGGCGACACGGACGGCGCCCTGCTGGTCGACGCCGACGGCCGCGACCAGCCACTCGCCGCCGCGTACCGCACCGCCGCGCTGCGCGACGCACTCGCGTCGCTCGGCGACCCGGCCGGCCGGCCACTGCGGGCGATGACCGCAGGCCTGCACCTGCTCCGGGTGCCCGACCCGGCAGGCGCGTCCTTCGACTGCGACACCCCGGCCGAACTGGCCTCGGCCCGGCGGCGGGCGGCGGGGCAGCCCTGAGACGGGCCACCGGGGGCCGGGCGCAGGGCCGCGGGTCGGCGTTCCGTGGGCCGGGCGGGCACGCCGGTGGGGTGGGGCCGGTGCGTGGCGCTGCGGCCGGAAGCGGCCTGCGGTGGCCGGGATCGGGCAGCATGGGCGTCATGGAGCGCACATTGGACGAGTGGATGGCTGCGGCCGCCGCCGAACTGGGGCTGGATCTGGCGGTGGACGTCCGGGGCCTGCTGGACATGACGCGGGTGGTGGCGCACGGCGTGGAGCGCCCGGCGGCGCCGTTGACGGCGTTCCTGGTCGGGTACGCGGCGGCGCGGAACGGCGGCGGGGCCGAGGCGGTGGCCGAGGCGTCGGCGAAGGCGACCGCGCTGGCCGAGCGTTGGGCTGCCGAGGCGGACGGCCCGGCGCAGCGGTGAGCGGCGTGGCAGGCCGGACGACGGTGGACCCGGCCGGTGCGGTGGGGCCGGCCGCGACCGTGCGTGGCTGCCCGTGGCCGCTGGCCCGGCGGACCGCGCGGGCGGCGGTGCGCGCGCTGCCGGTGGAGCTGCTGCCGGCCGCGGCCGCGGTCGGGCGGACCCTCGCCGAGCCGTTGACCGCGCTCACCGACCTGCCCGCCTTCGACACTTCGGCGATGGACGGCTGGGCGGTGGCCGGGCCGGGGCCGTGGCGGCTGTCCGGCCGGGTGCTGGCCGGCCAGAGCTGCGCCCCGCTCGCGGACGGCGCGGCGGTGGAGATCGCCACCGGCGCCCAGCTGCCGTCCGGCGCCACCGGGGTGCTCCGCCGCGAGCGCGGCCGGGTGGTCGAACTCCCGGACGGCACTGCCCAGTTGCACGGTGAGGTCGGTCCGGGCCAGGACGTCAGGCCGCGCGGGCAGGAGTGCCGCCGGGGCGAGGAGCTGCTGCCCGCCGGGCTGCCGGTGACCCCGGCGGTGCTCGGCCTGGCGGCTGCCGCCGGGCACGACCGGCTGGCCGTGCGCCGCCGACCGACCGTCGAACTGCTGCTGCTGGGCGACGAGTTGCTGACCTCGGGGATTCCCGCCCCGGGCCGGGTGCGGGACGCGCTGGGGCCGCTGCTGCCGCCGTGGCTGGCCGCCGCGGGGGCCGAACTGCTCGGCAGCCGCTACGTCCGGGACGACTTCGGGCTGCTCCGGGACGCGATCCGGCACTCGCCCGCCGACCTGGTGCTGACCACCGGCGGCACCGCGGCCGGGCCGGTGGACTTCCTGCACGCCGCGTTGGCGGCCACCGGCGGACATCCGCTGGTGGACGGGGTCGCGGTGCGGCCCGGGCACCCGATGCTGCTGGCCGCGCTGCCGGGCGGCCGACACCTGGTGGGCCTGCCGGGCAACCCGCTGGCGGCCGTCGCCGGCGCCGTGACCCTCGCGCTCCCGCTCCTGCACGCGCTGTCCGGCCGCAGCACCGGGGCCGGGCCGACCGAAACGCTGGCCACCGCCCTCCCGGGCCACCCGGCGGACACCCGGCTGCACCCCGTCCGCCGCACCCCCGCCGGCCTCGCCCCGCTGCCGTACGACGGCCCGGCGATGCTGCGCGGCCTGGCCCGGGCGGACGCCCTGGCCGTGGTGCCGCCCGGCGGCCTGACGGCGGGGGAGCGCGCCGAGGTGCTGCCGCTGCCCTGACCGGCCGGGCGGATGTTCCACGTGGAACCGACACCTGGAACCGGGCGGTGGAGCCGCCGGTCAGACCGTGACCGGGGTGGCCGGCTTGATGACGATCAGGCGGTCGGTGAGTTGGAGGACGGCCGCCTCGGGTTCGGTGTAGTTGAGCACGCGGCGGCCGCGGACCACGGCCACCACCAGGTCGGGGAGGTCGCGGGGGCTCTGGCCGGCCTCGGCCTTGGTGACGGGGCGCTCGGCGACGTCCAGGCCGTTGCCGTAGGTGAGCAGGTCCTCCATGACGGCGCCCGCGTTGGGGCTGAGCATCGACATGCCGAGCAGGCGGCCGGCCGAGCTGGAGGAGGTGACCACCACGTCGGCGCCGCTCTGCCGCAGGAGGGGGGCGTTCTCGTCCTCGCGGACGGCGGCGACCACGGTGGCGCCCCGGTTGAGCTGGCGGGCGGTCAGGGTGATCAGCGCGGCGGTGTCGTCGCGTTCGGGGGCGACCACGACCTGCGCGGCGCGCGGCAGTTCGGCGCGCATCAGGGTCGCGGTGCGGGTGGCGTCGCCGAGCACGCCGACCAGGCCGTCGTGGGTGGCCTGGTCGATGGCGCGGGGCTGCGGGTCGACCACCACGATGGAGTCCTTCGGGACGCCCTGGCCGAGCAGGGTGTCCACCGCGCTGCGGCCCTTGGTGCCGTAGCCGATGACGACGGTGTGGTCCCGCACGATGTGCCTCCAGCGTTCGATCCGCCACTGCAGGCGGGTGCGTTCGGTGAGCACTTCGAGAGTCGTGCCGACCAGGATGATCAGGAAGACCACGCGCAGCGGCGTGATCACGAGGATGTTCACCAGCCGCGCGCCGTCGCTCACCGGGGTGATGTCGCCGTAGCCGGTGGTGGAGAGGGTGACGGTGGCGTAGTACGCCGCGTCGAGCAGGCTGACCGAGCCGTTCGCGCTGTCGTTGTAGCCGTCGTGGTCGGCGTACACGATCAGCGTGGTCGCCACCAGGACGCCCAGGGCCAGCAGCAGGCGGCGGGCGACCTGACGCATCGGCGGGCGGGTCCGCCGGGCGGGCAGCGCGATCCGGCGGGCGGGGTCGGTGTCTTCGGTGCCCTGGTCCCGGAAACGACTGAGCGTCAGACGGGACGGTCGGGCACCCGGGTCGTTGGGTGGATTGGAGTTCGACACAGGCACAAGGATGGGGGGTGGGGGCGTCACCGGCCGACCCCGGGGGCGGAGTGTCGCCACCCTGTCCACCGGGGGCACCGACCCTTGACGGACTGCCCGTTGACGGCGGGGGGCCGGGGCGTCCCGCAGGCCGGGGCGTAGCGTGGCGGTCATGCGAGCCATCACGATTTCCGAGCCCGGCGGCCCTGAGCGGCTGGTCTGGGCCGAGGTTCCCGATCCCGTTCCGGCGGCCGGCGAAGTGCTGGTCGAGGTCGCCGCCACCGCGGTCAACCGGGCCGACCTGCTGCAGCGCCAGGGCCTCTACGATCCGCCGCCCGGCAGTTCGCCCTACCTCGGCCTGGAGTGCGCGGGCCGGATCTCCGCGCTCGGGCCCGGCGTGGCCGGCTGGGCGGTCGGCGACGAGGTGTGCGCGCTGCTCGCCGGCGGCGGCTACGCCCAGCAGGTCGCCGTCCCGGTCGGCCAACTGCTGCCGGTGCCGAAGGGGTTGACGCCCGCGCAGGCCGCGGCGCTGCCCGAGGTGGCGTGCACGGTGTGGTCGAACGTGTTCCAGGTCGCGCACCTGCGCCCCGGCGAGACGGTGCTGCTGCACGGCGGCGCCAGCGGAATCGGCACCATGGCGATCCAGCTGGCCAAGGCGATCGGCGCCCGGGTCGCGGTCACCGCCGGCAGCCCGGAGAAGCTCGCCCGGTGCGCGGAGCTCGGTGCGGACGTACTGATCGACTACCGCCGGCAGGACTTCGTCGCCGAGCTCGCCGCGCTCGGCGGGGCCGACGTCATCCTCGACATCATGGGCGCCAAGTACCTGCAGCGGAACGTGGACGCCCTCGCGGTCAACGGCCGCGTCGTGGTGATCGGCATGCAGGGCGGCAGCAAGGCCGAGATCAACCTGGCCACCCTGCTGACCAAGCGGGCCGCGCTGGTCGCCACCAACCTGCGCGGGCGTCCGCTCGCGGAGAAGGCGGCGATCGTCGCCGCGGTGCGCGAGCACGTCTGGCCGCTGGTCGAGGCGGGCGTGGTCCGGCCCGTGGTGGACCGGGTCCTGCCGATCGCCGAGGCCGCCGAGGCGCACCGCGTGGTCGAGGCCGGAAACCAGGTCGGAAAGGTCGTCCTGGAGGTGTGAGCGAGGGGCTCGGGGCGGCGGAAATGCCCGGAATGTCCCAGTGTGTGAGGCTGGAGCCAAGCTGTTCCGCCTCCGTCCGCACCCCGGTGCGGGCGACCGTCGGGAGGACCTGCTTTCCATGCTCGCTCGCCGCCGCCCCGTGCCCCCGGCCCCGCGCCGCACCCCCGCCGCCCGCCCCGGCGCGCTGCTCCGCAGAGCCGCGTTGACCGGCCTGGCGCTGCCGCTGCTGCTGGCCGCCCCCGTCTTCGCCGCCGATCCGGCGACCGACTTCCGACAGCAGGCCCGGGCGCAACTGGACGCCGCCCGGCAGCAGGCGCAGGCGGAGCTGGACGCCGCGCAGGGACAGGCCGCGGAGCAGGGCGCGCAGGTCGCCGCGGCGGTGGAGTCCAGGCAGCCGACGGCGCCGACCGACGGCGCGATATCCGGGACGGCCCCGGCCGTCCCCGTCCCGGTCCCGGTGCCCGCCGCCCCGAGCGCGACCCGGACGACGGGCTCCCCGAGCCCCATACCCGCCGGACCGGCCGCGCCGTCCCGTGCACCGGCAGCCGTCGCCGCCGCCCCGTCCGCCCGGCCGACCGCCGCCGTCCCGATGGCCGGGCCCGCCGGTCCGACCGCCGTCCCGCCGTCCGTCCCGGCCGAGCCGTCGCCGTCCGCGGAGCACCCCGCCGAGCCCGCCGAGTCCGGCTCCGAGCCGGCCGCCGAGCCCCCGGCCGCCCCGAGCGCGGAGCCGACGGGCGCCCCGTCGAACGACCCGGAGCCGTCCCGGCCCGGGTGGGCGCACCATCATCGGCCGGCGGTGCCCCCGACCCCGGTCTCGGCGCCGACCGCGCCCGCGGCGCAGCCGGAGCCGGCGGCGGCCGGGACGGGCGGCGGCGGCGGGGACGGCGGGCAGCCGGCGGCACCCGGGCCGGGTGCGCCGGGAACAGCGGGGACGCCGGGCGTGGCCGGGGGGAGCGACGAGGACGCGGCCGCCCCGGCGGCGGGCGGCGGTGCGGACGACGCGGTGGTCGCGGGCGGGGCGCCGCAGGCCGGCCCGGTGGTGCCGGCGGGGCCGCTGCACCTGGGCGACCCGTCCGCGCAGCAGCTGCCGCTGGGCGTCGGACTGGGCATGATCGGACTGGGCCTCGGCCTGGTCGGAATGAAGCTGCGCCGGCGGTGAGGCCGCGCGACGCGGGCGCCCGCCGGGTGGGACGATCCGGATACCAGGTTCGTTGACCTCCGCGGTGGACGACGAATATGAAGGAGCTATGACCTACCCGATGAACGAGCGGTCGCAGCAGGAGCCCCACCAGACGTCGAGCGGGAAGCACGAGGACAGTCCGAAGGTGCTGATCGTCGGACCGGACGGCATGGCGGTGGGCACCGCCCCGGTCGGCGGGCTCGGCCGGGGCGACGACGACGAGGAACCGCGCGAGCTGCCGGTGACCGAGATGGTCGAGCAGCCGGCCAAGGTGATGCGGATCGGCAGCATGATCAAGCAGCTGCTGGAGGAAGTGCGGGCGGCGCCTCTGGACGAGGCGAGCCGGGCCCGGTTGAAGGACATCCACGCCAGCTCGATCAAGGAGCTGGAGCTGGGCCTGGCGCCCGAGCTGGTCGAGGAGTTGGAGCGGCTGTCGCTGCCGTTCGCCGACGACACCATCCCCACCGAGGCTGAACTGCGGATCGCGCAGGCCCAGTTGGTGGGCTGGCTGGAGGGCCTGTTCCACGGCATCCAGACCGCGCTGTTCGCCCAGCAGATGGCGGCGCGGGCGCAGCTGGAGCAGATGCGGCGGGCGCTGCCGCCCGGACTGCACGGTGTGGAAGGGGACTTGGACGAGCAGGGCCCGGGCCGCGGCATGCGTTCCGGCCCGTACCTGTAGTCCGGACGTCGACGCTCCCGGATCCCGGGAGGGCCCTCAGGGGGCCGCGCTGCGGCGCGGCCCCGAACCGCTACCCTGACCCGTGTCCGGAAGTACCGCGCGCCGAGGGGGAGCTGGGACATGACAGAGGGCACCACCGGGGGCCACTCGCTCGGGCACGGCCGGTACGTGTTGCAGCGGCTGCTCGGACAGGGCGGCATGGCGGCCGTCCACCTGGCCCACGACACGGTGCTGGACCGTCAGGTCGCGGTGAAGACGCTGCACACCGAGCTGGGCCGGGAGGCCTCGTTCAAGGAGCGGTTCCGGCGTGAGGCGCAGGCGGTGGCGCGGCTCCAGCACACCAACATCGTCTCGGTGTTCGACTCCGGCGAGGACGTCGGGCCGGACGGGACGGCGACGCCGTACATCGTCATGGAGTTCGTCGAGGGCCGTTCGCTGAAGGACGTGCTGGACGAGCAGGTGACCACCCGCGGTGCGATGCCGACCGAGCAGGCGCTGAAGATCACCGCGGCGGTGCTGTCGGCGCTGGAGGCCTCGCACGACCAGGGGCTGGTGCACCGCGACATCAAGCCGGCGAACGTGATGGTGTCCACCAAGGGCGTCGTCAAGGTGATGGACTTCGGCATCGCGCGGGCCCTGCAGTCCGGGGTGACGTCGATGACGCAGACCGGCATGGTGGTCGGCACCCCGCAGTACCTGTCGCCGGAGCAGGCGCTCGGCAAGAGCGTGGACGCCCGCTCCGATCTGTACTCGGTGGGCTGCATGCTGTTCGAGCTGCTCAGCGGGCAGTTGCCGTTCGACGGCGACTCGGCGTTCTCGATTGCGTACAAGCACGTGCAGGAGACTCCGCCGGCGCCGTCCACGCTGAACCCGGCGGTGACGCCCGCGGTGGACGCGCTGGTGGCGCAGGCGTTGCGCAAGGACCCGGCGCACCGGTTCCCGACGGCGGAGGCGATGCGCGAGGAGGTGGAGCGGGTCGCGTCGGGCGAGCAGGGCAACACGCCGCTGCAGGCGTCCACCCCGCTGGTGATCGGCGAGGGGCCGCGGTCGGTGCACGCCGCGCCGTCGCTGACCAACTTCCCGCCGGTGACCGGCGCCACCCCGCCGCCGCAGATGCCGCCGCAGCCGTACCCGCCCGCGCCCGGGCCGCAGACCCCGCCGCCGTACGGGCAGCCGCATTTCCAGAAGGCGCCGCAGACGCCGCCGCCGTTCCCGCAGCCGCAGTTCCAGCAGGGCTTCCCGCAGGCCACGCCCCCGCCGTTCCCGCAGGTCACCCCGCCGCCGTTCCCGCAGCAGCCGATGCCGGGGCCGCCGACCGGTCCGATGGTGATGCCGTACGCGCCGCCCGCGAACAACAGCAACGGCTGTTCGACCGCGCTGATCGTGGTCGGCGTGATCGTCGGTGTGGTGATTCTCGCCATCGTCATCGTGGCGATCGCGGTGGCCGGCTCCACCACGAGCACGACCTACTGAGCCAGGCCCGCAAGCCCTGCTCGAACTCGGCTTCGGGCCGGGCTCGCAGCGCTCGCTGTGAGCCCCGCACACGCCGTCCCGTGCCACACCGGCGGGCGCGAGACGGTAGCGTGCTGAGGACGGAACCGACAGGGCGAACGCGCGCCGAGCGAGTGCCCGGGGCGAGGAGCGATGGGTCAGAGCGAACGACCGGACGACGGCCGGGCGGACCAGCGGGACGTACCCGCCCAGTACGGGCATGACGAGGACTACGGCCGGGCCGACGAGATCACCGGGCCGACCGAGGTGCTCCCGGTCGGGTCCGCAACTCCCGGGCGGGGCAGCGCGGTTCCCTTCCCCACCGTCGGGGACGGCCGCTACCGGCTGACCGGGCGGCTGGGCCGCGGCGGCATGGCCGAGGTGTTCGCCGCCCAGGACCTCCGGCTGGGCCGCACCGTGGCGGTGAAACTGCTGCGCTCCGAACTCGCCGAGGACGACACCGCCCGCCTGCGCTTCACCCGCGAGGCGCACTCGGTGGCCGCGCTCAACCACCACTCGATCGTCGCGGTCTACGACACCGGCGAGGAACAGCAGGGCGCGGATTCCACCCCGTACATCGTGATGGAGCTGGTCGAGGGCCGGACGGTCCGCGAGCTGCTGGTCGACGAGGAGGCGCCGCCGGTCGATCAGGCGCTGATCATCACCGCCGGCGTGCTGGAGGCACTGGCCTACAGCCACCAGCACGGCATCGTGCACCGGGACATCAAGCCCGCCAACGTCATCATCACCAACGGCGGCGCGGTCAAGGTGATGGACTTCGGCATCGCCCGCGCGCTGACCGGCGCGGCCACCACCATGACGCAGACCGGCATGGTGATGGGCACCCCGCAGTACCTGTCGCCGGAGCAGGCCCTCGGCAAGGCCGTCGACCACCGCTCCGACCTGTACGCGGCCGGCTGCATGCTGTACGAACTGCTCACCCTGCGGCCGCCGTTCGTCGGCGAGACCCCACTGGCGGTGGTGTACCAGCACGTCCAGGACGCGCCGGTGCCGCCGTCCCGGGCGAACGACCGGGTGCCGCCGCAGCTGGACGCGCTGGTGCTGCGGGCGCTGGAGAAGAACCCGGACGACCGGTTCCAGAGCGCCGACGAGTTCCGCGCGCACGTGCAGCACGCGCTGCGGCAGCTGCACGGCGCGGCCGCCGCGGGCTGGGCGCCGGGTGCTGCGGGCCTGGCGGCGGGCGCCGGGGGCGGCGGCTGGGACCACTCGGCCGGTGCCGTCACGACCACCGAGCCGCTCGACCTGGTCGGCGACGGGGCCGCCATGACCGAGGCCCTGCCGTACCCGATGGCCGCGGCGTACCAGACGCCCCCGCGCCCGTACCCGGGCGTCGGCGGCGGCAACGGCGGCGACGGCGAGGACCCGGACGAGCGGCCGCGCCGCAACCCGTGGGGCTGGGTGCTGGGCGCGGTCGCCCTGGTGCTGGCCGCCACCATCGGGGTGGCGCTGGCCCTGACCGCCAACCACGACAACAAGGACCGGACGCCGTCCACGGACACGTCCGTCCATGTCACCGACAGTCCGTCCGCCGACCTGCCGACGGAGCGGCCCACCAGCGCCCCGCCGACCCGCAGCCAGGGCACCGGCCACCAGCAGGAGACGCCGAGCTGGTCGCCGTCGCCCAGCGCCTCCGCCTCGCCCAGCGCCTCGGCCTCGGCCAGCGCGTCGCACTCGGCGAAGCCGTCGTCCTCGGCCTCGGCCAGCACCCCGACCGGGGAGAAGAGCTCGCCGTCCGCCAGTTCGAGCGGGGGCACCTCGCCCAAGCCGAGCTCCAGCGCCGGGGCGGTGCAGGCGCCGGCCGGCTGACGGGGGCTGCGGGCAGGTCAGTTGGCGAACGCGTCCATGACCTGCTCGTAGTCCTGGCACCACCAGGTGAGCTGCCCGGCGGAGGCCGGGAACAGCGGGTCGGCCCGGTGGTCGTGGCGCTGGTAGTGCCACTGCAGCATCCACAGGTCGTTCAGCCGCTCCCACCACACCCGGTGCACCGCGGCGGCGACCTGTTCGGCGTTCGCGGCGCCGGTCGCCCGGTAGGCGCGCGCCCAGTGCCGGACCCGGACCAGGTCCAGGACGCCGGTGGTGCGGTCGTTGAAGAGCAGGGTGGCGGCCCGCACCGCCTCCTCGGCGACCGGGTGCGGGGCGAGCTTGTCCCAGTCCAGGACGGCGCTGACGGCGTCGCCCCGGTAGAGCACGTTCAGGCCGTGGAAGTCGCCGTGGCACCAGCCGACGGGCGGCGCGTCGGTCGGGCCGGGGCGGCGGTGGCGGTGCACGGCGAGCAGTTCCAGCCGTTCGGTCAGGCGCTGCTCGGCGAGCCGGTCGAACGCGCCGTACGGGCGGTGCGCCCGGGCCAGGTCGCGCAGTTCGAGGACGATCCGCTCGGTCTCCTCGGTCTCGGAGCTGAGCACCGCGTCCGGCTGGCGCAGCGGGGCGCAGACTTCGCGGAGTGCGCCGTGCAGTGCTCCCAACAGGCTGCCGAGTTCGCCGCACCGGACGGGGTCGAGTTCGGTGCCGTGCCGGTGGTTCCCGGGCACCCACGGGTAGAGCGCGAACAGCCGGCCGCCGTAGGCGGTGACGGTCCGGCCGTCCCGGTTGGCGAGCGGCGGCGGCACCGGCAGGCCGCGGGCGGCCAGTTCGGCGGTGGCGCGGTGCTGGCCGAGAACTGCGGACCGGCCGGCGGTGGCCCGGTCGACGTAGCACTTCAGGAAGTAGTGGGCGCCGTCGGCGGTGGCGATCCGATAGCCGCGGTTGAGCAGTCCTTCCGCCACCGGCACCACCGCGTCGGGCGGTGCGGTGCGGTAGGCCTGCAGGACCCCGGCCACGGCGGCGTGTGGGACCGGGGGGCTGAGAGTGCCGGTGGGAGGAGCGGTGGTGTCCGGGCGGGCCGGTGCGAGGGAGATGGTCTGACCGTGCGTCACGGGGCAGAGCGTATAACTCGGCGTGATAGCGACTTGACAGAGTGTATTCGCCGTGATCTCAGTGCTGCTGGTCGGATCGGCGGCGCGCCACGTACGCGGCGACCTGGGTGCGGCGCTCCATCCCCATCTTCGCGAGCAGGCTGCTGACGTAGTTTTTTACGGTTTTCTCGGCCAGGTGCAGCTCATTGCCGATCTGCCGATTCGTCATGCCCTCGCCGATCAGATCGAGGATGCGGCGCTCCTGTTTCGTCAACTGCGCGATTCGCTCGTCCTCCTTCTCGCCGCCGTCGCGGAGCCGGGCCAGCACCCGGCTGGTGGCGACCGGGTCGAGCAGGGATTTGCCGGCCGCGACGTCGCGCACCGCGGAGAGCAGGTCGGTGCCGCGGATCGCTTTCAGGACATATCCCGAGGCGCCCGCCATGATCGAGTCGAACAGCGCCTCGTCGTCGGAGAAGGAGGTGAGCATCAGGCATTTCACCGACGGGTACTGGGAGCGGATCTCCCGGCACACCTCGACCCCGTTCCCGTCGGGAAGTCGGACGTCCAGCACCGCCACATCGGGGTGGACCACCGGAATCCGGTTGAGCGCCTCGGCGGCCGTGCCCGCCTCGCCGACCACCTCGATGTCGCCCTCCATCGAGAGCAGGTCGTGCACGCCGCGTCGGACCACTTCGTGATCATCGAGGAGAAACACCCGGATATGTCCGTTATCTGTCATTTGCAAAGCGTCGCACAAATCGATGGGCGTTACCCCCTTTCGCAGCGGGCGCTGCCCGGATACCGTGCGCTGGTGTCCTGACCGGAAGGTAAGCCGCGTCACATCGTCGGTTTCCGCACCGGACAACAACTAGGACGTCCTAGCGCAAGAGCGCCAAGGGGTGCCGCTGGGTAACGTTCTCGTGAGGGACGCCGTCGGAAAGGGAACACCGCCTACCCGCACTGGCGCGCACACCCACGCGCGCGAGCCGGGAGGGCGACCGGACCGGCCACCGGCGACCCCGGGCGGCCGGACAGACCGAGGGAGTGAACGTGACCGTCAAAAGCACGGCGAGGGCGCGCAAGAAGGCAGCCCCCGGCGTCCCTGACAAAAGCAGTGCCGGCTCCGCCGCGCCTGAGCTCGTCCAGTTGCTCACGCCGGAGGGCGACCGGGTCGAGCACCCGGACTTCCCGCTCACCGTGACGCCCGAGGAACTGCGCGCGCTCTACCGTGACCTGGTACTGGTGCGGCGTTTCGACGCCGAGGCCACCTCACTCCAGCGGCAGGGCGAACTCGGCCTGTGGGCTTCGCTGTTGGGCCAGGAGGCCGCCCAGGTCGGCTCCGGCCGGGCGATGCGCCCCGGCGACTACGCCTTCCCCACCTACCGTGAGCACGGCGTGGCCTGGTGCCGCGACGTCGACCCGCTGAACCTGCTCGGCATGTTCCGCGGCGTGAACAACGGCGGCTGGGACCCGAACGAGAAGAACTTCCACCTCTACACCATCGTGATCGGCGCGCAGACCCTGCACGCCACCGGCTACGCGATGGGCATCACCAAGGACGGCGCGGACGACGCGGTGATCGCCTACTTCGGCGACGGCGCCTCCAGCCAGGGCGACGTCAACGAGGCCTTCACCTTCGCCTCGGTCTACAACTCGCCGGTGGTGTTCTTCTGCCAGAACAACCAGTGGGCGATCTCCGAGCCCACCACCGTGCAGACCCGCATCCCGCTGTACCGCCGCGCCTCCGGCTTCGGCTTCCCCGGCGTCCGGGTCGACGGCAACGACGTGCTGGCCTGCCTCGCGGTCACCCGCTGGGCGCTGGACCACGCCCGTACCGGCCAGGGCCCGGTGCTGGTCGAGGCGTTCACCTACCGGATGGGCGCGCACACCACCTCCGACGACCCGACCCGCTACCGGCAGACCGAGGAGACCGAGTCCTGGAAGGCCAAGGACCCGATCCTGCGGCTGAAGGCCCACCTGGAGAAGGAGGGCCTCGCCGACGAGGCGTTCTTCGCCGAGGTCGAGGCCGAGAGCGAGAAGCTGGGCCTGCGCGTCCGTGAGGGCGTCCGTTCGATGCCCGACCCGGACCCGACCCTGATCTTCGACCACGTCTACACCGAGCAGCATCCGCTGGTGGACGAGGAACGCGCCGAGTACGAGGCGTACGCCGCCTCCTTCGAGGGGGAGCAGCACTGATGGCAGGCCAGCTCAGCATCGCCAAGGCGCTCAACGAAGCGCTCCGCAAGTCGCTGGAGAACGACCCGAAGACCGTCCTGATGGGCGAGGACATCGGCAAGCTCGGCGGCGTCTTCCGCATCACCGACGGCCTGCAGAAGGACTTCGGCGACGACCGGGTGATCGACACCCCGCTCGCCGAGTCCGGCATCGTGGGCACCGCCATCGGCCTCGCGCTGCGCGGCTACCGCCCGGTGGTGGAGATCCAGTTCGACGGCTTCGTGTACCCGGCCTTCGACCAGATCGTCTCCCAGCTCGCCAAGATGCACGCCCGTGCGCTCGGCCACGTCAAGATGCCGGTCACCGTCCGCATCCCGTTCGGCGGCGGCATCGGCGCGGTGGAGCACCACAGCGAGTCGCACGAGGCGTACTTCGCGCACACCGCCGGCCTGCGGGTGGTCAGCCCGTCCAACGCGCACGACGCGCACTGGATGCTGCGCCAGGCCATCGAGTCGGACGACCCGGTGATCTTCCTCGAGCCCAAGCGCCGCTACTGGGACAAGGGCGAGGTCGGCGAGGACCCGATGCTGCCGCTGCACTCGGCGCGCATCGTCCGGCCCGGCACCGACGCCACGCTGATCGCCTACGGGCCGATGGTGAAGGTCTGCCAGGAGGCCGCGAAGGCCGCCGAGGAGGACGGCCGCCACCTCGAGGTGGTCGACCTGCGCTCGCTGTCGCCGATCGACTTCCCCACCCTGGAGGAGTCCCTCAGGCGCACCGGCCGCGGCATCGTGGTGCACGAGGCCCCGGTCTTCCTCGGCCTGGGCGCGGAGCTCGCCGCCCGGCTCACCGAGCGCTGCTTCTACCACCTGGAGGCCCCGATCCTGCGGGTCGGCGGCTACCACGCCCCGTACCCGCCGTCGCGGGTCGAGGAGACCTACCTGCCCGACCTGGACCGTGTGCTCGACGCCGTCGACCGCGCGCTCGCGTACTGAACCGGGGAGCGAAGATGACCACTGACACCTCCTCGCTCCGCGAGTTCAAGATGCCCGACGTGGGCGAGGGACTCACCGAGGCCGAGATCCTCACCTGGTACGTCAAGCCGGGCGACACCGTCACCGACGGGCAGGTCGTCTGCGAGGTGGAGACCGCCAAGGCCGCGGTCGAGCTGCCGATCCCGTTCACCGGGGTGGTCGAGGCGCTGCACTTCCCGGCGGGCGCCACCGTGGACGTCGGCACCGCGATCATCGCGGTGGCCGTCGCCGGCGCCGCCCCGGCCGAAGCGGCGCCCGCGCCCGCTGCCGCCGCGCCCGCCGCGGCGGAGGCCGAGCCCGAGCCCGAGCCCGAGCGCCGCGAGGTGCTGGTCGGCTACGGCCCGCGCACCGGTTCGGTGCAGCGCCGGGCCCGCCGCACCAACGGCGCGACCGCTGCCGCGCCGGCCGCCCCCGTCGCGCCCGCCGTGCCGGTGGCTCCCGCCGTGCCGGTGGCTCCCGCCGTGCCGGTGGCTCCCGCCGCGCCGGTCGCCCCGGTCGCCCCGGTCGCCCCGGCGGCCGTCGTCGCGGAGGGCGAGCGCCCGCTGGCCAAGCCGCCGGTGCGCAAGCTCGCCAAGGACCTCGGCATCGACCTGCGCACCGTGCGGCCCACCGGCCCGAACGGCGTGATCACCCGCGAGGACGTGCACGCCGCGGCCTCCGCCACCGTCGAGGCGGTCGTCGAACCGGCCGCCGCGCCGGTCGCCCCACAGGCCGTTGCGGCGCCGGTCGAGCAGCCGGCGCTGCCGGTGCCGTCCGCGGCCGGGGACGTCCGGGTGCCGGTCAAGGGCGTCCGCAAGGCCACCGCGCAGGCGATGGTGGCCTCGGCGTTCACCGCGCCGCACGTCACCGAGTTCGTCCAGGTCGACGTGACCCGGACGATGAAGCTGGTGCGCAAGCTCAAGGAGAGCGGCGAACTGGGCGCCGGGGTGCGGGTCAGCCCGCTGCTGCTGGTCGCCAAGGCGCTGCTCACCGCGATCAAGCGGCACCCGGAGATCAACGCCAGCTGGGACGAGGCCGCCCAGGAGATCGTCATCAAGGGCGCGGTGAACCTCGGCATCGCCGCGGCCACCCCGCGCGGGCTGATCGTCCCGAACATCAAGGACGCCGGCGCCAAGACCCTCTCCCAGCTGGCCGTCTCGCTCGGCGAGCTGGTGGAGACCGCGCGGCAGGGCAAGACCTCCCCGGCGGACATGGCCGGCGGCAGCGTCACCATCACCAACGTCGGCGTGTTCGGCGTCGACACCGGCACCCCGATCCTCAACCCCGGCGAGGCCGCCATCCTGGCCTTCGGCGCGGTGCGGGAGCTGCCCTGGGTGCACAAGGGCAAGGTGGTGCCGCGCCAGGTCACCACGCTGGCGCTGTCCTTCGACCACCGGCTGGTGGACGGCGAGCTCGGCTCCAAGGTGCTGGCGGACGTCGCCGCCGTCCTGGAGTACCCGAAGCGCCTGATCACCTGGGGCTGATCCGCCCCGGCCGTCCGGGCCCCGCTCCGTCCGCGGAGCGGGGCCCGGTGCGTTCCGCCGCTCCGCGGGCCGAGCGGGCCCGGGCCGCACCGCCCGTCAGGCCCGGGCGGTGCGCCAGGCGGCGTGTGCCAGGGTGTGGAAGGCCTCGCTGTCGGAGCGGTCCAGGCCGAGCGCGCCGGCCAGCAGCGCGGCGGTGGCCGGGCGCGGGCCGGCTGTGCCGCGTTCCAGGTCGGACAGGGTGCGGATGCCCAGACCCGCCTTGACGGCCAGCTCCTGCTGGGTGAGCCGGGCCCCCTGCCGAAGTGTCCGCAGAGCCTGTCCGAAAGCCCTGCGCGGGTCCGTGTCCGACCCGTTCTCCATATCCGCCGCCTTTCCCCCCGGGTGTTCCCGTTCGGCAGGGTATCCCGCCGAACGGCAGATCGTTCGCCGTTTCCAACTGTGCTGGGGGCATACGGATTTGGCTGCTCCGATCGTTCTCCTCCGGTGATTTTTCGGTGATGTTCGAGGCGTTCCGGGGCGGGGCGTGCATTGCGCCACCCGAGGGCATTTCGCGTCGGTGGCGCCGGGCCCGGGGCGGCGATGGGTACGTCTGTGCGACCAGCCACCCGCGCAGTCAGGCCGGGTGCCGTCGCAGCGAGGATTCCCGCGTATGCCGCCTGGTGCCCCCGGTCCTGTGATGCGTTCCGCGGCTGCCGTGCTGCTGGCCGGCGCCGCCGTGCTGCCCGTCGTGGTGGAGCTGGCCTCGCCCTCGCCGTCCACCGCGATAGGCCCGCCGCTGCCGGGGCCGGACCGGGCCGCGCCGCCCGTCGCCCGTCCCGACCTGCGGGCCCCCGGCGCGCCGGCCGTCGATCTGCGGCTGTCCGGCGACCCGGCCAACCGGATCACCCTGGTGCTGCTGGGCGACGGCTACACGGCGGCCCAGCAGCAGCTGTTCCACGACCAGGCGGACCGGGCCTGGCGCGCGCTGCTCGACATCGAGCCGTTCCGCACCTACCAGGGGTTCTTCAACATACGACGGATCGACGTGGTCTCCCCGGTGGCCGGGATAGCCGAGAGCGAGAGCGCCGGGAAGTCCCCCGTCACCCCGCTGGGCATGCACTTCTGGTGCGAGGGCACCGCCCGCCTGCTGTGCGCGGACGAGGACGCCACCGCCCGCTGGGCCGGGCAGGGCGAGGGCCCGCAGTACCTGATCGCGCTGGCCAACTCGACCGAGTACGGCGGGGCCGGCGGCACCGGGGTGACCACGCTGGCCGGCGGCAGCCCGGACGCCGGGCGGATCATCCAGCACGAGATAGGCCACACGGTCGGCGCGCTGGGCGACGAGTACGACAGCGCCCCGAGCGACCCGGACTACCCGAACCTGTCCCTGGTGGACGCCGACGAGATGGCGCACGACAAGGCCAAGTGGTGGCGCTGGCTGGGCGCGGTCTCGCCGGACGGCGGCGGCCCGGTGGGCGCCTACCGCAGCGCCAACGGGCTGTACCGGCCGACCGAGGACTCGGTGATGCGCACCCTCGGCGGGACGTACAACCTGCCGTCCCGGGAGGCGATCCTGGAGCAGCTGTACCGCCGGGTGAAGCCCGCCGACGCCCCCGAACCCGCTCCCGGGCAGGTGACGGGCCTGCCCAAGCTGCACGTGCGGCCGCTGGCCCTGACCGGCCCGCGCCAGCTGCGGATCACCTGGTCGGTGGACGGGAAGCCGGTGGACGCCGGCACCGCGGACGGCACCTGGCTGGACACCGCCGCGCTCGGGCTGTCGCCGGGCCACCGGCACACCGTCACCGCGACCGTCCAGGACACCACCGACTGGGTGCGCGACGAGGCCTTCCGCAACCAGTACATGACCAGCACGGTGAGTTGGACGGTCTCCGGCTGAGCGGCGCTGCGGCGGTTTTGAGTCGTTTCGTACCCTGGCGAAAACATCAGGTGATGGGATGACTAGCCTGATTGCACTATGAGCGTGGACCCCGCCCCGACCGCACCGTCCCTGTCCGTACCCGCTCCCCGCCGCGCCGGCGATCCCCCTGCCGCCGGATTCCCCGCCGCCGTCCTGCACCCGCCGGGCGGGCGCGCCGCCTGGCTCGCCTGGTCGGTCGGCGTCAGCGTCTACGTCCTCGCCGTGGTGCACCGCACCAGCCTCGGCGTGGCCGGGCTGGATGCCGCCGCCCGGTTCGGCATCGGCGCCTCCGCCCTGTCCACCTTCTCCATCCTGCAGGTCCTGGTGTACGCCGGGATGCAGATCCCGGTCGGCCTGCTGGTCGACCGGATCGGCCCGCGCCGGGTGCTGGTGCTGGGCGCGGCCCTGATGAGCGTCGGCCAGCTGGCGTTCGCGTTCTCCACCGCGTTCGCGCCCGCGCTGGCCTCCCGGGCGGTGCTCGGCTGCGGCGACGCGATGACCTTCATCAGCGTGCTGCGGATCGCCGCCCGCTGGTTCCCGGCCGCCCGCAACCCGTTCGTCGCCCAGCTCACCGGACTGGCCGGCATGGGCGGCAACCTGATCACCACTGTGGTGCTCGCGCAGGCGCTGCACACGGCCGGCTGGAGCAGCACCTTCGGCATCATCGCGCTCACCGGCGTGCCGGTGCTGCTCGCCGTGCTGGCGCTGCTGCGGGAGGCCCCGCCCGGCACGCCCGCCCCGGCGCCGCAGCAGGGCGGCGGCCGACTGCCGGTCGGCCGGCTGGTCCGGGCCGCCTGGGCCGAGCCCGGCACCCGGCTCGGCCTGTGGGTGCACTTCACCACGGCGTTCCCGGCGTCCGCGTTCGGCCTGCTGTGGGGGCTGCCCTACCTGGTCGAGGGCCAGGGCATGTCCCGGGCCGGCGCGGGAGGCATGCTCAGCCTGCTGGTGCTCAGCAGCATGGCGTTCGGCCTGCTGTTCGGCCGGCTGATCTCCCGCTCGGCCGCGCTGCGGCTGCCGGTCGCCTTCACCGTGCTGGGCGCCACCGCGCTCTGCTGGGCCGTCACCCTCGCCTGGCCGCACGGCCGGCCGCCGCTGTGGCTGCTGGTGGTGCTGATCGTGGTGATGGGCAGCAACGGCCCGGCCTCGCTGATCGGCCTCGACTACGCCCGCGCCCACAACCCGGCCGAGCGGATGGGCACCGCGTCCGGCATCGCCAACATGGGCGGCTTCATCGGCTCGATGATCACCCTGCTGGGCATCGGCGTCCTGCTGGACGCGCTGGCCGACCCGGGCAGCGACAGCTACAGCGCGCACGCCTACCAGGTGGCGTTCTGCTTCCAGTTGCTGCCGCTGCTGCTCGGAACGGCGATGATCCTGCGGCTGCGGCGCAAGGTGGCCGCCGCCGAGGGCTGACGGCGGGTCAGGGGGTGCTCGTCAGGTGGGCGAGCACCCGCAGGCCCAGCTCCTGGTCCCCGATCACGTTCACCAGCGCCGTCTCCGGGCGGACCCGGCCGCAGCACAGCCGAACGAAGGTCTGCCAGTCCATCGCCAGTCGCACGTCCGGGTCCGCCGCCGCCGACTCGTCCAGGGTGCCCCGGCCGTGCGCGCCGACCCGCACGGTGCGCTGGAACGGCATCGCGCCCGCCACGTCGAACACCACCGTGCTGCCGATCGGCGCGCCCGCCTCCTTGGCCACCTGCTTCGGCAGCGTCTCGATCAGCAGGTCACGCGTCACCAGGGCGGCCGGGGAGTCCAGGTTGCCGGGCTCCCGCAGCGCCCGGCGCAGGTCCTGCTCGTGCACCCACACGTCGAAGGCGCGCAGCCGCAGCACCGTCGCGTACGGGAGCTCCCGGGCCAGCGGCCCGGCCGGCCAGCGCACCGGGTCGTCCGCGCCGTGGCGGGAGTTGCGCAGCGCCCGCGAGCGGCGGATCACCGTGTACTCCAGCTCGCTGGTGATCTCCACGGAGGTCCAGCAGCGGCGCTTGTCGACCGGCAGCTCCATGTAGCGGGTGAAGTCGTTGCGGACGTGCGGCAGGTCGCGGGGCAACGCGTGGATCGGCCGGGGGTCGCCGAGCATCTCCGACTCGACGCCGATGATGTGCGACACCACGTCGCGCACCGACCAGCCGGGGCACTCGGTGGCCCGGTTCCACGCGTCGGTCGGCAATGGGGCGAGCAGCTCGGATATGGACTCGATCGACTGCGTCCACGCATCGGTGTACGCCTGCACGGTCTGGTTGTCCGTCACGGGTATCTCCGGCCCCTCCGTCGGCTTGCGTCGTCCCACGTCGCCCGGGCTGCCGAGACCTTCGCACGGACGCGCATACGGCACGTTACGCTGCCGGGTGAGAGCAGGGCAGCGCTTTCGGGTGACGATCGTAGGACTCTTGTCGTGGACGGTGGTACTGTGCGCGCTTCATTGATCCAACTCGCGGTCTCGGACGCCGAGCCGGCCGCCGAGCGGCGGGCCAGGGCCGCGGCGCTGGTCCGTGCCCAGGACGGCGCCGACCTGGTGGTGCTGCCCGAGTTGTGGCCGGTCGGCGGCTTCGCCTACGACGCCTGGTCCGACGGCGCCGAACCGCTCGACGGGCCCACCGCCGAGACGATGTCCGCCGCCGCCCGGGCGGTCGGCTGCTGGCTGCACGCCGGCTCGATCGTCGAACGCGACCCCGACGGGCCGATCTACAACACCTCGCTGCTGTTCGCCCCCGACGGCGAACTGGTCCGCACCTATCGCAAGATCCACCGCTTCGGCTTCGACACCGGTGAGGCCGTCGTGATGGGCGCCGGCCAGGAGATCGTCACCGCGGACGCCGGCTTCGCCACCCTGGGCCTGGCCACCTGCTACGACCTGCGCTTCCCCGAACTGTTCCGGGCCCTGCTGGACGCCGACGCCGAACTGCTGGTGATCCCCGCCGCCTGGCCCGCCCGGCGCGCCGAGCACTGGAACCTGCTGGCCCGCGCCCGCGCCGTCGAGGAGCAGGCCTACGTGCTGGCCTGCAACACCGCCGGCACCCACGGCGGCGTCGAACAGGCCGGCCGCAGCCTGGTCGTCGACCCGTGGGGCCGGGTGCTCGCCGAGGCCGGCCCGGACGAGCAGGTGCTCACCGTCGAATTCGACCCCGCCGCCGTCGCTGCCTGCCGGGCCGAATTCCCGGTCCACCGGGACCGGCTGCTCGGCATTCCGGCACCCGTGCAACGCTGACATTTCGACGCACATCGCCGTACCTTGGTCCGGATTGACCATTCCGGGGTAATCTGTGCGCGTTTTTGGGAGCTGGGTCGGGCCGCGGTCGGTCCGATCCGGAGAGGGGGTGGCCATGACCGACGAGGGACCGGGGAGCGGCCGTGCCCTGATCCGGCGCAACAGTCTCCGCGAGCAGATCTCCGACGCCCTGCGCGACGAGATGATGTCCGGCCGGCTGCCCGCCGGCCGCAACTTCACCGTCAAGGAGATCGCCGACGTCTACGGCGTCTCCGCCACCCCCGCCCGGGAAGCCCTGGTCGACCTCACCGCCCAGGGCCTGCTGGTCAGCGAACCCCACCGCGGCTTCACCGTCCCCGAATTCACCTGGGAAGACTTCCTGGAGATCTTCGAAGCCCGGGCCCTGCTCACCGACAACGCGCTGCGCCACCTCGGCAACCGCGAGCACCCCTACGACTGGACCCGGACGGCGTCGCTGCGCCGCCGCGCCGCCGCCGCCACCCGCGCCGCCAGGGCCGGCCACCTCGACGTGATGGTCGGCTGCGACCTGCGGTTCTGGCAGGAGGCCGCGGCCGTCCTGTGCAACGAGCGGATCGCCGACTACCTCGGCTGGCTGCGGGTCCAGTCCTGGATGTTCGCCGCCCCGCACCTGCGGGCCGTCGGCGACCTGGCCGGCGTCTGCTGGGACCGGCACGGCGAACTCGTCGACCGGATCGAGGCCCGCGACCACGACGGCGCCCGACGGATGGTCAACCACCACAACCTGTTCACCGTCGAACTGCTCGCCGGGCTGCTCGGCCGATCGCTCGACGGGGTCTCCGTGCTGCGGCTGCTGCGCGAACCGGCCGCTCCCGAGGTGCCGCCGGCCCCGCCGGTCGCGGACCCGGGCCCGCCCCAACCACCGCACGGCACGGTCGGGTTGGGGCAGGTCCCGCTGCCCAGGTTCGTGCCGTCCGGCCGGTACACCCGGTCGTTCCGGCCGGGGCGCGGGGAGCCCGCCGCGGGCCGGTAGGGTTGGGGCCCATTGCCCCGCCCGACCGAGAGGATGAGCCGGCCCATGGCCTGCGACCTCTGGCTCGTCCCGCTCGTGGACGTGCTCGCCCAGAGCCCCGAGAACCCGTTCCGGGACGACCTCGACCGCTACAACGGGGTGCTCGCCCAGCACGGGCTGCCGCCCGTCCCGGTCCACCCCTACGTCCACGGCCTCTCCGGAGACGTCGAGACGATAGCCGCGTTCGACTACGACTCGCTCCACTTCCTGCGTCGCGCCTACCTGTTGGGGCTCACCGGCTTCGAGGTGACACCGGTGGACGCGCTCGGCAGCGACTACGAACAACTCCTGGAGATGTTCGAGGCCACCGCCGAACAGTCGCACCTGGTCTGGCACTTCGACCACGCCGGGGCGTACGTCCCGGTCGACTTCCCGGTCCCGCTGGTCGCGGACGAACTCCTCGCCGCGGGCGGGCCGTTGGGCTCCTCGCACGGTCTGGTCCGGGAACTCCAGGCGGTCGCCCCGCTGTTGGGCATCGACCCGCTCAACCCTCCGGCCCCCACCCGCCCGCTGGGCCCCACCCAGCTGGAACAGTCCTTCGGCCCCCCGATCGACGACTTCCAGCACCCCTTCGCGAGGGAGCGCCACGCGTGGGCCGGCCTGTGGTCGGCGGCGACGCGGAGTGTGGCACAGGCCTCGATGGTCGTCTTCGCGTAGGAGGACGACCGGGAGGCATCCCCGCGCGCCCCTGGTCCGCCGCCTGCCCGTGCAGTCCCTGCCGGTTGACCGACTAGCGCAGGGGTCCCTCCGGGGGACGCTGGCGCGGCATGGTCGGCCGGGTGCCCGGCGGAGGCAGGACGCGGACCTGGGCGCCGGCCCCGACCTCGTTGCGGCCGCCCCAGCTGCCCGGGGCCTGGGTGGGGAGCTGGCTCATGCCGGCGCGGAATTCGAGCATCCACTCCGAGGTCTCGGTGCGGACCATGTCGGAGATGTCCTCGCAGAAGCGTCGCAGCACGCCGAGGCAGCGTTCGGCGGCCTCGCCCGCGGTGCCCTCGGTGGGGCCGAGGACCTCGCGGACGCACTCCGAGGCCCAGTCGAACTGGAAGGCCTCCAGGCGGCGTTGGAGCGCCTGCGAGGTGGAGACGTCGCGCATCCAGCCGGAGGTGAGCCCGAAGGCGCGGTCGGCGATCAGCGAGGCGGCGGCGAGCGCCAGGCCGGCGTAGCCCCACTCCAGGGCGTGCGGGAGGACGCCGGTGAGGGAGACGATCGGGGCGGTGACGCCGCCGACGGCGAAGACGCCGGAGGTGAAGCGGAGCAGGCGGGCCCAGCGGCGCTTCCAGACCCGGTCGCGGCGGTACCACTCGATGGCCTCGACGGCGCGCTCCTCCGACCAGCGGTAGAGCTCCTCGAGGCGTTCGGCGGGCTCGCCCCAGTCGCCGAGCGGGAATTGGCGGGCGCTCAGATCGGTGCGGCGGCGGGTGGGGATCCGTCCGCCGGAACCCGGGACGGGGTGGTCGTCATCGGCGACCTCTTTGCCCCAAGGACTCTCCTCGGGCTGCATTTCCGGCTGGCTCACCTGTGGCGCTCCCTGTGGCGGGGTGACTGCGGAGGCCCGGCGGGTACCGGGACTGATCGGTGCGGACATTGTTCGGTTCGGGCATGGCGGAGCCGCCCATGGTGCCGTGCCCGGCATGCGGCCGGGTCCTTGTCCAACAGCACTTCTTACCGCCAAATGGCTGATCGTGTGGGCGCTTCCGCAGTGATCGTTATGTGATTTCACCTCCGGATGCCAAGGTCGGAGGGTTGTACTGCCCGGCCGGATTTCACCCGTCCGAGCGAGGTGAACCGGGGCCGTCGGTGTGACTGCGCAGCCGTTCGACCATCACCTGTGTGTTCCTACCGGTGGAGCGTGCCGGATTCGCCCGGTTGTTGGAGCTTCGTACGGAGCCGCCGACGGTGCGGAACGGGCCACCGACTAGGCTTCCGGTCGTGAAGGTCCTCGTCATCGGCGGCGGCGCCCGCGAACACGCCCTGTGCCGCTCCCTGTCCCAAGATCCCGCTGTCACCGAGCTGCACTGCGCCCCGGGCAACGCCGGGATCGCGCGGGTGGCCACCCTGCACCCGGTCGACCAGCTGGACGGCGCCGCGGTCACCGCGCTGGCCCAGGAACTGGGCGCCGACCTGGTGGTGGTCGGCCCGGAGGCCCCGCTGGTGGCCGGTGTCGCCGACCCGCTGCGGGCGGCCGGCATCCCGGTGTTCGGCCCGAGCGCCGAGGCCGCGCAGCTGGAGGGCTCCAAGGCCTTCGCGAAGGACGTGATGGCCGGGGCCGGCGTCCCGACCGCGCGGTCCTACGTCTGCACCACCGAGCAGGAGGCCGCCGAGGCGCTGGACGCGTTCGGCGCCCCGTACGTGGTGAAGGACGACGGCCTGGCGGCCGGCAAGGGCGTCGTGGTCACCGAGGAC
This sequence comes from Kitasatospora sp. NPDC092948, assembly GCF_044754805.1. NCBI lineage: Bacteria > Bacillati > Actinomycetota > Actinomycetes > Kitasatosporales > Streptomycetaceae > Kitasatospora > Kitasatospora sp. NPDC092948. The sequence continues at coordinate 823,948 of NZ_JBIVPU010000002.1, read as the reverse complement.
CGCGCCGCCGCGCTGGAGCACGCCAAGGGCTGCGACCGCGTGGTGATCGAGGAGTACCTGGACGGCCCGGAGGTGTCGCTGTTCGCGATCACCGACGGCACCACGGTGCTGCCGCTGGTCCCCGCCCAGGACTTCAAGCGCGCGCTGGACGGCGACCAGGGCCCCAACACCGGTGGCATGGGCGCCTACACCCCGCTGCCGTGGGCCCCCGAAGGCCTGGTCGAGGAGGTGCTGCGGACGGTTCTGCAGCCGACCGTCGACGAGCTGCGCCGCCGCGGCACCCCGTTCTCCGGCCTGCTGTACGCGGGCCTGGCGCTGACCTCGCGCGGCACCCGGGTGGTGGAGTTCAACGCCCGCTTCGGCGACCCGGAGACCCAGGTGGTGCTGGCCCGGCTGCGCACCCCGCTGGCCGGCGTGCTGCTCGCCGCCGCCGACGGCACGCTGGCCGAGCTGGAGCCGCTGCGCTGGGACGAGGGCGCCGCGGTCACCGTGGTGATGGCCTCCGAGGGCTACCCGGCGAACCCGCGCACCGGCGACCCGATCGAGGGCCTGGACGAGGCGGAGGCCGACGGCACCGCGTTCGTGCTGCACGCCGGCACCCGGACGGGCGCCGCCGGCGAGGTGCTCACCGCGGGCGGCCGGGTGCTGTCCGTCACCGCCACCGGCGCCGACCTCGCCGAGGCCCGGGCCAAGGCGTACGCGGGCCTGGCGAAGATCTCCTTCAAGGGCGCCCAGCACCGCACCGACATCGCGGCCGTGGCCGCGCAGTAGGACGCGCAGTAAAGAGGAGTGCCCGCGGGGCGCTGCGCCCGGACCGACCCGTCCGGACGCAGCGCCCCGCGGTGTTTCCCGAGCCGCGGCGGAGCGGGCCGCAGGCCTAAAAAGCAGTCCTTCGGGTGATCTGTTGGTCATCCTGCTGACGGGGTGCGAGCCCGCGCCGTAGGGTGCGCTGCATCGCGCAGGGGCGGGGGCGCCGGCGCGGGCGCAGCTCGTCGCCACGACGCGCCCGGGGGATGCTGGGAGCGGTGGCGCGCCCCGCCGTGGTGTCACCAGGACGGGTGGTCTCCCCGGAGTTCCGGAACACCCGCCCGTACCGGGGCGTCGAGACTGGCAGGAAAGCGCCACGCGAGTCGCACCACCGGGTTCGGCACCCGCCGCTTCCCGTACCGGAATTGATCGAGTCGAGTCGGCTGCGAAGGGGGTGCCGCGGCGATGGCTGCAGTGGACACCGCACGCGCACGTGCCCGGGCCGTCCTGCGAGTTCGCGGACGGGCCGTGGCCGCCGCCGCGCTGCCCGCCGCCTGCGCGGTGGTGCTGCTGGTCGGGCGGTTCACCGGACGGATAGGCGCCGCCGGGTCACCGGACGCCCCGCTCTGGGACGGCATCCGCTGGGCGGTCGGCGCGGTCGCCGCGGCGACGCTGCTGCTGGCCGCCATGGTGGCCCGCTCGCACCGCCGGGCCGTCCCCCCGGTCACCCCCGCGGTGCCGCTGACCAGGGCGGAGGCACCCGAGCTGTACCGCCTGATCGAGGAGCTCGCCGACCGGCTGGACGTTCCGGCGCCCGCCGCGATCGCGCTCACCCCCGACTGCGACAGCTGGCTGGAGGAGCCGCACCGCCCCGGCCGGCGGGCCGAGCCCGGCGCGCCGGTGCTGGTGATCGGCTCCCCGTTCCTGTGGTGGATGCGGGCCGGTGAGCTGCGCGCCCTGCTGGCCCCCGTGGTGGCCGGCACCGCGGCCGCCGCCGACCCGGACATCGCCGCCGCCCGCCGCTGGCTGCGCACCCTGGACGCCGCGCTCGGCGACCGGCACCGCGGTCCGGCCGCGCTGGTCGGCCGGATCGACCGGCGGCTGCTCGGCGCCTGCCGCGAGCACTCCGCCGAGCTGGAGCACGCCGTCGCCGCGTGGGCGTCCGAGCAGGCCAAGGCCGTCGACTACGGGCTGCGGATCGCCGCCCAGGAACAGGTCGGCCTGGCCTACGCGGGCTGGGACCGGCTGCTCACCCGGGTCGCGCTGCCCGCCTGGCGGCTCGGCCTGCACCCCTCGCACCTGAACGCGGGCGTGGTCGCCGCCCTCACCGAGCTGTCCCGCCGCGACCGGCTCGCCGCCGACGGCTACGAGAACCGGCTCGGCGACCGCCCCGCCTGCGACCTGCTGGAGGAGCCCGGCACGGTGGACGCCCGGGTGTCGCTGCTGGCCGCCGAACTGCTCCACGAGGAACCGCCCGGCGGCTGGCAGCCGCTGGACTGGGACGACTACCCGGAGCAGGTCGTCGACCACGGCTGGCGGGAGAGCGCCGCCGCGCTGCAGACCGCCCTCGGCGACGACCATCCGCACACCGGCCCCGCGCTGGACAAGCTGCTCGCCCGGCTGGCCGCCGGGGAGGCCGAGAACCTGGCGGCCGCACTGGCGGGAGGGGTGGCGCGCGCCGCCGAGGTCGCGCCCCCCTTGCCTCCCGTGCGCAGCGGACGCGACCTGCTGGTCGAGCACCTCACCGCCACCGTCTGCTGCGCGGCGGTGGACGCCGGCACCGCGAGCCCCGGCCTGGACTGGCTGGACGGCCCGGTCCTGCTGTCGCACGCGGCGCCCAGGGCCGCGCTGGCCCCGGCGGTGGCGGCAGCCGCGGAGGCCGGCCAGGACGGTCCGCTGCGGGCCTGGTTGGAACGCGCGGGGGTGCGGCTCGAACGCCCGGTACGGCTTTCCGGCTGAATTTCCGAAAGATCCCGGAAAACCCGGTTTCATCGACACAAATTGCTACGGTGGGGTGACACTGCGCCAGCAAACTGTGGTGTGCTGGCTGGCACGCACATCCGCATGGCAATTGCCACCCTCGGCGGATGCGCACGTGTGGGGAGGGCGTGTGGGAACGGAATCCAACCGCCGGTGGGAGTCCGGCACGCTGGCGCACGGGGTGTCCGATCCGTTCGGCCAGGGCCCGTTGCCGTGGCTGCGCAGCCCCGACCACTACCTGGCGGACGGCGAGGGCGCGGTGCCCTGGTACGTGAGCGTGGACGCCCCGGGGCAGCGGCCGCTGGAAGGCGCGGCCCGGCCGCCGCGGCCCGCCGTGAGCGGCCCGCGCAACTCCGACGACGTGCGGCAGCAGATCAAGGGCTTCGCCTCGGCGGGCGTGGCGCGCCCCGGCGGCTCGGTGGACTTCCGGGTGACGGTCAACCCGCCGCAGGAGTTCCAGGTCGACGTCTACCGGATCGGCCACGACGGCGGCGACGGCGCCCGGCAGGTCGCCTCCAGCCCGCTGATCGCCGGGCTTGCCCAGCACGCCCCGATGGTCGCCGACCGCACCGTCTCCTGCCACCACTGGTGGCAGTCCTGGCGGCTGCAGGTCCCCAACGACTGGCGGCCCGGCGCGTACGTGGCGGTGCTGACCACCGCCGACGGCGGGCACCGCAGCCACATCCCGTTCACCGTCCGGGACTTCGACCCGGCGGACCTGCTGCTGGTGCTGCCGGACGTGACCTGGCAGGCGTACAACCTGTTCCCGGAGGACGGGCACCTCGGGGCCAGCCTGTACCACGCGTGGGACACGTCCGGGCGGCTGGTCCACGAGGAGCAGGCGGCGGTCACCGTCTCCTTCGACCGGCCGCACGCCGGGGCCGGGCTGCCGCTGCACGTCGGCCACGCGTACGACTTCATCCGGTGGGCCGAGCGGTACGGCTACGACCTGGGCTACGCCACCGCGACCGACCTGCACGCCGGGCTGGTCGACGCCGACCGGTACAAGGCACTGGTGTTCCCCGGCCACGACGAGTACTGGTCGGAGCCGATGCGGCGGGCCGTCGAGCGGGCCCGGGACGGCGGCACCTCGCTGGTGTTCCTGTCCGCCAACTCGCTGTACTGGCGGGTCGAGCTGACGGCCGGCGCGAACGGCGAGCCGTCCCGGCTGCTGAACTGCCGCAAACGGCAGAAGGTCGCCGCCGACCACCCCGCCGCCGGGTCGGCGGGCGCGGCCAGCGCGCTGTGGCGGGACGCGGGGGAGCCCGAGCAGCACCTGCTGGGCATCCAGTACGCGGGCAGCGTGCCCGCGCCGGTGCCGCTGGTGGCCCGGAACACCGCGCACTGGCTGTGGCAAGGCACCGGCCTCGCCGAGGGCGAGGAGCTGCCCGGCCTGGTCGCCGGAGAGGCCGACCGGTACTACCCGAAGGTCGCACTGCCCGTCTGCACCGAGCGCACCCTGCTGGCGCACTCCCCGTACCGGGACGCGGCCGGGCGGCTCACCCACCAGGAGACCTCGCTGTACCGGGCGCCCAGCGGGGCGTACGTGTTCGCGTCCGGCACGTTCGCCTGGTCGCCGGCGCTGGACCGGCCCGGGCACACCGACGAGCGGATCCAGCGGGCCACCGCCAACCTGCTCGACCAGCTGTGCAAGGAGGGGCGCACCGGGCCCTGACCTGGTGCTTGTGCTCACCCGGCCCGGTGCTCGTGCTGTGCTGACTCTGCGGGCGAGGCGGGGGCGCACCGGCCCCTGATCCGGCGCCCATGAAAGACTCGCGGCAGAGCCCCCCAGCTGTGAGGACTGACTGACCGTGAGCGGATTCGTCACCAAGCCCGAGCCGGTCCAGGTGCCCGGCCTGGTCCACCTGCACACCGGCAAGGTGCGCGACCTGTACCGGGACGGCAACGGCAACCTGGTGATGGTGGCCAGCGACCGCACCTCCGCCTACGACTGGGTGCTGCCCAACGAGATCCCGGACAAGGGCCGGATCCTCACCCAGCTGTCGCTGTGGTGGTTCGAGCGGATCGCCGACCTGGTGCCCAACCACGTGATCTCCACCGAGCTGCCCGCGGGCGCCCCCGCCGACTGGGCCGGCCGCACCCTGATCTGCCGCAGCCTGGAGATGGCGCCGGTGGAGTGCGTGGCCCGCGGCTACCTGGCGGGCTCCGGCCTGGAGGAGTACCGGGTCTCCCGCACGGTGTGCGGCATCGCGCTGCCCGAGGGCCTGGACAACGGCTCCGAGCTGCCCGCGCCGATCTACACCCCGGCGCTGAAGGCCGAGGTCGGCGAGCACGACGAGAACGTCTCCTACGAGGAGACCGCCCACCGGGTCGGCGCCGACCTCGCCGCCACCCTGCGGCAGACCACCCTCGCGGTGTACTCCCGGGCCCGCGAGATCGCCCGCGACCGCGGCCTGATCCTCGCCGACACCAAGTTCGAGTTCGGCCTACTGGACGGCGAACTGGTCATCGGCGACGAGGTGCTGACCCCCGACTCGTCCCGCTACTGGCCCGCCGACGAGTGGCAGCCCGGCCGCGACCAGCCGTCTTTCGACAAGCAGATCATCCGCGACTGGCTGACCTCGCCGGCCTCCGGCTGGGACCGCAAGAGCGACAACCCGCCGCCGGCGCTGCCCGCCGAGATCGTCGAGCACACCCGGCAGCGCTACATCGACGCGTACGAGAAGCTCACCGGGCTCAGCTGGAAGTGACGCCGGACGGATCGCCCGGGAGCACGGCCCGTCACAGCCAGCCGTGCTCGCGGGCGATCCGCACCGCCGCGTGCCGGTTCTCCGCACCCAGCTTGCCCGCCGCCGAGGACAGGTAGTTGCGCACCGTGCCCTGCGACAGCGACGCCCGATCGGCGATCTCGGCGATCGAGGAGCCGTCCGCGGCCAGTTCCAGCACGTCCGTCTCGCGCGGCGTCAGCGGGGAGTCGCCCGCGCTGATCGCCTCCGCGGCCAGCTCCGGGTCGACGTAGCGGCCGCCCGCCCGGACGGTGCGGATGATGCCCGCCAGGTCGGAGGCGGAGACGGTCTTCGGCAGGAAGCCGCGCACCCCGACCTCCAGGGCCCGCTTCAGGTAGCCCGGGCGGCCGTGCCCGGTCACGATCATCACTCGGCAGTCCGGCAGCCGGTGCCGCAGCTCGGCGGCCACCTCCAGGCCGTCCAGGCCCGGCATCTGGAGATCCAGCACGGCCACGTCCGGGCGGTGCGCGGCGGCCATCGCCAGCGCCTCCGGACCGGACGCCGCCTCGGCGACCACCGTCAGGTCGTCCTCCAGCGCCAGCAGCGCCGCCAGCGCCCCCCGGATCAGATGTTCGTCGTCGGCGAGCAGTACCCGCACCCGGTCCGTCACGCAGCAGACTCCCTTGCTGTCATCGGTAGTTCGGCGGTCACCAGGAACCGCCCGGGGCCGGGGCCGGCCGCCGTCAGGGTGCCGCCGTGGGCGGCCAGTCGCTCGCGCAGACCGCGCAGGCCGCTGCCCGTGCCCTCGGTGCGGGCCGGCGGGACGGCGGGCACCCCGTCGTTCTCCACCTCCAGCACCGCGGCGCCGTCCGCGACCCGCAGCCGGAACGAGCATTTGGCGGCCTCGGAGTGGCGCAGCACGTTGGTCGCCGCCTCCCGCACCACCCAGCCGAGCACCGACTGCGCCTCGGCCGGCAGCACGTCCGCGCCCGCCAGTTCGGTCCGGCAGTCGACGTTCGCGGCGCGCAGCACCGAGGCCGCGCCGATCAGTTCGGTGTGCAGCTCGACGGTGCGGTAGCCGCGCACCACCTCGCGGACCTCGCGCTGCGAGTCCTGGGCGATCCGCTGCACCTCGGTCATCTGGTCCACCGCCTCCGGGCGCTGACGGCGGGCCAGCTGCACGGCCAGTTCGCTCTTCAGCGCGATGGTGGCCAGGTTGCGGCCCAGGATGTCGTGCAGGTCGCGGGAGAACCGCAGCCGCTCCTCGGCGACCGCCAGCCGGGCCTGGGTCTCCCGGGCCCCGTCGAGCTCCCAGACCACCTTCGCCATCCAGGCCGAGCAGCGGGCGGCGAGCGCGGCCATCGTCGCGCCGAGCAGGCTCCCGAAGAGGATGCCGACCACCGTGCCCGGCCGGGTGCCCGCCAGCGCCGGCGGCACGGTCAGCAGGGCCACCAGGGCGACGCCGCCCAGCAGAGCCCGGCGGGTCGGCAGGGCCACCGCCGCCGCGGTGATCCAGCAGGTCGCCGCCATGGTGGCCAGCACCCCGGGGGCGGCCGAGGTGGGCGGCTCGCCCGGCACGTCCGGCGGCCCCAGTAGCAGCACCGCCAGCGCCAGGCCCGCCGACACCGCCGCCGCCAGCGCCGCCCAGCCGTACGGGTGCGGGCGACGGCCGAGGTACGCGGCCAGGCCGGTGCGGAACAGGACGATGTTCAGCGCCCCCGCCGCCAGCAGGCCGAGCACCAGCAGCCGGAAACCGGCCGGCGGCTCGTCGTTCCGGGCGGCGGCGGCCACCGAGGCGAGCGCCAGCACCGGCTGGGCCACCGCCACGATGTACAGCGACCACCGCACGTACAGCTCGATGCGCTGTGGTTTCGACAGTGCCTGCCAGCGGCGGATCGGTCGTGGCCTGCTCATCCGCACGGCGTGGTTTCCTCTTTCCCGACGTTCCGACGTTCCGACTGTCCGACGTTCCGGCTGTCCGACGGCTCCGCCGAATCTATCGGCGCGGCTCCCAGCGGAACCACCGGCGGGCCGCCCAGGCCGCCACGCCCGTCCACGCCACGGCCAGCAGCAGCGGCACCGCGCCCTGACCCCACGACCCGGCGAAGTCCTCGGCCGGGCCGGAGCCGTCGGTGCCGAACCAGCCGATCCGCAGCAGTTGCAGCGCCGGGGTGGTCGGCAGCAGGCGGCAGACGTTCGCCACCGAGTCCGGCAGCGACTCCAGCGGGATCATCAGACCGGAGCCGAGCTGCGCCACCAGCAGCAGCGGCAGGGTGGTGATGCCGGCGGTCTCCACGGTCTTGGTGAAGGCGCTGGACAGCGCGGCCAGCGCGGTCAACAGGGCCGCCGTCAGCGCCAGTCCGGCCAGCAGCAGCAGCGGGTTCACCGGGGCGGGCAGGTCGAGCAGCAGCGCGCCGCCGACGCCCAGCAGCAGGCACTGGGCGAGCGCCAGTCCGACCGCCGGGGCGGCGGTGCCGAGCAGGATCTCGGCGTCGGTGGCCTCGCCGGTGCGCAGCCGCTTCAGCACCAGGTCGGTGCGGCGGGCGGTGTAGGCCGAGGTCAGGTTGCAGTAGATGACGATCAGCAGCACGACGCCCATCGAGCCGGCCACCAGGTTGGCGTTCACGTCCAGGCCGGGGGTGTGCTCGGCGGCCTTGCCGAGCACCGAGCGGAGCGTGCCGACCAGGATCAGCGGCAGCGCCAGGGCCATGAACATCGCGGTGCGGTTGCGGCGCAGCAGGGTCGCCTCGGCGCGGCCGAGGGCGAGCAGGCGTCCGGTGGGGGTGGTCGCGGCGGTCATGCGGCACGTCCGATCTGCGGCAAGGTGGCCGCGTCGGACGCGGCGATGGCGAGGAAGGCCTCTTCCAGCGAGGCGCTGCGGGCGTCCAGCCGGCCCAGGGCGACCCGGTGGCGGGCGGCCCAGCCGAGCAGTTCGGTCAGGGTGCCCTGCAGGTCGGTGGTGTGCAGGGTGATCCGGCGGCCGTCGATGGTCGGCTCGGCGCCGGGCAGGGCCGGCAGGTCGAGTGCGGCGTGCGGGCCGGAGCGCTCGGGCAGTTCGAAGCCGATCCGGGCGGGGTGGTCGGCCAGCACCTCGTCGACGGTGCCGCCGACCACCACCCGGCCGCCGTGCATGATCGCCAGCCGGTCGGCGAGCTCCTCGGCCTCCTCCAGGTAGTGCGTGGTGAGCAGCACGGTGGTGCCGGCCGCGCGCAGGTCGCGGATCAGCCGCCACACCGAGGCGCGGGCCTCCGGGTCCAGGCCGGTGGAGGGCTCGTCCAGGAACAGCACCTCGGGGCGGCCGAGCAGGGCCATCGCCAGGTCGAGGCGGCGGCGCTCGCCGCCGGACAGCTGCTTGACCCGCACCGAGCGCCGGGGCAGCAGGCCCACCAGGTCGAGCGCCTCGTCCACGGTGCGGGCGTCGGTGGTCAGGCCGTTCCAGCAGCGGCCGGTCTCGGCGACGGTCAGTTCGCCGGGGAAGCCGCCCTCCTGCAGCATGATGCCGATCCGCGGGCGGAGCGCGGCCCGCTCCCGGGCCGGGTCCAGGCCGAGCACCCGGACCTCGCCGGCGCTCGGCGCGGCCAGGCCCTCCAGCACCTCCATGGTGGAGGTCTTGCCGGCGCCGTTGGTGCCGAGCAGCGCGAACAGCTCGCCGGGGGCGACGCTGAGGTCCAGGCCGCGGACGGCCTCGAAGCCGGCGGCGCCGGACGGTCCGTAGCGGCGGTGCAGGCCGCGGGCCTCGACGGCGGGGCGGGGACGGCTGGTGTCGGTCATGGCTCCAGCCTTCCGCCGGGCCGGGCCGTCCAGTAGTGCGGACCGTCACCGGGCGCCGGTGGAGTTGCACGGGTCGGCGATGACAAATGTCATCGGGTGCAAGGTCGCCGCGTACGTCGCGTCCGGGGAGGGCCGGAAACGCCGAAGGCCCCCTCGGTCGAGGGGGCCTTCGGAACTGGAGCGGACGACGAGATTCGAACTCGCGACCCTCACCTTGGCAAGGTGATGCTCTACCAACTGAGCCACGTCCGCATGATATTGAATTGTTACAGCCTGTAACGCTAGCTGCGAGCGGACGACGAGATTCGAACTCGCGACCCTCACCTTGGCAAGGTGATGCTCTACCAACTGAGCCACGTCCGCACGGCGCCTGGGCACCGGCCGCCCCGCTCGGGTTTCCCCGGTTGCGGCGACGAGAAGAACTCTACAACATCAATCGGCCTGCTCGCCCCATCCTTCCCCGGCGGCGTGGCCGGGGAAGGGCCGGCGGCCCGCAACGGGCCGCCGGGGAGGGTCAGTTGTTCTCGGAGAACGCCTCGTACACGTGCTTCGGGATGCGGCCGCGGGCGGGCAGCTCCATTCCGTTCGACTGCGCCCAGGCGCGCACCGCGGCCGGGTCCGGGGTGAGCGCGGTGCGGCGGAAGGACTTTCCGCTGCGGCTCTGCCGGCGGCCGGCGGCGACGAACGGGGCGAGAGCCTCCCGAAGCTTTTCCGCGTTGTCGGCGGACAGGTCGATCTCGTACGACTTCCCGTCCACGCCGAAGTGGACGGTTTCCGCGGCGGCGCCGCCGTCCAGGTCGTCGGAGAGCGTGACGACTACACGCTGAGCCATGGGTGTCAATCCTCTCGGGCAATTCGGCCGGCGGAGCTCTCGGATGCCCCGTCGGTCCTTGGGCCGGGATCACGGCATCCGTCGGCGGGCAGGGGGAGCCCACGCCGAGATGCGGCGCGTTCGGCTGCCGGTCGCCCTATTCTGCACCCGGAACCTGCTGAAATCGAAGAGTTCGGGATTCCTTTTTTCCGGATATTCACGGGGTTCCCTCGGATGCCGATACGGCCCCGTTACAGACGGGATTAAACCGACGAAATGGGATGCCGACAGGGGCTCGGACAGCCCGGTGCGCGGGCCCCGGGGCCTTGATACGTAAGGGGCATTGGTCTACGCGCGTTGCCGCAGGTGGGCCGCAAGACGGTCGTCCGGCACCGGTTAGGCTGAAGGTCCCCCGCCTGAACGCAATCACCACCGGGAGTGCCAGTGGCACGCGTCGTAGTCGACGTCATGCTCAAGCCGGAGATCCTCGACCCGCAGGGACAGGCGGTGCAGCGTGCACTGCCCCGTCTCGGATTCGCCGGGATCGCCGACGTCCGCCAGGGCAAGCGTTTCGAACTGGAGCTGGAAGGGCCGGTCGACGACGCCGCGCTCGCCCGCATCCGTGAGGCCGCCGAGACGTTCCTCGCCAACACCGTGATCGAGGACTTCACCGTCCGCGTCGAGGAGGAGGGCAAGTGACCACCCGCGTCGGCGTTGTCACTTTCCCCGGTTCCCTCGACGACCGCGACGCCCAGCGCGCGGTCCGCCTGGCCGGCGCCGAGCCGGTCGCCCTCTGGCACCGTGACAAGGATCTCCACCAGGTCGACGCGGTCGTCCTGCCCGGCGGATTCTCCTACGGCGACTACCTCCGCTGCGGTGCCATCTCCCGCTTCTCCCCGGTGATGGACACCATCATCGAGCAGGCGAAGCTCGGAATGCCGGTCCTCGGTATCTGCAACGGCTTCCAGGTGCTGTGCGAATCGCACCTGCTGCCCGGCGCGCTCACCCGGAACGACTCGCTGCACTTCATCTGCCGCGACCAGAAGCTCCGCATCGAGAACGCCGACACCGCCTGGACCCGGGATTACTCGGCCGGCCAGGAAATCGTCGTTCCGCTGAAGAACGGCGAAGGCCGGTTCGTCGCCGACGAGCACGTCCTCGACGAACTCGAGGGCGAGGGCCGCATCGTGGCCCGGTACCTCGATGTGAACCCGAACGGTTCGTACCGCGACATCGCCGGCATCACCAACGCCGCCGGCAATGTCGTCGGCCTGATGCCGCACCCGGAGCACGCCGTGGAGCCGCTCACCGGTCCGACCACCGAGGGCCTGGGCTTCTTCACTTCCGTCCTGAAGCAGCTGGTGAACGCCTGATGAGCCTCGACACCGTCAAGAACGCCGAGCAGACCCCGGAATCCGCCCAGCCCTGGGCCGAGCTCGGCCTCAAGGAGGACGAGTACGCCCGGATCCGCGAGATCCTCGGCCGCCGCCCGACCGGCGCCGAGCTGGCCATGTACTCGGTGATGTGGTCGGAGCACTGCTCGTACAAGAGCTCCAAGGTCCACCTGAAGCAGTTCGGCGAGAAGGCCCCGGAGAACGACGCGATGCTCGTCGGCATCGGCGAGAACGCCGGTGTGGTCGACGTCGGCCAGGGCTACGCGGTCACCTTCAAGGTCGAGTCGCACAACCACCCGTCGTACATCGAGCCCTACCAGGGCGCGGCCACCGGCATCGGCGGCATCGTGCGCGACATCCTGGCGATGGGCGCCCGCCCGGTCGCCGTGATGGACCCGCTGCGCTTCGGTGCGGCCGACCACCCGGACACCCGGCGCGTGCTGCCCGGGATCGTCGCGGGCATCGGCGGCTACGGCAACTGCCTGGGCCTGCCGAACATCGGCGGCGAGGTCGTCTTCGACTCCTGCTACCAGGGCAACCCGCTGGTCAACGCGCTGTGCGTCGGCGTGATGAAGCACGAGGACATCCACCTCGCGAAGGCCTCCGGCCCCGGCAACAAGGTCATCCTGTACGGAGCCCGCACCGGCGGCGACGGCATCGGCGGCGTCTCGGTGCTGGCCTCGGAGACCTTCGACGCGACCGGCCCGGCCAAGCGCCCGGCCGTCCAGGTCGGCGACCCGTTCCAGGAGAAGCTGCTCATCGAGTGCACCCTGGAGATCTTCAAGGAAGACCTGGTCGCGGGCATCCAGGACCTCGGCGGCGCCGGCCTGTCCTGCGCCACCTCGGAGCTGGCCTCGGCCGGCACCGGCGGCATGCGGATCGAGCTGGACACCGTGCCGCTGCGCGACCACACGCTCTCGCCGGAGGAAATCCTCATGAGCGAGTCGCAGGAGCGCATGTGCGCCATCGTCGAGCCCGGCAAGGTCGACCGCTTCCTGGAGATCTGCGAGAAGTGGGACGTCATCGCCACCGTCATCGGTGAGGTGACCGACGGCGAGCGCCTGGAGATCTTCTGGCACGGTGAGCTGGTGGTCGACGTGCCGCCGCGCACCGTCGCCCACGAGGGCCCGACCTACCAGCGCCCGTACGCCCGCCCGTCCTGGCAGGACGCCCTGCAGGCCGACGCCCCGACCGCCGAGCGGCTCGCCCGCCCGACGACCGGCGACGAGCTGAAGGACACCCTGCTGAAGGTCGCGGGTTCGCCGAACCAGGCCTCCAAGGCGTGGATCACCGACCAGTACGACCGCTACGTGCTGGGCAACACGGTGCTCGCCACCCCCGAGGACTCCGGCATGATCCGGATCGACGAGGAGACCAACCTCGGCGTCTCGGTCGCCACCGACGGCAACGGCCGCTACGCCAAGCTGGACCCGTACACCGGCGCCCAGCTGGCCCTGGCCGAGGCGTACCGCAACGTCGCGGCCGGCGGCGCCAAGCCGCTCGCGGTCTCCGACTGCCTCAACTTCGGCTCCCCCGAGGACCCGGACGTGATGTGGCAGTTCGCCGAGGCCACCCGCGGCCTGGCCGACGCCTGCCAGGTGCTCGGCACCCCGGTCACCGGCGGCAACGTCTCGCTGTACAACCAGACCGGCGACGTCGCCATCCACCCGACCCCCGTGGTCGCGGTGCTCGGCGTCATCGACGACGTCACCCGGCGCACCCCGGTCGGCTTCGCCGAAGAGGGCCAGCTGCTCTATCTGCTCGGCGACACCGCCGACGAGCTGGGCGGCTCCGCCTGGTCGCAGGTCGTGCACAACCACCTCGGCGGCCTGCCGCCCAAGGTGGACCTGCAGCGCGAGAAGCTGCTGGGCGAGATCCTGATCGCCGCGTCCCGCGACGGCATGATCGACGCCGCCCACGACCTCTCCGACGGCGGCCTCGCGCAGGCCCTGGTGGAGAGCTGCCTCAAGGGCGGCAAGGGCGCCCGCGTGGTCGTGCCCGAGGGCCTCGACCCGTTCGTGTTCCTGTTCTCCGAGTCCGCCGGTCGCGCCGTGGTGGCCGTCCCGCGCAGCGAGGAGCTCCGGTTCAACGACATGTGCGGCGCCCGCGGCCTGCCCGTCGCCCGGATCGGCGTGGTGGACGGTGAGGCGCTGGAGGTCCAGGGCCAGTTCACCGTCACCCTGGCCGAGCTCCGGGACGCCCACACCGGCGTCATCGAGGCGCTGCTCGCCTGACGGACCGTCAACGACGGGCGGCCGATTCCGGTGATTTCCGGGTCGGCCGCCCGTCGGCGTTTTGTACGCTGCGGGCATGCCCACCGTGAAGCCCCGAACCTACGACCCGGTGAAGGTGCGCGCCGCACTCACCGGGCAGCTCGACGCGATCGCCGCCGCCGTCCGGGAGCTGGACGACGAACAGCTCGCCCTGCCGACCCGGCTGGGGGACTGGCGGGTGCGTGAACTCGTCGCCCACCTCGGCATGGTGGCCAGCTGGGTGCCGCTGCACCTGCACGACCCGCTGCCGCCGCAGGCCCCGATCACGCCGCTGTACTGGGCCGCGAAGACCCGCACCGCAGCCGCTGCGATCAACTCCACGGCGGTGGAGCTGGTGGCCGAGCAGTTCGCCGGGGACGCCGCCCAGGTCTCGGGCGAACTCGACCGGCAGATCGGCGAGTTGTGGAAGGCCCTGGACAGTGCGGACGGGCAGCGGCCCGGGCGGGTGATCCCGATGCGCTTCGGCCCGATGCTGCTGGCCGACTTCCTGGTCACCCGGCTGGTGGAGACCGTGGTGCACGCCGACGACCTGGCGGACGCGCTGGGCGTCGACGCCTTCCCGCACGACCGCTTCGCGCTGGCCTCCGCGACCCGGCTGCTGGCCGACGCCTTCGCCGCCCAAGTGCCGGGAGGGGCAGTCGAGTTGCGGATCCCGCCGTTCGCCGTGGTGCAGGCCGTCGAGGGCCCCCGGCACACCCGGGGCACCCCGCCGAACGTGGTCGAGACCGACCCGCTGAGCTGGATCCGGCTGGCCACCGGCCGGCTCGCCTGGGCCGACGCGCTGGACGCTGCGCTCACCGCGAGCGGCGAGCGCAGCGACCTCTCCGGCCACCTGCCCGTCCTGGGCTGAAGGCGGCTCAGCCCTCGGTCAGCGCGGCGGCCAACTCGCGGATGCCCGCGTCGCGTTCGGCCGCCGTGTCGCCGTAGTCGTAGCTGTGGGTGAACTCGGCGTTCGGGAACGCCCGGGCCATCCACATCGCGCAGTAGTGGCCGGGCATGGTGCAGGCCTGCAGCTCGGTGTAGACCTCGACCACGTCGTCCGGGTCGAGGCCGCCCGCGGACAACCGGTGCCAGAGCGCCTCCTCGGCGTGCAGGGCGAGCGAGCCGTCGGCGGTGACGATCTGCGGCTCGCCGCCCTGGCCGCGGACCTTGAACGCCGCGTAGCCCGGGACGCCGCGGGTGTGCCGGATGTCCTCCAGGACCCGGGGCCACCACTGCTCGTCGCTCTCGAAGGCGCGCAGGTCGGTGCTGCGCATCCGGCTCTCCGCCGCCGAGAACAGCTGGAACACCTCGTCCGGGCGCTCGGCGGCGGCCAGCGCCCGCAGGTTCTCGTCCAGCGTGCAGAGGTTGTCGAGGAACGCGCCGAGCGAGACGTCGACCGGGACGGACGGCCCCTGGAAGGCCAGGTACACCGCCCAGACCCGGCCGGCGCCGTCCACGCACAGCTCGGCCCCGCGGTCGTTGCCCAGCCGCGCCCAGTCCGCTTCCGGCCGCCCGTCCGCGGACAGGCCGACCTCGCGGGCCCAGTCGGCGAGCCGGAGCGGCCGGCCGGGGGCGGCGGCGAAGTACGGCCCGACCTGGAGCGGCAGCCCGGCGCCGGTGAGCAGCGCCACCGCCTCGGCGGAGGCCGCGGTGGCGGCGAGGGCGGCGGGGTCGGGACGGTACAGGCCGGCCGGCCCGAAGCGGTCGAGCAGGCGCTGGGTGAGTTCGGTGGTCATCGGGACTCCGTCGGTCGGATCAGTAGCCGTAGCGGTGGTGCTGGAGGATCGAGTCCTCGTCCACGGTCAGTAGCCGTGCTCGAAGTCGTGCATGATGTCCTGCCAGACCGGCTGGTCGAGCAGTCCGGGTTCGACGGCGCGCAGTTTCGCGGCCAGACCGGCGACGATGTCCTCCAGGGCCGGCTGCCCGGCGAAGAACTCGGGGTCCACGTCCTCCTCGTCGACGTCGTCGAGGAACGCGGGGTGCAGCTCGGCGAACTCCGGCAGGTGGGAGCGGCACCAGTCGATGGTGTCCGGGTCCATCTGGTCGACCATGACGGTCAGTTCCAGTCCGCCGAAGGCGAGTTGGCAGCGCGCCAGGGAGTGCAGGCTGCGGTGGGCGGGCCGGCCGTCGACGGTCGGCGGCCGGTTCGCGCCGAGGGCGTACACCTCCCCGGTGGCGCCGTCGAGCGCGAAGACGCCCGAGCCGTAGTGGCCGACCACCACCATGCCGGCGCCGTCGTTCGGCAGCCCGGGCCAGTCGTGGGCGGGGCCCTGCGGCCCGCACTCCTCGGCCAGCGCGCGCAGCGCCGGTTCGAGGAGCCGGACCATCGTGCCGGGTGCGGCGATCAGGCCGACCTCGCCGAGGTAGGCCCGGGCGCCCGGGTCGGTGACGACGGCGGGCAGCTCCGCGTCGGGGACGCGGAGCAGGCCGTCGGCGCCGTAGACCTGTTCCAACTCGGCGCGGCTGACCGGGCGAACCGGGGGCAAGGAGGCAGCGGACGTCATGCCGTCAGCCTAGCCGGGCGCCGGGCGCCCGGAACGTCTAGAAGATCTGCTTCCGGCGCTGTTTGAGGCGGCCCAGGTACTCCGTGTGCGGCGTGTGGTCGTCGGAGTAGTCGAAGCTGTGGCTGACGTCCGTGAGGTGCGGGAACGTCTTGTGCAGCCAGGAGCCGCAGTTGGATCTCGGCTGGTCGCAGGGGGCCCGCTCGGTGTACAGGGCACGGATGTTGGGGCCCTGGAGCTTCTCCAGGATGGGGGCGGCGATGCGCTGCTCGGAGTGCGCCTGGTTCAGGAAGTCGCTGCGGGCGACCAGGATGAAGTTCCGCTGCCCGTCCTGGTAGTGGAGCGCCGCGTAGTTGCTCCGGGCCCGGTTGGCGGGGTTCTTGGGGGTGATGCCGCGGCCGAAGTCCTTCTCCGCGTACCTGGCCCGCTGGGTGGCCCGGGCCAGCTCGGTGCCGCCGTCGCGGACCTTGCGGGAGTGCACCGCCGGATCGCCGACCGGCGGGATCTTCGACTGGTCGGGGCGGAACCGCGGGTGCTTGCCGTTCGGGAGGAAGTGGTTGATCCCGCTGGGGTCGTTCGGGTCGACCTTGGTCTTGGTCCCGTCGGCGTGGAGGTGGTGCAGGTCGCCGCGGTGGTCCAGCAGGAACACCGGGGTGGTGTCGTGGTTCTTGAGGATCTTCTTGTAGTCGTCGGCGAGCTTCTGCTCCAGCTGGCGGTGGTTCGCGTTCATCTTCTGCAGGCCGCTGGAGACGTCCTTGGCGTGGTTGGCCAGGCTGTCCAGGGCGGTCTCGATCGCGCCGAGCGCCTTGTCCGCCATGTTGGAGACGATCTGGCCCAGCTTGTCGCCGCCGCGTCCGCTGACCGCCCGGGTGCGGGCGCGGGTGGTGGTGGTGTGGTGCTGCCGCATGGTGTCGAAGTGCTTGTCGAACTGCCGGGCCAGGGTCTCGGCGGCGTCGTAGTCGTGCTTGACGGTGTCGCTCATCGCCCGCTCCGCTGGGTCGTGGCCGGCCGGCCGCCGTTCTGCACGGCGCCGGTGACGGTGTTCTCGGCGAACTGCTCCGCCGTGCCGAGCGGGTTGGCGGCGTAGCCCTTGACCTGGTCGACGGACTGCTGGACGCCGTCCTTGAAGCCGTCCTTGCCGGCGCCCGCGGCCTCGCCCCAGTCGATGCCCTTCTGCGCGCCGAGGGCGTTGCGGGCGAGCTGGACGACCAGGTCCTGGGCGATGTTGCCGAGGGCGGCGAAGACCGGGCCCTCGACCAACTGGAGCAGCTGGGAGAGCAGTTGCTGCTCGGCTTCCTTGAGCAGCCGCTTGACGATCATTCGGGTGGCCTGGGTGGCGCCGAGCGCGCCGGCCTCGGAGAGCCCGAAGGTGAACGGGGCGGCCGCCTGGGCCGCGATCACTTCGGTGGCCAGCACCACGAGTTGGGCCACGGCGGCGAGCTTCGCGCCGGTGATCACCAGGGCGGCGCCGTCCAGCCCGGTGGCGAACAGCCGGATCGCCTCGGCGACCTGCGGCATGTGGGTGTCGGCCACCTTGCTCCAGTGCGCCTGGAACGCCTCGGCCCCGGCGCCCGCGCTGATGCCGAGGAAGTCCTGGGCGGCGGCGGAGATGTAGTCACGGTCCGCGACCAGGCTGCCGGCGAGATCGCGGAGTTCACTCGCCATCTCGCGGTATTCGTCCTCGTCGACGTTCGGCCAATTGATGCCGATCAGGTCCAGGACCCAGACCAGTTCGCCCGGCAGTACCACGCCCATTTCCGCGCATCCCTCCCCCGAATATCGTTGCAACGACTATCGAATGACCGATGACGGTCGGTCAACTCCCGGTCCGGTCCCGGTCTGGTCCCGGTATGCGATCGGTAGGCTTCGACCGGCCAGCCGTCCGGAAGCGAGGGGTAGGGCATGGAGACGGAATCACGGACACCGCCACTGCGTGCCGGACGCCGACCGGCCGGGACGGCACTACTCGGCTGGCTCGCCGACCCGCGGGCGCCGCGGCTGTGCCTGGTGTCCGGTCGCCCGGGCGCCGGGAAGACCCACCTGCTCGGCTGGCTGCTCGCCCAGGGAACCGCTCCCGACACCCCGGCCGAGCGGCGCGTCCACGCGGCCCTGCCGTCCGCCGGGCTGGACGCCCGCGGCGCGCTGTGGCTGCTCGGCAGCCAACTCGGCATCACCGCCCGGACGGTGCCGGAACTGCTGGCCGCACTCGCCGCGGACGACCGGCGCACCGTCGTCTGCGTCCCCGAGCTCGACCGGGCCGCCGACCCCGCCCGGCTGGTCGCCGAACTCCTCGACCCGATGCTCGAACTGCCGCACCTGAGACTGGTCGTGGAGGCCGCCGCGGGCACGGGGTTCGCGAACCTTCCGGCCCCCGCGGTGCTGGACCTCGACGATCCGGCCTGGACCGACCGGGGCCGCTTCGACGCCTGGTGCGCCGAGCAGGGCCACGACCCGGGCGGCTACCCCAGCCCCGGCCGGGCCGCCGGAGCCGTCCCGCCGCCCCCGGCGGCCGCACCCGAACTGATCGCCCGGGTGCCGCGCGGCGCCGACGGGGCACTCGACCTGGCCGCCGCGGACGAGGACCTGCTCAGCGACCTGTGGGTGGCCGCCGCCCGGGCGGGCGACCTGGGCCCGCTCGCCACCGACCCGATGCTCTACGCGCTGGCCCGGCCGACCAGCGTCACCACCGCACTCGACGGGCGCACCGACCCGCTCGCCACCGCCTGGTCGACGGTCGGACCGGCGCTGGTCGACATCCCCGACGCACCGGGCCGCGCCCACCTGCTGCGCGCCCGGCTGCTCGGCACCGACCCGGCCGCCGCCGCCCGGCTCGCCGACGCCCCGAGCCGCTGGTCCGCGCGGTGGGCCCGCTGGGAGCCGGGCGCGGCCGCCGCGACCGTCCAGGGCGGGCACTGGCTGGTCGCCGACCGCAACGGCGCCATCCGCCGACTGGCGGCCTCCGACGGTTCGACGGTCGGCCTGGCGCCCGTCGACGAACCGCGCCCGCTGCTGGCGATCACCGTCACGGCCGGCGGCAGCCTGGTCCTGCTCGACACCTGGTCGGGCACCGAGATCCTCGCCCCCGCCGCTCCCGCTCCCGGGCTCGAACCGTACGCCCTGGACGAGGAGCTGGCCCGGCTCCGCGCCGCCGCCGGCCCGCTCACCGCCCTCGCCGCCGCCCCGCTACTGCTCGCCGCCGCACCCGCGGTGGGCGACGCGGACGGGGCCGTCCACTGGTCCGGGGACGGCGGTGTGCGCAGTGCCGCCCTGCACACCGGGCCGGTCACCGCCCTGGCCGCGCACGCCCTCGGCACCGGCCAGGACGCCTTCCCGCTGCTCGCGAGCGGTGGCTACGACGGGGCGGTGCGCCTGTGGGGGCCGGACGACGAGCCGATGCCCGGGCCCGCCGACCGCCGGCCCGCCCCGGTCACCGCCCTCGCCCTGGCCTCGGGTCCGGACGGTCTGCTGCTCGCCACCGCCTGGTCGGACGGCCTGGTCCGGGTCCGCCGCCCCGAACTGTCCGTCCCCCCGGTCGAGTTGCGTCTCGGATCGGACATCCGGACGCTCGGCTTCGCGGACGGCGCCCTGCTGGTCGGCCTCTCCGACGGCCTGCTCGCGGTCGACCTGCTGCCCGGGTGAGCCGCGCCCGGCCGGTCAGGGGACGGAAGGCCCGCTGAGGTAGCTGCCGTTGGCGTCGTACGGCCAGGCGTTGGCGGTGCAGCCCTTGAGGCCGTAGATCTGCTGCATCATCGCCGGCGCGGGCTTGCCCGGCCCCGGGCAGTCCTCGTGCCCGTGGCCGATCCGGTGGCCGACCTCGTGGTTGACGATCAGCGCCCGGTAGTCGTCCAGGCTGCCGTCGAACTGGGGCGAACCGGTCAGCCAGCGCTTGGAGTTGACCACCACCTGCTTGCCGACGTCGCAGTTCACCTCGCCCTTGGTGTTCAGGCCGCCCGCACCGCAGATCCGGTCGGTGGTGTCGGGCGAGGCGATCTTGACCGTGAAGTCGTAGCTGCCGGAGGAGACCAGCTTGAAGCTGTTGCGCCGGTCGGCGATCCAGCTGCGCTTGTCGGACAGCACCGCCTGGATCGCGGCGGCGGCGGCCTTCGGGTCGATCTTGATGCCGTCCTCGACCTCGACCTGGTAGCGGCGCACCGTGCCGCCGGTGCCGACCGTGCCGCCGGACGCGGCGGCGACGGTGAAACTGCCGCTGCCGTGCTGGACGACCTCCTGGGCGTTCGGCGGCGGCGTGCTCGGCGGCGGGCTCTGTGCCGGAGCGCTCGGCGGCGGCGGCGCGCTCTCCTCGGCCCGGGCGGGCTCGGGGGATTCGCTGACCGGGGCGGGTCGGGCCTGCGCGGTGGCCTCGGCCTCCGGCGACGCCGCGCCGGTCGCGTGGAGCCAGCTGAACCCGGCCGTGCCGAGCACCACCAGCGCCGCGGTGCCGCCCAGCGTCGTGGCCAGCCGACGGCGGCGCATCCTGGCGCGGCGTAGGGCGGCCCTGCTGAGTGACCTGCGACGGGCTGCGGGCATCTGGTTTCCCTCGGGACGGCGACATGGCGATCCGTGCGTCCCGGTGACCCGTTCGCACGAATGTGCTGCATCGGGAACATACGCGGTATGGCCGCGATTGGTTCCCCGGGGCCGGACCGCAACCGTGGATCCGGGCCCTGTGGGCGCTCCGGCACCGCGCCCAGCGGCTCCCCGGCCGGCACCCGGGCGCCCGACCGCAGTCGACGTCGCGCCGGGCGGCAGTGCTCACCGGCGGAGGCTGCGTCCCGGTGCAGCAAGGGAGTTGACGGGCGGGCAGAACGCCGTCGGCGCCCCGACCCCGGGTGGGGTGGGGCGCCGACGGTCGGTGGTCACTGCTTGAGTTCGGCGTACGCCTCGGCGCTGCTGTCCTTCAGGAACTGCCAGCAGCGGGCCTCCTCCTCGGTCTCGCCGATCGAGCCGGCGGCCCGGGCGAGCGCGGCCAGGCAGCGCAGGAAGCCGCGGTTGCCGCGGTGCTCCCACGGGACCGGGCCGTGCCCGCGCCAGCCGTTGCGGCGCAGCGCGTCCAGGCCGCGGTGGTAGCCGGTGCGGGCGTACGCGTAGGACTCGACGGTGCGGCCGGCCGCGAACGAGTCGTCCGCGAGCATCGCCCAGGCCAGGCAGAACGCCGGGTACTCGGCCGCCACCTGGGTCGGGGACGCGGACTCCTCGGCCAGCATCCGGTAGGGCTGCTCCTCCTCGGGCAGGAGGGTCGGCTCGGGCCCGTCGAGCAGGTTCTTGTGCATCTCCATGGTGTGCCAGTCTGCCACCCGTACCCGGCGGGTCAACCGTGTCCGCCGCCCGCGGGGAAAACGACGGGCGCCCCGCACCCTGGCGGGTACGGGGCGCCGTTCGTGCGGTGGTTACTTCATCCGCTTGCCGGCCGAGCGCAGCTGCTGCGCGGCCTCCAGCACGCGGGCGGCCATGCCGGCCTCGGCCAGCTTGCCCCAGGTGCGCGGGTCGTAGGTGTTCTTCTTGCCGACCTCGCCGTCGACCTTCAGCACACCGTCGTAGTTGCGGAACATGTGGTCCACGACGGGGCGGGTGAAGGCGTACTGGGTGTCGGTGTCGAGGTTCATCTTGACCACGCCGTTCTCCAGCGCCGTCCGGATCTCCTCCGCGGTGGAGCCGGAGCCGCCGTGGAAGACGAAGTCGAACGGGTCCTGCTTGCCGTACTGCTTGCCGATCTCGGCCTGCAGGTCGGCCAGCAGCTCCGGACGGAGCACCACGTTGCCGGGCTTGTACACGCCGTGCACGTTGCCGAACGAGGCGGCCAGCAGGTAGCGGCCCTTCTCGCCCAGGCCGAGCGCCTCGGCGGTGCGCACCGCGTCGTTCACGGTGGTGTACAGCTCGTCGTTGATCTCGTGCGAGACGCCGTCCTCCTCGCCGCCGGTCGGGGTGATCTCGACCTCGAGGATGATCTTCGCGGCGGCGGCCTGGGCCAGCAGCTCCTGGCCGATGGCCAGGTTGTCGGCCAGGGTCTCGGCCGAGCCGTCCCACATGTGCGACTGGAACAGCGGGTTCTCGCCGCGGGCGACGCGCTCGGCGGAGATCGCCAGCAGCGGGCGGACGTAGCCGTCCAGCTTGTCCTTCGGGCAGTGGTCGGTGTGCAGGGCCACGGTGACGTCGTACTTGGCCGCGACGATGTGCGCGAACTCGGCCAGCGCGACGGCGCCGGTCACCATGTCCTTGTTGTGCTGGCCACCCAGGAACTCCGCACCACCGGTGGAGATCTGGATGATGCCGTCGCTCTCGGCCTCGGCGAAACCGCGCAGCGCGGCGTGCAGGGTCTGCGACGAGGTGACATTGATGGCCGGGTAGGCGAACTTGCCCGCCTTGGCCCGGTCGAGCATCTCGTTGTAGGCCTCGGGAGTTGCGATGGGCATGCGAATCCGCTCCTGTCGGTGTGGGGCGATCGGACGACGCTGTCCGAAGGCTCGATACGCCTGTGGTTCACGACGGATGCGGTACGAGCTGAGGGTGGTTGCTCGACCGCGGGCCGGACACCTCGGTCATCTTCCCAGACTCGCCCCACGGACACACCCAGCGGCCCGCCACTTGGGACGGCCGCTCCGAAGGGCGCTCGGGAACGGGCTCCGCGGGCCGCCGGTTGAGGCTTCGCAAGGAGAGTCGGGCTATCCTGCGCGCGTGGAACACATCCAGCTCGCCGTCAACGTCCTTGACGCCAAATCGCTCGTCGCCTCCGTCGGCGCCATCGGGATCCTGGCGATCATCTTCGCCGAGACCGGCCTGCTGGTCGGGTTCTTCTTCCCCGGTGACTCGATGCTCATCCTGGCCGGTGTCGCCGCCTCCAGCGCCGCCCCCGCGGTGCTCGGCGACGGCGCCCAGATGAACATCGGCATGCTGCTGGTCGGCGCGCCGCTCTGCGCGATCGCCGGAGCCCAGCTCGGCCACCTGCTCGGCCGCAAGGTCGGCCCGAAGATGTTCGACAGGCCGAACTCGAAGATCTTCCGGCCCGAGTACGTGGAGAAGGCCGAGGAGTACTTCGAGAAGTTCGGCCCGGCGAAGGCCGTGGTGCTGGCCCGCTTCATCCCGATCGTGCGGACCTTCCTCAACCCGGTCGCCGGCACCCTGCAGATGCCCGCCAAGACCTTCCTGCTGTGGAACGTCGTCGGCGGTGTGCTGTGGACCGAGTCCATGCTGCTGATCGGCTACTTCACCGGCGACCAGCTCGCCCCGGTGATCGACAAGTACCTGCTGCCCGCGATGGCGCTGATCATCCTGATCTCGATCTCGCCGATCATCGTCGAGGTGATGCGCGAGCGGAAGAAGAAGAAGGCCGCCGCGGGCACCGCCGACGCCGCCGAGTCGGTCGCCGCCGGCCGCCACCGCAAGCACTGAGTCCGCACCGCGCGACGCGAGAGGCCCCGACCGGTCCGGTCGGGGCCTCTCGCATGTTCCACGTGGAACCGGCCGCGTGCGGGCCGGCCCCGGGGCTCACAGGCCCAGGTCGTCCAGGGTGTACGCGGTGATGTACGGCAGACCGGTCTCCGCGATCGCCGGGGCCGCGCCGCGCTCCACGATCACCGCGACGCCGACCACCTCGGCGCCCGCCTCGCGCAGCGCCTCCACCGCGGTCAGCACCGAACCGCCGGTGGTCGAGGTGTCCTCCACCGCCAGCACCCGGCGGCCCTTGACGTCCGGGCCCTCGATCCGGCGCTGCAGGCCGTGCGCCTTGCCCGCCTTGCGGACCACGAAGGCGTCCAGCTTGCGGCCGCGGGCCGCCGCCGCGTGCAGCATCGCCGCGGCCACCGGGTCGGCGCCCAGGGTCAGGCCGCCCACCGCGTCGAACTCCAGGTCCGCGGCCGCGTCCAGCATCACCTTGCCGACCAGCGGGGCCGCCTCCGCGTCCAGGGTGATCCGGCGGAGGTCGACGTAGTAGTCGGCCTCCCGGCCCGAGGAGAGGGTGACCTTGCCGTGCACGACGGCCTTGTCCTTGATCTGCGCCAGCAGGGCGTCCCGGTCGTTGCTCATGGTCAGCGATTTTACGGGCCGCCCGGCCCGGTCAGCGCCGCCGCAGCGCCCGGACCAGCACCACCGCGCCGCCGAGCAGCGCCACACCGCCGCCGATCACCCACGGCAGCGCGCTGCGCTCGCCGCCCGCACCCGGCAGCAGGGCCGGCTCGCCGCCCCAGCGGGTGGCCGCCCGGGCCCGCGCGCTGTGCGCCGGCGGGGCGGGCGCGTACCGGCCGTGCGGCGGGGCGTGGTCGACCTCCTCCGCGGAGCGGCCGACGATGCTGCGCCGCACCGGCGCGCTCTCCTGCTCGAACGCCGAATCCGGGCGCGGCACCGGCACCGGCTCCGGCAGGTCGTCCTCGCCGAACGCGATCAGGTCCGACAGGTCGTCGTCCAGGTCCGGCCCCTGCGCCCGCTCGTCCAGGAACACCACGGTCGCGCCGTCCGTCGGGTCGTCCCCGGCGTCCTCGGCGGGCCCGGACAGCTCGGCCACCAGGGCCGCCACCGCCCGGTCGATCAGCCGGCGGCCGGCCGTCTCCAGCACCGGGCCGTCGAAGCCCGCCAGCCGGCCGGAGGCGGTCAGCGCGGTCGTGAAGCACACCGCGGTCTCGCCCGGCTGCTCCCGCAGGGTGATCCGCAGTTCGGCGGTCACCGGGGCGGCGCCGCGGATCTCCTCGCCGGTCAGCCGCAGCTCCAGCACGCCGTCCTGCCAGCCGGCCACGGACATCCGGCCGGCGAAGGTGATGGTGGAGCCGGCGATCCGGACCTTGAGCCGACTGTCCGCCGCCGAGGGGGCGGACGTGGACGCGACCGCGCTCAGCCCCGGCACGCAGCGGGCCACCAGTTCGCGGTCCACCAGCGCCTCCCGGACCACCTCGGCGGGCACCGGGACGACAACCTCATGCTCCATACCGGCGAGCCTACCGACCGGCCGCCGCCGTGCCGAGCCCCGCACCCGAAGCCGGGCCGGGAGTGCCGCGAACGGGCGCACGGCGGGCGGTCGTTCACCGGCGCGGGCCGGCCGGGCCGTCGCCGCGCCGCGAACCGCGCGCGGTGGGCTGTCGTCCGCCGGCCCGGGGCGGTGCGAGCGGCGGGCCCGTCGGGGCCGGGCCCGCCGCGGCCCGACCGGGCCGCAGGCGGTCAGGGGCCGATCAGCGAGTGCGGCGGCGGCAGCGGCGACGGCCGGTGGGCGGACAGCCGGACCGCCGTGCCGCGCAGCGCGTCGACGGTGAGCGAGCGCGGCGCGGGCGCGTCCGGCGCCAGGGTCAGCGCGGGCACGGCGTGGCCGGCCAGCAGGAACGTCGGGGCGGGCCCGGCCTGCCCGCACGCCTCGGCGGCCGGGGCGCCGCCCTGGTACGGGACGGCGTCCAGCCCGACCGCGGCCAGCCCCGCCGCGGAGCTCCACAGCACGCCGTCCGGGGCGCCGCCGCGCACCGCCAGCCGGCCGTCCGGGGCGAGCCGACGGGCGGCCAGGCCGTAGAACTCACGCGAGCGGTACTTGCCGTGCGCGGCCTCGTCGTCCAGGTCGGAGACGATCACGTCGAACTGCCCGGCGGTGCGGCGCAGCCAGCCCATCGGCTCGGCGGTCACCAGCCGCACCCGCGGGTCGTCCCAGGCGTGCTCGGTCAGCGCGTCGTAGGCGTCGTCCCGGTGGGCCAGCGCGGACAGCTCCGGGTCGCGCTCGACCACCAGCACGCTGCGCACCGCCGGGTGCCGCAGCACCTCGCGCAGCGCCAGCCCGTCGCCGCCGAGCAGCAGCACCCGGGCGCTGGGGCCGACGCCCAGCGCGGGGCGGACCAGCGCCTCGTGGTCGCGGTACTCGTCGGGGCCGCAGACCGCGAGCCGGCCGTCCAGGAAGAGCTTCAGCGGCGGCAGGGCGCGCTGCCCGGCGCCGATCGGGCCGCCGGTGAGGACGATCTCCTGGTAGCGGCTCTGCGTGACGAACCGGATCGGCCCGCCGTACAGGGCGTGCCGGGCGGCGCGCTCGATCGCGCCGGTGCAGGCGGCGGCCAGCGCGAGGACGGCGAGCACCAGCCCGCAGCCGGTCCACAGCAGCAGGCGGGCGCGCGGGGTGGGTTCGGCGCGGAACAGCCAGAGCACCACCACAGCCCCGGCGACCGCGTTGACGGCGCCGGTCACCAGCGCGCCGGCGGCCTGGCCGAGGGCGGGCAGCAGGACGAACGGGAAGGCCAGGCCGCCGATCAGCGCGCCCACGTAGTCGGCGGCGAACAGGTCGGCGACGGCCCGGCCGGCGTGCTCCCGGCGGATCCGCTGGATCAGCGTCATCAGCAACGGGATCTCGGCGCCGATCAGCAGCCCGATCAGCACGGTGGCGGCGATCAGGGCGATCAGCGTGGTGTGCGGCTGGCGGAGCCAGGCCCAGCCGCAGTACAGGGCGAGCGCGGACAGGCCGCCGGTCAGCGACAGCGCGAACTCGACCAGGGCGAAGGAGGTGGCCGGGCGGCGGGTGAGGCCCTTGGCGAGCAGCGAGCCGATGCCCATCGCGAAGACCATCACGGAGAGCACCACGGAGGTCTGGGTGACCGAGTCGCCGAGCAGGTAGCCGCCGAGCGCGACCAGTTCGAGTTCGTACACCAGGCCGCAGGCCGCGCAGACGAACGCGGCCAGCAGCACCAGGATCCGGGCCGGTCGGGCGGGCAGGGCGAGCGGTATGGCGCCGCCGGCCCGGACCGCGCCGCCGAGGCCCGCGGCGCGGGGGGCGGTGGTGGGCCGGTGTTCGGCCGTCGGCGGGAGGGCGGGGGCGTCCGGAGCCGGCTTCGCGGACCGTCCGACCGGATGGTTGATCATGAAGGGAACGCTAGGCGAGAGCCCGGGTGAATGGCTGCGCCCAATCGGGGGACTGCGTGGGGCGTCCGGTTGACGGCGGTCACCACCCCGCCTTCGGTTCCGGGGAGCGGTCGCGCCCGCCGTACCCGCCGTGCCCGCTCCGGCCGCCCGGGGCGTCGACGGTGCGGCGCAGCGACAGCGAGGAGCGGGTGCACACCAGGCGGCCCTCCTGCGGGTAGGCGTGCCAGGTGCGCCAGTGCACCCGGCGGTCCCCGCAGTGCGCGACCAGGGCGGTGAAGGCGCTCGGGTCGCCGGGGAAGATCCCGGCCAGCGCCCGCGGGTGCCCCTCGACCAGGGCCAGCAGCTCCTGGGCGCGGGCCGCGAACACGTGCGGCGGGAGCTCCTCGATCCGGGCCGCGAACTCGTACTCCCAGCCGGCCACCTGCTCGGCGACCCGGGCCGGCAGCGGGGTGCGGCGGCCGGGCAGGCAGGCCACCGTCTCCAGGCAGTCGCCCGGCCGGGCCGCCAGGACGACCTGGTGGGAGGCGCCCAGCAGCCGCAGCTGGAGGGTGCCGCCGAGGGAGTCGGACCGGCCGGTCCCGTCGTCGAGCCCGATGTCACGGACCGCCAGTGCGGGCAGCGGCTCGCCGCCCAGCTGCCAGGCCAGATCGCCGGCGCGGGTGTCCGTGTAGGAGGTCTGCAGGGTGGTGAGCATGCTCGGCTCCGCGTTTCAGCTCCGTACGCGCCCCTTCGGCCGGAGTCCACTCCTCAGTGCGTGAGAGTGTTCGAGACTGTCCGATCCGGGGCGCGGCCGACCGTGGAAGGAAGGATTCCGGCTGGAGATTCAGCAGCAGAGAAGCATGAATTCTCCGGGTCCGTCGGGGATTTACCCATGTTTGGCACTCATTCACCGTTCTGAGGCGTGTGCCCGACTGGGTGTGATCGGTCCCGGGTTGCACTCTGTTCGGTGAGCGCCTCCACGCCCGTGGTGTGCGCCGTGCACTCCTGGAGCGGATGCGGGGCAACCGGCGTTCGGACATGGCGGAGCGCCCGGCGGCGGTCTCCGGCCGCCGGGCGCCCGTCCGCTCCGGCTGCTACCGGCGGTGCAGGCGCTCCACGGCCTCCCGCAGCACCGACTCCCTCTTGCAGAAGGCGAATCGAACTTGGCTGCGGCCGATCTCGGTGTTGTCGTAGAAGACCGCGTTGGGAATCGCCACCACCCCGCAGCGGCCGGGCAGTTCACGGCAGAACTCGATGCCGTCCGTCTCGCCGAGCGGGGTGATGTCGGTGGTGATGAAGTACGTGCCCTGCGGCTCGAACACCCGGAACCCGGCCTCGGTCAGGCCGGTCGCCAGCAGGTCGCGCTTGCGCCGCAACTCGGCGCGGAAGTCCGCGTAGTAGGCGTCGGGCAGCCGCAGCGCCTCGGCCACCGCGTACTGGAACGGGCCGGCCGAGACGTACGTCAGGTACTGCTTGACGGTGCGGACCGCGGCGACCAGTTCGGGGGAGCCGGTGACCCAGCCGACCTTCCAACCGGTGAACGAGAAGGTCTTGCCGGCCGAGGAGATCGCGACGGTGCGTTCGCGCATCCCGGGGAGCGCGGCCAGCGGGTGGTGGGCGCCGGCGAACACCAGGTGCTCGTAGACCTCGTCGGTGATCACCAACAGGTCGTGCTCGACCGCCAGTTCGGCGATCGCGGCGAGCTCCTCGGGGGTCAGCACGGTGCCGGTCGGGTTGTGCGGGGTGTTGATCAGCAGCAGCCGGGTGCGCGGGGTGACGAGCGAACGCAGCTCGTCCAGGTCGGGCCGGAACGCGGGCTGGCGGAGCGTCAGCGGCACCCGCACCGCGCCGGCCATCGCGATGCAGGCCGCGTAGGAGTCGTAGAACGGCTCGAAGGCGATCACCTCGTCGCCGGGCTCCAGCAGGGCGAGCAGCGCGGCGGCGATGGCCTCGGTGGCGCCGGCGGTGACCAGCACCTCGCGGTCGGGGTCGTACGTCAGCCCGTAGAAGCGCTGCTGGTGCTCGGCGACGGCCGTCCGCAGCTCGGGGATGCCCGGCCCGGGCGGGTACTGGTTGCCGCGGCCCTCGCGCAGCGCCCGCACCGCGGCCTCCCGGACCTCCTGCGGCCCGTCGGTGTCCGGGAACCCCTGCCCCAGGTTGATCGCACCGGTGGCGGTGGCCAGGGCCGACATCTCCGCGAAGATCGTCGTCCCCATGCCCGCCAGCCGGCGGTTCAGCAGCGGCCTTGCACCCATTGCGGCTCCTCGCAGGTTGTGGTCGGCCAATCCTCTGACGGCCCGCAGGCCGCGGACAAGCACTCGTACGACGGGTACGGACGGCGGGCCGTGGTCATTCCTGCGGCGGAGATCGGCGCGCGTCCGGCGGAGGGCGGCGCGCTCCGGCTTGCGGGAGCGGGGTGCGGTCGATTGCCTGATCGTGCGTCAGATGGACGTGCTCGACCGGCATGTCCGCCATTCGGGGGTCTACTTCGGGAGCTACTGTGCGTGCACCAACCCTGTCCACCGCGGCGCTGGCCGCCGCGCTCGTCCTGGGCCAGCCGGTCCTCGCGGTCGCCGAGGACGACCCCAGCACCACCGTGACGTTCGTCGTCACCTCCGGCGCGCTGTCGCTGTCGGTGCCGGCCTCCGCCGACCTCGGGTCGGGGGCGCCCGGTACGTCGATCGGCTCGGCGATCGGCCCGTGCAGCGTGGTCGACGACCGGGCCCTGGCCTCGGCGTCCTGGACGGTGACCGCGTCGGAGACGGACTTCGTCAACGGGGTGTCGACGATCCCCGCCACCGACTCCGACTACACGGTCGGGGTGGTGACCACGACCGGCACCATCACCGTCACCACGACGGACGTGACGCTGAGCGGCGCCCCGCAGGTGGTGCTGACCGGGAGCGCCGGCGTCGGGGACAACACCGCGTCCTGGGACCCGACCGTCACCGTGCACGCGCCCGCCAGTGCCGTCTCCGGGCTCTACACCGGCACGCTCACCCAGTCCGTTGCCTGACGTGGCGAGGGGTGCGCGCCGGGCCTGGGCGGTGCTGGCGGTGCTGGCCGCGGTCCACGCGGCCGGGGTGGCGCCGGCCCTGGCGGACGGGATGCCCTCCGAGCCCGCCGCGGCGCCGGGCGTCGCGGAGCACGAGGGGCGCGAGGGGTCCAACTCGCCGTCCCCGGAGGCGAGTCCGACGGATCGGACGATCGGGATCAAGCTGCTGGACGCACCGGAGGACCGCCGTGACGACCCCCGGGCGCAGGCCTACATCGTCGACCACCTCGAACCCGGCTCGACCATCGAGCGCCGGGTGGAGGTCCTCAACGAGTCCTCCGCGCCGATGCACATCGACGTCTACGCCGCGGCGGCGTCCGTCGCGAAGGGGGAGTTCGCCTTCGCCGCGGACCGCACTGCCAACGAGCTGACCGGCTGGACCTCGCTCGACACGTCGGGCCTCGACCTGGAGGCCCACGAGACGGCGCAGGTGCGGGCCACGATCCGGGTGCCCAAGGACGCTTCCGCCGGCGAGCGGTACGGCGTCATCTGGGCGCAGACGGCCGCCGCTCCGGACCGCTCGCACAACCTGGCGATCCGGGGCCGGGTGGGCGTCCGGATGTACGTCGACGTGGGCCCGGGCGGCGAGCCGGCCTCGGACTTCGAGGTCGAGCAGCTCACCCCGGGCCGCAGCAAGGACGGGCGGGCGGAGCTGCACGCCCGGATCCACAACACGGGCGGCCGGGCGCTGGACATCAACGGGGCGCTCTCCCTCTCGAACGGCCCGGGCGGACTGCGCGCCGGGCCGTTCACGGCCAGGACCGGCACCGTGCTGGCCCCGGGCGCCCGCGCGGAGGCGGTCGTCCCGCTGGACTCCCAGCTGCCGGACGGCCCCTGGAGCATGGAGTTGACGCTCAGGAGCGGCACGGTCGAGCACACCTCGCGGGCCACCGCCACGTTCCCGAGGACCTCCGGCGGCACCGGGGCGGTCACCGCGTCGGCCGCCGAGCAGGGGCGCTTCCCGGCTCCCGTGGTCGCCGGGCTGTCGGCACTGGTCGCCGCCGCCGGGGGCTTCCTGCTGCTCGGGTTCCGGCGTCGGCGTCGGCGCCGCTGAGCGCGGGCGACCCGTTCGGCCCGGGACGGCGGCTCCGCCGTCCCGGGCCGGGTGCGTCGGCCATGCGCAAGGGCCCGGCCACCGGATGTCCGGTGGCCGGGCCCTTTGGGCGGTTCGGGGGAGGATCAGGCCTCGTCGGCCGGGCCGTCCTCGCCGTCCTCGACCTGCTCCTGCAGGCCCAGGCGCTCGACCATCCACTGCTCGAAGCCGACCGCGGCCTGCGTCCAGTTGGCGGTGGTGCCGACGAAGTACTCCAGGCTGACGCCGTTGCCGATGATCATCTGGGACTCGCCGATCAGGCGGACCACGCCGTCCTCGTGCGTGTGGGTGTAGACCTTGGGCCACAGGGTCTCGCGGTTCCACTCGTCGATCAGGTCGAGGATCTCGCCCTTCTTCTCCAGCGGGAACGAGCGGTCGTAGAAGGCGCGGACCGCGAACAGTTCCTTGTGGTCGCCGCGGAACATGTAGTAGACGCGGAAGTTCTCCCAGGGGGCGGTGAGGTCGCCCTCCTCGTCCACCACGTGCTTGAGCTGCATCTGGTCGAGCAGCTGGGCGACCAGGTTCTGGTCCGGAACGATCACCGGCGGCGGCCCGGCCGGAGCGCCACCGGGCTGTCCGCCCTGCGGCGGCTGCGGCAGGCCGAAGGACGGGATGGACGACGGGTCGATGCTCACGGGGGTTTCCCTTTCACGGTGCACAAGGTCGGCTGCCGATGGGGGGCCGCCTTCTCATACCCCCATCCTGCCTCATTCGGAGCTTGCGGCACAGAGTGACTCGGGGGGCGACTCACCTGCTCCCGACCGGTGCGGACACGCCGGCGGGCGGAGCCGCGGGGGCTCCGCCCGCCGACGCGGGACTCACTTCACCAGCGAGGGCTTCGGGCCGACGCTGAGCCGGTCGTTCGCCTCGTCCCGGTCGACCAGGACGGTGTCCCCGTCGTGGACCCGGCCGGAGAGGATCTCCTTGGCGAGCTGGTCGCCGATCGCGGACTGCACCAGGCGGCGCAGCGGGCGGGCGCCGTACGCCGGGTCGTAGCCGGTCAGCGACAGCCAGTCCCGGGCGGCGGGGGTGACGTCCAGGGTGAGGCGGCGGTCGTGCAGACGGCGGGCCAGCGCGGCGATCTGGAGGTCGACGATCCGGCTGAGCTCGGCGGTGCCCAGCGGGTCGAAGACCACGATGTCGTCCAGCCGGTTGAGGAACTCCGGCTTGAACGCCTGCCGGACCGTCTCCAGCACCAGCTCCTTCTTGCGCTCCTCCGGGGTGGTCGGGTCGACCAGGTACGGCGAGCCGAGGTTGGAGGTGAGGATCAGGATCGTGTTGCGGAAGTCCACCGTGCGGCCCTGGCCGTCGGTGAGGCGGCCGTCGTCCAGCACCTGGAGCAGCACGTCGAACACCTCGGGGTGGGCCTTCTCCACCTCGTCCAGCAGCACCACGCTGTACGGGCGGCGGCGGACCGCCTCGGTGAGCTGGCCGCCCTCCTCGTAGCCGACGTACCCGGGCGGGGCGCCGACCAGGCGGGAGACCGAGTGCTTCTCGCCGTACTCGCTCATGTCGATCCGGACCATCGCCCGCTCGTCGTCGAACAGGAAGTCGGCGAGCGCCTTGGCCAGTTCGGTCTTGCCGACGCCGGTCGGGCCGAGGAACAGGAACGAGCCGGTCGGGCGGTCCGGGTCGGCGATGCCGGAGCGGGTGCGGCGCACCGCGTCGGACACTGCCTGGACGGCCTCCCGCTGACCGATCAGGCGACGGCCCAACTCGTCCTCCATGCGCAGGAGTTTGGCGCTCTCGCCCTCCAGCAGGCGGCCGGCGGGGATGCCCGTCCAGGAGGAGACCACGTCGGCCACGTCGTCCGGGCCGACCTGCTCCTTGACCATGGTGGTGTTCGGCTCGTCCGCCGCGCGGTCCTGGGCCTCCGTCAACTCGCGTTCGGCAGCCGGGATTTCGGCGTACATCAGCTTGGAGGCACGCTCGAAGTCGCCGTCGCGCTGGGCGCGGTCGAGGGCGCCGCGCAGGTCGTCGAGGCGCTCCTTGAGCTCGCCGACCCGGTTCAGGGACTTCTTCTCCTGCTCCCAGCGGGCGTTGAGGGTGCTCAGCTGCTCCTGCTTGTCGGCGAGGTCGCGGCGGAGCCGGCCGAGCCGCTCGACCGAGGCCGGGTCGGACTCCTTGTCGAGCGCGAGCTCCTCCATCCGCAGCCGGTCCACGGCGCGCTGGAGTTCGTCGATCTCCACCGGGGAGGAGTCGATCTCCATCCGCAGCCGGGACGCCGACTCGTCGACCAGGTCGATCGCCTTGTCGGGCAGGAAGCGGGAGGTGATGTACCGGTTGGACAGGGTGGCGGCGGCGACCAGTGCGGCGTCGGTGATCTCCACCTTGTGGTGCGC
This sequence comes from Kitasatospora sp. NPDC092948, assembly GCF_044754805.1. NCBI lineage: Bacteria > Bacillati > Actinomycetota > Actinomycetes > Kitasatosporales > Streptomycetaceae > Kitasatospora > Kitasatospora sp. NPDC092948. Next base: position 790,524 of record NZ_JBIVPU010000002.1, on the reverse strand, counting down.
CTCGTAGCGGCCCTTCAGGCCGCGCAGGATGGCGATGGTGTCCTCGACGGTGGGCTCGCCGACCAGCACCTGCTGGAAGCGGCGCTCCAGGGCCGGGTCCTTCTCGATCCGCTCGCGGTACTCGTCCAGCGTGGTGGCGCCGACCATGCGCAGCTCGCCGCGGGCCAGCATCGGCTTGAGCATGTTGCCCGCGTCCATCGAGGAGTCGCCGCCGGCGCCCGCGCCGACCATGGTGTGCAGCTCGTCGATGAAGGTGATCACCTGGCCGTCGGAGTCCTTGATGTCGTTCAGGACGGCCTTCAGCCGCTCCTCGAACTCACCGCGGAACTTGGCGCCGGCGACCATCGCGGCCAGGTCGAGCGCGACCAGGCGCTTGCCGCGCAGCGACTCCGGCACGTCTCCGGCGACGATGCGCTGGGCCAGGCCCTCGACCACGGCGGTCTTGCCGACGCCGGGCTCGCCGATCAGCACCGGGTTGTTCTTGGTGCGGCGGGAGAGCACCTGCACCACCCGGCGGATCTCCTGGTCGCGGCCGATCACCGGGTCGAGCTTGCCGTCCCGGGCGGCCTGGGTGAGGTCGGAGCCGTACTTCTCCAGGGCCTTGTAGGTGCCCTCCGGATCCGGCGAGGTGACCCGGGCGCTGCCCCGGACGTCCTTGAACGCCGCGAGCAGGGCCTTCGGGGTGGCGCCGTGCTGCTTCAGCAGCCCGGCCACCGGGCCGCCCTCGGCGGCCAGGCCGACCAGCAGGTGCTCGGTGGAGACGTACTGGTCGTCCAGGTCGGCGGCGCGCCGGCCGGCCTCCTCCAGCACGGCCAGGGTGTCCCGGGCGAGCTGGGGCGCGGCCACCGTGGAGCCCTGGGCGGCGGGCAGCGCGGCGGCCTGCCGGCGGGCCTCGACGGCGATCGGCGCGGCGTCCGCCCCGACGGCCTTGAGCAGCGGGCGGGCCAGGCCCTCCGGCTGCTCCAGCAGGGCCAGCAGGATGTGCACCGGCTTGACGTCGGGGTTCCCCGCGGCGCCGGCCTGGCGGATGGCGGAGGACAGGGCCTCCTGCGTCTTGCTGGTGAACTTACTGGCGTCCACTGCGGGCATACCCCTCTCGTCTTCGGGACAACTCAAGTCTGCTGACTACAGCATGCACTAAGTTGAGTCTATTCCGCTCAACTTTTTTGGGAAGGCCGTCCTGGCACCGGCCCGCGGGTCAGCCCGAGCAGCAGCCGGGCCGGTCCGGCCGGGCGCTGACCGGCCGGCCAGACCGCGCGCAGCGGGCGCTGCAGGTCCAGGCCGGCCAGCGGGACGGCGACCAGCCGGCGGGTGGCCAGCTCCTCGGTGACGGCCAGTTCGCTCAGGCAGACCGGGCCCGCGCCGGTCATCGCGGCGGCCTTCAGCGCCGTCGAGGAGGCCAGCTCCAGCCGGGGCTCGGCCGCCCCGCCGTACGGGGCGAGCGCCTCCTCCAGCACCTCCCGGGTGCCGGAGCCGACCTCGCGCAGCACCAACGGGGTGGCGGCCAGCTCGGCCCCGGTGACGGGGGCGCGGCGGCGGGCCCAGCGGTGCTCGGGGGAGACCACCACCACCAGCCGGTCCGCGGCGACCACCACGCCGGACAGGCCGGGCGGGGTGGAGGTGCCCTCGACGAAGCCGAGGTCGGCCTCGCCGGCCAGCACCCGGGCGGCGACGTCCGCGGAGTTCGCGGTGCGCAGCGTGACGGCCGTGCCCGGGCTGGCCTCGTTCAGCGCGAGCAGCCAGCCCGGCATCAGGTACTCGGCGACGGTCAGGCTGGCCACCACCCGCAGCCGGGCGTCCCGGCGTTCGCGCAGCGCGTCGATCCCGGCGTCCAGCGCCTGGGCGGCCTCCACCACCTGCCGGGCCCACTCGACCACCAGCCGGCCCGCCTCGGTGGGCCGGGAGCCGCGCGGGGAGCGCTCCAGCAGCGCCACCCCGATCTGCCGTTCCATCCCCTTGATCCGGGCGCTGGCGGCGGGCTGGCTGACGCCCAGCTCGGCCGCGGCCCGGCCGACACTGCCCAGTCGGGCCACCGCGAGCAGCAGCTCCAGGGCGCCGAGTTCCGGGACGTGCGGGGAGAGAGCCATAGGCTCAGGCTATGTCCTCATAGCGGACGCCTCGCTACCGCCGTCCGACCTGCGGGGAGACGGTGGGGCCATGGCAACCCTCACCGCTTCGCGCACCCGGCTGCGCACCCTTGACCTGTCCCGGCTCGGACCGAACTGGTACGCCGCCGTGATGGGCACCGCGATCACCGGCAACGGCGCCGCCGCGCTGCCGATCGACCTGCCGGGCCGGCTCGCCCTCGCCGAGGCGGTGTGGACGCTGTCGCTGCTGCTGCTGGCCGTCCTGCTGGGGGCCCGCGCCGTGCACCTGGTGCGCCACCGCGAGCAGGCCCGGCGCACCCTGCTGGACGACCCGTCCGCCGCGGTGTTCTACGGCTGCCCGCCGATGGCGCTGCTGGCCGTCGGCTACGGCGCGCTCGCGGTCGGCGGGCCGGTGATCGGCGCGCGGGCCGGCCTGGCGCTGGACGTGCTGCTGTGGAGCGCCGGGACGCTGTACGCGGTGGCGGTGGCCGCCGGCCTGCCGTACCTGATGATCACCCGGCACCGGCTGTCCGCGCTGGAGGCCAACCCGACCTGGCTGCTGCCGGTGGTCGCCCCGATGGTGGCCGCCGCGCTCGGCCCCGCGCTGGTGCCGCACCTGCCGGAGGGGGTGGCCCGGCAGGCGCTGCTGTACGGGTGCGTGGCGATGTTCGGGGCGAGCCTGCTGGCCACCCTGGTGCTGCTGCCGGTGGTGTTCGGCGGGCTGGTGCACAGCAAGCTGCCCTCGGTGGTGCTCACCCCGTCGCTGTTCCTGGTGCTCGGTCCGCTCGGCCAGTCCACCACCGCGGTCCACCAGTTCGCGGACGCGGTGCCGCTCGCGCTGCCGGGCGCCGGCGGGCCGGGGGCGGCGGTGGCCCGCGGCCTGGCCGAGGTGTACGGCGTCGCGGTGATGGGTTTCGCGCTGCTCTGGCTGGCCGTGGCGCTGGTCGCCAACCTGCGGGCGCTGCGGGCCGGGATGCCGTTCGCGATGACCTGGTGGGCGTTCACCTTCCCGGTCGGCACGCTCGTCACCGGCTCGGCCGCGCTGGCCCGGCACACCGGGTTCGGCGGCTTCACCGGGCTGGCCGTCGCGCTGTGGCTGCTGCTGTTCACCGCCTGGGCGGTGGCCTCGCTCCGGACCGTGGCGGGGCTGCGGGCCGGACGGCTGCTGTAGCGGCCGCGGGACGCCGGCGCGGACGGTCGCATTCGTCGGCGGATGTCGGCGTCCCGCGGCGGCGGATTCGGAGCGGTCGATTCGGCGTCGGTGATTCCGGATCGGCGGCATCGGTAAAAAGTTGTCGATTTTTCGCCCCCGGCAGTGACATTCCGGCGCTCCGCGACGCTACCGCCGGGCGGCCGGGCCGGAGCATACCGAATGCCTGTTCGGAGAGGGGGGAATAGCCGCGAAATCCAGGATTCCGGTCACTCGATCGAGTGGATTGCTGCAGGTTCCTGCACTTGCGGAAACCTGCAGCCGGAGACCACTTGTTCGGAGTTCCCTGCGCTGTGAAGGTGTAGTCACGCCAAGTCGTCCCGGGCCGCCGCAGCCCGGTCGGCGACTTGCTCTTCGCGTGGGGGCGACAGGTGCGTTCGTATCTGCGCAACGGGGGGAAGAGCACCGGCCCGGACGCCATGTGTGGTGATGGCGGCCGGACCGGTACCGGTGAGGCGTTGCTGCTCCGCCTCGCCGGAAGCGTCCTGACGCTTGGCGTGACACGAGCGGGTCCTCCGGGGTCCGGGTGCCTGCACCCGCCCCGGAGGACGCCGCCCGCACCGCAGGGCTCCCGCCGTCGAGCCGGACGACCCTGCTGAGATCATCATCCGCAAGCGGAGGAACACGGCAGGGAGAGCTCGACGTGGCTGCGGACCACCCGACGTCAGACCCGGACGGCACACTGCCCGAGGACGACGCCGCCCGGCTGTACCTCGCCATCCTGACGGCCGGCGGTCGCATTCCGCTCGAGGACCCGGCGCTGCCCGACTCCGACTTCGCCCCGGAACGCCAACAGGCCCTGCTGGCGCAGCTGGTGGCCGTCGGACTGGTGCTGCGCAACCGCATCGACGGCTGCTACGTCGCGGTCAGCCCGCGCGCCGTCGCCGAACGCCTGGGCACCGACCTGCGGGCCCGGGCCACCCGGCTGCTGCTCGACGCCGACCGGCTGCCCGCCGCCCTCGACCCGCTCACCCGCGCCTACGACGCCGTCCCCCGGCCCGCCGACCAGGCCCGGCAGGCGGTGTACGTGGACGGCCAGGAGAGCATCCGGCTGCGGATAGCCCAGCTGATCTCCGACTGCCGGCTGGAGCTGCTCAGCGCCCAGCCCGGCCTGCGCCCGCCCGCCGTCCTCGAACTCGCCCACACCCAGGACCGGTTGATGCTCCGTCGGGGCGGCACCATGCGCACCCTCTACCAGCCGGTCGCGCTCACCGAGGACAGCGCCGTCCGGCACGCCGTCGCGATGGCCGAGCAGGGCGCCCAACTCCGCGTCCTGGACGAGCCGTTCCTCCGCATGATCGTCATCGACCGGCGGATCGCCGTGATCCCCGCCGCCGACGACCACAGCCGCGCCGCCTTCGTCGAGGACCCCGCCGCCATCGCCTACCTGGTGGCCGGCTTCGAACGCGACTGGGCCCGTGCCGAGCAGGTCCACTGGCCCAGCCTCGACGGCCGCGCCCTCACCCGCAGCGTCACCCACCGGGTCGGCCGGATGCTCGCCCAGGGCCTCACCCAGCGCGCCGTCGCCACCCGACTCGGCCTGTCCGAGCGCACCGTCGCCGGCCACATCTCCCGGCTGCGCGAACAGCACAACGCCCAGACCCTGTTCCAGCTCGGCTGGCTGATGAGAGGCGGCGGACGTGGCTGACCCCGCGCCCGTACCCGCGCCGGTCGACGACCTCGCCCGGCGCCTCTACCTGGAGATCCTCGACGCCGGCGGCCGGATCGCCGCCGAGCGGATCGCCGACCCGCAGCGGCCCGCGCTCGCCGAACTGCTCCGCACCGGCCTGCTGGTCCCCGACGGCCTGGACGGCACCTACCTGGCCGTCGACCCGCGCTTCGTGGCCGAGAGCCTGGGCGCCGAGATGAACACCGAGGCCGCCCGCCTGCTCAACCGGGCCGAATGCCTGCCCGGCCGCCTCGACCCGCTGATCACCGCCTTCGAGAGCCTCTCCCGCCCGATCGAGCCCGCCAGCTGCGACGTCCAGGTGATCGGCCGCGAGCAGATCCGCCGACGGATCGCCCAACTCGCCGCCGACTGCCGCGAGGAGGCCCTCACCGCACAGCCCGGGGAGCTCGTGCCGAGCGTCCTGGCGGCCTCGCTCCTCCAGGAACTCCCGGTGCTGCGGCGCGGCTGCCGGATCCGCAGCCTGTACCGGCCCGTCCTGCTCGCCGAGCCCGCCGCGATCCGCTACGCCGCCGCGTTCACCGAGGCCGGCGGCGAGATCCGGCTGCTCGACGAACCGTTCCAGCGCGCCATGGTCTTCGACCGCCGCACCGCCGTCGTCCCCGCCGCCGAGGACTACAGCCGGGCCGCGCTGATCCTCGACCCCGCCACCGTCGCGACGATCGCGGCCGGCTTCGAACGCGACTGGGCCCGGGCCGAACGCGTCCGCTGGGACCTGCTGCTCGACGCCGCCGCCACCCGCAGCGCCGCCGACCAGATCGCCCGACTGCTCGCCCAGGGCCTCACCCAGCGCGCCGTCGCCACCCGCCTCGGCCTGTCCGAGCGCACGGTGGCCGGCCACATCTCCCGGCTGCGCGAACAGCACGGCGCCGACACGCTGTTCCAGCTCGGCTGGCTGATGCGCGGAGGCGGGAGCCGTGGCTGAACCGGACATCGCCCCTCGGGCCGGGGTCGAGCGGCCGCTCCACCTCGCCGCACCCCGGGCCGGCCGGGTCCCGCTGCGCGAGCCGAGGGAGCAGGACGCGGCCGCCCGGCTGCTGGAGCACTACCGGGCGGTCAACCCGCGCACCACCGGGGCCCGGCTCGGCGCCGGCCCGCGGGAGCACGCCACCGGACCGCTCGCCCGCGCCGACCTGGCGGCGACCGGCTTCGACGAGCCGACGCCGATGCGGGACGGTGCACGATGACCACACCGCCGACCGATCCGCGCAGGCCCATGCCCGAACTGCCCACCGCCGCCGAGAAAGCCCTCTACCTCGCCGTCCTGCGGGCCGGCCGGATCCCGCTGCGGGAGCTGACGGAGCAGGACGCGGGCGCCGCCGCCCGGCTGCTCGAACTCGGCCTGCTCGAACAGTACGTTCCCGACGGCTGGGTCGCCGCCGTCGACCCGCGCTCCGCCGCCGCCCGCCTCGGCGCCGCGCACCGGGCCGGCGCCGCCGACCTGCTGGCCCGCGCCGACCGGGCCGCGCTCGCCCTCGACGACCTCGCCGACCACTACGACGCCGCCCGGCACCGCCTCGACGAGGCCCCGCAGATCACCCACGTCCACGGCCTGGAGCGGATCCAGCACCGCCTGCTCGCCATCGAGGCCGAGCGGTACGAGGAGGTTCTCGCCGCCCAGCCCGGCCACCGGCCGGCCGAGGCCCTCGGCAACTCCCGGATGCGCGAAGCCCTCGGCCGCGGCGCGGTCGCCGACATCCTCTACCAGCCGATCGCCCGCCGGACCCCGCACACCGTCGCGTACGGTGCCGTCGCCACCGGCTGGGGCGCGCGCCTGCGCGTCCTGGACGAGCCGTTCGCCCGCATGATGATCTTCGACCGGCGGGTGGCAGTGATCTCCGGGGCCGTCGACAACCGCACCGCCGCCTTCATCGAGGACCCGGGCGTGATCGCCCACCTGGTCGACGTCTTCCAACGCGACTTCGCCCGTGCCGAACGCGTCCCCTGGCAGATCCTGGACGGCGCCGAACTCCCCGAGGCGCTCGGCCGGGTGGGCGAGCTGCTGGCCGAGGGGCTGACCCAGCGGGCGATCGCCTCCCGCCTCGGCATCGGCGAGCGGACGGTGGCCGCCCACATCGCCCGGCTGCGCGAGCGGTACGGCGCGCAGACGCTGTTCCAGCTGGGGCGGCTGATGCGGGACGGTGCGCGGTGACCGACCGACTGCCGGGCGAGGAGGAGCGGGCGCTGTACCGCCAAGTGCTGGAGCAGGGCGGACAGGTGATGTTCCGTGAGGCGATGCAGCAGAACGCCGCCGCCGCCCTGCGGCTGATCGAACTCGGCCTGCTGATCCACCACGCCGTCGACGAGTCGCTGAGCGCCGTCAACCCCCGCGCGGTGGCGGCCCGGCTGAGCACCGACCTGCGCGAGGCGGCCATCCGCATGCTGACGAGCTCGCAGCGGGCCCCCGCCCAGCTGGAGGACCTGGTGCGCGCCTACGACCAGGCCCCGCGCCGCCCCGACCGGTCGCACGCGGTCGAGCGGGTGAACGACCGCCTGCAGATCCGGCACCGCATCATGCAGATCGAGTCCGAGATGCAGGAGGAGACGCTCGCCGCCCAGCCCGGCGGCGCCCGCCCGGTCGGAAACATGCGGCAGTCCCTGTTGCGTTCGCTGGACTTCCTCGACCGGGGCATCGTCCTGCGCACCCTCTACCAGCCGGGCGCGCTCGCCGACCCGCCCACCGTCGACTACGCCGCCGAGGTCTCGGCCGGCGGCGAGCGGATCCGGATCCTGGACGAGCCGTTCCGGAAGATGCTGATCTTCGACCGGCGGATCGCGATCATCAGCGCCTCGCCGGACGACAACCAGGCCGCCTTCGTCGAGGACCCGGCCGTGCTGGCCAGCCTGCTCGACGTGTTCGAACGCGACTGGGCGCGCGCCACCCGGATCGACTGGCACGCGCAGGCCGGCCGCCCGCGCGGCACCGGCGTTCCGAAGGAGGTCGGCGCCCTGCTCGCCCAGGGCCTCACCCAGCGCGCCATCGCCTCCCGACTCGGCCTGTCGGAACGGACGGTGGCCGCCCACATCGCCCGGCTGCGCGAGCTCTACGATGCGGAGACCCTGTTCCAGCTCGGCTGGCAGCTGCGCGGAGCGCCGGAATGACCGATCGGAACCGACCGCCCGGGCGCCGCCCGGGGGCGGCCCGGAAGGAGTGGGACCTGTGACCGAGCCGAACGGAGCCGCCCTGCCGACCGAGTCCGAACGACGGCTGTACCAGCAGATCCTGGACCAGGGCGGACGGGTGGCCTTCCGCGAGGCGGTCGAACAGGACTCGACCGGGGTGCTGCGGCTGCTGGAACTCGGGCTGCTGGTGCACGACGCGGCCGACCGGTCGCTGACGGCCGTCAACCCGCGTGCGGTCGGCGACCGGATCAGCACCGAACTCCGCGCCGAGGGCACCCGGATGCTGCTGCGCGCCGAGGAGATGCCCGCCCTGCTGGGGGACCTCATCCACGCCTACGACGCCACCCCGCGCCGCGCCGACCGCTCCAGCGTGGTCCAGCACATCGAGCGGACCGACCGGATCCGCGAGCGGGTACGGCAGTTGGAGACCGAGGTGGCCGAGGAGATGCTCACCCTGCGGCCCGGCGGGGTGTCCCCGGGCGACCACCGGGCCGACTCGCTGGAGCGCGTCCGCCGCTTCCTGACCGGCGGCGCCGTGCTGCACACGGTCTACGAGCCCGCCGCGTTGCTCGACGGGGCCACGGTGCAGTGGGCGGAGACCGTCACCGGGTGGGGCGGACGGTTCCGCACCCTGAGCGAGCCGTTCAGCCGCATGGCGATCTTCGACCGCCGGATCGCCGTCGTCCCGGCGTCGGCGGACAACTCCAACGCCGCGGTGGTCGAGGACCCGGCGGTGGTCTCGTTCCTGGTCGCCGCCTTCGAACGGGACTGGGAGCGGGCCGAACGGGTCCGCTGGCGCTCCGCCGACCGCGAGGGCGAGAGCGTCGTCCCGGTCCACGAACAGGTCGGCCGACTGCTCGCCCAGGGCCTGACGCAGCGTTCGATCGCCTCCCGCCTCGGCCTGTCGGAGCGGACCGTGGCGGGTCACATCTCCCGGCTGCGCGAACTGCACGACGCGGAGACGCTGTTCCAGCTCGGCTGGCAGATGCGGGCGTCCGAGGATCCGGCGGCGACCGACTGACCGGCCGTCAGCCGGTGGCGATCTCCGGGGACCAGAAGCCGTACGGGCCGGTGTGCTCGCGGCGGGTGCGCGGGAACTGCTCGCCCGGCGCGGTCCAGAAGCCGCTGCGCAGCGACAGCGCCATGCCGGCCCAGTCCAGCGCGGTCTCGACGGTGTGGTGCAGCGCCTCCTGCGACCAGGTGTCGTCGAACACCAGCGGCAGCACGGGGGAGACCTGCTCGATGGTGGCGATCAGCGGGTTGTGGGTGATCGCCTCGTCCACCAGCATCACGATCGGCTTGCGCAGCGCCGACGCCCAGCCCAGCTCCAGGCTCACGCCGGCGGAGAGCGGGGCGCCGACGTACGCGAACACCAGGTCCGCGCTCTGCATGGCGCGGAAGTCGGAGGGCACCCGCTGCTCCGGCGCCTTCCCGGCCACCGTCCACGCGTCGCTGTGGTGGGCGCTGTACACCGCGGCCCCGCTGCGCAGCAGCGTGCTCCGCAGGGTGGTCAGCCTGGTGCGGCTGGCCAGCGTCACCACGCTGTCCGCCGGTCCGGTCAGCCGCATCAGGGGCGCGGCGAGGAAGACCCGTGCGCGTCGCCCTTCGCTGCTCGCGGGCGTCTGGTGCTGCAGTTCGGACTCTCTCATCTGTCAGCTCCGGGGACAGGCCGTCCGGATGATCGAGTGCCGGCGGCGGTTGGTCAGTGGCTGCTCAAGCTGATGGCTTGGGGTGCATTGTTGAACTGGGAATTGATGGTGCATTGGCAAGTGTGGTAGGCCTGCCAGCCCATTGAGAGCGAACTGATCGTCCATCGTGACCTGCGGTTGCGTCCAGAGTTGTCCGGTGGCATGTGGCTGCCTGGCAGCGAGATGACGCACCGAGTCTGCCTGGACTCTTGGCGTGGTTGAGTGAACTGCGGCACTATTGGTGCCGATTGAGCCTTGAATTCGGTTCAACGACAAGAACGGGGACAGGGGAGGTTGTATGTCTCGCATGAGGCGTTTTGTCCGGAAGGCGCTGATTCCGCTGGCAGTCGGCGCGGCGGTTCTGGCCGGTGTCGCGCTCAGCGGTTCCGGCGCGGGAACGGCGGCGGAAAACGGCGCCGTCGCGAAGCCGGCGATGGCGGCTTCCGCTTTGGACATCGGCTGGGCCTGAGTCATTCGGTGCTCTTGTGGCGTCCCGGACAGGGGACCGAGTCCAGCGGCTGAACAGGCCGCACGGATGCCGGGATGACCACAGGCCGGGCGGTCTGCCCGGTCACTCGCCCGGGAGCTGGGAGGCGGCCGACGCCTGGGCGAGTACGTAACCGAGCTGGAAGAGGGAGTCGACGTTGTAGTCCTCCCGCATTTCCGCGATATGGCGTGCGAGGGTTCGTTCGCTGATCCCGAGCCGTCGCGCTATGACACGATGGTTCGTGCCCGCCAGCAGCAGTTCGATGATGGTCTGGCGCAGCCGTGACACCACCTGTTGGGGCACGGAGCGGTCACCGTCGAAGGTGAGCGCCCGGTTCCAGCTCGGTTCGAAGACGGCGTCCGTGAGATAGGCGGCGATCGCCGGCTCGTGGATGAATGCCGCCATGTTCATGTCGTCACCCACCGGGATGACGGCGAGACGGCGGTCCAGCACGATCAGCCGGCCGTACGGCTCGTCGAGTGTGCGGTACTGCCCGCCGGCCCTGGTCAGCTTGGCGACGTAATCGCGAGTGGGCTGATGGTAGCGGGTGCTCGCGTGATAGATGGTGCGCATCGTCGTGCCGCGGCCCAGGCTGCCGAGATCGCGCTCGAAGGTGGCATCCAGCAATTCCGGCGGGCGTGGGCCGCCGGGCTGGAGGGCGAGCGCCTCCTTCATTCCGGAATCGACGTACTGCTGGATCTTCTGATTGATGAGCACCTTTCCGCGGACGTACTCGATCGAGCCGCCGATGTCGGCGGGGGAGTGGAACGCCTGGAAAAGGTCGTGGAATTCGGTCGGCAGGGAAGTCGTCCGGGCCAGCAGGTCCAAAGCCTGTCGTTGCCAGGTATTTGCCAAACCGGCGGCGAGCTGGGTCGGGTCGACTGCGATCAGCTGACCGGCCTCGGTGGTGTCCGGAACGAGCAGTCCGAGTTCGACGAGTTCGGCCAATGCCGCTGCTTCCACCGGGTCGGTGGCCGTTTGCGGGTGCTGCCCGCCGGCCCGGACCACCCGCAGGTACAGGTCGCGGGCTTCCGAGGTCAGGACCGTAGTCGTCCCCGCCGCCACGGAGCCGAATGGAGCCTTTCCACTCATTTGCGGCTCCTCGCCGTCGATCCGATCACACCCGGGATCCTCCTTGTCAGGATTCCAGGCGGCAAGTCTTTTGTCGAAGAGATGGAGGGATCGCCCGGTCCGACCCTCCGGACCCGGCGCAGGGGAACTCTCTCACGGAACCTCGAACCGCCGGCACCCCCCGTCGGCTCGGGGTGTCGGCGGTCGGTTACCGGAAGGCCGGGTTCAGCGCTTGGGCCGCCAGACCACCAGCGCGCTGGACTGCTGGACCTGCTGATAGGGCACCAGGTCGCGACGGTAGGAGGCGTGCACGGCGGCCTCGCGCTGCTGGAGCGTGGCGGCGGCGCCCTCCAGGGCGTCGACCAACTCGGAGACCCGGGACTGCAGGGCCGCGACCTGGTTCTCCAGTTCGATGATCCGCTTGATTCCCGCCAGGTTGATGCCCTCGTCCTGGGAGAGCCGCTGGACCTCGCGCAGCTGCTGGATGTCGCGCGCGGAGTAGCGGCGCCCGCGCCCGGCGGTGCGGTCGGGGCAGACCAGGCCGAGCCGGTCGTACTGCCGCAGCGTCTGCGGGTGCAGGCCGGAGAGTTCGGCGGCCACCGAGATCACGTAGACCGGGGTGTCCTCGGTGAGGACGTACGTCGGCGGGCCGGCGGGGCGGGTGCGGCGGCCGCCGCCGGGCAGGCCTTCGCCGATCCCGGCGCCGATCCGGCCCTCGTTGGCGTGCGGGCTGTCTGGGTGGGGACTCATCGGGGTCTCACGCTCCCTCCGCCGCCTTGAACAGGCCGGCTCGCGGGTCGTCCGAGGCGGTGGCCTCGCGGTACTGCTCCAGTGCGCTCAGCGCGTCCCCGCTGATGACTTTGGGGACGACGACCTCGACGGTGACCAGCAGGTCGCCGCGGGTGCCGTCCTTACGGGTGGCGCCCTTGCCGCGGGCCCGCATGGTCAGACCGTTGGCGCTGCCCGGGGGCAGCTTGAGCTTCACGGCCGGGCCGTTCAGGGTCGGCACCTCGATGGTGCCGCCGAGCGCGGCCTCGGGGAAGCTGACCGGCACCGTCACGGTGAGGTTGTCACCCTTGCGCCCGAACACCGGGTGCGGGTCGACGTGCACGGTGACGTAGAGGTCGCCGGGCTGGCCGCCGCGCTCGCCCTGGGCACCCTTGCCCTTGAGCCGGATGCGCTGGCTGTCCTGCACACCGGCCGGGATGCGGACCTGCATGGTGCGGGCCGAGGAGGCCCGGCCGCTGCCGTGGCAGACGGTGCACGGGTCGTCGACGATCATGCCGCGGCCCTTGCAGTCCCGGCACGGCTCGGAGAGCGCGAAGGCGCCCTGGCCTCGGCTGACGGTGCCCGCGCCGACACAGGTCGGGCAGACCCGGGGGGTGGTGCCGGTCTTGGCGCCGGTGCCGGCACAGGCGCGGCAGGCGGCCTGGGAGGTCATCCGCAGCGGCACCGTCGCGCCGTCCACGGCCTCCTCGAAGTTCAGGGTGACCTCGGTCTCGACGTCCGCGCCGCGCCGCGGCTGCGCGGTCTGCCGGCCGCCGCGGTTGAACAGGCCGCCGAACACGTCGCCGAGCCCGCCGCCTCCGCCGGCCCCGCCGTTGAACAGGTCGCCGAAGTCGAAGCCGCCGGCGCCGCCCGCCCCGCCGGGACGGAAGCCGCCGTTGGCGAACAGCGAGCGTGCCTCGTCGTACTCCTTGCGGCGCTTCTCGTCGGAGAGCACGTCGTACGCCTCGGAGATGTCCTTGAACCGCTCCTCGGCCTTGGCGTCACCCTTGTTGGCGTCCGGATGGAACTCGCGCGCCAGCTTGCGGTACGTCTTCTTGATCTCGGCGGCGGTGGCGTCCTTGGGCACGCCGAGGACCTTGTAGTAGTCCTTCTCCACGTAGTCCTTAGCGCTCATGGCCTTTGACCGCCACCTCCCGTAATCCTAGAAGTCTGTTGGTGAATCGTGTTGTTGTGAAGAGCCCGGGATACGGCGCTGCGGAGCCGGCCGCCGTACTGGACGACGTACGACTCCGCAGCGCACGGGGACTCTACTCAGCTGTCGGACGAACCGTCAGCCTTGTCGCCCTCCGGTTCGCCGGTGGTCTGGGTGCCCGGCTGGGGCTCCGCGACCGCGACCATCGCCGGGCGGATGATCCGCTCGCCGATCCGGTACCCGGGCTGGAGGATCTGCACGCAGGTGTCCTCCGTGACGTCCGACGAGTAGCTGTGCATCAGCGCCTCGTGGATGGTCGGGTCGAAGGGCTCGCCCTCCTTGCCGAACTGCTGCAGCCCGAGCTTGGCGACGACCGTCTCCAGCGACTCGGCGACGGACTTGAAGCCGCCCGTCACCTCGCCGTGCTCACGGGCCCGGCCGATGTCGTCCAGCACCGGGATCAGCGATTCCACGATGTTGGAGACCGCGATCTCCCGGACGGTGGCCCGGTCGCGCTCGACCCGCTTGCGGTAGTTCTGGTACTCCGCCTGGAGGCGCTGCAGGTCGGCGGTGCGCTCGCCGGCCTCGCGCTTGGCGGCGGCCAGCTCGTCGGCACCCGCGCCCGAGACGGCCTCCTCGGCGGCCTTCAGCACGGCTTCCTCGGCGGCGGAGTCGTCGCCGGGCTGCTCGCCCTGCGGCTTCTCCGTCATGCCGCACCGCCCTTGGGCTTCTCGTCGTCGACGATCTCGGCGTCGACCACGTCGTCGTCCTTGGCGCCGGCCTCGCCGGCACCGGCCGCACCGGTGGCCGCGCCCGCGCCGTCGGCCTGCGCGTACAGCGCCGCGCCGAGCTTCTGGGCGGTGGTGGAGACCTTCTCGGTGGCGGTGCGGATGGCCGCGATGTCGTCGCCCTTGAGGGTTTCCTTGAGCTCGGAGATGGCGGTCTCGACCTCGGTCTTGACGTCGGCCGGGAGCTTGTCGGCGTTGTCGGCGATGAACTTCTCGGTCGAGTAGACGAGCTGCTCGCCCTGGTTGCGGGTCTCCACGGCCTCGCGGCGCTTGTGGTCCTCCTCCGCGTAGCGCTCGGCCTCCTCGCGCATGCGGTTGACCTCGTCCTTCGGCAGCGAGGAGCCGCCGGTGACGGTCATCTTCTGCTCCTTGCCGGTGCCGAGGTCCTTCGCGGCCACGTGCATGATGCCGTTGGCGTCGATGTCGAAGGTGACCTCGATCTGCGGCAGGCCGCGGGGGGCCGGCGGCAGGCCGGTCAGCTCGAACATGCCGAGCTTCTTGTTGTACGCCGCGATCTCGCGCTCGCCCTGGTAGACCTGGATCTGCACGGAGGGCTGGTTGTCCTCGGCGGTGGTGAAGATCTCGGAGCGCTTGGTCGGGATCGTGGTGTTGCGCTCGATCAGCTTCGTCATGATGCCGCCCTTGGTCTCGATGCCCAGGGACAGCGGGGTGACGTCGAGCAGCAGGACGTCCTTGACCTCGCCCTTCAGCACACCGGCCTGCAGGGAGGCGCCGATGGCGACGACCTCGTCCGGGTTGACGCCCTTGTTGGCGTCCTTGCCGCCGGTCAGCTCCTTGACGAGCTCGGCGACGGCCGGCATGCGGGTCGAGCCGCCGACCAGGACCACGTGGTCGATCTCGGACAGCTGGATGCCGGCGTCCTTGATGACGTTGTGGAACGGGACCTTGCAGCGGTCCAGCAGGTCCGAGGTGAGCTGCTGGAACTGCGAGCGGGTGAGCTTCTCGTCCAGGTGCAGCGGGCCCTCGGCGGAGGCCGTGATGTAGGGCAGGTTGATCGAGGTCTCCGAGGAGGAGGACAGCTCGATCTTGGCCTTCTCGGCAGCCTCGCGCAGACGCTGGACGGCCATCTTGTCCTTGGACAGGTCGACGCCGTGGCCGGCCTGGAAGACCTTCACCAGGTGGTCGACGACGCGCTGGTCCCAGTCGTCGCCACCGAGGTGGTTGTCGCCGTTGGTCGCCTTGACCTCGACGACGCCGTCGCCGATCTCCAGCAGGGAGACGTCGAAGGTGCCACCACCGAGGTCGAAGACCAGGATGGTCTGGTCGTCCTTGTCCAGGCCGTAGGCCAGGGCGGCGGCGGTCGGCTCGTTGACGATGCGCAGGACGTTCAGGCCCGCGATCTCGCCGGCCTCCTTGGTGGCCTGGCGCTCGGAGTCGTTGAAGTAGGCCGGGACGGTGATGACGGCGTCGGTGACCGTCTCGCCCAGGTAGGCCTCGGCGTCCCGCTTGAGCTTCTGCAGGACGAAGGCGGAGATCTGCTGCGGCGTGAAGTCCTTGCCGTCGATGCCGATCTTCCAGTCGGTGCCCATGTGGCGCTTGACCGAGCGGATGGTGCGGTCGACGTTGGTGACCGCCTGCCGCTTGGCGACCTCGCCGACGAGCACCTCGCCGTTCTTGGCGAAGGCGACGACGGACGGCGTGGTCCGAGCGCCCTCGGCGTTGGTGATGACCGTGGGCTCACCGCCCTCAAGAACACTGACGACGGAGTTCGTCGTACCGAGGTCGATGCCGACCGCGCGTGCCATCGTGAATACCTCCGGGGAGAAGTTGAGTAATACAGGCTCAAGGATGCATGACGGATCGGGAAGCGTCAACAGCTTTGAGTCGGTGGCGCTCAACTTTACTGAGCGCTTATGTCGAGGGTCGCCCGAAGCGGGCCTTTCGGCTGCTCCGGGCGGGTGAGTCCGGGCATAGTGACTGCCGCCATACCTTGAACATCTTCTGGGGGGTGTTCACGCGCGGTAATGTCCGGCCCGTCGACCCGGAAAGTTACCGACCAGTACACTCTGGGCAGGATTCGGACCATAGCCGCTGGAGACGGAGAGCCGATGCAGCTAGCAGCGATCGTCATCTCGCTGGTCACGTTTGTGATCGGCACCGCGCTCGCCGCCCGGGCGGCGCTGTACATCTACAAGGTGGTGCGCACCGGCTCCGCCGACAGCACCCGATTCGGGCAGCCCGCACAGCGCGTGGCCACCGTGGCCAAGGAGTTCCTCGGCCACACCCGGATGAACCGCTGGGGCGTGGTCGGCGTCGCCCACTGGTTCGTCGCGGTCGGCTTCTTCTCGCTGGTGCTCACCCTGGTCAACGCCTTCGGCCAGCTCTTCGACGCCGAGTTCGCACTGCCGATCATCGGCCACTGGCTGGTGTGGAACGTCTTCGTCGAGCTGATCGGCACGCTGACCACCCTGGGCATCCTCACCCTGATCGTGATCCGCCTGCTCAGCCTGCCCTCCCGGGCCGGCCGCAAGTCCCGGTTCGCCGGCTCGATCGCCTGGCAGGCGTTCTACGTCGAGTACACGATCCTCGGCATCGGCCTGTGCATCATGATGCTGCGCGGCCTGGAGGGCGCCCTCGAAGGCGTCACCTCCTACGACCCGACGTACCTGATCTCGTACCCGATCGTCGCCGCGTTCGAGGGCACCGCCCACGGCACCCTGGTCAACCTGATCTACCTCTTCGCGATGCTGAAGATCTGCATCTCCTTCGCGTGGGCCATCACCATCGGCGTCAACCCGTCGATGGGCGTCGCCTGGCACCGCTTCCTGGGCTTCTTCAACATCTACTTCAAGCGCGAGGAGGACGGCGACGTCGCGCTGGGCGCCCTGCGTCCGATGACCAGCAACGGCGCCCCGATCGACTTCGAGGACCCGGCCGACGACGCGGTGTTCGGCGTCTCGCAGGTCGAGCACTTCTCCTGGAAGGGCATCCTCGACTTCTCCACCTGCACCGAGTGCGGCCGCTGCCAGTCGCAGTGCCCCGCCTGGAACACCGGCAAGCCGCTGTCGCCCAAGCTGCTGATCATGAGCCTGCGCGAGCACGCCTACGCCAAGGCCCCCTACCTGCTCGCCGGTGGCGGCAAGGACATGGAGGGGACGGAGAAGGCGACGGCCGAGCAGCTCGCCGGGGTGTCCGCGGAGGCCCTCGCCGAGGCCGAGCGCCCGCTGATCGGCACCGCCGAGGAGAACGGCGTCATCGACCCCGACGTGCTGTGGTCCTGCACCACCTGCGGCGCCTGCGTCGAGCAGTGCCCGGTCGACATCGAGCACATCGACCACATCGTCGACATGCGCCGCTACCAGGTGATGATCGAGAGCAGCTTCCCGACCGAGGCCGGGACGATGCTCAAGAACCTGGAGAACAAGGGCAACCCGTGGGGCCTGGCCACCAAGGCGCGCCTGGACTGGGTCAAGGAGCTGAAGAAGGAGACCGGCATCGAGGTGCCGGTGATCGGCGAGGACATCGACCCCGCCGAGGTCGAGTACCTGTACTGGGTCGGCTGCGCCGGCGCCCTGGAGGACCGGGCGAAGAAGACCACCAAGGCCTTCGCCGAGCTGCTGCACACCGCGGGCGTCAAGTTCGCGATCCTCGGCAAGGAGGAGACCTGCACCGGTGACTCCCCGCGCCGCCTGGGCAACGAGTTCCTGTTCCAGATGCTCGGCGCGCAGAACGTCGAGACCCTGAACGCCGCGCTGGAGGACGCGCCGACCAAGCGGATCGTCGCCACCTGCCCGCACTGCTTCAACACCATCGCCAACGAGTACCCGCAGCTCGGCGGCCACTTCGAGGTCATCCACCACACCCAGCTGCTGCAGCACCTGATCGACGAGGGCAAGCTGCTGCCGGTCAACCCGGTGGAAGGCCTGATCACCTACCACGACCCGTGCTACCTCGGCCGGCACAACAAGGTCTACACCCCGCCGCGCGAGATCATCGGCAAGGTGCCCGGCCTGCGCAACGAGGAGATGCACCGCCACAAGGAGCGCGGCTTCTGCTGCGGCGCCGGCGGCGCGCGGATGTGGATGGAGGAGCGGATCGGCAAGCGGATCAACACCGAGCGCGTGGACGAGGCGCTGTCCCTCAACCCGGACATCGTCTCCACCGCCTGCCCGTTCTGCCTGGTGATGCTCTCCGACTCGGTCAACGGCAAGAAGAACGAGGGCGCCGCCAAGGAGCACCTGAAGGTCGTCGACGTCGCCCAGCTGCTGCTGGAGTCGGTCAAGGCCGCGCCCGCCGCCGAGGCGGAGCCGGTCGAGGCCTGACACCCGCTCATTCCCCGGACCCCGGACGCCCGTTGCGGCTCCGGGGTCCCGGCGTTCCGGCTGATCATCGATGACCTAGCATCTGCCGCATGACTGCTGACGGGGGAACACCGGGGTCCGGCGGCTTCGGCGGCGGGCCCCACCAACTGCCGCCGGTGACCGGCGGCGGCCCCGACTGGGCAGCGCTCGCGGAGGCCAACGAGCGCGAGCACCGGCGCCGCCGGCTGCGGCTGCGGATCGGCGCCGGCGCGCTCGGCGTGGCCCTGATCGGCGGCCTGGTCGCCGCCGCCGTCGCACTGTCCGGGCCGTCCGACCGGCCCGGAACCGGTTCCGCGCCCGCCGTCACCGCCCAGCCCGACGGGCCCGCCTCCGACAGCCCCGGCCCGTCCGACTCGGCCTCGGCGTCCCCCTCCCCGTCCGCCTCCGCCTCGGCCTCGCCGTCCGGCTCCGCGCAGCCCTCGGGCCCGGCGTCCGCCCCGGCCGGCGCCAAGTCCACCGACGGCCCCGCCGCACCGCCGAACGCCCCCGCGCCGACGCTGCCCGGGCTCACCCTCGGCGGCAGCGCCTCGGTCGGCAGCACCGCAGGCCACACCGGGCCGACCCTGGTCCTGCACGGCTTCGCCGACGGCTGGGCGGACAGCGGCAGCCCGGTGGTCGACACCTCCCGGTCCTTCACCGTCTCGGCGGTGGTCCGCAACAACGCCCCGACCGGCGGCCGGGCCGTGGTCAGCCAGGGCAGCGACAGCTACTACTCCTTCTACTTGGGCCGCGACGACTGGGGCACCCACAACCAGTGGGTGTTCAAGGTCCAGACCGCCGCCGGAGCCCAGGACAACACCACCTACCAGGCCTTCTCCACCGCTGCCGGGGCCGCCACCACCGGCCGGTGGACGCTGCTCACCGGCGTCTACGACGCGGGCGCCAAGAAGATCACGCTGTACGTCGACGGGGTGCTCCAGCAGACCACCGCGGTCCAGGGCGTCTGGCAGACCACCGGCGGACTCCAGCTCGGCCGGGTGCGCTACAAGAACACCTGGAGCGACTTCTGGGACGGCGCGATCTCCGACGTCCAGGTCTGGAACCAGGCACTGCCCGCCACCGCCGTCGCGCAGCTGAACGGTTCCGGCGGTACCAGTGCCGGGACGGCCGCCGAACGCGCCTGGCTGCTTCCTTAGGGCCGGTCCGACAATTCCCGCCCGACGCCGCGCGCCGATCCGACGGGAATGGTCCGACCGGCCCCAGGGACGGCCCGGCCCGGCCGACGTCCGTACGGCTGCCCGACGGGTGCAGTGGTTTTGACACGCTGTTTGGGCAAATAGAGTATGCGGCGGGGCCGGGTGAGGTGCCGGTTCCGTCGGAGGCCACCAGATACTGGTCCGACCACAGTCACCGAGCAGCGCACCGGACCCTGTCGAGCCGGGCCGCCGGAATCTGCCCAGGGGAGATAAGACATGACCGAGGCGATCATGTTGGTCGGCGGCAAGGGCACACGACTGCGCCCGTTGACCACCCACACGCCGAAGCCCATGCTGCCCGTGGCCGGTGTCCCGTTCATCGCCCACCAGCTGGCCCGCGCCGCCGCCGCCGGTGTCACCCGCGTCGTGCTCGCCACCTCCTACCTGGCCGACGTCTTCGTCGACCACTTCAAGGACGGCAGCCCGTACGGCATCGAACTGGTCTACCTCACCGAGGACGAGCCGCTGGGCACCGGCGGCGCCATCCGCAACGCCGCGGCCGGCCTGACCTGCGGCCCCGACGAGCCGGTGCTCATCTTCAACGGCGACATCCTGTCCGGCCTGGACATCGCCGGCCTGCGCGACGAGCACATCGCCTCCGGCGCCGATGTCACCCTGCATCTCACCCGGGTGGCCGATCCGCGTGCCTTCGGCCTGGTGCCGACCGACGAGAGCGGCCGGGTGCTCACCTTCCTGGAGAAGCCCGAGACTCCCGAGCAGATCGTCACCGACCAGATCAACGCCGGCTGCTACGTCTTCACCCGTTCGGTGATCGACCGCATCCCGACCGGCCGCGAGGTCTCCGTCGAGCGCGAGACCTTCCCCGAGCTGCTCGAGACCGGCGCCCTGCTGCGCGGCGTCGTCGACACCTCCTACTGGCTGGACCTCGGCACCCCCGCCGCGTTCGTCCGCGGCTCCGCCGACCTGGTGCTCGGCAAGGTCGACTCCCCGGCCGTCCCCGGCCCGACCGGCGAGGCCCTGCTGCTGCCCGGCTCGCAGGTCGACCCGGCCGCCGTGCTCAGCTCCGGCACCGTGGTCTCCGAGGGCGCCGAGATCGCCGCCGGCGCCATCGTCGAGGGCAGCGTGGTGCTCCAGGGCGCCCGTATCAAGGCCGGCGCGTACGTCAAGGACTCCATCGTCGGCGCCTTCGCCGAGATCGGTGAGCGCTGCTCGCTGGACGGCGTGGTGATCGGCGACGGCGCCACCCTGGAGGCCGAGAACGAGCTCTCCAACGGCCTGCGGATCGCCTGCGGCACCCGGCTGCCGGTCGGCGCCGTGCGCCTGTCCGCCGGCCCCGGCGGCTGCGAGGCCGGCCTGACCAACGCCGCCGCGGTGCACGCGCCCGGCACCCGCGTCGCAGGCTGACCCACGCCCCGTGCGGTCGCGTCACAGGACGGCCGACCCACGCCCCGCGCGGTCGCGTCACAGGACGGCCGACCCACGCCCCGTGCGGGCGCGTCACAGGACGGCTGCAATCCGGCCGGGCCGTCATGATCACCCGACCGGGGTCGGTCCTTGCGGGTACCGTCATGGCGTGGCTGGCAATCGACACGACGACGGACGGGGCGCCGACCCCCGACACGGCTGGACGGCACCCCAATCGGGCACCCCGCAGGGCGACCCGTACCGCGGCGCGCCCACCGGCGGCCCCGAGTACTTCACCGCCCCCACCCCCGGCTGGTCCGACGATCGCTACGCCGGTGACCGGCCCGGCCACACCAAGGCCTTCGCGGTCGGCGAGCAGCCGTACGAGGCCCCGTACGAGGCCTCCTACGAGCAGCCCCAGGGCGATCCGTACGGCGGCCAGGACGGCGGCTACTACCAGCAGCAGTACGACGGGGGCGGCTACCCGGTCGAGGACAACGTCGCCGTCTACCGGGCCGGCGGGCAGGCCGCGCCGCACCTCGGCGGGCCCCGGCTGCCCTGGCGGGAGCTGCTCGCCGGGATCTACCGCCGTCCGAGCGCGACTTTCGACCGGATGCGCGACCACCAGGTGTGGCTGCCCGCGCTGACCGTGTCGCTGCTGTACGGCGTGCTCGCGGTGTTCGCCCTCGACAGCACCTACGACGAGGTGACGCGCTCGACCTTCGCGGTCGCGCTGTGGGCGATCGCCGCCGCCGCGATCGGCTTCACGGTGGCCGGCGGCATCCTCAGCGCCGTCACCTACGCGCTGGCCCGGCAGTTCGGCGGCGACGGCCCCTGGCAGTCGACGGTCGGCCTGGCCGTGCTGGTCAGCTGGACCACCGACGCCCCGCGGCTGCTGCTCGCGCTGTTCCTGCCCGGCGACAACCCGGTGGTGCAGGCCGTCGGCTGGGCGACCTGGGTGGGCTGCGCGGTGCTGCTGACCATCCTGGTGCGGCGGATCCACGACCTGCCCTGGGGCAAGGCGGCCGGCGCGGCGGCGGTGCAGCTGCTCGCGCTGCTGGTGCTGATCAAGCTGCCCACGCTGGGCTGAGCCCCGGCCCGTCGTCTGCGGCCCGTCGCGTCGCCCGTCGTCTGCGGCCCGCCGCGCCGCGCCGCGTCGCCTGTCGCCCGGCGGGCGCGGGACCAAGGGCGTCCGGATGCTGGGATTTTTGTAGGGTGGGGTGTTCGGCCCACCCTCAGATCCCGCCCGGAGCCCGCGCATGAGCCTGCCCACCACCCACGTCAGCTTCCCGGCCGGGGCGGTGACCGGCGTCTCGCCGATCCTCGCCGTGCACGCCCTGCCGGACGGGCGCACCGCCGTGGTCACCGAGGCCACCCCGTTCCACCCGGTCGACCACACCTGGCCCGACCAGCCCGCCGACCTCGGCACCCTCACCGTCGACGGCACCGCGCACCCCGTCGTCGACTGCCTCACCGGCGGCCACGGCCCGGACGGCGAGTTCGCGGCCGGCGCCGACATTCCGGTCCGGCGCGGGGACGAGGAGTGGTCCTGGCTGGTGCTGCACGTGCTGCCGGCTGGCGCGCTCGGCCCGGAGGCCGTCGGCCGCACCGCCGAACTCGCCGTCGACGCGGAGCGCCGGGCGCTGCTGTCCGCCGCGCACACCGGCTGCCACCTGCTGGCGCTCGCCCTGAACGCCGCGCTCGCGCCGCGCTGGCGCAAGGACCCGGGCCGTGCCGACGCCTTCGGGCACCCGGACTTCGACAGCCTCGCCATGGACACCTCGGTGATGGACACCGAAGCCAGCACCGACACCTACCGGATCGGCAAGTCGCTGAAGAAGAAGGGCTTCACCGTCGACGCCACCGAGGAGCTCCCGGCCCTCGCCGACGCGCTGCCCGCCCTCACCGCGGACGTCAACGCCCGGCTAGCCGCCTGGGTCGCCGCCGACGCGGCCGTCCGGATCGACGTCCCCGGCCCCGAGCTCACCGCCCGCCGCCGCTGGCACGCCGAGCTCCCGGACGGCGCCGCGGAGATCCCGTGCGGCGGCACCCACCTCCACCACCTCGGCGAACTCGCCGAGCTGCGCACCGAGTTGACGCTCTCCGCGGACGGCACCGAGCTGGTCGCCCGGACCAGCCCGAAGCGCGCCTGACCGCGGGCGCCCGGCCGCGCGCGGCCGACCGTACGCGGCCGACCGTACGCGGAAGGGCCGGCCCCGAACTGCGGGGTCGGCCCTCCTTGTGTGTCCGTGCGCTCTGCCGAAGCGGCTCAGACCTCGGTGCGGTGGAAGTTCTGGAACGACCGGGACGGGGTCGGGCCGCGCTGGCCCTGGTACCGGGAGCCGTAGCGCTCCGAGCCGTACGGGTGCTCGGCCGGCGAGGAGAGCCGGAACAGGCACAGCTGGCCGATCTTCATCCCCGGGTACAGCTTGATCGGCAGCGTCGCCACGTTCGACAGCTCCAGCGTCACGTGGCCGCTGAAGCCCGGGTCGATGAAGCCCGCGGTCGAGTGGGTCAGCAGGCCGAGCCGGCCCAGGCTGGACTTGCCCTCCAGGCGCGACGCCACGTCGTTCGGCAGCGTGATCACCTCGTAGGTGGACGCCAGCACGAACTCGCCCGGGTGCAGGATGAACGCGTCATCGCCGTCCGGCTCCACCAGCCGGGTCAGGTCCGGCTGCTCCTCGGAGGGGTCGATGTGCGGGTACCGGTGGTTCTCGAAGACCCGGAAGAACCGGTCGAGGCGGACGTCGATGCTCGACGGCTGGATCATCGACGGGTCGAACGGGTCGATGACGACCCGCCCCTTGTCGATCTCGCTACGGATGTCATTGTCAGAGAGCAGCACGTTCCCGAGGGTACGTGCCACGGGGCGGGCCGCCCAAAAGCGCCCGCCCCGTGGACCTGCTCCGATGACCGCCCGGACCGCCTACCGCCGTGCGCCGCGCCCCAGTTGGGACGCCGAGAGTTCCGACACGTCCGCCGGCACCGAATTCCGCAACCGCCCGCACCCCGGGCACCGCAGCAACCGCCCCGGCCCCAACCGCCCCGCCTGCAACTGCTGCATCGGAAACGCGGCCGTACTGAACACATGCCCCTCGGCACAACGAACCACGGTGCGCTGCTCCATCGGTCCCCTTCCCACCATTCCGCCGACAGCGGCACATTAGGGGATCAACCGGACACCATTCCACGAGGCTCGCCGCCGCCCCGAACCCGGCACTCCCGCCCCGCCGCATGGGGTACAGTGGTGCTTGATCGATCCGTCCCTGACGGCTCGTCAGATGCGGGCGTAGTTTAATGGTAGAACATGAGCTTCCCAAGCTTAGAGCGCGAGTTCGATTCTCGTCGCCCGCTCCAGCAGAAAGCCCCAGGTCACCGACCTGGGGCTTTTGCGTTGTCCGGATGCTCGGGGGCGGTCGGCGGGGTCAGGACTGGAGGACCACCTGGCGGAGTTCGGCGGTGCACATCATGTAGCCGTCCGGGGTGGGCAGGCGGTCGAGGTAGTGGTCGAGGTCGGCGCCCAGGGCGAAGACCCGGACGGGGGTGGCTGCTGCGCGGGCGGATTCCACGACGCGGCGCAGGCCGTCCAGGACGGCCGGGTGGCGGGTTTGGTAGGAGTCGGCGACCAGGTGGTTGGTGCGGTCGGCGGCGAGGTAGAACTGGACGAGGTCCTTGGTGCCGACGAACAGTTCGCTGGCGCCCGCTGCGCAGATGGCCGGGGTGGCGTGCACTGCGGCGGGGGTTTCGATGAAGGCGGCCACGGGCACGTCGGCCGGGATCTCCAGGTGTGTTCTGAGCTGGGCGAACTCCTCGGCGTCGTTGAGGAACGGGATGGAGAGGTGCACGCGCCGCGCGTCGTCGCCGAGTTGCGTCCGCAGGGTGCCGAGGACGGCGTGCAGGGCGTCCCGGTAGGCGGCGGAGCCCAGCAGCCAGCGGGCGCCGTGCAGGCCGAGTTCGGGGTTGGGTTCGACCGCGACCGGGGCCAGTTCGGTGACGCCGGCGGCGTGGTCGGAGCGGAGGTCGAGCAGTCGCAGGACCAGCCGCTGGTCGGGCAGGAGCGCCTCGACGAAGGTGCACAGCCGGTCCGCGACGGCCCGCCCGTAGGCGGCGATGTCGGCGGGGCCGCCGTGCAGGGCGTCGAGCGGTCGCAGGCCCGCCGCCAGGCAGAGGAACTCCTCGCGGATGAAGAAGGACTCGACCCGTTTCGCGTTCGGTCCGGACGAGTTGATGGTGCGGATGTCCTGCAGGTCGGCGATGACCGCGCAGGCCGAGCCGAGGTCGTCCAGTGAGGACGTCCCGGTCTCCGGGTCCGACGTCCCGGTGCTCGCGTCGGACCCGATGACGATGGTCTGGCTCTCCAGGTGCAGTGTCACCTCGCCGACCAGGTCGTCGAGGTCGGCCCGGTCGACGCGGAGCACGGGTATGCCCCGGCCGCGGCAGAGGGACTGCATGTGGCCGGTCAGCCCGCCCGAACTGCAGACGACCGCGCGGGCCGCCACGATCGCGTCGTACAGGGCCGCTTCGAGGGAAGGGGCGACGAGAATGGATCCGTCGAGTGGATTTCTGGTGCGGTTACAGGTGCCTCGCAACACGCTCTGGACGCCACCGGCCAATAGGAATCCTTGAATCCGTCGCCCGTTCAACTAATCCTCCAGATCTGCGGCGTTCGCTATCCCCAGTTGTCGACGCAGCTGACGTGGCGTCACGCTGACATCCGTGAGCCGTTCGACGGCGGCCCGGTTGACGACCGCCCTGATCAGGCGGTGTCGACGGGAAGCAGCCGTGGGGAGGGGAAGAGGTTCGACCATGGAGCGGATACAGGCGTCCAATCGGGAATCGAGCAGTTCTCGCTCACGCCGGGTGCGCGTGGCCAACCTCCTCACCTCCAGGATCACAGCCTCCTCGAATCCGGCCGGGGTTGCTTCCTCAATATTGCTGACGTGGACACGGAATTGAGCCATTTCCTCGGCCGGGCCGGCGTCCGGCAGTTCCAGTTGCTCGACCACCTGCGCGGCGACCGAGATCGACTGGTTCTTGATGGCGGCGAGATTGAAGGCGAACGCGCCCGTCCGGCCGTTGCGCACGATCTCGTCGCCCTCCCGCAGCACGCCGACCGCGGAGATCGGGCCGGCCGGCTCCCCGCCGGGGCGCAGCAGCGTGCCCCGGGCGTCGACCTCCACGCCGCGGCCGGTGCGCTCGTGGGGGGCGGCGAGCCCCTTCCGGAGGAGGTTCCGCCAGAGCGGCTGGCGGACCCTGCTGTAGTCCGACTCCCGGCCGAAGTTGGACACCACCAGGTCGGCCTCGACGGCGTGTTGGCCGTCCGGGCCCGCGACCGAGACGGTCAGCCGCCCCGATTCCGTCGGCGTGATGGCCCGCACGGCGCCGACGACCAGCTCGGCCGGCCCGTCCTCCGCGTGCATCGCCTGCTGGATGATCGCCGTCGTGTACTCCACCGCGCCGACCCGGAGCGCGGCGATCGAGGTGCCGAACTCGTCCAGCAGGCTTCGCAGTTCGGCGGACGGGATGCGGTCGATGGCCTCCGGGAGGTGCGGTTCCCAGGCCTTGGCCACCCGCTCCACCACCACCCTCGGGTCGAGGTCCGGGTGGTCCTGGAGGACCGTCGCGCGCGCCGCCTCCCACTCGGAGCGGACCCGGTCGAGGAACTCCTCGCGGTTCCGGTACGGCTCCAACAGGGCTTTCGGGCAGGGCAGTTGTAAGACCCCGTGCTCGTGCCCGCCGGGGTACGTCCAGAACATCGTCCCGGTCCGGGAGATCAGCCGGATCCTCCCGGTGTGGCCCTGGCGCAGCAGCAGGCCCGCCGAGTCGTACGCGCTCAGCACCGATCCGACGATCGCGACGGTCGCCTCGGGCGGGAGGGTTTCGAGCTTTCGGACGCCGGCCGCGGAGTACGGGTTCCGCACGAAGGACGGGTGGGTGAGGACCTCGGCGGCGAAGGGAGGATCCCTGAGTTCGAGGCCGGTCGCGAGCACGGCGTGCTCGGCGGACAGCACGGTCGACCCGGCTCCGAGACTGCCCTCGGCGGGCCGGTGCAGCGTCAACTCGACTCCATCGGGCCGTACTTCGAGGTCGAGTGCTTCGCCGTCCAGCTCGACGAGCACGACGCCGGGGCAGGCTTCCCGGGCGGCCTCGGCCAGGCGGTCGGTCAGGTAGTCCTGGAAGATCCGCCGGGGGGCCGGGCCCTGCTCGACGAACTCGAACGCGTCCCAGGGGGCGGGCCAGTCGCTGCGGTCGGCCTCCCGGTTGGCCCAGTGGAGGAAGTCGAGGACGTCCTCGCGGAACACCGACATCCGGCCCGCCTGGATGTTGAACACGTGGTCCCAGGGGTTGCCGTCCCGGTGGTAGGCGACGCCGGCGGACCGGTAGTCGGCGCGCCGTTCGAGCAGGACGATTTCGAGCGGCTCGCGCGCGAAGTGGAGCAGTCGGATCGCCGTGGCGGTGCCGGCCAGGCCCGCCCCGACTATGAACACTCTTGGACATGCGCCTGTCGGGCTCATGCTGAAGCCTCCCGGTTGAGCGACGGGGACCCGGCTCTGTCGTCCTGCGCCGGGTGCGAGGGCTGTTGGTGGAGTGTGACTCCGCCCGCCGGGCGGCTGTGCTGAGCGGATCGCGTCGGGAGCCGGGTCACCCGCCCAGAATGGACTGTCAAGCGCTCGCTTTGCGGGCTTTTGGCACTGCTTCCCGGGCCCCGAAAACGGTCGTGTCCGGACCGGATCGCCCGCTGCGCAGGTCACGCCGGAAGGCCGGCCGGGAGGCCCGTCGGAAGGCTCGTCGGAAGGCCGGCCGGGAGGTCTCGACATCGGGCGGGTCTCCGGCGAGGATGATCCCGGCCGAGTGGCCGCTGCGGGCCGAACGATCGTGCAGGGACGGGAAGTTGGACGCGCAAGGGGCGGGGCCGGCGATCGGCGGCAACGCGGTGGTCCTGCAGCCGGGGACGCCGTTCGAGGACCGGCTGGCCCGCGCGGTCGCCGCCTGGGCGGGCCGTGACCGGGCGGACGACCTGCTCGTCACCGGCACCGCGTTCTTCGCCGCCCACCTGTGGCGGTTCGCCGTCGAGCGGGAGGGCCGCCTCCTCGACGAGCTCACCCTCGCCTACCTGGACGCCTCGTACCGGGGCATCGGCGGCGCCGAGGGGTGGTCCGCGATGCTGCTCCCGCGGGTGCGCTGCGCCTGCCACGGGGAGCGGTGGCGGGTGGAGAACATCGCCATCTGCCTCGGCTGTCTCCGGTACCGGTGCACGGATGCGGGCCGGGAGTGCACGGCGTGCGGCGGTCGGACCGTCGGATAGTCCGGTCGGTGTCGCAGTCGGATGACGGTATGTTCATCCGCTGTGAAGAACAAGTGGACTTTCCGTGGTCGCCAGTTGCCGGAATCGCTGGGCAGGAAGCTCGGGGCGGGGCTGGTCGCGGCGGCCGCCGTGCTCTGGGTGTCGGGGTGCGAGCCGGCCGAGGGCGGGACGGCCCAGGCGGTGCCCGACGTCGTCGGGATGCACGGGGACAAGGCGAAGGACGCCCTGAAGTCGGCGAAGGACGTCACGCTGCTGGACGTGAAGGCCGGCGGTTCGTCCCCGCGCAGCGTGATCGTGAAGAGCAACTGGAAGGTCTGCTCGCAGGAGCCCGCCGCGGGCGCGCCGTCGGTGAAGAACCTGACGGTGAAGCTGTCCGTGGTGAAGAACGAGGAGGACTGCCCCGGGGCCGCCCCGGAGACGCCCGCCCCGGAGACGCCCGCGGCGACGACGGAGGCGCCCGCGCCGAGTGCCGCCCCGTCGACCCAGGCTCCGACCCAGGCACCGGTCGAGGCCCCGGCGGCCGACGCCCGCAGCACGCCGCCCGCCCCGGCGGACACGCCGCACCCGACCGGATCGTGCAAGGCGCACACGGTGGGCTACTGCGGCTGGGACCGCGGCGAGACGCCCGAGCAGCCGGGCGAGACGGCGGTCTGCAAGGACGGCAGCATCTCGATGTCCGCGAGCGCCGGATCCGGGACGTGCTCCGGCCACGGGGGCGTGCGGGTGTGGTTCAAGTAGCCGTCGGCTCCCGGCGGACCGCGACCTGCACGAGGCAGTGACGGCCGTCGGCCCGCCACGGGGCGCCCGAACGGTCGACGCGGGCAACGGCGTCGGCGTCGGCGCCGACCAGGACGTCCGGCTTCGGGTGCGCCCCGGCGGGCTCGGTCGGTCAGGCCGGGTGCGGGGCGCCGAGGTAGGGGAAGTGCGGCAGCAGGTCGGTGTGCGGGCCGATGTGGTCGGTGGGGACCTTGCCACCGGTGAGCATGGCGAGGCGGGCCGAGGTGACGTCGTCGGTCAGGGTGCGGCCGTTGGGGTAGGCGGCGGGCCTGCCGCGGTCGTAGCGCAGGATGTCGGGCAGGACGACCCGCAGGGCCTGCTCGGCGGCCTGCGGGTGGTAGCCGCCGAAGTGCTGGAGGACGGCGGACCAGGGTTCGCGGTAGGTGGCCCAGTCGTCGGCGGGTTCGCCCGCGTTGTACGCGTCCTTGACCTCCTCGGCGTTGAAGTAGGCCGTCAGGGACGGGTGCGCGCCCCGGTCGACGGACCTCAGCCGGCCGTCCCGGCGGACGCTGACCCGGCCCCACACGCCGATCTCGGGGCGCGGGCCGAGTTCGGCGTTCGGCGCCTCCAGCGCCATGGCGAACACGTTCTTGTCGGCACCCCAGTCCACGCCGGTCCACCGGAACTTGGCGACGATGCCGTCCAGATCGGCGAAGAACGGGTCGCTGCGGTACCCGACGTAGCACCGGTACGGGCCGGACTCGGCCGCGGTGTGCTCGGCGCCGAACTCCACCGGCAGGTCGGTGAAGAGCTCCTGGCCCGCGGCGTCGTGCTCGCGGGCCTGCTCACCGGTGGCCCGGCGGACGGTGACGGTCTGCCGGCCGTCGGCGTACGGCGAGAAGACGAAGCTGTACGCCACGTCGGCCCGGTGGTCGCCGTCGGTGTCGACGTTGATGCGGTAGACGGCGTCCGGGTGGAACGACCGGCCGCCGGCGGGGGCGAGCGGGTTCACGTCGAGGATCAGCACCGTCCGGTCGCCGGGGGCGGCGAAGGCGAACAGGTCCGTCATGTCGAGGCGGGCATCGTCCAGGGGCGAGCGGAGGTCGGGGCCGCTGAGGTGATGGGACATGGCATCAGCATCGGCAGCCCGGCGGCCGGGACTCCGGCGGAGCGGCCTGCCGGATCCGGAATTCATGCCGGCGGCCCATCGGCGCCCCGCAGGAGCCGGTGGGGCGTCAAGTCCGGTGGCAGCGTGCACCGGTGCGGTGGACCGGGCCGTTCCTCCCTTGCCCGGCGCGGGCGGCGCGGCCAGACTTGCCGTCGGGCCGGACGAAGGGGACGCGATGGCAGGAGCGGCAGCGGTCGGCGGGGCTCCGTTCGGCCCCAGGCTGCGGGCATTGCGCCAACGGGCCGGGCTGAGCCAGCAGGCTGCCGCCGCACGGGCCGGGCTCAGTGCCCGGGGGCTGCGCGACCTCGAACAGGGCCGGGTTGCCACACCCCGGCCGGGGACGCTGCGCCGGCTGGCCGAGGCGCTCGCGCTGACCGGCGCGGAGCTGGCCGAACTCGCCGAGCCGCAGCCGGAGTCGGCGGACCGGCCGCGGCTGCTGGTGCTCGGGCCGCTGGCACTGCGCCGGGGCGACGGGACCGTCCCCGTCAGCAGCCCGATGCTGCGCCGCCTGCTCGGCCTGCTGGCGCTCAAGCACCCCGAACCGGCCACCCTGCCGGAGATCACCGACACGCTGTGGCCGGACGGGCCGCCGGAGTCGCAGCAGAGCCTGGTGCACACGTACGTCAGCCAGGCCCGCCGCCTGCTCGCGGCCGACGGCCCCGGCGGGGTGGCCCGCACGCCGACCGGCTACCGGCTGACGGCCGACCCGCAGGACACCGATCTCGGCCGCTTCGACGCCCTGCTGGCCCGCACCGTCTGCACGCACCACGCGCCGGACCCGGCGACCCTCCACGAGACGCTGGCCAAGGCGTTGGACTGGTGGCGCGGGCCGGTGCTGGCGGACGCGGACCTCGCGCTGCGCCGGCACCCCGCCGCCGTCGCGGCGGGCGAACGGCGGATCCGCGCCGCCCTGCTGCACGCCGACACCGCCCTGCTGCTCCACCGGCCCGCCGACGCCGTCCCCCGGCTGTGGGACCTGGTGCACGCCGAGCCGCTGCACGAGGGGCTGCACGCCCGGCTGATCCTCGCGCTGGCCGGCGACGGCGAACAGGCCGCCGCACTCGACGTGTTCCACCGCCTGCGCGAGCGCCTCGACGAGGAACTCGGCATCGCCCCCGGCCCGGAGGTGGACGACGCCCACCTGCGCGTGCTGCGACGTCAACTCCCTTCACCGGTACGGGTGGAACGCGACACCCCGGCCCAACTGCCCGCCGAGAGCGGCCCGTACGTCGGACGTCCGGCCGAACTCCGCGCCCTGGACGGCCTGCTGGCCACCGGACCGCAGCCGCGCCTGGTCACCGTGGTCGGCCCGCCCGGCATCGGCAAGACCGCGCTCGCCGTGCACTGGGCGCACACCCGCCGCGCGCACTTCCCCGACGGGCAGCTGTACATCGACCTGCGCGGCCACTCCGCGCAGCCCGCGCTGCGGCCCGCCGACGTGCTCGCCCGGTTCCTGCGCGCCCTCGGCGCCCCGCCCGACCGGCTCCCCGCCGACCAGGACGAGGCCGCCGCGCTCTACCGCACCCTGCTCGCCGACCGGCGCACGCTGATCGTGCTGGACAACGCCCGCGACCCCGAGCAGGTCCGGCCGCTGCTGCCCGGCACCCGCAGCTGCGCCGTCGTCGTCACCGGCCGCCACCGCCTGACCGGGCTGGTCGCCGGCGACGGCGCCCGACGCCTGGCGCTGGCCGGGCTCGGCCCGGACGAGGCCCGCGAGCTGCTCGCCGGCATCGTCGGCGCCTGCCGGGTCGCCGCCGAACCCGACGCCGCCCGCCGCCTGGTCGAACTCTGCGACGGGCTGCCGCTGGCCGTCCGCGCTGTCGCCGCCGACCTGGCCGCCCGGGACGGCAGCATCGCCGACCACTGCGCCCGGCAGGCCGACGGCGACCTGCTCGACCTGCTGCACGTCGAGGGCGACCCGCGCTCGACCGTCCGGGCCGCGTTCGACCTGTCCTACCGGGCGCTGCCTGCCCCCGCCCGGCGGCTGTACCGGCTGCTCGGCCTGCTGCCCGGCCCGGACACCACCGTCGACGCCGCCGCCGCCCTCGCCGAGGCCGACCCCGCCGGGGCGGCCGCGCTGCTGCGCACCCTCGCCGACGCCCACCTGCTGCGCGAGCACCCCGCCGGCCGGTACGCGCTGCCCGGGCTGCTGCGCGCCCACGCCCGCGAGTTGACCGAACGCCAGGAGCCGGACGCCGCACGGCAGCGGACGTCCGGCACCCGGCCCGAGGGCCCGGCCGCCGCCGCCGTCCGGCCGGACGGCGCCACCGGCTTCCCCGGCAGCGGTTTCCCCTCCGCTGGCTTCCCCGCCGCCGTCCGACGACCGGCCGTCCGGCAGCCCGCCACGACCGGTGCGGGACACCCGGACGACCTCACCGTCCTCGGGCTGATCTGCGGGAAGCTCGGCCGGCTCCAGCAGGCGGCCGAGCACTTCACCCGGGCCGCCCGGCTGCACCACGAGAGCGGCGCCTACGCCGAGGAGGCCATCGACCGCACCAACCTGGCCGCCGTCCGCCGCGCCCTGGGCCGTCCCGCCGACGCGGTCCGGCTGCTCGACGCGACGCTGCCCATGCACCGCAGCACCGGCAACACCTTCAGCGAGGCGGTGGCGCTGACCTGCCTCTCCGGCGCGCGCACCGACCTCGGCGACCCGGCCGCCGGACGGCTGATCGCCCGCGCCGCGATCGCCGCCGCCCGCACCGTGGGCCACTTCGCGCTGGAGGCCAATGCCCACCTCGCGCTGGCCGCCGCGCAGGAACGCGCGCACTGCCGGACCGACGCGGCCGCCGGCTACCGGGAGGCACTGCGCCTCGCCGAGGCCTCCGACGACCGGCACCCGCAGGCCGTCGCGCTGATCGGCCTCGCCACCACCCGGTCCGAGACCGATCCACAGGCCGCGCTACAGCATGCGGAAAGCGCTCTCCGACTCGCCCGCACGGCCGGTTTCCGCATGCTCGAAGGCAACGCGCTCACCGCGCTGACCTGCGTCCGCACCAGGCTGGACCGGCCGTGGGCGGCGCTGGACAGCGGCCACGAGGCGCTCGCCGTGCACCGCGAGACCGGCCACCTGCCCGGCGAGGCGCGCGCCCTGCTGGCCCTCGGCCGCGCACAGTCCGCGCTCGGCGCGCCCGGCCTCGCCGTCGGGCACTGGCGGGAGGCGCTACGGCTGTCCCGGGCGATGGGCGTCACCCCGCTGCGCTGAGCGGCAGTCCCGGCACTTCCGCCGTTCTGCCGGTCGCCCCTGACGTGGCATCAATAGCGCGAGGTCAGGGGCGCTGTGGCGGCCTCTGGTCCGGTTGAAGGGGTGCGTACAGACCGCCTCCGTACGGTGGGCGCACCGCCCGCGCCGACACCCCGAGGTGACACCGTGCCCCTGCCCCCGGACCACGCATGAGCCGCTACGACCTGCTGGCGTCCACCCCGTCCGTACGCCGCGCCCAGCAGGAACTGGGCAGCGCCGCCGCGGCCGGCCGCCGGCTGCGGGAGCCCGCCGAGGAGCCCGAGCCGCTCACCGGGACCGCCGCCGCGTTCATCCGCAGCCTCGACGGCTTCCTGGTCGGCACCGTGAACGAGAACGGCTGGCCGTACCTCCAGTACCGGGGCGGCCCGCCGGGCTTCGTCCACGTGCTGGACGAGCACACCCTCGGCTACCTGGACGTCCGCGGCAACCGGCAGTACCTGACCACCGGCAACCTGCGCGCCGACGACCGGGTGTCGCTGTTCTTCCTCGACCACGTGCGGCAGGCCCGGCTCAAACTGTTCGGCCGGGCCACCGCCGTCCCCGCCGACCGGCACCCGGAGCTGGTGGCCCGCCTCGAATCCCCGCGCACCGACGGCCGGATCGAACAGGTCGTCACCGTCCGGGTGGAGGCGTTCGCCTGGAACTGCCCCAACCACATCACCCCGCGCTTCACCGAGGCCGAACTCGACGGGGCGCTCGCCCCGGTCCGCGAGCGCCTCGCCCGGCTGGAGGCGGAGAACGCCGCCCTGCGCGCGGAACTCGCCGCCACCCGCACCGATCTGAAGGACCGTCCGTGACCGACTGCCCGGCCGACGCCCCCGCGCCGACCCCCGCCCGTCCCGACACCTCCGTGCCGGCTCCTGCCCGTCCCGACGCCCCTGCGGCCGTGCCCGCCCGGCCCGGAACTCCCGCGGCCCTCCTGGCCCGGCCCGCCGGGCCGGCGATCTGGTCCCGCAACTTCCGCTACTGGTTCACCGCCCGCAGCGCGGGCCTGCTCAGCTGGGCGATGCTCCCGGTCGCCGTCTCGGCCGGCCTGATCGACAGCGGCCACGGCCTGGCCACCGCCGGCTGGGCGATGGCCTTCCTGGTCGGCCCGTTCGCCGGCCTGGTGCTGTTCGGCGGGGTGCTCGCCGACCGGTTCACCGCCCGCCGGATGATGATCCTCGCCGACCTGGCCAACCTCACGGCGCACCTCCTGCTCGCCGCTCTCTTCCTGCACGGCATCGACCACCTGTGGCAGCTGTACGCCCTGCTGGCGGTGGCCGGAACCGCCAACGCGCTGTTCCAGCCCGGGGCTTCGTCCACCGTCCCGCTGATCGCCCGGGACGTGCAGGGCGCCAACGGGGTGCTGCGCACCTCCGAGGCGATCACCGGGTTGGCCGGGCCCGCGCTGGCCGGTCTGCTGGTCGGATTCGGCTCCACGGGCTGGGTGATGGCGATCTCCGCCGTCGCCTACGCGACCAGCGCGAGTTGCCTGTTCGCGCTGCGCCTCGGCCGGGTGCCCGCCCCGCCGGCCGGCGACGGGCTGTGGCGCAACCTGGTGGTCGGCTGGCAGGAGTTCCGCTCCCGCAGCTGGCTCTGGGGCGTGATCGCGATCTGGATGGTCTATGCCGTCCTCGCCTGGGGCCCGCAACTCTCCCTCGCCGCAGGCCTGATCGTCCCCCGGCACGGCGCCACCGCGTTCGGTCTGGTCAACTGCGCGCTCGGCGCGGGCACCGTGGTCGGCGGTCTGGTCGCCGTCCGCTGGAAGCCCGCCCGGCCGCTGGCCGCCGGCGCCGTCGCGATGTTCGCCTACCCGCTCTACCCGCTCGCCCTCGTCCTCGACGCTCCCGTCCGGCTGCTCGCCGCCGCCCAGGTCCTGGTCGGCGTGGGCATCGGCATCTGGGGCGTGATGTGGGCGACCACCGTGCAGACCCAGGTGCCCGGCGAAGTCCTCAACCGCGTCCACGCGTACGAGGTGGCCGGTTCGGTCGGCCTCTACCCCCTCGGCTCCGCGCTGGCCGGCCCCGCCGTGCACGCCGTCGGCAGCACCCCCGTGCTGGTCACCGGCATCGTCGTCGCGGCCCTCACCGCCGCCGCCCTGCTGCTGGCCCGCCCGATCCGGACCCTGACCCGGGTCCCCGACCGCGACCGGCCCGGCGGCCACGGAAATGCGTCGCCCGTTGCTGGCCCGGTCGATCACGCGACGACGTAGTACGCCCGGAACAGGTCGCCCGTGGGATCGGCTCGACAGCACCGTCCGGAGCCGTTGCCGACAGGGCGCAGCGGCTCAGGGGCCGGGCTCGGCGGTCTGCAGGTCGGCCAGCAGGAACGGGATCAGGCCGCGGTGCAGCAGCGCGGTGCGCCAGGCGGTGCGGGCGGTGGACAGGTCCTGGGCCTGCTGCGGGTTCTCGGGGGACACGGCGCGCTGGCGGGCGGCGCTGAACAGCAGGCCGAGCAGGCCGATCAGGGCGCTGGCGACGGCGGCGGCGACGGCGCTCCAGGCGGCGGTGCGCAGCACGTCGGCGGTGAAGGCGTGCGGGCTGGACAGGCCGATGAGGGCGGCCAGCAGGAAGAACACGGCGGCGGCGCTGCCGGACACGATCGGAACCACCAGGGCCAGCGCGCCGAACCACCCGGACATCCGCTCGCCCGGTTCGGGGGCGGGGCCGGCGCCGACGGGCGCGGCGTCGCGGAGCCGGCTGTACGTCAGGTACTCCGGTTCGGCGACGGCCAGGATCTCCGCGGTGCGCTGCCGGGCCAGCGCCCGCAGCCGGGCGGCCTGCGCGGGGTCGGCGGCCAGTGCGGCGCGCACCGCGGGGTCGGCGAAGGCCCGGCCGAGGGCGTACTCGAAGTCGGCGCGGTCCTGCTGGGTGGGGCCGTGTGCGGAGAGCGGGTTCATCGCTGCTGTCCCCCTTGGTGGTCGAAGGCCGGTCAGCCGTAGGTGAGGTCGGAACAGGCGTCGTCGTCGGCGGAGCGGGCCTGGCTGACGCTGGTGGGCAGCGGCCCGCTGGGCAGCGGCGGGGCGGCGGTGGTGCCGCCGCCGGCCGCGTAGTCGGCGCCGAGGGTGAGGGAGATGCCGGCGTGGCTGCCGGCCTGGAGGGTGGCACCGGGGAACAGCTCGGCGACCTTCTCGGCCTTGGCCTTCTCGCCGGGCCCGTACTCGACGAGGGTGGTGGCGTGGCTGCGGGAGGCGGCGTTGGCCCGGCCGGTGACGGTGAAGCCGGAGCCCTCCAGGGCGTCGGCGGCCTTGGTGCTCAGCCCGGCCGTCCCGGTGCCGTTGTAGACCGCGACCCGGATGCCGGCCCCGTCGACCTTGACCGGTGCGGTGGTCGGGCCGGGGCTGTCGGAGGGCGCGGGGCTCTGCTCGCCGCCGCCGCTGGCGTCCTGGCCGTCGAGGGTGCGGTCGGCCTTGAGCGCCGCCCACAGCTGGTCGGCGTCGGGGTGCACCAGGGCGACCCGTTCGCCCTGGTAACGCCACGGCACGGTGAGGAACTTGATGTCGTGCAGGTCGATGTCCTTGAGCGACATGGCGAAGTCGACGAGCTTCTGCGCCGAGCCGAGGCCCTCGTCGACGGTGAGCGACTTGGTGACGGCGTCGGCCAGCGGCAGCAGCGAGACCGGGTTCATGCCCTCCGACTTGACCTGCTTGATCAGCGAGGAGAGGAAGGCCTGCTGGCGCTTGGTGCGCCCGATGTCGGAGCCGTCGCCGAGGCCGTGCCGGATCCGGACGTAGTCCAGGGCGGCCTGGCCGGAGATCTTCTGGTGGCCCTGGCTGAACAGCTGCTTGCCGCGGTGCCCGAGGTTCGGGTTGAGGTCGCCCTCGTAGACCGGCTTGGGCAGGCAGACGTCGACGCCGCCGACGGCGGCGGTCATGTCGGCGAAGCCCTGGAAGTTGATCACCATGGTGTGGTCGATGCGCAGCCCGGTGAGCTTCTCCACGGTGTTCTGGGTGCAGGCCGGGTTGCCCTGGTCGGTGTCGCCGACCGCGAAGGCGCTGTTGAACATGGCGCTGGCCTGCGGCTTCGTCCAGTTCTTGTTCGGCAGTATGCAGGACGGGATGGCGACCAGGGAGTCGCGCGGAATGGAGACGCCGACGGCGTGCTTGTGGTCGGCGTAGACGTGCAGCAGGATCGCGGTGTCCGAGCGGGCCCCGCCCTCCTCGCCGCCGCCGAGGTCCTTGTTGGTGCCGGACCGCGAGTCGGAGCCGATCAGCAGCAGGTTGACCGGGACCCGCCCCTGGGCGTCGGCGCTGGCCGCGTCCGGCCGGTCCTTGCTGATGCCGGAGCTGTCGAAGGTGCTCAGGTTGCCGTTGAGCCGGTAGTAGACCAGGCCGCCGGCGGTGACGGCGAGCGCGACGACGCCGGCGGTGCTCCACAGCGCGATCCGGCGGAGCTTGCGGCCGCGCCCCGATCCGGTGCTGCGGGCCCCCACCCTGCGTGCAGACATGACGCACCCTTCCCCGTTGCGGTCGGCGGTGGGCCGATCCGAACTTCTACAGTGCTGTAGAGGTTCAGCGAAGCATACAAATTCGGCCCAGTGAAGTCACACTCCGCCGAAACGCGCGATCCCCCGACGGCGGGCGGCCGTCGGGGGATCGGGGGATCGGGGGCGGGTAGGTCAGTGCGTGCGCAGCAGGGCCAGGTGGACCACGGTGGCCCGGGCGAGGTCCAGGGCGGCACCGCGGCGGTGGCGGCGGGCCTCGACGGACTCGGCGCGTTCGATGGCGGTGCGGCGGGCGTCGTCCTCGGCGGGGGCGTCCACGATGAACAGGTGGCGGCCGGTACGGACCTTGTTGGCGTGCGGGATCTCGACACACCAGCGGTGTCGGCTCTGGGGGGCGTCCATCGGCCTTCCTCTCCCGCACATGAGTGCTGCTGCTCTCCTGGGCGACAGGGAGCCTGCCTTCGACCATAGGTATAGGCCAATTCCTCCGTCAAGAGGACAAGACATCTGTCAAATAATCCGTTCAACGGTGTATATCCGGTCGCTGTCCGCTACCGTTCCCGGCATGACCGCCCCAGCCCACCCGGCCCCCTCGGCCCGCCGCCTGCGCACCCGGGCCGCCCTGCTCGCCGTCCTCGGCGAACACGGCACGCTCAGCCGCGCCGAGATCAGCCGGCTCACCGGGCTCTCCCGCTCCGCCGTCTCCAGCGCCGTCACCGACCTGATCGACGAAGGACTCGCCGACGCGACCACCGCCGCCGCCACCCCCGGACGCGGCCGGCGCGCCGCCGCCGTCACCCTGCGCCGCGCCCACGCCCTGGTCCTCGCCTTCGACTTCGGACACACCCACGTCACCGCCGCCGTCGCCGACACCACCGGCGCCGTGCTCGGCGAGGCCACCGCCCATCTCGACGTCGACAACCACCCGCGCGAAGTGCTGGCCGCCGCCCGCACCCTCGCCGACCGGGCACTCGCCGCCGCCGGCCACCCGCTGGACGCGATCACCGCCGTCGCCGCCGGCATCCCCGGCGCCCTCGACACCCGCACCAACGTGGTCCGCGCGCCCTCCACGCTCTCCCAGTGGATCGGCATGGACCCCGCCGCCGAACTCGGCCGGCTCTTCGACCTCCCCGTCACCGTCGGCAACGACGCCGAGATGGGCGCCCGCGGCGAACGCGCCCACAGCGGCGGGCAGGCCGTCAACGACCTGATCTACGTCAAGGCCTCCACCGGCATCGGCGCCGGCCTGCTGCTCGACGGCCGGATCTACCGCGGCGCCAGCGGCATCTCCGGCGAGATCGGCCACATCCAGCTCCCCGACACCGGCACCTGGTGCCGCTGCGGCAACCGCGGCTGCCTGGAGTCCGTCGTCTCCATCGCCGAGGTCCGCCGCCGGCTGGCCCACGTGCTCGCCCCCGGCGCCCGCCCCGGCGAGCCGGTCGACCTGCCGCCGCTCGGCGAACTCGCCGACACCCCCGCCGCCGCCCGCGTCATCGGCGAGGCCGGCCGCACCATCGGACGCGTCCTCGCCGACCTGGTCAACTGCCTCAACCCCGCCGCCATCGTGATCGGCGGCGAACTCGGCCTGGCCGGAACGCCGTTGATCAACGGCATCCGGGAGTCCGTCGACCGCTACGCGCAGCCCGCCGTCGCCGAGGCCGTCGAGATCCGCGCCAGCCGACTCGGCCTGCGCTCCGAACTGTACGGAGCCGTCGACGCCGCAGTGGCCGCCGCGGTCGCGCCGTAGAACACACCCGGCCGGTCCGGCCAGCCGCGCGACACGACCGGCCGGGCCGGCTCCTAGGAGAACGAGCGCGCCCGCTCCGCGAGGAAGCGGCGCTCCGGCAGGCTCGGCGCCAGCGCGGACGCCCGGCGGAACGCCTCCGCCGCAGCGTCCGGCTCACCGCTGCGGGACAGCAGCTCGGCCCGCACCGCCAGGAAACGGTGGTGCCGGCCCAACACCGGCTCCAGCGCCAGCAGTTCCTTCAGCGCGAGCTCCGGGCCGTGCACCTGCGCGAGCGCCACCGCCCGGCCCAGCTCCGGCATCGGACCGGGAGCCACCCGCAGCAGCAGGTCGTACAGCGCCAGGATCTGCGGCCAGTCGGTGGCCGCCACGTCCGGCGCCTCGTCGTGCAGCGCCGCGATCGCCGCCTGCAACTGGTACGGCCCCACCCGGCCGTGCGGCAGCGCCCGCTCGACCAGCGCCACCCCCTCGGCGATCGCCGCCCCGTCCCAGCGCGCCCGGTCCTGCTCGGCCAGCGGCACCAGCTCCCCGCCCGGGCCCGTCCGCGACGGCCGCCGGGCATCGGTGAGCAGCATCAGCGCCAGCAGGCCCATCACCTCCGCGTCCTCGGGCAGCAGCCGGAGCAGCAGCCTGGTCAGCCGGATCGCCTCGTCGGACAGCCGAGGGGTCGTCAGGTCCTCGCCGGAAGTGGCCGTGTAGCCCTCGTTGAACACCAGGTACAGCACCTGGAGCACCTCGCGCAGCCGCCCCGCAGCCTCGCCCGGTTCCGGCAGCACGAACCGCAGCCCCGACGAGCGGATGGTCTGCTTGGCCCGGCTGATCCGCTGCGCCATCGTCGCCTCCGGGACCAGGAACGCCGCCGCGATCTGCGCGGTGCTCAGGCCGCCGACGGCGCGCAGGGTCAGCGCGATCCGGCTGGGCGCGGTCAGCGCCGGGTGGCAGCACAGGAACAGCAGCGCCAGCGAGTCGTCCCGGTCGGCGCCGGGGCCGGCGTCGGCGGCGCGGCCGAGCAGCTCGGACTGCGGCGTGGCCAGGAACAGCCGCTCCTCGCGCTCGCGCCGGGCCCGGTCGGCGCGCACCAGGTCGACCAGCCGGCGCGAGGCCACGGTGACCAGCCAGCCGCGCGGGTTGGCCGGCCGGCCCTGCTCCGGCCACTGCGTGGCGGCCGCCAGCAGCGCCTCCTGCACGGCGTCCTCGCAGCTGTCGAACGCCCCGGGGTGGCGGTGCAGCAGCGCCGCCAGGACCTGCGGCGCGAGGGTGCGCAGCAGGTCCTGGTCGGCGGCCGTCCGGTCGTCCACGCGGCTCAGTCCGCCATCGGCGTCTCGTGCAGGACCGGCCACAGCTCCACCGGCTCCCGGTCCGCCCACGGCATGTCGGCGGCGATCTCCCAGGCCCGCTGCTCGCTCTCGCAGTCCAGCAGGTAGAAGCTCGCCATGTACTCCTTGGTCTCCAGGTAGGGCCCGTCGCTGACCGCGGGCAGTCCGTCCTGGCGGCGCACCAGCCGGCTGGCCGCCGCGTCGCCGAGGCCGTACGCGCCGATCAGCTCGCCGGTCTCGCGGTAGCGCTGGTTGAACGCGTCCTGCTGGGCGATCGCCTCCGGCCACTCCTCCTCCGAGACGGCGGCCCACTTCTCCTGGTTGCCGTAGGTCATCAGCAGGTACTTCACGGGGACCACGTCCTTGGCTGTTCGTCGGGTGCTGTCGTCCGGTGGTCGGAGCGGGGAGGCGCTTCTCTACATGCGCACCGATCGGTGTTCAGGAGGCGGGCGGGGTCCACACGTACGGCGTGGTGGTGGTGACGGCGTGCATGCCGAGGCGGCGCAGGATCGGGGCGCTGTCGGGGGAGGCGTCGACCTGGAGGTAGCGGATGCCGTGTTCGAGGGCCCAGCGGGCGCGGTGGGCGACCAGCGAGCGGTAGATGCCGCGGCCGCGCCAGGCGGCGAGAGTGGAGCCGCCCCACAGGCCGGCGAACTCGGTGCCGGGGCTGCGGGTCAGCCAGGCGGCGGAGACCACCTCGGGCGTGGCGGTGTCGGTCTCGGCGACCACCACCAGGAAGCCCTCGGGGTCGGCGGCGGCGTTCTCGGTCAGGTCGTCGATCAGGAAGCTCCAGTCCTCTCCCCAGACCTCCTGCTGCAGCGCGGCGATCCGCCGCATGTCGGTGCGGGCGGTGACCCGGCGCAGCGTGATGCCCTCGGGGGCGGGCGTGGGGGTGGCGAGCTCGGCGGCCAGGCCGATCAGGACGGTCTCCTGCTCCTCGGCGACGAAGCCGGCCGCGGTCAGCCGCTCCGGCAGGTCGACGGGCAGGTCGTGACCGCGGGTCTTCCACTCGACGGACTCGCCGCGGGCGGCGAAGAAGTCGCGCTGCCGGGCGATCAGGTCGTCCAGTTCGGCGCCGCGCAGGCCGAGGTCGGCGGTGCGCGAGGTGAGGAAGCCGCGGAAGCCGCCGTGCTTGCGCAGCAGCGGGCCGTCGGCCTCCTGGATCTCGCCGTCGCGGGCGGCGCCGAGGCCGCGCAGGTGCTCGTCGTAGGCCGCGAGCAGGGCCGTGGTCAGGTCGGTCATCAGGCGAGGGTAGAGGATCTTGGGAAGCGCTTTTCGGCCGTTCTGCCGGAAGTCACCGCTGCCGCAGGGCAGTGGCGTTGACGCCGAGGTGAAGGTCTAGCGTCGGAGCCATGCGGATCGGCGAGCTGGCACAGCGGGCGGGCACCACCACCAGGACGCTGCGGTACTACGAGTCGCGGGGGCTGCTGCCCGCGCGGCGCGGGAGCAACGGGTACCGGGCGTACGACGAGGAGGACCTGCGGCTGCTGCGGCAGATCCGGGTGCTGCAGGACTTCGGCTTCGAGCTGGAGGAGACCCGGCCGTTCGTCGAGTGCCTGCGGGCCGGGCACCCGGCGGGCGACTCCTGCCCGGCCTCGTTGGAGGTCTACCGGGCGAAGTTGGCCGAACTCGATGCCATGGCGGCCCGGTTGGCCGAAGTCCGGGAGCAGGTGGCGACCCAGCTGGCCCAGGCCGAGGCGGCCCGCGACGCGCTGGCCGCGGTGGCCGAGGAGCCGCACTGCGAGCTGATCCGCAGCAATGAGTGAGCGACGGGAGGAGACCCGATGAGTGCCGTACAGAACGTGACCGACCAGGACTTCGCGACCGAGGTGCTGGCCGCGCAGGGCCCGGTCCTGGTGGAGTTCACCGCCGACTGGTGCCCGCCGTGCCGCCAGCTGGCGCCGGTCCTGGCCGAGGTGGCCGAGGAGCAGGCGGACCGGCTGAAGGTCGTCGCCCTGGACGTCGACCGGAACCCGGAGACCCAGGCCGCGTACGGCGTGCTGTCGATGCCGACCCTGATGGTCTTCCGCTCCGGCGAGCCGATCCGCTCGATGGTCGGCGCCCGCGCCAAGTCCCGGCTGCTGCGGGAGCTGGACGACCTGCTGTAGGCGGGTGAGGTGTTGCCACGGGGCGGACGGGCGGACGGGCGGGCGGGCGGACGGCGGCGAAGCCTCGGCCCGGGGGTCGCGGACCTCGACTCCGCCGAGGAGCCGGCGGAGGCGGAGATGGCGGAGGCGGTCGGCGTCCGAGTGCGGCTGCCCCTACCGTGGGTCGCAACACCGTACGACGAAGGAGCACCGCCATGCCCGACCGCGACGCCGCGCTGGAGACCATCCAGCGCGAGCTCACCGCGTTCGCCCGCCGGGCCCGCCACAAGGCATCCCAGCTGCACCCCGAGCTCTCGCTGGTCACGTACAGCATGCTCGACCTGGTCAAGGAGCGCGGCTCCTGCCGGGCCGCGGACCTGGCGGCGCACTTCATGCT
This sequence comes from Kitasatospora sp. NPDC092948, assembly GCF_044754805.1. NCBI lineage: Bacteria > Bacillati > Actinomycetota > Actinomycetes > Kitasatosporales > Streptomycetaceae > Kitasatospora > Kitasatospora sp. NPDC092948. The sequence continues at coordinate 747,178 of NZ_JBIVPU010000002.1, read as the reverse complement.
CGACAAGTCCACCGTCAGCCGACAGGTCGGCGCGCTGGAGCGGCTCGGGCTGCTGGGCCGCCAGGCCGACCCGGACGACCAGCGCGGGCAGCTGCTGCACCTGACCGACGCCGGCGAGCAGTTGCTGGCGGAGGCGTACGAGCAGCGCCGGCGGGCCTTCACCGACCGCTTCACCGCCTGGGACGACCAGGACCTCGAACGGTTCGCGGGCTACCTGGTCCGCTACGGCGAGTCCGAGTAGGCGTCCGGAGGCGTCCGGACCGCCCCGCGCCGCAACCGGCTTGACCCTCACGCGACGTGAGGCCGGAGGCTGGTGCGCAGCGGGAAGGAAAGGAGACGGACGCGATGAGCGGATTCACCGTGGGGCAGCTCGCCCGGCTCGCCGGAGTGACCGTGCGCACCCTGCACCACTACGACGAGATCGGGCTGCTGTCGCCCGGCGGCCGCACCCCGGCCGGCTACCGGCGGTACAACGACGCCGAGTTGGACCGGTTGCAGCAGATCCTGTTCTATCGCGAACTCGGCTTCCCGCTGGAGGAGATCGCGGCGATCCTGGACGACCGCTCGGTCGGCCCGACCGAGCACCTGCGCCGGCAGCGCGAGCTGATCGGCGACCGGATCAGGAAGTTGGAGGACCTCGCCGCGGCAGTCGAACGAGCGATGGAGGCAAGGACGTTGGGAATTCAGCTGACCCCCGAGGAGAAGTTCGAGGTGTTCGGCAAGGACTACCAGGAGAACTGGGAGACCGAGGCCGAGCAGCGCTGGGGCGACACCGACGCCTGGAAGGAGTCCCAGCAGAAGACCTCGAAGTACACCAAGGCGGACTGGGAGCGGATCAAGGAGGAGACCGACGCCATCAACGACGCGCTGGTGGCGGCGTTCACGGCCGGCGCGGCCCCCGACAGCCCGGAGGCGATGGACGCCGCCGAGCAGCACCGGGCGCACATCGGCCTGAACTTCTACGAATGCGCCCCGCAGATGCACCGCTGCCTCGGCGACATGTACGTCGCCGACCTGCGGTTCACCGCCACCTACGAGCAGCTCGCCCCGGGCCTCGCCGGGTGGCTGCGGGACGCGATCCACGCCAACGCGGACCGGCAGGAGCAGATCTGACGGCTGGTCAGGCGGCGGGTCCGAAGGTGCGCCGGTAGGCGGTGGGCGAGGTGCGCATGGTGCGGCCGAAGTGGTGGCGGAACGTCGCCGCCGACTCGAAGCCCACCGCCGCGGCGATCTCCTCGACACTGCCTTCCGGCGACTCCAGCAGCGGCAGGCTGGCCGCGATCCGCTGGATCGCCACCCACCGCATCGGGCTGACCCCGTTGCGGGCGGTGAAGTGCCGCAGGTACGAGCGGTCGGACATGTCGGCCGCCCGGGCCAGCAGCGGCACGGTCAGCGGCCGGGCGAGGTGGTCCAGCGCCCAGCGCATCGACCGGGCCACCCCGTCCTCGGGTTCGTCCACCGGGCGCACCGCCGCCTCGACGTACTGGGCCTGCCCGCCGTCCCGGTGCGGCGGGGCGACGAAGCGGCGGGCGACGGTGTTGGCGACCTTGGCGCCGTGGTCCTGACGGACCAGGTGCAGGCACAGGTCGATGCCGGCGGCGCTGCCGGCGCTGGTCAGCACCTGGCCGTTGTCCACGTACAGCACGTCCGGGTCGACCTGGACCAGCGGGTGGCGGCGGCGGAGTTCCTCCGCCCACCGCCAGTGCGTGGTGGCGGGCAGGCCGTCGAGCAGGCCGGCGGCGGCCAGTGCGAAGGCGCCGGAGCAGATCGACACCACCCGGGCGCCGCGGGCGTGCGCGGTGCGCAGCGCGGCGACCACGGCGGGCGGCGCCTGGCCGTACGGGTCGGGCACCCCGACCACCACGGCGGTGTCGGCGGCGGCGAGCTCCTCCAGGCCGTGACGGGGCGTCAGGGTGAAGCCGCCGACCGCCTCCAGCGGGTGTCCGGGCCGTTCCGCGCACACCCGCACGTCGTACCAGGGGGCGGCCAGCAGTCCGGCGAGTTCGGGCCGGGCGAGGGCGAACACCTCGACCACGACGCCGAGTTCGAACGGGGCCATGCCCGTGAAGGCGTACACGGCGACGGTGTGGACGGGCGCCGGGCGCTTTCCGATGGCGACGGGCACGGGCTCGGCCATGGGGTGCTCCAGGTGCGGCCGGTGGCGGGTTCGCGGCGAGTGTAGCGGCCCGCCCCGCCGTCGTGCCGCGCGCCGGGCCGGGGCGGACCGGGTGCTTACGGGCGGCGGCGCAGGCTGATCGGACCGGGGCGGAAAACCTTTGGAACTGAGCCGCAACCGCCCGGGAGGATGGGTGCGTTATCACGTGGGGGCGGCGGCGGCGCCTCCCGCGGACATCCACCACACCCTTTTCCGGAGAGCAGCCATGTTCACACCCAGCCGTGCCCGTTTCGAGAAGATTGTCGTGATCGTCGCCGCCCGTTCCGGGTGGGGTCGACGGCACTGAGCGCGCCGAAGCCCCCGCCGGCGGACCGGACGGGGGCTTCGGGGCGAGCGCCGGGTCAGCCGTTCAGCGAGGCCATCCAGGCCTCCACCTCGTCGGCCTGCCGCGGCAGACCCGCCGAGAGGTTCTCGTTGCCGTCGGCGGTGACCAGGATGTCGTCCTCGATCCGGACGCCGATGCCGCGGTACTCCTCGGGGACAGTCAGGTCGTCGGCCTGGAAGTACAGGCCGGGCTCCACGGTCAGCACCACACCGGGCTCCAGCACCGCGTCCACGTAGTTCTCGCGGCGGGCGTGCGCGCAGTCGTGGACGTCCAGGCCGAGCATGTGGCCGGTGCCGTGCAGGGTCCAGCGGCGCTGCAGGCCGAGCTCCAGGACCTTCTCCACGTCGTACACCGAGGCGTCGATCAGGCCCCACTCCAGCAGGCGCTCGGCGAGCACCCGCTGCGCGGCGTCGTGGAAGTCGCGGAACTTCCCGCCGGGCTTGACCGCGGCGATGCCCGCCTCCTGGGCGTCGTACACCGCGTCGTAGATCTTGCGCTGCAGCGGGGTGAAGCTGCCGTTGATCGGCAGCGTGCGGGTGACGTCGGCGGTGTAGAGGGTGGTGGTCTCCACGCCGGCGTCCAGCAGCAGCAGCTCGCCGGGGCGGACGTCGCCGTCGTTGCGCACCCAGTGCAGGGTGGTGGCGTGCGGGCCGGCCGCGGCGATGGTGCCGTAGCCGACGTCGTTGCCCTCGACCCGGGCGCGGCGCCAGAAGGTGCCCTCGATCCAGCGCTCGGAGGTGGCGACGGCCAGGCCGAGCTCGCGCACCACGTCGGTGAAGCCGTTGACGGTCGAGTTGCAGGCGGCACGCAGCTCGCCGATCTCCCACTCGTCCTTGACCAGGCGCAGCCCGGACAGGAACACCGTCAGCTCGTCGTCCTTCTCCGCGTCGAGCTGCTCGGCGAGGGCGGCCTCCAGGCCGGCGTCGTAGCCGCGCACCAGGCGGGTCGGGACGGTGGCGGCGGCCAGCTCCTCGGCGGCCTTGCGGACGTCCCGCACCGGCAGGCCGTACAGCTGCTCGGCCTCGGCGTGGGAGTTGCGGCGGCCGACCCACAGCTCGCCCTGGCCGCTGAGCCAGAACTCGCCGTTCTCCCGGTCGGAGCGCGGCAGCAGGTAGAGCACGAACTCGTGGCCGCCCTCGACCGGCTCGCCGACCAGCACCGCGTCCTCGGTCTGGTTGCCGGTCAGGTGCACGTACTCGCTGGCGGCGCGGAACGCGTACTCGGTGTCGTTGGCGCGGGTGCGCAGGTTGCCCGCCGGGACGACCAGCCGCTCGCCGGGGAAGGCGGCGGACAGCTTGGCGCGGCGCTCGGCCGCGTAGGGCGCCTGGGCGACCGGCTGCAGGCCGTGCAGCTCGGTGTCGGCCCAGCCGGAGCGCATGGACTCGGCGAGTTCGTCGGAGATGTCGCCGTACAGGCCGTTCTTGCGGCTCTTGATCGGCTCGTCCTCCTCGCCGTCGGCGGACCCCTCGGGGTTCTCGGACACCGCCGGGCTGCGGTCCTCGGTCACGTACGTCGCCTCCTTGCGCGTGGTACCGCCCCGCACTCCCCGGGTCGCGGGGCGCGAGGGCGGACGTCGCCCCCATGGTACGTAGGGCCGTTCGAGTGAAGAAAGACCGTTCGGGGAGCGGACCGGGTCACTCGAAGCGCGCCGCCAGCAGCACCAGGTCGTCCTTGCCCGGGCCCTCGCCGCCGGCCTCGGCCAGCAGGTGGTCGCAGAGCCGCTCCGGATCCAGCCGGACGTCCCGCGGGGCGTCCGCGGCGACCCGGCGCAGCGCGCTCTGCCCGGAGTGCAGGCCGGCCCCGAACCGGCGGGCCAGGCCCTCGGTGTACAGCACCAGCACGTCGCCGCGCTCCGCGGTGAGCTCCACCCCGGGCGCCTCCCAGCAGCTGAGCATGCCCAGCGGCGCGGACAGCGAGGTCTCCACGAAGTTCGCCCCGTACCGGGTGAGCAGCACCGGCGGGCAGTTCGCCGCCCCGGCCAGCGCGATCCGGCGCTCGACCGGGTCGACGTTGGCGTACACGGCGGTCGCCGAGAGGGTCGGCTCGGTGGTCTTCAGCAGCAGCTCCAGGTCGCCGAGCACGGAGACCGGGTCCTCGCCCTCCAGCACCGCGTACGCGCGCAGCGCCGCCCGCACCCGGCCCATCGCGGCGGCGGCGCAGGCGCCCGCGCCCGGACCGGCGCCGGGGCCGCCGCCGAGCACGCTGCCCACGGTCAGCGCCAGGGTGTCGTCCGGCAGCCCGATCGCGTCGTACCAGTCGCTGCCCGCGGCGTGCTCCAGCGCGGCGGGCACGCAGCGGGCGGCGATCCGCAGGCCGGGCCGGGCGGGCAGGTGGTCGGGCAGCAGCGAGCGGCGCAGCGCGGCGGTGGCGCGCACCGCCCGGTCGGCCTCCAGCTGGCGGGCCAGCAGCGGGGCGGCGAACTCGCAGTAGCGGCGCGCCAGGTGCTCGCGGCGCTCGTCGGGGCGGCCCGGCTCGTCGTAGAACCAGGCCGCGGCGCCGAGCGGGCCCTCGCGGTCGGTGGCCAGCGGCAGTGCGTAGCAGGCGCCGAGGCCGAGTTGGGCGGCGATCTCGCGGAACCGGGGGCCCACCGACGGGTCGGTGGCCAGGTCGGAGATCAGCAGCCGGCCGGTGGCGCCGGGCAGGCTGAGCAGGTCGGCGAACGGGCCGTGCTCGGCCGGGACGGTCTCCAGCGAGCCGAGCGTCGCCGGGTCCAGGCCGAGGCCGACCGGCCTGGCCAGGGTGCGGGCCGGTCCGGGCCGCAGGGTGACCACCAGGCCGCGGCGGGCGCCGAGCAGCGCCGCGCCGGAGTCCAGCAGCGCGTCCAGGGCGCCGGCCAGTCCGTCGGCCCTGGCCAGCAGCTCCAGGTGCTCCTGGAGGCTGGTGAAATCGGACAGCCATCCGGCCAAACGGTCCTGCAGATCCGCCGACGGCACCTCGCCGAGTTCCGGCAGCAGCGCCGGCCCGGACCTCAGGACCTCGGCCGCCAGCGGCTGGACGTCGGTCATGTCGCAACTCCCCACAATCCGGAACGTGTCACGCAGGACCCCCGAGACCGACCGAAAACGATGTCTTTACTCACTACTCGGCACGATTCCCCCACTTGTACACAGGCCGATCGGGGCATGTCCAGGAGAGCGGCGGGCAGAACGTGCCAGGGATCGTACGGCGAGGCCTCGCAGGTGCCACCCGGGGCGCCGGGCACTCACTCGTACGGTGGAACCGGTGTCGGCCGACCCGCGTCCATCCGGACGTATGGGGGATTCTCGTTCCAGCGGCGCAGCGTGGGCCCGGCCGACGTGCACACGCACCGCCCGCACCCCCGGCCCAGGCCGACCGACGCGGAGAGGAACGAGCCGCCATGCGCCGACACCGCCGAGAGCAGCTGACCGAGCGGGTCGCCCAGTGGTGGCCGGGCCGCCGGGGCCGGACGCTGGCGCTGGCCGCCGCCCTGCAGGCCGCCGTCGGCTGCGGCTGGCCGGTGGTGCCCGGGGCGCGGGCGCTGCGCGGGCCGGCCTGCTCGTGCCCGGACCGGCTCTGCCCGACGCCCGGCGCGCATCCGTGCGACCCGCCGCTGGAGGCGGCCACCACCGATCCGCGGATGGTCCGGCACTGGTGGGAGCGGCGGGCGCCCGGCGCGCCGGTGCTGGCGGCGACCGGCCGGGCGCTGTGCGCGGTGAGCCTGCCCCGCCCGGCCGGGCCGTGGCTGCTGCGGCACTTGGACGAGATCGGCGTCCCGTACGGTCCGGTGCTCGAAACGCCGGGCCGGTTCGTGCTGCTGACCGCGCCCTACACGCTGCCGGAGCTCGGCGCGCTGCTCTCCGAACGGCCTTGGGTGCCGGGCGTGTTGCGCTACCACGGGGCGGGCGGCTACCTGGTGCTGCCGCCGTCGCGGACCGGCGCCGGTGCGGTGCACTGGGTGCGTCGTCCGGGCCCCGGCCGGCCCTGGCTGCCCGAGGTCGGCACGCTGCTGGGCGGGCTGATCACCGCCAGTGCCGTCACGCTGCCGTACTGCTGACTGATCGTCAGTCTCCGTGCGCCACAGGCCCGGAGACAGAAAAGGCCCGACCGCTGGCGACGGGGGATGCACCAGCGGTCGGACTGTTCAAACAGTAACAAAGATCCGGCTCCGCGCCAATTTGTCCACGCCGAAAGGCCCTTGGGATTTTCGGCGGTCGGACGCGAATGTGACGCCGGTCACCTTCGACTAGTTGAGGGTGATCTGACGGTTCACCAGGTTGGCGCGGGCGCGGCGCTCCTCGGCGGTCAGCGGCGCGGGCGCGGCCAGCACCTCGGCGAGCCGCGCGGCGAACTCCACGGCCGGCTTCTCCACCTCGGCGGCGGTCATCTCCACCGGCAGGTCCCACACCGGCACGGTCAGGCCGTGCGCCCGGAACGAGCCGACCAGCTTGGTGTCCTCGCCCAGCGAGCTCTCGCCGGCCGCGGTCAGCCGGGCCAGCGCGTCCAGCAGCTGCTCCTCCGGCACCGTCATCACCCAGCGCAGGTGGTTCTTGTCCGGCGTGCCGCACCAGTACGCGGAGTCCACCCCGGCCAGCTTCTCGGTCGGGATCGCCGACGCGTTCGCCCGCTCCAGCGAGGCCGCCACCTCGCCGGTGGCCGACTCGGCGTCCTCCAGCCAGAACTCGAAGCCGGTGTGCACGTCCGGCACGAACTCGGCCGTGGTGTCCAGCAGTTCCTGCAGGCGACGGGCGCCCGGGTCGGTCCGGCGGGCCGGCACCGGGGTACCCGGCTCGGTGGCCAGCGCCAGCTCCAGCGCGTCCGCCAGGTCACGGCTCAGGTCGCCCGAGGACGACTGGGTCTGCAGGCCCAGCAGGATCGAGCCGTCCGAGCGGCGCAGCGCCGGCCAGGCCAGCGGCAGCACCGTCGCCAGCGTCACCGACGGCACCTCGCCGACGGCGCCCTCGACCACCCCGGCGGCCAGCTTCAGCGGCACCGTGGCGGCCGGCACCAGCTCGCGCAGCGCCACCCAGTCCGCCTCGCCCGGCAGGCCCTCGAACGGCCGGTGCACCAACTCCTGCACCGCGTGCGCCGCCTGACGGCCGTGGCAGGCCTTGTACCGGCGGCCCGAACCGCACGGGCACGCCTCGCGCGCTCCGACGACCGGGATCTCGCCCTCGACGACGGTGGACTGGCTGGGCTGCTTCTTCGCGGCCTTCTTGGCCATGGTGCGGCTCTCCCGGGGACGTCGGACTTTGCACCGCGCAGCCTACTTCGCCCGCGCCGCCACGTTCAGGCGCTGCGCCGCTCCTCGCCGCCCGCCACCTGCTCGAACGCCGGCAGCTCCGCCCACACCGTCACCTGACCGGGTGCGTGCCGCACGCCCCAGTCCTTCGCCAGCTTCCCGACGATGCTCAGCCCCCGGCCGCCGTGCGCCGACAGCGAAGGACTGGCCGGCACCGGCCGGGTGGTGGCCCCGCCGTCCGTCACCTCCAAGGTCAGCAGACCGTCCCCGCGCATCCGCCAACTCACCAGCACCGTACCGATCTCCGCATCGTCGTCGACGTGCGGGCGACGGCCGTCGGGTCTGTCGGAGGGATCCGGATCTTCGGCCGGCAGCGGCCTGGCATGACGACAGGAATTGCTGAGCAGTTCGGAGAGGATCAACACCGCGTCGTCAATCACCGTGTCCGGTATCGAGCGATCTCCGAGATCGCTGCGCAGCCTCCGCCGCGCGGTCGAGACACTGGCCGGACCGTGCGGAACGGCCATGGCCGATGTGGTCGACCCGGCCTGAACTGGCACAGCTCGCGCCACCATCAACGCCACCCCCGGACCTCCTTCAGCTTCTGCCGAGGGATGGATGCCCGCCGTTAATGCATCGGAAACGGGCGTTCGACGATCCGATCGCGGCATTAACGGGATCCGGACGGCAGATGGGCAAAAGGTGAGGAGCGTCTCACGTTCTGTCCCGTCCGGGGGCTTGTCCGAATGGCCAACGGGAAATACCCCGTTCGGTATTTATGTCACGCCAATGGGGCCCGCGTGCCATCCGCCCGCACGGCCGCGCTCAGCGGCCCAACTGGGCCAGCACGTCCGCCGGACGGTTGGTGATCAGCGCCTCCACGCCCAGTTCCAGGCAGAGTTCGACGTCCTCGGGGCGGTCCACCGTCCACACGTGCACCCGGTGGCCGGCCCGGCGCAGCGCCCGGATCAGCTCCGGGTCGCGGCGCACCAGCGAGATGCCCGGGCCGGCGATCGACGCCCCGCCCGGCAGCGCCCGGGTGCGGCCCAGCAGCGGCACCGCGCGCTCCCACAGGTACACCCGGGGCACCGCCGGGGCGGCCTTGCGGACCCGGTGCAGAGCAAGCTCGGAGAAGCTCATCACCCGCACCGCGGACTCCTCCGGCGTGGCCGGCAGCAGACCGAACCGGCCCAGCATCCGCAGCAGTTCGGACTCCACCCGGCCCGCGTACCGCACCGGGTGCTTGGTCTCGATCGCCAGCTCCACCCGGCGCCCGCTGTCCGCGACCAGCTCCAGCAGCCGCTCCAGGGTCAGCACCGAACTGCGCTGCGGCTGCTCCGGGTGCTTCCACGACCCGAAGTCCAGCTCGGACAGCTGCGCCAGCGTCATCGTCGACACCACGCCCTGCCCGTCGGAGGTGCGGCTCACCGTACGGTCGTGCAGACACACCAACTGCCCGTCGGCGGTGACCCGGACGTCGCACTCCAGCCCGTCCGCGCCCTCCTCCAGCGCCCGGCGGTACGCCTCCTCGGTGTGCTCCGGGAGAGCCGCGGACGACCCTCGGTGGGCGATCACCTTGACCGCCGAGCGGTCGATCGGAGCGGGGAGCGGGGCCGAAGCGCTGTGCTGGGTGTTCACGTCAATCAGCCTACGCGGCGCCGGGCCACGGGCAGCTTCCGGGACGGCGACACCGAGGTGAACAGCCGGGGCCCGCCGTCGAACCCCGAGCGGCACGGGTTCGACGGCGGGCCCCGGACCTTGACCCGGCGTCAGCCCCTGCGGCGCTCCACGGCCGCCACCGCGCCGGTCGCCGCGGCCGCCACCAGGAACGAGAACAGCGAGGCCGAACTCCACGCCTGCGGGGTGAAGTGCACCGCCTCCTGCGCCTTCGTCCACAGGTCGGTCCACCAGCCGGCCACCGCCGTCGGCGCCAGGAACTGGTACACCGCGAAGCCCAGCACCCACGGCAGCAGCATCACCCAGCGCGCCGGGGCGTCCTGCGTCAGGTTCCAGCCGCGCCGGCCCGCGCCGAGGAAGTAGTCCACCGCCAGCACCGCGAACAGCGGCACGAACACCGACCCGATCAGGCCGAGGAAGGAGTAGTACGACTCGGTGAACTCCTTGATCCGCAGCGCCAGTACCGTCACCAGCACGCCGATGCCGCCGGTCAGCAGCCGCCGGTCCACCTTCGGCCACAGGTTGTGGATCGACATCGCCGTGGAGTACACGTTCGCGAACGACTGGTCCGCCTCGCGCAGCACCAGCACCAGCAGGAACGCCCAGCCCGCGGCCACGCCGGTGAACGAGCCGAGGATCCGGTCCGGGTCGCCGCCGGACTGCAGCAGCGCCACCACGCCCAGCACGTAGCACCACACCTGGGCCACCGTGTAGCCGGAGAACGTCCCCCAGAACGCGCCCGCCGAGGTGCGCGCGTGCCGGGTGTAGTCGGCGGCCAGCGGCACGAACGAGATCGACACCGCGATCACCGCGTCCGTCGCCGACAGGAAGCCGTCCCAGTTGCCCGCGCCCGGGTCCGGGAAGCCCTGCCGGGCGAACTGCACCGTGAAGTACACCATCGCCACACCGACCGCGACGGCCACGTACTTGCGCAGCACCGCGATCGCGCCCAGCGGCCAGATCGTCAGCACCGTCGTCAGCGCGCCCGCCAGCAACACGAACAGCCAGCGCCAGCCCTCGGTGCCGGCCACCGTCTGGGCGCCCCAGGCGATCACCGTCAGCTCGTACACGCCCCAGCCGACGCACTGCAGGATGTTCAGCACCGTCGGCACGTACGACAGCCGGGTGCCGAACAGGCCCCGCAGCACCGCCATCGCCGGGGCTCCCGTGCGCGCGCCCACCAGCGCGGCCACCGCCAGCATCGCGGTGCCGATCGCGGTACCCGCCACGATCGCCGTCACCGCCGCGGTGAACCCCAGCTCGTGGCCCTGCCGACCGAGCACCGTCGCGGCGCTGGTGAAGCCGATCAGGCTCACCCCGAGGTTGGCCCACAGCGCGAACAGCGCCCGGAAGTCCAGGGTGCGCGGCGGCGCCGTGTCGAGGGTCAGCGGGGCCTCGGCCCGCGCGGCCGTCTCAAGATCGGAAATTGGGGCAGACGGAACAGCCGTCATGGCCGATACTCCCTACGCCGGCATTACCCGGACAGGTTCGGCGGTCAGCGCCCCCTCGACCGGGTGGCGTCACCGCCATGCCCTACGGTCGAACCGGCGCACTCTCAGCCTGGCTGGCCCAAGCTCCCGCGACGTTCTTCGGTTTACAGGAGCGACAGGCTAGCCTCCGGGCTGAGGAACGCCAAGGCCGGGGGGATCGGCGTCCGCACCGCAGGACCCATGATGTGCATGTCAGTGAGGCCTAAGGCTTCTCATGATTTCTTCAGGGGCCCGCTTACGGTGTCCGAATCCGGCATAGGAAAAACTGTGCCCCGAGGTTGTGGCCGCGCCGCCCGCGCGACGGACCGCAGCCCAAGGTTCTGTCAGCGATGGAGGTCGTCCGTGAGCACCGAGCACGCGAGTGGTACCACCCCGCCGGAGAAGGCCCCCGAGGCCGCCGGCACCGAGGCGGCCTCCGCCGGCTCCGGGACGCCCGCGCCCGCTCCCGCCTACCTCGACGCGCCGCCGCCGGTGCTGCCGGACGCGCCGGCCGCCGACCGGACCATGCAGCTCGGGAAGGTGACCGACGCGCCGGTCGCGGACGGGACGATCCAGCTCGGGAAGGTGCCCGAGGCACCGGCCGCGCCGCCCGCCCCTTCGACGGATGCGCCGCCGCCGTTCCACAACCCGTACGGCAGCGTCGGCGAGCCGACCAGCCCCTACGCGCGGCCCGTCGCCGACGCGCCGACCGCCGTCGCCCCGGCCGTGCCGCCGCTCGCGGTCGCCCCGGCCGTGCCGCCGACCGCCCAGGACGCGCCGGGTGCGCCCGGTGCGCCCGGTGCGCCCGGCACCCCGGGGGCGCCCGGCGTTCCCGGCGAGCCGCAGCACCCGTTCGGGGCCGGCCACCCGGTGGGCGGCTGGGGTCACCCGTCCGGCGGTGCCGGCGGCTTCGGCGGGCCGGGTGAGCCGGGCTCGCCGTGGGCCACCCCGCAGCCCGCCCCGGGCGGCTCCGGCAAGGGCAAGCGCGGCGCGCTGGTCGCGCTGGTCGCGGCGGTCGCCCTGGTGGCCGGCCTGGTCGGCGGCGCGATCGGCGCGTCCGTCTCCGACAAGAACGGCAGCGGCGGCAGCGGCGCCAGCCACAGCAGCACCACCGTCACCGTCGGCAACACCCACCAGACCCTGGACCGGGCCCCCGAGTCCGTCGCCGGGATCGCCGCCAAGGCGCTGCCGTCCACCGTCACCATCAAGGCCTCCGGCTCCAGCGAGTCCGGCACCGGCACCGGGTTCGTCTTCGACACCGAGGGCCACATCCTGACCAACAACCACGTGGTCGCGCCCGCCGCCAACGGCGGCAAGCTCAGCGTCAAGTTCTCCGACGGCTCCTCCTACACCGCATCCGTGGTCGGCCGCGCCCAGGGCTACGACGTCGCGGTGATCCGCCTCGACAACCCGCCCAAGGACAAGCTCGTCCCGCTGCCGCTCGGCGACTCCGACAAGGTCGCCATCGGCGACGCCACCATCGCCATCGGCGCGCCCTACGGCCTCGAAGGCACCGTCACCACCGGCATCATCTCCGCCAAGGACCGCCCGGTGGCCTCCGGCGACGAGACCGGCGCGCAGAACTCGTACATGAACGCCCTGCAGACCGACGCCTCGATCAACCCCGGCAACTCCGGCGGCCCGCTGCTGGACGGCTCCGGCTCGGTCATCGGCATCAACTCGGCGATCCAGTCCAACACCAGCGGCAACGGCCGGGCCGGCTCCATCGGCCTCGGCTTCGCCATCCCGATCAACCAGGCCAAGTGGGTCGCCCAGACCCTGATCAAGGACGGCACCCCCGTCTACGCGATCCTCGGCGTCGTGCGCAACGACGACTACCGCGGCGACGGTGCCCAGATCGCCACCGGCCCCGTCCGCGACGCCCCCGCCGTCACCCCCGGCGGCCCCGCCGACCAGGCCGGCCTGAAGGCCGGCGACGTCATCACCAAGCTCGGCGGCCTCGCCATCGACAGCGGCCCCACCCTGGTCTCCGAGATCTGGACCCACAAGCCCGGCGAAAAGGTCGAGGTCGAATACACCCGCGACGGCAAGACCGCCAAGACCGTCGTCACCCTCGGCGAACGCAAGGGCGACAACTGACCCACCCCACCAAAACGGTGTGCACCGAACCCGCCCCGACCCGTTAGGCTGGCCTCCACCGAGGAGGGTTGCCCGAGCGGCCTAAGGGACCAGTCTTGAAAACTGTAGTGGCTTCGCGCCACCGTGGGTTCAAATCCCACACCCTCCGCCGCCGACAACGGCCCCCGACCCCACTTGCGGTCGGGGGCCGTTCGGCGTCCCGGGGGTGACGGAGCATCAGAGGAGGCCGGTGCCGTCAGCACCTCGGTGAAGATCTGCGGTTCTTCGCCCCGGACCGTTTCGGTCCGCGCCGGTCGGGCCGAGTCGAGCGACTCCAGGGACGGGTACCGCCTGCCGTCGTGGTCGTCCGCCGTGCCGTGCCCCGGCGCGGACAGCCCGAACCGACGGGCCGTCAGAACAGTGTCGGCGGCCCCTCGCCGATGGGCAGGCCGGGGAGCGCGTCCTGCCACAGTGCGGCGTCGGAGAGCGGGAGTTGGCGCATGCTGCCGTCGCACAGCACCAGCGAGCGGCGGTCGCGCTTGTGGTCGTGGATGACGCCGTAGCCGGTGCGACGGGTGGGCATCAGGGCGACCGGGCGGCCGCAGGCGGGGCACGGGACACGGGGAACGCGCATGGGTACAGGGTGCCCGAGCCGACCGACAGCCCGACAGCCCGCGGCTCGACAGCCCCGTCGCCCCGCAGCCCCGACTGCGGGCGGGGACGCTTGCCCGGGGCGGGGTGGGGGAGGAGAGTGCGGGCGGGACGAGTGGAGGTTGTCGTGGGTGAGTTGGTCGAGCGGCTGCGCGCGGGACTGCCGGACGGCGCCGTCGCGGTGGATCCGGACGTCACGGGCGCGTACGCCCGCGACATGGCGGGTTTCTGCGACGCGGGTGAGCCCGCGGTGCTGGTCTTCCCGGAGACGGTCGAACAGGTGCAGCACGTGATGCGCACCGCGACCGAACTGCGGATCCCGGTGGTGCCGCAGGGCGCGCGCACCGGACTGTCCGGCGGTGCGAACGCGGTCGACGGCTGCATCCTGCTCTCGCTGACCCGGATGAACCGGATCCTGCACCTCGACCCGGTCGAGCGGATCGCGATCGTGCAGCCCGGCGTCGTCAACGCGGACCTGTCCCGGGCCGCCGAGGCCCGGCAACTGGCCTACCCGCCGGACCCGTCGAGCTGGGAGTCCTGCACCATCGGCGGCAACATCGGCACCGGCGCCGGCGGCCTGTGCTGCGTGAAGTACGGCGTGACCAGCGAGTACGTGCTCGGCCTGGACGTGGTGCTGGCCGACGGCCGACTGCTGCGCACCGGACGGCGCACCGCCAAGGGCGTGGCCGGCTACGACCTGACCCGGCTGCTGGTCGGCTCCGAGGGCACCCTCGGCGTGGTGGTCGAGGCGGTGCTCGCGCTGCGCCCCGCGCCCGGCCCGCAGCTGGTGCTGGCGGCGGAGTTCGACTCGGTGGACGCCGCCGGGCAGGCCGTGTGCGACGTGATGGCCGCCGGGTTCACGCCTTCGCTGATGGAGCTGATGGACGCCACCACCGTCCGCGCGGTCAACGAGATGACGCAGATGGGGCTGCCGGAGTCCACCCGGGCGCTGCTGCTGGTCGCCTTCGACGGCCCGGACCGGCGTGAGCGGCTGGCCGCGGTCGGCGAGCTGTGCACGGCCGCCGGGGCCACCGAGGTGGTGCCGGCCGAGGACCGGGCGGAGTCCGAACTGCTGCTCCAGGCCCGCCGGTCGGCGCTGCCCGCGCTGGAGCGGATGGGCACCACGATGATCGACGACGTGGCGGTGCCGCGCAGCGCGCTGGCGGCCATGCTGAACGGCACCGCGGAGATCGCCGAGCGGCACCGGCTGACCATCGGCGTGGTCTCGCACGCCGGCGACGGCAACACCCACCCGGTGGTGATCTTCGACGCCCGGGATCCGGAGCAGGTGGAGCGGGCCCGGATCTCCTTCGACGAGATCATGGCGCTCGGCCTGGAGCTGGGCGGCACGGTGACGGGCGAGCACGGCATCGGGCTGCTGAAGCGCGAGTGGCTGGCCCGGGAGCTGGGGTCGGTGGGGCTGGAGCTGCAGCGGCAGATCAAGGCGGTCTTCGACCCGCTGGGCCTGCTCAACCCGGGAAAGATGATCTGAGGATCCTTCTGGATTCGGATCCGATTTCCCTGGAATTCGGCTGCGGCGACGACCCCGGTGGAATATCGACATTTAACGGTCACCGCACCGTCCCGGGGCGTGGACGTTCCCCTCGTGCGCCCCGGCGGGGGCGCGACTCGCCGGAAATCGGCGGCCCGCACCCCGGCCGAGAAGGGGGTCGAGAGCCGCCGTACAGGGAGTAAAAGGCCAGCTCGGGGGAGGTGCAGCCGGGATCCGGGGGCCTTGTGCAGGGGCATGCGCCAGGGGCTTCGGATCACACTGATGAGGGAAAAGGCCCAACGGTGCTGGTGCTTTGTCGATTTGTTGCGGAATTCTGGTTCCAGGAAGTGAACGGCAGCGATTCGCGGTCGCCGGCAGTTCCGGAGCGACCGCGGCCATCGGCAGCACGGAGGAATCCATGACGCACTTACGCACCACCCGCCCGGCCGCAGGCCACGGCCCGATCGGCGGTGCGGTCTCCGACGCCGGCACCGCCCTCGCGCCGGTCCATCGCCACTGACCTCCCGGCGGGAGGTGCGGACGGGCCGGCGGGGGCGCCGGACCGGCCGGGGCACGTACCGCCGGAGCACCCGGGAGTGGAGAGGGTCACCCGCCTCGGGGCGCACAGACGAACAGGAAACCCCTCGGGGGCGCGGCAGTCGCCGCGCCCCCGAGGGGTTTCCGGAAGAGCGCGCCTAGCGCCGGGCGGTGAGGGTGGCCCCGACGCTGGCGGCGACCACGCAGCAGATGCCGACCAGCTGCGGCAGGCCCAGCACCTGGCCGAGCACCAGCAGTCCGACCAGTGCGCTGACCGCCGGATCCAGGCTGACGATCACGCTGAACACCCGCTGGGACATCCGGCGCAGCGCGACCATCTCCAGCGCGTACGGCAGCACCGGGAAGAGCAGTGCGACACCCGCGACGGCGAGCAGGATCAGGGCGGGGGAGGAGGCGCCGGACAGGCCGTGCAGCGCCTCCGCGGCGCCGAACGGCGCGAGCACCACCATGCCGACGGTGAACGAGACCGCGAGGCCCTCGAAGCCGCGGAACGCCGCGCCGACCTTGTCGGTGAACAGGATGTAGCCGGAGTAGCAGGCCGCCGCCCCGAAGGCGCAGGCCAGGCCGACCGGGTCCAGGCGGGAGCCGGCCTCGCCGTGCCCGAACAGGGTGAGCAGCACCACGCCGCCGGCGGCGAGCATCGCCCACAGCACGTGTCCGGCGCGGCGGGCGAAGACCAGGGCGACGGCGAGCGGGCCGAGGAACTCGATGGTGGCGGCGGTGCCCATCGGCAGCCGGTCGACGGCCGCGGCGAACAGCAGCGTCATGCCGGCGGACGCGACGCCGAGCAGCCCGGCCATCGCCAGGTCGCGCGGGCTGCGGCCGCGCAGCCGGGGGCGGGTGAAGGCGAGCAGGACGACGGCGGCGAAGGAGATCCGCAGGAAGGTCGCGCCGGCCACCCCCAGCACCCCGAACAGCGGCTTGGACGCCGCCACGCCGAGCTGCACGGCGACCATCGAGACCACGCACAGCACCGGTGCCGGGATGCCGCTCAGCTGTCGTCGCATTCCACTGGCCCGCGCTCGACCGGAGCTGCCTTCAACCTTGGAAACCGAGGCGATGGCCGGGAGTTCAGTGGTGCTTTCAACGGTGAGGGAGGTTCCTGGCATGAGATCGAGTGTCTCGTAAGGAGTGCTTTTGGTCAAAGACGGTTACCACCCGCGGGACGGCGGGGTGCGATCGTGGGAACAGCGGTGGAACCCCGGATTCCGAACACGCCGCGGACCCGGGCGGACACGGGCGGAGACGGACGGCCGCGCAGGTGGGCGGCCTCGGTCTCATCTCGGTTGCGGCTACTGACATCCCGGGGGTGCCGGGGAAACAATCGAGGGCATCGCCTACTACCTGCGGGTAACAACCGCGGGCCGGTCAAGGAGGACCCTGGTGTACAGCACGATGCAGGACGTTCCACTCACCGTCGCCCGGATTCTGCAGCACGGGTCCACCATCCACGGCCGGTCGACCGTCACCACCTGGACCGAGAACGGCCCGGTGGTGCGCACCTTCGCCGAGGTCGGCGGCCGCGCCGCGCAGCTCGCCCACGCGCTCCGCGAGGAGTTCGGCGTCGTCGACGGCCAGGCCGTCGGCACCCTGATGTGGAACAACACCGAGCACCAGGAGGCGTACCTGGCGATACCGTCCATGGGCGCCGTGCTGCACACGCTGAACCTGCGGCTGCCCGCCGACCAGCTGGCGTACATCCTCCGGCACGCCGCGGACCGGGTGGTGATCGTCAACGGCTCGGTGCTGCCGCTGCTCGCCGCCGTCCTGCCGCAGGTCGGCGACGTGGTCCGGCACCTGGTGGTGTCCGGCCCGTACGACCCGGCGCTGCTGGCGGGCTTCGACGGGACGGTGCACGACTACGAGGCACTGATCGCCGGCCGCCCGACCGACTACCCGTGGCAGACCGACATCGACGAGAAGCAGGCCGCCGCGCTCTGCTACACCTCCGGCACCACCGGCGACCCCAAGGGCGTGGTGTACAGCCACCGCTCGATCTACCTGCACTCGATGCAGATCATCGCCGCCTCCAGCTTCGGCCTGACCGCCCGCGACACCGTGCTGCCGGTGGTGCCGATGTTCCACGTGAACGCCTGGGGCATGCCGCACGCGGCGTTCATGACCGGCGCCAACATGCTGATGCCGGACCGCTTCCTCCAGCCCAAGCCGCTGGCCGAGATGATCGACCAGGTGAAGCCGACCTTCGGCGCGGCCGTCCCGACCATCTGGACCGGCCTGCTGGACGAACTGGACGCCGGCGACTACGACACCTCCACCCTGGAGACCGTGGTGATCGGCGGCTCGGCCTGTCCGCCCGCGCTGATGAAGGCCTTCGAGGAGCGGCACGGCATCCGGGTGATCCACGCCTGGGGCATGACCGAGACCTCCCCGCTGGGCACCGTCGCCCGCCCGCCGGCCGGCGTCACCGGCGAGGACGAGTGGGCCTACCGGGTCACCCAGGGCGTCTTCCCGGCCTCCGTGGAGGCCCGGCTGATCGGCCCGGGCGGCGAGCGGATGCCGCACGACGGCGTCGCCGAGGGCGAGCTGGAGGTGCGCGGCCCGTGGATCGCCGGGGCGTACTTCGGCGGCGCGGACGGCGAGCCGGTCCGGCCCGAGGACAAGTTCAGCCCCGACGGCTGGCTGCGCACCGGCGACGTCGGCACCATCACCGCCGACGGCTACCTGACCCTCACCGACCGGGCCAAGGACGTGATCAAGTCCGGTGGCGAGTGGATCAGTTCGGTTTCCCTGGAGAACCACCTGATGGCCCACCCCGATGTGGCCGAGGCCGCCGTGGTGGCCGTCCCCGACGAGAAGTGGGGCGAGCGCCCGCTGGCCACCGTGGTGCTGCGGCCCGGGGCCACCGCCGGACTGCCCGAGCTGCGGGCCTTCCTCGCCGAACGGGTCGCCTCCTGGCAGCTGCCGGAGCGCTGGTCGCTGATCGAGGCGGTGCCGAAGACCTCGGTGGGCAAGTTCGACAAGAAGGTGATCCGCGCCGACTACGCCGCCGAGCGGCTGGACGTCACGGTGCTCGGCAAGAGCTGACCGCGGGTCGGCCCCTCCCCGGGCGGGAGGGCCGACCACGGACCGCACCGGTCAGCGGCCGTTCACCGCGGTGTTGCCGGTGATCGACCCGTCGACGCCGTCCACCGTCACCAGGTGACGGACCCCGTCCGCGCCGAGCACCTCGACCGCCCACGAGCTGCCGCCGCCCTCCCGGCCCACCACCGACAGGGCGTCCACCTTGCCGCCGGGCACCGCGCCCGCCGCCTTGGCCAGCGCCTGGTCCGCCGGAACCGACGGCAGCGCGGCCGGCGCGAGCCGCTCGGCCTGCCCGCCCGGCTGCACCGCCCGGCCGCCCGGCTGCTCGGCCCGCCCGCCCGCTCCGTCGCGGCGCACCGCCTGCCCGTCGCTCCTGGGCTCCCCGCCCCGGTGCTTCCCGGCACCCGTTCCCCACGCGTCCGGCGCCCCCGGAGCCCGCATCGCGAACGGGGGGACCGCCCGGTGCCGGTCCGGGTGGTGCGTCGCCACGGCGGCGGCGCCGACCACACCGACCCCCAGCACCAGCACGACCGCCGCCCCCAGCGCCCAGCGGCCGCCCCGCCGCTGCGGCAGCCGGACCCGGCGCCGACGGGCGGTCTTCTCGACCCCGGGCTCGAACGGCAACGGCTCCGACGGCTGCGGCTCCTGCTCGGACATCTGCACACCACTTCCCCTCGACGACCCGGCCGGGGCCCGACCCCGGCCGCGGCGCCCAGCATGCCGCCACCCGCCTGAAGCCGAGCTGAAGCTGCCGCCGCCGCCCGGCCCGACCCCTGCCACCCCGGTCCCCGTACGCGTACCGGCGGTCGAGGACGGCGGCTCGCCGCCGCACGCAACGCGGCCTGCGGGCCGAGGGATTCGCCGTCGACGTCGCCCACGGCGGCGCGGACGGCCTCCGGCAGGCCACCGGGCACGACTACGGCGTGATCGTGCTCGACATCATGCTGCCCCGGCCGGACGGCCCGGGGTTGCCCATCACCCGGGATCTCGCCGGGCACCACGGCGGCACCCCGGCCGCCGGACCCGCCTGCGCCGGTCCGCGTGGTGGCCCGCCCGGTGGCCCGCCTGCCGCGGGCCGGGGCGGCCGACCGGGCGTCAGCGCGAGGCGGCCGTCGCCACCTGGCCCAACGCACCGACCCGGGCGAGCAGTTCGACGATCCGCCCCTGCACGTCGTCGGTGGTGGAGCGCTCCGCGAGGAACAGCACGTTGGCGCCGGTGCGCAGCCCGGCACGGGCCTGCGGGTCGAGGTCGGCCGAGGTGTACACCACCAGCGGGGTGCGGTGCAGGCGGTCGTTGGCGCGCAGCCAGTCCAGCAGGCCGTGGCTGTGGCGTTCGATCCGCTGCAGGTCGAGCACCACCAGGTTCGGCTGGATGCTGCTGGCCCGGGCCACCGCCTCGTTCTCGTCGGTGGCGTGCTCCACCTGCATGCCGCGCCGCTCCAGGCTGGCGACCAGCGCGGCGGCCACCTCCGGGTCGGACTCCACCAGCAGGACCCGGGCGGCGTGGTTCTCGCCGTCCCTCGGGGCCAGGGCGCGCAGCAGCACGGCGGGGTCGGCCCCGTAGGCGGCGTCCCGGGTGGCCTGGCCGAGCCCGGCGGCCAGCAGCACGGGGATCCGTCCGGCCAGCGCGGCGGTGCGCAGCGACTGCAGGGCGGTGCGGGTGATCGGGCCGGTCAGCGGGTCGACGAAGAGCGCGGCGGGGGTCTGCGGGACCTGGGCGTCGACCTCTTCGCGGGAGGCGACGACGATCGGGCGGAAGCCCCGGTTCTGGAGTGCGCCGCGGGTGGACGGGTCGGGTTCGGGCCACACCAGCAGTGGGCGGGGGCCGTCGAACGCGGGTTCCTTGGCGGGGGCCAGTTCGGCGATCGGCCGGGGCGGCGTGCGGCCCTCGACCGCACCGGGCCCGGCGGGCAGCGCCGGCAGGCCGCCGCTGTCGCCCGAACCGGCGGGCAGCGCCTGGCCGTTGACCGCCTGCGGGCTCGCGGCGGGCAGTTCGGCCTGCTGGGGCGTCCCGGGGGGCGGGAAGGTGCCCGGGAAGCCCGCCTGGACGCCGCCCAGCGGGCGCGGCGGGACGAGTTCGCCCAGTCCGCTGCCGACCGGCTGCGGCTGGCCGCCCTCGGCCGCGGGGGCCGCGGCGGCCGGGAGCGCGGGCGGCGCGGCGGGCCGGGCGACCTCCAGCGCGGCGGACGGCTCGGGGGCGCCGGCGGGGACGGGCGGCAGGACCGCCGTCACCTCCTCCGCGCTCTCGGCGGTGTCGGCGGGCAGGGCCAGCCGGCGGCGGCGTCCGGTGGGCCGGCTGGGCGGGGCGGCGGGTTCCGGCGGGGCGGCGGGCAGCGCGTTCTCCAGCCCCGGGTAGACGGCCGCGCCGGGGTCCGGTACGCCGGGCAGCTGGAGCGGCGGCGCGTTGTCGCCGGAGCCGGCGTGCGCCCGGCGGGCCCGCCGTCCGGTGGGCGCGGGCGGTTCGAGGGCCGGCGGCTGTTCGGCCGGTTCGGCCGCGGACGGGCCGGGGCCGAGGGCGATCGGCGCGTTGGGCCGGGGGGCCTCTTCGCGGGCCGGGCGGGCCCGGCGCCGGCCGGAGCCCTGGGTGTCGTCGGCCCGGGCGGCGGCGGTGTCGCCGTCCTCGGCGGGCTCGGACTTTGACGGTCCGTCGGCCTCGGCGGGCGTCGACTCGGCCGCGGGGGGCTGCCCGGGGAGGTCGGGCAGCATCGCGGTGTCGGAGTCCTTGGGGACGTGCTGCTGCTTGTCCGGGGTGCCGCCGTCGTCGCCGTCGGGGTCGAGCGGCAGCTCCACCACGTAGGTGGCCCCGGCGCCGCCGGGCAGGTCGTGCCGCTGCAGGACGCCGCCGTGCCGCTGGACGGCGGCGCGGGCGATCGGCAGGTGGACGGCGCTGGCGGTCCGGGCGGGTCCGCGCACTTCGATCCGGGCGACCTGGCCGCGCTGGGCGGCGGCCAGCACCACCATCGGCGGCTGCCCCGGGTCCGGCGCCGGACCGGAGAACGCCCCGCCGGCGGTGGCGGATTCGTCCTCGGCGCGGGCGGGTTCGGGGACCGGCGTGACGCCGCTGACGTCGGCGACCAGGTGGGCGAGCGCCTGGGCCAGCCGCTCGCGGTCGGCGAGCACCTTCACGGCGGCGGCGTGCACCGAGTAGCGGACCCGGCCGGGGCCGACCAGTTCGCCGGCCCGGTCGACGGCCAGCTGCACGACCTCGTCCAGGCCGATCCGCTCGCGGTCCAGCGAGGCCTTGCCGCGGTCGGCGGCGGCCTCGAAGCGCTGGTGCTCCAGCACGCCCTCGATCAGCCGGCCGAACCGGCGGCACTCGTCGGCGAGCCGGCGCAGCGTCCAGTTGGCCTCCGGCCAGAGCTGCCCGGCGGGGTCGGCGGCGAGTGCGTCGATCCGTCGGTGCAGGGCGCCGAGTGCGCCGCCGAGTTCGGACTCCAGGACGGCGGTCAGGTGCTCGTTGCGGGCGGTGAGGGCGAGTTCGTGGGTGCGGTCGGTGAACGTCATGACGGCGCCGACCAGTTGCTCGCCGTCCCGGACCGGAGCGGTGGTCAGGTCGACGGTGACGGGGGTGCCGTCCTTGCGCCACAGCACGGTGTTGCGGATCCGGTGCTTGCGGCCGGAGTGCAGGGTGTCGTTCAGCGCCGAGCTCTCGGCGGCCAGCGGGCTGCCGTCGGGCTGCGAGTGCTGGATCAGCGGGTGCAGTTCACGGCCGCCGAGCTCGCTGGCCCGGAAGTCGAGGATGTGCGCGGCGGCCGGGTTGACCAGCACCACGCGGCCCTCCAGGTCGACGCCGAGGACACCCTCGGCGGCGGCCCGCAGGATCATCTCGGTCTGTTTGTGCTGGCGCCGCAGTTCGGACTCCACGCCCAGACGCGTCGACAGATCGCGGACCAGGAGCAGCAGCAGGTCCTGGTCCGCGGTGGTGAAGGACAGGAACCCGTGCGCCTCCCCGCCGCCTTCGTCCTTGAAGTCGTTGCCGGACACCTCGACGGCGAAGGTGCTGCCGTCGGTGCGTCGGGCGGTCATCCGGACCGGTAGTTCCAGGCTCTGGGTCTCGCTCGCCGGGGGCCGCATCGAACCGGGGATTCGGCTGGGGTCGAACTCCGGCAGCAGGTCCAGCACTCCCCGTCCGACCAACGAGGTGCCGGGGGCCTGCAGGCTCTCCACGGCGGCCTTGTTGACGTCGACCACGGTGCCGTTGGAGTTCACCAGCAGCAGGGGGTCGGGCAGTGCGTCGAGTATCGCGGCGAGGCGAGCAGCGCCTCGGGTCGGCCTGCTGCTCACGTCGACAGGTCTCCTCACGCCTTCGGGCCGCCGCTTCGACGGGCGGCTCTGGCTCTCCTCGGAGACTGGAGTATCTCATTCTTCTTTGCGCCGTGGACGACCCGGCCAGTATCGTTGTGGTGGTTGGTGTCGGAGGCTTCGGCTGTGGCATCATCGCAGTCGCACGGAGTGCACCGGAGTCCCGGTCGCAGTCCGGGTGTTGGAGGCGTCGCCTAGTCCGGTCTATGGCGCCGCACTGCTAATGCGGTTTGGGCTTTACCGCCCATCGAGGGTTCAAATCCCTCCGCCTCCGCTTCACCGGGAGCCCCGTCGGTCAGTGACCGACGGGGCTTCTGCGTTGTCGGCTGCTGTTCGCCCGGCGGCCTCCGCGGCGGCCTTGACGGGGCCGTCGGCAATGGATTTCGCCCCAGGTCGCCGGTCATGTAATGTTGTCCCCGCACCGCCCAGGAGGCCAAGGCCGACGGGGCGAGCGCTCATAGCTCAACGGATAGAGCACTTGACTACGGATCAAGAGGTTGCAGGTTCGAATCCTGCTGAGCGCACCAATCTCCGCTCGCGGTCCCGCAAGGGGCCGTCCGAGCGCTCATAGCTCAACGGATAGAGCACTTGACTACGGATCAAGAGGTTGCAGGTTCGAATCCTGCTGAGCGCACCAGCCGAAGGCCCCGGGTTTCCACCCGGGGCCTTCGTCGTCATGTCGGCGGCCCGAGTTCGGTCCGGTTGATCCAGGGCACGTCGCGTTCCTCCAGGAACCATTCCGCGGGGGTGAGCGGGCGGCTGCGGTTGAACGTGGCGGTGACGGGGTCGTGCCGGACGAGGCCGGGATCGGCGTGCTGGTCGAGGAGTTGGGCGGTGAGCGCGGGGGCGAGGTCGGGCGGGCCGGACAGGTGGATGTCGTGGCCGGCGCAGTCGCCGTAGTCCCGCAGGCCGTCGCGGAGCAGCCGGATCGCGGCGCCGCGGGACGCGCCGGGCGCGGGCGCCGAGAGCACGGCGTGCAGCCAGGCGTGTTCCTTCACCAGGTCGTGGACGGCGTCCAGGTCGTACTGGTCGCGGTCGTCGCGGGCGGCGACGAACACGGTGGCGGGCCGGCCGCCGGCTCGGGCGAGCTGTTCCAGCAGGGACTTGATCTGGGCCCAGCCGGTGCCGGCGGCGACCATCAGCAGCGGCCGGTCGGAGCCGTCCGCGAGCACGGCCTCGCCGAGCGGCGGGCCGAGCCGGACGGTCTCGCCGGGCCGGACGTCGTCGACCAGCGCGGTGGACAGCAGCCCGTCGGGGACCCGGCGGACGTGCAGTTCCAGGGTGTTGTCGGGACGGGGTGCGCAGGCGGGCGAGTAGGGCCGCCAGACCTGCGGGTGCCGGTCGGAGCTGACGGTCAGGTACTGGCCGGCGGTGAACGGGTACGGGTGGTCGGGCCGCAGGGTGAGCACCGCCAGGTCGGGGGCGGCGTGGCGGACGGCCAGCACGTCGGCGTTCCACCAGCGCGGGGCGCCGGCGGGGACGGCCGCGGCCGCGTCGATCATGGCCTGGGCGATGGCGCCGTACGCCTCCGCCCAGGCCTGCTCGACCTCGGGCGTCCAGGCGGTCCCGGAGAAGTGCTTCAGCGCGGCGATCAGACTGGCGCCGACGGCGGGGTAGTGCTCGGGTGCGGCCTGGAACTTGCGGTGGTCGCGCCCGAGCGCCGCCAGGTAGCCGGTGAGCTTCTCCGGGTCCTCCAGCCGCAGCACCAGCTGGGTGAGGGCGGCGAAGAGGCGGTCGCGCTGTTCGGCGAGCCGGGCCGGGAACAGTGCTTCGACGCCGGGGTTGTTGGTGAACAGGTGGGCGTAGAAGTACTTGGTCAACTGGTCGGCGCGGCGTTCGACGACGGCGAAGCTGGCACGGACGACCGCGGGGTCGAAGGGCACCGGGGAGGTCCTCAGCCCGTGGCGGCTTCGGTCAGCGCCCCACCCATGACCTCGGTGACGACGCCGTACAGGGCGGTCCAGGACGCCTCGGTCTCCGGCGTCCAGGCGTCCCCGGCGACGTGCGCCAGGGCTGCCAGCAGGCTCGCGCCGACGGCCGGGAAGTGCTCGGGCAGGGTGCCGTAGCCGGCGTGCCGGCGGCCCAGGCCCTGCAGCACGTTGACCACGGTGTCGGTGTCGTCGAGCTTGTTGACCAGCGTGGTCAGCGCGGCCCAGAGGCGGTCCTGCTGCTCGTCGAGGTGCTCGGCGAAGAGCTTGCGAACATTCGGGTTGTGCTCGAACAAATGCGTGTAGAAGTATGCGGTGACATCGCTGCCGTGGGGCTCGACGGCGGCGAAGCTGCTTTTGATGAGCGCGGAATCAATGGTCACGCCAGCCGACTCTACTGATAAACACACCAATTCCAACAGTGTCATCTGATGATCAGTCAATTACTGGACGGTAGCGTCCGATTGATGCCCGCTTGGGCGAGTTGACACCCGGCCCGGCGGGTATCCGGATACTGCGAACGAGTGGCCGCCAATCGGGTGGTGTCGGGCGAATTGACCAGGTGTCGCGGTATGACCGAAACCAGATCGTGATTCCCTTTTGTCTGATCGTCATGGCCATTCGGGTGCATGGCATTGGGCCGCGAATTCGGCGGACGAAGACACCGAGAGGAGAGCCGGATGTGCCGACAGTCCCCTGAGCGGGCCCCGGCCCCCGACGCCCGCCCGGCCGACCGCGACCGGCCCGGACCTTGGATCGGCCGGACCACCACCGCCCTGATCGCCACCGGGCTGCTCACCGGCCTCGGCACTCCGCCGGTGGCCGCCCAGCAGTCGCCGGACAGCTGGTCGGCCGACCGGCGCGCCCAACTGCCCTCCGGGCTGGCCGTCCGGTTCGACTGGACGGCCGCCCCCGGGGTGGGCGTCGACGCCGCGCCCGGCCGCCTCGCCGGCAGCGCCTACGCCGACGGCATCCGGCCCGGCGACCCCGCCGAGACCTTCCGCGCCGCCGAGGACCACCCCCGGGCGGACGGCTCCTGGCGCTCCCTCGGCACCCTGCGGCTCTCCTTCTCCCGACCCGTGCGCAACCCCCGCCTGCACCTCAGCGGCCTGACGGGGCTGGCCACCGGCAAGGGCGGCGCCACCGGCAGCAGCACCCGGCTGACCGTCGCCGGCGGCAGCCCCGCCGCCCCCGCCCTGGTCGGCCGCACTCCCTGGCCCGGCTGGACGGTCGGCCCCGCCGAACTCGCCCCCGCCGCCGACGGCGCCCGCGACGGCGACGCCGACGGCGCCGGTACCCTCGAACTGGCCGGCACCGTCAGCACCGTGGACCTGCGCGTCGACCAGCGCTCCACCGCCCGGGACGGCTCCACCACGCCCCCCGAGACGCTCGGCCGGGCCTGGACGGTCACCCTCGACGAAGGCCTCGGCAGCGCCCCGCCGAGCTACGGCAACGCCTCCCACCTGCTCTCCGACCTGTTCCTCGGCCAGGACGCCACCCCGGCCGCCACCCGCTCCCGGCCCGGCCTGGCCCAGTCCGTCGAGAAGCCGCTGCTGCCCGCCCCGCCCGCCGCCGGTCCGCTCGCCCCCGGCGCGCAGGGCGACGGCGGGGCGGGCCACCGCAGCCCCTGGGCCAACCCGGCGCAGCCCCGGCTCCGGCCCGGCCGGGCCGACTACCCGGGCGCCGATCCGAGCCTCACCCTCCCCACCGAGACCACCGTCGGGGGCACCTACCGGGTGGAGGTGCCGGTCAGCCCGGGCGCGGGGCCCGCGGTGCTGGCCGGCTGGGTCGACTTCGAGCACACCGGCCGGTTCGACCCGCAGGACCGGGTGCAGGCCGACGTCCCCGCCGGCGCGACCAGCGCCGTGCTGGAGTGGCCGGTCCCGACCGGCGCCGCCGGCGGCGACACCTGGGTCCGACTGCGGCTGGCCCGCGACGCCTCGCAGCTCGCCGCCGCCGACGGCTTCGCCGACTCCGGGCAGGTCGTCGACCAGCGGGTCTCGCTGACGGTCGGCCCCGCCGCCCCCGGGCCGGAGATCGCGCTGCCGATCCCCGGCACCGTCACCGGCGAGACGCGCCCCGAGTTCCGCGGCGACGGCGCCGTCCCGGGGGCGGGCATCGCCGTCCAGGAGAACGGCTCCGCGCTGTGCCTCGCGCAGGTCGGCGGCGACGGCAGCTGGAGCTGCCGCCCCGACAACGCGCTCGGCGAGAGCACCCACACCCTCGTGGTGGCGGAGACCACCCGCGGGGCCGTGCTGCGCGGGCAGCCGTTCCGACTGACCGTCAAGACCACGGCGCCGACCGCCCCCGTGCTCACCCTGCCCGCCTACAGCAACGATCCGGGGCTGCTGGTCACCGGGCTCGGCGAGCCCGGCTCCACCGTCACCGTCTCCGCGGACAGCGGGCCGGAGGAGCTCGACCTGTGCTCCACCGCCGTCGCCGCCGACGGCAGCTGGTCCTGCCTGCCGGTGGAGAACCTGGCCGACGGCCCCCACCGGCTCACCCCGCACGCCCGCGACGGGGCCGGCAACACCTCCGACGGAAAGCCCGTCGAGCTGACGGTGAGCACCCGGGCGCCCGGCAAGCCGAAGCTGACCTCGCCGGCCGCCGGTGAACTCCTGGCCGGCGCCCGCCCGGTGATCTCCGGCAGCGCCGAGCCCGGCACCACCGTCACCGTCACGGCCGGCCGGGGCAGCGGCGACCGCAGCACCGTGTGCAGCGTCGTGACGGCCGCCGACGGCAGCTGGTCGTGCACCGCCACCCACGACCTGCCGGGCGGCGACACCACGCTGATCGCCACGGCCAGCGACCCGGCGGGCAACGGCACCGCGGGCGATCCCGTCCCGGTCCGGGTGCCGGGGCAGCCCGCCGGCAGCGGCAGCACCGTGCCGCCCGCGCCGCCGACCCCGACCGCGCCCGCGTCCGCATCGCCGACCGCGCCCGCGTCGCCGAGCGCACCCGCGCCCGCGTCGCCGAGCGCACCGGCGTCGTCGTCCGCGGTGCCCACGCCGTCGGCCGCGCCCTCGGCCTCGGGAACGGCCTCGCCGACCGCGCCGTCCGCCCCCGGCGCGTCCGCCTCCGCCCCGGCTTCCGCCGCGGCTTCCGCTCCGGCCTCCCCGGGGCAGGTGTCGGCGAGCGCGGCCGCCCCGGTGCCGGTGCTGCCCGGTCTGCCGCCGGACGTGCTGCCGGTGGTGGTGCCGGTGCTGCCGGGCACGGTGCCGCCGGTGGGGGCGACGCCGGTGGCCGCGGAGAGCCCGAGCCCGGCCGCGTCCGCGCCGGACCCCGGCACCGGGGCGCCGTCGGGGCAGCAGCCCGGTACGGCCTCGGATCCGGTGCCGCCGTTCCTGCTGCCGGGTATGACGTCCGATCAGTCGCCGTTCGCGGCGCACTCCCCGGCGCCGGAGGTCCTGGAGGTCCCGGAGGCCCCGGAGGGCCAGTTCGCGGACCCGGTGGACGCACGGGCGGGGAGCCCGTCGCCGACGGCCGCGCCGTCCGTGGCGGCGGCGCCGTCGGCGGGATCGCCCAGTCCGACCGCGGCTCGGTCGGCCGCCGAGACGGCCGCGGCCGCGCCGTCCGCCGCGCCGTCCGGTGCCTCGTCGAGTCCGCCCGCGGCGGCGGACGAGCCTCCCGGGCGGTCGGCGGACGAGGTCGGGCCGAGGCGGACGCCGGCGCCGCCGCCGGACGGGATGGAGGCCGCCGAGCGCCGGGCGGCGGCCACCGGCTGGCGTGGGCTGGCCTGCGGGGCGCTGCTGATCACGGCGGGTTTCGGGCTGTTGGCCCGCCGGGTGTTCAGCGGCCGGAGGAGGGGCGCTCGCCGTCGTTGACGGCCGGTTCGGTGCCGCCCGCCCGGCAGTTCGCGGCGGGCGCTACCTCAGTCGACGTGTTTTCCGACATAGCGACACACCGGATGGCATTCGTCGCATTTGATGATCAATCAGCCTAGCCTGGGTCCCCGGCACTGCCCGTCAGATCCGGGCCGCCCGTTGCGCGACACTCTGAACCCTTAGGACACGTGCATGGACGTCACCCGCGACTCGTCGCCGCGACCCCGTTCCTGGCCCTCCTCCGTCGAACCGTCCGCCGACCCCGTCGGTGCGACCCAACTGACCAAGGCCGTCGCCGAGGCGGTGAACAACCCGCTGATCAGGCCCACCGCCCCGGTCGAGGAGCGACCCGACAGGGGCGCGTCGACCGAGCGGCTCCCGGTGGTCCAGCCGGCCGGCCCGGTGCTCGACCGCGTCGGGTCCTCGGCCCACCCGACCGTCGCGGACGCCGCCACCCACCGGCGGCCGCCGCGCGCCGACCAGTCGCTGCGCGAGCGCCCGGCGTTCGCGCTGCCGGGCTGGCTGCCGGTGCTGGCACTGCTGCTCGGCACCGCCGGCGTGCTGCTGGTGCTGGCCCGCGCCGGGGTGGTCCCGCACCTGTCGGGCCTGCCGGACGTGCGCACCGCCGCCGTGAAGAGCGGCGGCGCAGAGGTCGACGACCGGACCGTCGCCGCGGTCGCCGCGATCGGCCTGGCGATGCTGACGGCACTGGGCGGGCTGCTGTCCAACCCGGGCGGCGAGACCCGGGTGCTGACCCGCTGGGGCCGCTACCGGGGCACCGTGCGCCGCACCGGCCTGCTGTGGGTCAACCCGCTGGTGCGCCGCCGCCGGGTGGACGTCCGGCTGCGGCACTGGCGCAGCGAGCCGGTGCAGGTCACCGACCGGACCGGCACCCCGCTGCTGGTGCGGGTGCTGATCGTGTGGCGGGTCAAGGACACCGCGCGGGTCACCCTCGGCATCGCCGACCACGAAACGTATCTGCGCGAGCAGGTGCAGGCCGTTCTCACCCGGACCTCCTCCGCTCTGCCGTGCGACTCCAACTCCGCCCCCGGGCCCGCGCTGCGCGACGGCCAGTGGTTCGCCGACGAGCTGACCCGGGCGCTGGCCGCGGAGACCGCCCCGGCGGGCATCGAGGTGTACTCGGTGCAGCCGCTGGCCCTGGACTACGCGCCGGAGGTCGCCGAGTCGATGCGCCGGCGCCGGCTGGCCGACCTGGACGCCGGGCTGCGGACCGTCCTGGTGGACGACGCGGTGGAGGCCGCAGCGCTCGCGGTGCGCCGCCTGGAGCGCGCCACCGCCCATGAGTTGGACGACAGCGCGCGCAGCGCCCTGATGGAACAGCTGCTGGTCGCGTTCGTCGCCCCGGCCGGGGTGACCGCCTCGGTTCCCGCTCCGGCCACCCGGCCGAGCCGCAAGGAAGGGAAGCCCGCGTGACGACTTCGCTCACCTCGATATCCACCGACCCCGCCGACCTGCCCGACTGGTCCGGCGCGCCCCTGCTGGGCTTCGCCGAGTCCGACGGCCCGGCGGCCTGCCGGTGCGCGGACTGCACCCGGCCCGCCCCGGCCACCACCACCACTGCCGCCGCCGGGACGGCCGAGCGGGCGGGCCGAATACACCGCGCCGTCCGTTCGACCTGTCTGGCCACCACCGTGCTGGCCGGCGCGGGAGCCGTCGGCCTGGGCCTGGGCGCGACCACCGCGCACGCCATGCCCGCACCGTCCGGCCCCGGCTGGGACGGTCACGTCTACTGGTTCAAGAACGCGGCCGGCGAGTGGCGCTACACCCAGTGGCACAACGTCTACCTGGAGCGCACCGGCGGCTCCACCGCCCCCTCGAAGCCGCAGGGCTCCGGCTCCTCGCAGTCCTCGTCCGGCGGCATCCGGCAGGGCTGGGACGGCAAGGTCTACTGGTTCAAGAACGCGGCCGGGGAGTGGCGCTACACCAGCCACTACGACGTGTACGTCTCCCGCACCGGCGGGGGCGGCTCCTCCGCCGGTGCGTCGAAGCCGGCCGCGCCCGCGGCGAGCGGCGTCGAAGCGGCCGTCTCGTACGCGCTGGCGCAGGTCGGCAAGCCCTACGTGTGGGGCGGCAACGGGCCGAACGGCTTCGACTGCTCGGGCCTGGTCCAGCAGGCCTTCCGCCGGGCCGGGGTGACCACCCCGCGGGTCGCCGACGACCAGTACCGGGCCACCACCCCGATCACCTCGAAGCAGCTCCGCCGCGGCGACCTGATCTTCTGGTCCAGCAACGGCCGGGTCTCCGGCATCCACCACGTCGCGATCTACCTCGGGGACGGGACGTACGTCGAGGCCCCCCGCCCCGGCAAGAACGTCCGGGTCTCCCAGCTGAACAGCGGCTACTACCCCGACTTCTTCGGCCGCCCCTGAACCACGACGGCGCCCCTCCCGCACGTCGGCGGGAGGGGCGCCGTCGCGGTGCCGGCGATCCGTCAGGCCGACGCGGCGTCCAGCAGCTTCAGCTCGCCGTCGGTCAGCCGCAGCGCCGCCGCGGCCAGCAGCGACGGCAGCTGCTCCACGGTGCGGGCACTGGCCAGCGGCGCGGCGACCGTGGGCTGTGCGGCCAGCCACGCCAGCGCGACGGTGGTCGCCTCGACGCCGTGGGCGGCGGCGACCTCGTCCAGCGCGGCCAGCACCCGGGGCCCGCGCGGCGTCTCCAGGTACCGGGTCGCGCTCTGCGCCCGGGCGCTGTCCACCTCCGTGCCGGGCCGGTACTTGCCGGTCAGGAAGCCGGCCGCGAGCGCGAAGTACGGGACGGCGGACAGGCCGTGCGCGGCGACCACCTCGGCCAACTCGCCCTCGTAGGTGTCGCGGGAGACCAGGTTGTAGTGCGGCTGCACCGCCACGTACCGGGCCAGGCCCTCGCGCTCGGCGAACTCCAGCGAGGCGGTGAGCCGCTGCGCGTCGATGTTGGACGCGGCGAGCTCCCGCACCTTGCCCTCGCGGACCAGCTCGTCCAGCGTCGTGACGATCTCCTCGACCGGCGTGTCCAGGTCGTCCCGGTGGGTGTAGAACAGGTCGATCCGCTCGACGCCGAGGCGGCGCAGCGAGCCCTCGACGGCGCGCCGCACGGTGTCGCGCTTCAGGTTGTCCAGGCCCGGCGCCATGCCGGCCTTGGTGGCGACCACGATCTGCTCGCGGTTGCCGCGGCTGCGCAGCCAGTTGCCGATCACCGTCTCGGACTCGCCGCCGGAGTTGCCCGGCACCCACGACGAGTAGGTGTCGGCGGTGTCGATGAAGTTGCCGCCCGCCGCGGCGTACGCGTCGAGCACCGCGAAGGACTGCGCTTCGTCGGCCGTCCAGCCGAACACGTTTCCGCCGAGGGACAGTTGGGACACGGCGAGGTCGGAGGAACCGAGTGCCACCCGGGTGGTGTCAGTGGAAGTCATGCTTCAGGACAACCCGTTCGGGTCCTGCTTGATTCCGGTGCGACCGGATGTTCACCCAGGTGTCGTCCGAGGTGAGGGCTCCGTGCAGAGTGCGCCCGCAGTGGGGTCCGGGGTGTCGGCGGGCCGTCGGGGTTGGCTAGAGTCCCGTTCCATGGCTGACAACGACTACGACCCCGCCGGCTCCACCCAGATGTTCCGGGCGTTCGTCGACGAGGCCCCGGCCGCGCAGGCCCCGGGCAACGTCACCACCTACGGCAGCAGCTCCTCGTCGAGCCGCACCCCGCTGATCGTCATCGGGGCCATCGTGGCCCTGGCGGTCGTGGCCGGCGTGATCTGGCTGGCCGTCAAGTAACCCTCGGAGCCCTGCCTACCGGGGCCGACCGGACACTCCGGGCGGTCCCGCGGTTCGGCGTGCCTACACTGGCGGCAGCCGTCGCAGCCCGCCAGGAGGCCCCGTGTCCGCGCCGTCCACCGAGACCGCCCGCAGCCTCGGCCTGGCGGCCGCCGTCAACGCCCGCGACCTGGGCGGCTACCGCACCGCCGACGGCCGCACCGTCCGCCCCGGGCGGCTGCTGCGCACCGAGGCGCTGAGCCGCGTCGGCGACCGGGACCGCGAGCTGCTCGGCGGGCTCGGCCTGCGCCACGTCGTCGACCTGCGCAGCCTCGACGAGGTCCGCCGCCTGGGCGCCGACCTGATCCCGGGCCTGCCGACGGCGGTGCTGCCGATGGACGCCGCCGCGGCCCTCAGCGTGCCCTCGCCGGACGGGCTCGGCCCGGCCCTGCACCACCTGCCGGTGTTCTCCGCCGACTTCGACCTGTACGTCGACCTGCGGCGGGCCCTGGGCGGCGGCGAGCCGGAGGCGGCGCGCTCCGTGCTCGGCGACGGGCGGGGCGCCGCGATGATGACCTCGATGTACCGCTGGTTCGTCACCGACCCGCTGGCCCGCTCCCGCTTCGCCACCGTGCTGCGTCTGATCGCCGAGGCCGACGGCGCCCCGGTCCTCTTCCACTGCACCGCCGGCAAGGACCGCACCGGCTGGACCGCCGCCCTGCTCCTCACCGCCCTCGGCGTGGACCGGGACGCCGTCCTCGCCGACTACCTCCTCACCAACGAACGCGCCGCGACCCGGATCGCCCGCGTGGACCCGCTGATGCGCCCGCTGGCCCGCGCCGAAACGGTTTACCTGAACGCGGCCTTCGAGGAACTCGCCGCCGGCTGGCCCACCTTCGACGACTTCTGGCGCGACGGCCTCGGCCTGACGGACGATCACCGCATCGCCCTCAGGGCAAGTTGCACCGTTTAGGGGTTCGAGGAACGGCGGGGCCGAGTCTGCGAGCGATCAACAGGGCGCTTTGCGTCGCGAGGTTTCCGGTCCCCCGTCTTCGCCCCGCCGCAACACGGCCGCCGCCGGCCCCTGACCCCTCCGCCACGAACTCTCGCCGTTCCCCGAGCCCCTGATCACTCGCTGGTCAGGCCTTCGCGCAGGTGGGCGAGGGTCTTGGTGAGCAGCCGCGAGACGTGCATCTGGGAGATGCCGATCTCCTCGCCGATCTGGGACTGCGTCAGGTTGCCGAAGAAGCGCAGCATGATGATCCGGCGCTCGCGCGGCGGGAGCTTGGCGAGCAGGGGCTTCAGGGACTCGCGGTACTCGACGCCTTCGAGGGCGAGGTCCTCGTAGCCGAGGCGGTCGGCGAGCGGGCCGTCGCCGCCGTCGTCCTCGGTGGGGCTGGAGTCGAGGGAGCTCGCGGTGTACGCGTTGCCGACGGCCAGGCCCTCGACCACGTCGTCCTCGGAGACGCCGAGGCAGGCGGCGAGTTCGGGGACGGTGGGGGAGCGGTCGAGCCGCTGGGAGAGCTCGTCGCCGGCCTTGGTGAGGGCCAGCCGGAGCTCCTGCAGGCGGCGCGGGACGCGCACCGACCAGCTGGTGTCGCGGAAGAAGCGCTTGATCTCGCCGACCACGGTGGGCATGGCGAAGGTCGGGAACTCGACGCCGCGCTCCGGGTCGAACCGGTCGATGGCCTTGATCAGGCCGATGGTGCCGACCTGGACGATGTCCTCCATCGGCTCGTTGCGGCTGCGGAAACGCGCGGAGGCGTACCGGACCAGCGGCAGGTTGAGCTCGATCAGGGTGTCCCGGACGTAGCCGTGCTCGGCGCTGTCGGGCTCCAGGACGGCGAGCCGGCGGAACAGCGAGCGGGACAGCGTTCGGGTGTCGAGCGCCCGGTCGGGGGCCTCGGCGGGCCCGGCCTGGGCCGGGATCGGTACGACGACGGACTCGATGACCGCACTGCCCTGTTCTGTGAACACGCGCCCACCCCTTTTTCGACTGCCTGCCGAACGGGTTCCACCCGTCCGGCGGTTCCCGACTGACGTGTCCTTCTGCTCAATACCGGATCACCGGGCCCGGCAAACCCGAACAGCGGGCTTACTCCTCCCAGGAGTTCCCGGTGCGCAGCCGGGTGAGGATCCGCGACAGCAGCCGGGAGACGTGCATCTGGGACATGCCGAGTTCGGTGGAGATCTGCGACTGGGTGAGGTTGGCGAAGAACCGCAGCATGATGATCCGCCGCTCCCGTTCGGGGAGTTGGACCAGCAGGTGGCGGACCATGTCGCGGTGTTCGACGTCGGTGAGGGCGGAGTCCTCGTAGCCGAGCCGGTCCAGCAGGGCGAGCCCGCCCTCGTGTTCCTGGGCGGCCTCCAGCGAGGCGGCGTTGTAGGCGCGGCCGGCGTCCAGGCAGGCCCGGACGTCCTCCTCGGGGATGCGCAGGTTGGCGGCGATCTCGGGGACCTTGGGGGCCCGGCCGTGGGCGATCGTCAACTCCTCCATGGCGCCGCTGACCTGGACCCACAGCTCCTGGAGCCGGCGCGGGACGTGCATGGTGCGGACGTTGTCGCGGAAGTAGCGCTTGATCTCGCCGAGGATGGTCGGCAGCGCGTAGGTGGGGAACTGCACGCCGCGGGTCGGGTCGAACCGGTCGATGGCGTTGATCAGGCCGATGGTGCCGACCTGGACGATGTCCTCCATCGGTTCGCTGCGGCTGCGGAAGCGGGTGGCGGCGTAGCGGACCAGCGGGATGTTGATCTCGATCAGGGCGGCTCGGACCCGGGTGCGCTCGGGGGCGTCGGGCGTCAGTTCGGCGAGTCGTTCGAACAGCACCCGGGTGAGCGTCCGGACGTCGATCGCGCCGCGCCCGCCGGGGCGGCGGGCGGCCAGCTCGACCGGGTCCGGCAACTCTTCGGCCCGGTCCTCCGGCGCACTGCTGCCCTGCGTCCGCACCGACACGTCACCCCTCCCTTGTGGACCACCTCGCCAAAATTTCCGTCAAAACCGGTCATAGCATCACAAGTCGCTCTGTGGCCGGGCAAGCACCCGGCAGAGGCGTGTTGATGCCCTGTCCAGCATTCGGCGGAGCGCGCCGCGACCCCCGGCCGGGTCGGCAGGCCGGGGGTCGCGGTGGCGTACGGGTACGGCGGGGCGTGACGGGCGGTCAGACCTCCACGTCGGCGATCACCCAGGTGGCGAACGCACGCCACTGCCCGGCGGCGGCCTGATGGGCCGGGTGGCCCAGGTAGGCGGCCAGCGCGTCGCGGTCCTCGACCAGGCTGTTGATCGCGAAGTCGTACGCGATGTCCCGCTCGGTGGTGTTCCAGCCGCACTCCCACTCGCGCAGCTCCGGAATCAGCGCGCCCAGCTCCGCGAACGCCTTCGCGCCCGCCAGGGCCCGCGGGTCGTCCTTGCCGACGCCTTCGTTGAGCTTGAACAGGACCAGGTGCCGGATCACGATGCCGCTCCTCGCGGATCAGGAGGGCACGCCCCGGCCGGGGAGCGCCCCCGAAGGACGAACCCCGCAAACGGTACTAGCGGACCAGTCCGGTCATGAACGACCCGACCGCCTTGGCCGCGTCCGAGATCCCGACGAAGCCGGACTGCACCAGCTCGGCGGCGCGCACCGGCGAGGTGATGATCGTGTAGATGACGAAGATGACCACAATCCACATGGCCACCTTCTTCGCCTGAGCCATCGAACGGGCCTGCCTCCCTGAGTCGGGCCGCCGTCCTCTCCCCGCACGGCCCTGCCACCCGCAGCTTATCCACCGGACGGCGCAAGGAGTGAGGACCCCGTTCACCCACCGGGACGAAGGTCCTGCCCGGACAGGGCTTTGTCCGGGTGTGCCCGCCACGACGGCACGGCAGGATGGTTCATGTACCGAGGATCTGGCAGGAATCCCCGGTACGGCGATCCGGAGGTCCCCGCTGTGGGACCGGGCACCGCGGCTTCCCCCCGACGCGGACCCGGTTGTGGGACCTCCGCCCGGGGCGGCAGCTCGTCCCCCCGGAGCTGCCGCCCCCTCCGCTTTCCCAGGGGCCCGTCCCCGCATCCCCGACGCCCGGTGGTCAACCGCCCGGAAGCGCGGGGCCGTCCGCCGCCCACGGCGACCCCGGCGTACGCAGCGCCTCGCCCAGCCGGGCCGCCTCCACCGCCACCCCCGGCAGCCGCTCCGCCCGCGCCCGGGCCGCCAGCAGCTCCACCGTCCGCGCACCCCCGAACGCGAACGCCAGCGCCCGCAACGCCGCGATCCGCGCCTCCTCGTCGCCGTCCGCCACCGCCCGCAGCCGCAGGAACTCCGCCGCCTCCGGGTCGGCCACCAGCGCCCGCAACGCCACCCGGCGCGGCAGCGGATCGGCGTCCGCCACCGCCCGCTCGCGCAGCAGCCCGACCGGCCGGGCCGCCCGGTCGCGGGACAGCGCGTGCAGCGCGATCGCCCGGATCGCCGCCGACGTGTCCGCCACCGCCCGCTCCCGCAGCAGCGCCCGCACCGCCGGATCACCCGGCCGGTGCGCCAGCAGCACCCGCAGCACCGACAGCCGCACCGCCGCGTCCCGCAGGTGCGCGGCCCGCGCCAGCAGCAGCACCCCGGCCCGCTCCTCGCCGTCGAAACAGCGCACCACCGCCGCCAGCGCCAAGTCCCTGGTGCGCGGATCCGGATCCGCCACCGCCCGCTCCAGGAACAGCGCCCGGGCCTGCGCACTCGGCGAACGCCGGTCCGCCAGCGCGGTCAGCACCGCGCCCCGCACCAGCGGGTCCGGCGAGTGCACGGCCTCGTGCCGGACGAACTCGTCCAGCTCCGGGGCGTCCGCGAAGTGCGCCGCCAGCTCGCCGGTGGCCTGCGCCCGGCCGTGCCCGTCCGCCGCCCGGGCCCGCTCGAACAGGAACTCCGCCACCTCCGGGTCGCCCGCCCAGCCCTGGCCGAGCAGCGTCAACGCGAACACCCGTACCTCCGGCTGCCCGTCCCCCGCGACGAAACCGCGCAGCTGCTCGGCCACCTGCCGGTCACCCGCCCAGCGGTGCGCCAGCACCGCGAGAGTCCGCCGGCGCACCATCGGATCCGGGTCCTCGGCGACCCGCAGCCGCAGGAACTCCGCCACCTCCGGGTCGCCCGCCCAGCCGCGGGCCAGCCCGGCCAGCGCCGCCATCCGTACCCGCGGATCCTTGTCCACCCCCGCCAGCAGCCGCAGGAACGGCGCGTTGCGCGGATCCTCGGCCGGCCGCAGGCAGATCGCCTGCAACGCCAGCCCGCGTACCCCCGGATCCCGGTCGGTGCGCACCCGCTCGCGCAGGAACTCCGCCGACGCACCGCCCACCCGCTCGTTCACCGTCAGCGCGAACACCGCCAGCCCGCGCAGCTCCGGCTGCGGATCGGCGGCCGCGATCTCCCGCAGCAACTGCAGCGCCGGGCCGTCGCACGCCCAGCCCTTGCCCAGCGCCAGCATCTCGTTCAGCCGGTTCTCGCCCCGCGCGCCCGCCACCCGGGCCCGCAGGAACGCCCCGCTCTCCTCCTCGCCCGCCCAGCCGTCCGCGAGCGCCGCCACCGCCGCCTCCTGGGTCAGCGGGTCGGGGTCCTCCTCGATCCGGCGGCGCACGAACGCCCCCACCCGACGGTCGCCCGCCCAGCCGTCCGCCAGCGCCGCGAACGCCGCCGCCCGCTGCGCCGGCGACCAGCCGTGCTCGGCCCAGGCCCGCAGCACCGCGGGGCCGCGCGGATCGTTCAGCAGCAGCGCGCACGCCAGCCGCGCCGTCACCGCCCCCACCGCCAGCAGCGGCGACTCCCGCTGCGCGTGGTGCCCGTACACCAGGTACCAGCGCAGGAACCGCTCCCGCCCCACCCAGTGCGGCCCCAGCCCGGTCAGCACCGGCCGCAGCCCGTCCAGCGCCTCCACGATGTCGCCCGGGAGCACCGTCGAACCCTCCGCCGCGTACGCCTCGAACAGCGCCACCAGGGCGTCCACCACCGCCTCGCTCTGCGCCGTCACCAGCCCGAGCTTGCGCACCTCGCCCAGGCAGCGCACCGCCAGCACCAGCCACTCCGGCACCGGGTCGCCCGCACCCGGCAGGGCCGGCGCCGCCGCCAGCAGCCGCGACACCGCCTCGCCGACGAACCGCTCGTCCAACTCGCCCGCCAGCAGCAGCAGCACCTCCCGCCACGCCGGGTCCCGCCAGCGGGCCGCGAACACGCCCTCCAGCAGCTGCTCCTCGGTCAGCGAACGCTCCCGGTTGAACCGGTAGGCGATGTCGGACGCCGCCAGGTACTCCAGGAACGCCCGGTGCACGAAGCCGTACACCTCGCCGCCGAACCGGCTCAGGATGAAGTTCCGCTCCCGGAACTGCTGCAGCATCGCCCGCGCCACCGGCGCCGCCCGGTCGGCCGGCAGCTCGTACCGCTCCCGCAGGTAGCCCTCGAACGACGCCAGCAGCACCCGCCCCGGAATGTGGTTCCCGGCGATCCCGTCGCCGCCCTCCTGCATCCGCCGCGCCACCAGCCGCAGCAGCTCCAGCCGGTCGTCGGACGCCAGGTACGGCATCCCGCCGTCCACCCGCCGGTCCTGCAGGTACTTGCTCGGGTCCCAGTGCTCCACCAGCACCGCCACCGCGTGCTCGTACACGGTCCGGCGGTCCCGGGGCAGCTCCCGGCGGCGGCCGATGATCGCCAGGATGGTCAGGATCAGCGGATTGCCCGCCAGCTCCCGCACCGGCGCCGAGGACGCCACCGCCGCCGTCACCCGCCGGTGCAGCCGCTGCGCCTCCACCGGGTCGCCCGGGACGGCGGTGGCGTACCAGCGGGCCGCGAAGGTGTCGATCTGCCGGTCGTCCAGGTCCTGCAGCATGTAGTGGTTGAACCCGGCGGCGTCCAACGGCTCCCGCCGGTAGCCGATCACCCGGGACGTCACCAGCACCCGCACCTGCGGGTAGCGGGCCGCGAACGCGGCGATCCGGCGGCTCGCGGTCTCCCGGACCTCCGGGTCGAACAGCTCGTCCAGGCCGTCGAAGACCACCAGGGTGGCCGCCGGGTGCTCGGTCAGCTGACGCTCCAGCAGGCCCGCCGACAGGCCCAGGCCCTCGGTGCCGTGCAGGTGCGCCAGGAAGTCCTCGAAGGTCCGCTCCCGCCACTCCGGGTCCGCGTACCGGCGCAGCTCCACGATCAGCGGCAGCCGGCCCGCCAGCGCCGCCACCTGGTCCGGGACGGCCGCGCCCGGGTGCACCAGCGGCTCGGTCAGCGCCAGGCCGAGGAACCGGGCCAGCGTGGACTTCCCCGACCCGGGGTCGCCCAGCAGCACCGCCCGGTGGCCGTCCGGGCCGGCCAGCAGCGGCAGCACCGGTACCGCCGGGCGGCGCCGGTAGGCCTCCCGGACCCGGCGCACCGTCTCCCGCTCCACGCCCGGCGGCAGCCGGTCCGGGTCCAGCTCGCCGGTCTCGGTCAGCCGTTTCAGCAGCTCCCGGGGCAGCTCCACGGGCGGCGGGTCGGCCCGCACCAGCTGCGGGACGAACACCTCGCGCAGGTGCACCGCCGGGTGCTCGTCCTGCTCCGACAGCGGGGTCAGCACCTCCAGGTCCAGCCGGTGGTAGCGCTCGCGCAGCCGCACCGCGTGCCGGCGGCGCGCCTCGTCCAGGCCGCCCGGGGGCGGCGCCGGGGCGCCCACCGTGATCTGCACGCTCTGCGCGTGCTGGATCATCGTCAGGTCGCCGCCCGCGGTGGCGTGCTCCGCGGACTGGCCGCCGCCGTCCGCCCCCAGCAGCCGGCGCCAGAACCCGCTCACGGCTGCGGCTCGTCGAACCGCACCGAACCCTCCACCCCGTCCACCAGGTTCACGTCGCCGCCCGCACGGACCCCGCGCGCCGACTGGCCGTCACCCGCCGCGTCGGTGACGGGCGCCGTCGACGCCTCCGGGACGGGACCGGACGCGCTGCGGCCGCCGATCACCACGTCGCCCTTCACGTCCCGCACCATCCGCACCGACCCGCCGGCCGCCGCCCCGTCCGCGGACTGCCCGCCGCCCCGGCCGCGCACCCCGCCCGTCACCGACAGCACCAGACCCGCCAGCCCGACGAACAGCCCCAGCACACCCGCCCACTGATTCGCCCGGTCCAGCCCCTCCCCCCACAGGAACACCGCCAGCCCGACCACCGAGACCCCGGCCCCGACCCACACCAACCAGCGCCACCGCGTACTCCCCATACGGGCATCATCCCCTCAACCCCGGCCCCCCCAACCGGAAACGGGCCGCCACTGCGGAACGGGCCGGCGAACGGGCGTGCTGCGCGTGCCCGCAGCGCTTCGAGCACCCCTGGAGGCATCCGACCGCGTCGGCGGAACTGTTCGAGACAGTCCGTGGTCCCCAGGTGTCACCGTGTCAGTTGCCGCGGTGCTGGGCCCAGTGCGCCGCCAGCCACTCGCGGCCGTGCTGGAGCGGGACAGCCGGTGCGGCACCGTGCAGCGGCGCATAGTCCGGGTAGGCGGACAGTTCCGGTGCCAGGTCCAGGACCAGGTTGCCGGGATCAACTGCGATGTGGCCCAGATCGAAGAGACGGTGGACGTCTCGGCGCAGCAGGATGCCGCCGTTGTCGTGGTGCTCGCTGTTGGCCGCGTAGCTGTAGAGGTGCGCGGCTTCCAGTACGGAGGCCGGGGCGGGGCCGGTGAATGCGCACACCGCGCCGTGCCGCTCCAGCAGCCGTGCGCGGAACGCAGCTTGTCCCACCCTGGCACGTACGATCCGCGCACGATGGCCACCCGCGATGGTGCGTCGCGCCTGCTCGGCGATGGTCACCGACGTGGTCACGCCCGCTCCGACGAGGGCCTCCTGGAGTCGTTCCCACCGAATGCTGCGGATGCTGTGCTGGGTGGTGGGCTTGTCGCACATTGATCGAAGTACGGCGCCGGACAGGGCGCCGGCCATGTCGACCCACGCGGCGTCGTGCTGGCTGCGGTACGTCGTGACTTCCTCGCGGCGCGAATTGGGCACGTCGAACGCGCCCCCGCACTTGCACACGTAGACCGGTTGCTTCGTCTTCCGCGGCTTGAAGCTGCCTTTCCCGCAGTTCGGGAGCGGGCAGGTGTAGCGGTCCTTCTCTGCTCGGCCGATCTCGATGTGTTCGATCACCGACACGCCGAGCAGGGACTTCTTGTCCCACAGCGCGATCACGTCACCGACGGCAGGGCCTCCGCTGTTGGGGACGGTCTCGTCCCAGCTGTAGTGCCGCGCCGGGTCGTCGTCGTAACCATCGTTGCCACTGCGCTCGCGGTCGTCGCCCACCGCCAGAACCAACCATGCTGTCGCCATGCCGACCCCCTGTTGTCCGTCCCCCGGCCGCCTGCACGGTAGCGGCAACCCGACATCGACAACAGTCATTTGTCGGTAGCACGACGAAGGCCCCCGTCGGAATCCCGACGGGGGCCTTCTGCGGCGGTAGCGGTGGGATTCGAACCCACGGTGGAGTTGCCCCCACACACGCTTTCGAGGGCTGAGCGGTGGTGTTCGGTGGGGTCCGCCGGGGTTCCAGGCCCGGGTAGGAAGGGGGTTGCTGGGGGTCGGTGAACCCCGACGAACGGGGGTGAATGAGACCAGAACTGAGACCACGGCCGGTGGAGCCTGCGCCCGGCCGAGTGGCTGCGAAGCGGACGGCGGGACGCCGGCGCCATGGTTCATTGGTCTCTGTGTAGTCACAACAATGCAAAAGGTAGTCAGAGAGTACGCGAGACCAATGCTCGACTACGTGAGATTTTCCGCGTAATATGTCTCTCGTTGGACGTAGAAGGCGTCCGCAGACACGAGGAGAAGAGCGACATGGAAGACAGCACTGACACCGGAAGCGCCACCACGGCGCGCCAGCGGCCGAAGATCCCCTATGGGCGTGTCGCCTACCCGGCTATCGGCTACAAGATGGGCAACCGGCGGATGGTCACTACTGTGATGAGCCCGGTCACCTACGTTGGGACTGTTGGGAGCCGTGACGACTGGGATCCGCTCCAGGGGACTGGGACCAACCGCAAGGAGGACAAGAACCACCGGCAGGCCATCGCCAAGTACATCGAGGAGACCGAGGACTACGTTCTCAACTCGGTCCTCGTGTACTACAGCCCCGATGACGCCAAGTTCGTGCCGGACGACGAGGACGCCCCCATCAGCATGGGGACGCTGTATGTGCGGCCGGGGGCAAAGGCCAAGGTCGGCGATGGTGGGCACCGCACTTCCGCCTACGGCGATGTGATCGAGGCGCACCGCCACGGTGACGATGTGCTGGAGCGGCTGCAGGACAGTGGCCAGCCCGTGATCGTGGTGCTGGACGATGACCACGCGCGGAGGGCACAGGACTTCACTGACCTGCAGCAGAATGCCAAGCCGCTCAATGCCTCCATCGCGCAGTCGATGGACCGCCGCCAGGAGATCAACAGGATCCTCCTGGAGGAGATCCTCAAGGGCCCGCACGTGCCCGCCTTTGACGGGGGTAAGCGAATCGAGTTCCTCACCGACTCGCCCGGCAAGCTCTCTCCCAAGCTGATGGGATTCAAGACGCTCCGGTACGCCACGGGCACGATGCTCATCGGGACCGGGGTCCGCTCGACCCGCGCCTGGGATGAGGCGGTCGCAGTCGAGATCGTCACCGCCGGGGCCGAGGCCGTGCTCCAGAAGATGGCCGCGTTCTGGAACGGGTTCGGTGCGTTGCCCGACGTTGCCAGCGTCCTGGCGGTTCAGAACGGTGTGGTCAAGCTGCGCGAAAAGACCTGGCTGACCAGCGCCAACGTCATCTACGCGCTGGCGGCGGCGGTCCACGATGTCACCAATGGCACCGATGTGACCGTCAAGCAGGCGATGGAGGCGGCTGCCACCATCGACTTCACCCGTGCCGGGACCACCTTCCACGGCACTCTGGTCGACCCTGCGCAGTACGACGAGGCGGGCGAGGTGATCGTCAAGGAGAAGGCGCTGACCGGGCGCGACGCCTGGGAGGGTGCTGCGGAGAAGCTGGTAGCGAAGATCCGGCGCGAGCTCGCGGAGTCGGTTACGACCGCCTGATCACTACGAGCGGGACCCCCGGAGTAGAAGTCCGGGGGTCCCGCTCCAGTTTGCATCATGACGCGTGACTGCCGGCAAAGACACTGGTGCGCGTCCTATCAGCTCAGCGCGTCTGCGATGAGCTGCATGGATCCCACGATGACGACCGCACCGGCAGCGGCCAGTTTCGCGTCCTTGCCGGGTTTGTTGGCGTACCCGATGGTGGCCACGCCTGATGCGTCTCCGGCCTCCACGTCTCGGACGGCATCGCC
Source organism: Kitasatospora sp. NPDC092948 (assembly GCF_044754805.1). NCBI lineage: Bacteria > Bacillati > Actinomycetota > Actinomycetes > Kitasatosporales > Streptomycetaceae > Kitasatospora > Kitasatospora sp. NPDC092948. The sequence goes on along the minus strand of NZ_JBIVPU010000002.1, from coordinate 703,444 downwards.
GATGAAGACGCATTGCTCCGGGCCAGTGCCAGCAGCGGTCATTGCGTCGAGGAGGAGGCGCGGGCTCGGTTTCATAGACGAGGGATCGCCGGGGATCCTGCCGAAGACGCCGGTCACGAGACCACTGAGGCCGTGGTCGGTGAGGTAGGTCTCAATGGCCACGGTCGCGTTGTTGCTTACGATCGAGACCAGGCGGCCGGAGCTGGCGCAGGCCCGCAGGACCGACTCCCCGCCAGTATTCGCCAGCCCGACGCGGGCAGCTTCGGTCTCCAGCGCCGTCAGTGCCGCGTCGGTGCTCCCTGTCAGGTCGGGCCGTGCAACGGAGACCAGCCGGAGCAGGGCGAGGGGGTCGTTCTCGTGCTCGGCCCCGGCCGGCGTCTGCTCGCCGTCGGCGAGCAGACGTTCCCGGAGACGACGGGCCACCTCTGGGGCGGGGAGGCCCGCGAAGACCGAGCAGACCGGGCCGTCGAAGTCGAGCAGCACATGCTTCACCGGCCGGAGCACATCAGCGAGTTGCAGGGCGGCAGTCACGGCTGACGCTCGTACGCGATCGTGCTCCACACGCTGTCGAACCACATCTGGGCCTGCTGGACGTACTGCGACCCGAGGGAAGCGTCGTCCGGCCCGGCCGCGTGGTGGAAGAGAGTGGTGTCCTTGCCGGTCACGTCGTAGAAGGTGTGCGCCGCGTCGCCGATCGAGACCGTCCGCTCTCGTAGGGGGTAGAAGCCGAAGAAGGCTTCGGACCGGTTGAGGATGTACAGCTTGAACAAGCTGGAAGCCCGATGCACCTTCACCTGGACTGTGGCCGACTGAACCAGGCCGAGTTCGGCCAGCACCTCAACCGAGTGAGCGATGCCGTTGGCGGCCGTGAGCGCGATGTCTCGGGCACGCTCGCGGAGGGCGGCCTCATCTTGCAGCCCGTCGACCAGCACCGGCACCGCCATCGGAGCCGTGGTGTCGGGCAGCAGCAATCGGACGGTGATGGACTCCGGCGTCAGCCGCCCCTCACGCACCTTGTCCAGAGGCTCTGACAGGGCGCTGTGCAGCGTCTCGCTGGAGAATCCGGCGAAGTCGAGCGTCACTTGCTGCTGAGTGAACGCCGCCTCAAGGTGCGGACGAAGGCCGACCGGGCGTGACGTGCGCTCCCGGACGAATGAGCCGCTGCCCTGGCGCGTCACGATCAGCCCCTCGGTGCGGAGCAGGTCGAGCGCCTTGTCCACCGTGCCGCGCGCCACGCCGAAGCGCTTCGCCAGCTCGGGGCCGGACGGCAGTTTGTCGCCGGTCTCGAATCCGGGCTTCTTCGTGAGGATCGAGGCCCGCAGCGAGCTGCTGACCTGCTGATACGGGGGGCGCGAGTCGTCCGGGTCAAGGGCCATGGGCCCAATGCTAAAGCACTCACCCAACAGACGCGAGAGACCCAACTCTCATGACTCTCTTGACCTACCTAGGCAGGTTGTCTATGTTGTGAGTGTCGCAACCGAGAGAAGCGGGAGCGACAGGGAGGGCCCTTCTTCGGGCTGCTCTGACCTGCACGAATGCCCGGAGGGGCGGGGTGAAAGCCCCCCGAAGGCAGCGTTCGTTCCTTGAGAACTCAACAGTGTGCTGATCAACGAACGAGTGTCTTTGGTCCCCGATCCGTGCTGCCTGTGGCGGGTCGGCGGTCATGGCTGCTCGTGAGTGACGAGTGGTCAGGCCCACGAAAACGGGCCGCCGCGCTCCGGCCAAGGAACGCGCGGCGGCCCCGGGCCACCCGCCTACTGGAGGTAGACCCGTGAAGTCGATTGTTGCAGGACAGCACGCCGCGAACGCCGAGGAGTTCGCGGAGCTGGCGTTGGGCGTGGACTCGGAGCTGTTCGCCGGCGTGCCCGGCGAGAGCCCGATCGAGCGTAAGGCTCGGAGGGACGTGGCGCTGGCGGTGCTGGGGGTTGCGGCGTGAGTCGGGCCTCTAAGTTCTGGATGGTCCTGGGGCTGCTGGCCGTGGTCGGCATGGCGTTCCGGGTGTCGTGGAACGCGCTGCGGGACGTGGCGAGCGCGATCGGGGCCGACCCGACCGCCGCCACTGTCTACCCGCTGGTGGTCGACGGCCTGATGGCCCTCGCCCTGGTTGCCGCGCTGGTCCTCCCGCAGGCCGACCGGCGGTTCGCGCTGAGGGTGCTGGCCGGGTACACCGCCGCGTCGCTGGTGCTCAACTACGTGCACGGTCTCGTGCCGAATCTGCACGGTGGCGGTCGGGTGCCGCTCGCCGCTTGGGCGCCCGCCCACTGGGCGCTGGTGCTGCTCGCCAGTTCGCTGCCGGTCGGCTCCATCTTCTTCGGGTCGGACCTGGTTGCGAAGGCCCTGCACCATAAGCCCGAATCGGCGGAAAATACCCAGGGCAGCGCAAACCGGTCGGTATCTGACCTGCCGGAACCCTCCGACGCTGAGGTCGACTTTCCGCTGTACGAGGCGCCCGACCCGATCCCTCCGGTCGAGCCGACCCAGGAATCGGCCGAGGCCCCGACATCGGAACCGGTGGCCGAGCCGACCGAGGTTCCGGTCAAGTCCCTTGCAGCTGCGGTGAGTCGGCCCCGCCGGACGACCGGAACCGTCCCGCAGTCGGCCCGCACGAAACTCCCCGCCCGCTCCCCGGAGGAGCTGCTGACCGCCGCCCGGTCGGCCACCGCCGACTGGAAGGACAGCGAGCTGACCGCCGACCGCATCCGCGTCGCGGTCCGCACCTCCTCCGACCGTGCCCGCACCCTGCGCGACGCCCTCAAGGCCGAACGCGTCGCCGTCTGAACTCCCGCGCACCACAACCTCTTTGGAGCCTGCTGTGCACATCGCTCGCGCCGCCCGGTTCGCCGCCGCCCACTGCCTGCTCCGCGCCGCCTCGGACGTCGCGGACCACTGGGTCCAGACCGACCACCAGGCCCGCACCAAGGGCCAGCACGACCACAACGACGGGCAGTCCAGCGCGGCCGGCCGCCGGGCCTGCGCCGCCCACGTCGCCACCTACACCGCCACGCAGGCCGCCGTGCTGCTGGCCGGCACCCGGGTGCTCTGGGTGCGGCTGCGGCCCGGTCCGGTCGCCGCCGCGCTGACCCTGTCGGCGATCACGCACTACGTCGCCGACCGGCGCGAGCCGCTGCGCAAGCTGGCCGACGCCACCGGCAAGGGGAACTTCGTCCGGCTCGCCGACTTCGGCATGAACGGTGCCTACGCCCTCGACCAGGCCTGGCACCACGCGTTCGAGACCGCCGCCGCCCTCATTGCCTCCGCCTGAGATCCCGAAGGAGATACCGCCATGACCTTCCCGACCGTCCCCACGGACCCCGTGACCGGCCTGCCGACCGGCACCGTTGTCGTGTTCCTCACCCTCTGCTCCGCGCCGGTTGCCCTCTACCCGAGCGGCACCGTCCTGGAGACCGGCCAGCCCACCTACATGTGGACCTGCCTGGGCTGCGGGGAGCACACCTACTACCCCGAGCAGCGCGGCACCGTCCGCCACATGGAACGCCGACGGCGCCGAGCACTCCGCCGGGGACGCCGTGCTGATGGCCGCCCTCGCGCTCGGCTCCGGCGCCGCCGGGATCACGGCCATCCGGGGTGAGCACGGCGACGCGACCACGGGGGCGATGGCGCTGACCGCATCCGGCTCCCTCGCCCTCGCAGGGGTGGCCGCCTACAGCGACGGGCTGGCGCTGCCGTTGCTGCTCTGGTCGGTGGCCACGACCCTCGCCTATGTCCTGGCCGCGAAGTACTGGCGCCACGACCGGCGCGAGGAGACCGCCAACCAGCACCACATGGTTCAGCGGGCCGCCGAGCACCGCCACACCGAGACGGTCGAGCTCATCCGGGCCCGTACCCAGACCGAGGTGGCCCGGGAGGCCACCGCCTACGCCGCCGCCCTGGCCGAGGCGATGACCGCCCGCGCCGCTCTGCCCGGCTTCGACCCGCTCGCGCTTGCGGCCACCGAACTCCCCATGCTCCCCGCCGCCCGCTGACCCGAAGGAGCAACTGCCATGGCTGCCAACGACCGCCGCTCGGTGCTCGACCCCGACAAGTTCGGCGCCGACAACCTCACCGACTCCGCCCGCCTGCTCCTGCTCGGCGGTTGCATCGCCCGCAAGGAAGCCCGGGGCAAGTCCACCGCCCGTCTGGAGGCCCGCGCCGACGAGATCCAGGCCGAGGCCCGGGAGCGCTGGAACCGCTCCTGACGGCCTGTCCGACCGGCCGTGCTGCCCACCCTCGACCGCACCCGGCGGCCGTGGGCGGGCGGTGCGGGGGCCGGACAGCCCAGCCCCCGCCACCCCCTAGGGAGGCACCCGTGCCCCTCACCCCGAGCACCACCGCCACCGTGCCGGTCTACCGGTGGAAGTGCGCCCCGAACGGCCTGGCCACCCGCCGACAGCTCCGCGCACAGGGCCTGCGGCCCGGCGGACAGCCCGTCGTCGGCGAGATCGTGTGGCGGCGCGGACGCCGCGTCGCCCACCTCTACCGCGTCGCCGACGCCGCCCCCGTCAGGCCCATGACCCCCGGCAAGCACGCCGCGTTGGCCGCCGCCATGACCGCGCGCCGTACCTGCCCCGCCTGCGAGCGGGACGCGGGGTACGTCATCCCGCCCTCGCTCGGCACCTGTTGGCCCTGCTCCGACGAAGCCACCGCTGCCTGAGAAGGAGACCCCCTTGCCACCGACCACCACGCTCCGAGTGCTCGACGCGTTCAGCTGCGCGGGCGGCGCCGGAACCGGCTACGCGCTCGCCGGGTTCGACGTCACCGGCATCGACATCGACCCCCAGCCCAACTACCCGCACCGCTTCGTGCAAGGCGACGCCGTGCGGTTCATCCGGGAGCACGGCGCGGAGTTCGACCTCATCCACGCCTCCCCGCCCTGCCAGTACGACTGCACTCTCACCGCCGGCACCAACCAGCACCGCCGGGGACTCCACCAGGATCTGCTGGACCCCACTCGGACAGCCCTCGAATCGACGGGGCGCCCGTGGGTGATCGAGCAGCCCTCCGGCCGGGCGAGCAGGCGCATACGCGCCGACCTGGTGCTGTGCGGGGAGATGTTCGGCCTGCGGGTGATCCGGCACCGCCTGTTCGAGCTCGGCGGCTGGACCGCGACCGGGCCTGCCCACGTGCCGCACCGGGGCCTGACGATCGGCTACCGCCACGGCCGGTACGTCAGCCCCGAGCAGGGCCGGTACTTCCAGGTCTACGGCAACGGCGGCGGCAAGGGCACCGTGACTGAGTGGCAGGACGCCATGGGCATCCACTGGACCGCCGACCGGCGCGAGCTGGCCGAGGCCATCCCGCCCGCGTACACCGGGCTGATCGGCCGACAGGCCGCCGCGTGGCTCGGTGCGGTGGGCCGCGCCCCGCTCGCCGCCTGACAGCGGCCCGGCGGTGGTGCTCCTGGACTGGCGGGCCGCCCGCCACTTCGACCGCACCCGCGACCTGCCCTGCCGCTGGTGCGGCCGTCCCACCCCGCTGAGGGACGACCGGTGCCGCTTCTCGCACAAGATTTGCGCCGAAGCCCACCCCGACGCCCCGCCGGCCGCCGTGGAGCCCGGCACCCTGCCCACAGGTAAGGAGTCACAGGTGAGTGACTGGCACCCGGCCGTGGCCGCCGCGCAGCTCGCCGCCGCGCACGGCCATGCCGTCTTCCCGATCACCCGCACCAAGAAGCCCGCAATCCCCAGTCCGCACCCCGACGACCGCACCTGCAAAGGCGGTTGCGGCCGGTACGGCCACGGCGTCCACGACGCCACCATCGACCCCACCACCGTCCAGGCCCTGTTCGACGCGGCTCCCTGGGCCACCGGCTACGGCATCGCCTGCGGACGCGCCCCGCACCAGCTTCTCGGTATCGATCTCGACGTGAAGCATGGCATCGACGGGCCCGCCAATCTCAAGGCCCTCGCGGCCGGGCACGGCTTCGGGATCCCGCGCACCGCCACCGTGGCCACCCCGTCCGGGGGCTGGCACCTGTGGCTGTCCGCCCCCGCCGGGTTGGTGGTGAAGAACTCCGCCTCGGAGCTGGCGCCCGGCGTCGACGTGCGGGGAAGCGCCGGGGTGCTGGTCGGCCCCGGCTCCCGCACCGCCGCCGGCAGCTACCGGTTCGCCCCCGGTAGGGGACCGGAGCACATCGCCTCCGTGCCGCCGGCCCTGCTCGAACTCCTCACGCCGCCTCCTCCGGCGCCTGCGGCCGTGGTCGACCCGCAGGCGCTGCGCAGGGCGGTCCACCGGCAAGGCGCGTACGTGGCGGCCGTCCTGGAGCGGGAGGCCGCCACCGTCTCGCCGGTCCGCCAACCCGGCCGGGGAAGGGCGCTGTTCGCCGCGTCCGCCCGCGTCGGCAGTCACGTCCACGCGGGCACCATCCCGCAGCCGCTGGCCTTCGACACGCTGCTTGGCGCGGGTCTGGCCACCGGTCTGCCCCGGGCCAGGGCGGGGCGGGTAAAGCCGCTTTCCCCGCCCCGCCCTGACACCGGCCCAGCACACCCCCGCACCGCACCAACCTCCGCCCAATCACCCGTGCCGCCTCTGGAGGAGTCACCTGTGACCGTTCCCCGCACCGCCCCCGCACCTGACGACCCGTACGGCAACGTCACCAGCCTGTTCGCCGAGGGCTGGGAGGACTCCGAGCCCGGCCACAGCGGCCCCGAGGCGTGGGACGTCCCCGTGCCGGTCGGTGAGTCCCGCTCCCTGCCCGCGTTCCCGACCGATGTGCTGCCCACATGGGTGGGCAAGATGGTCGGCGCGGTGGCGGAGGAGACCCAGACCCCGGCCGACCTGGCCGGGTGCCTGGCCTTGGCCGCGCTCGCCACGGCCGCCGGCGGGCGCCTGTCGATCCGCCTGCGGGGCCGCTGGCACGAGCCGCTGAACATCTACACCGTCGTGGCCCTGCCCCCGGGCAACCGCAAGAGCGCCGTGTTCGACCACGTGATCCGGCCCCTGCTCACTGTCGAAGCGACGTTGAAGGACGCCAGCTCGGTGAAGCGGACCGAGGCCGAGACGACGCTCAAGCTGCTGACGGCCGCCGCCGAGCGGGCCGCTGCCAAGGCCGCCGCCGCTGAGGCGGACCAGCGCGAGAGCCTGATGAGCGAAGCCGTGGTGCTGGCCAGGCAGGCCAAGACGGTCGTGGTCCCGGCCGAGACCCAGCTCATCGCCGACAACGTCACCCAGGAGTCCTTAGGGACGCTGCTGGCGGAGCAGGGCGGCCGGATGGCGGTGATGAGCCCCGAGGGCGGGATCTTCGACATCATCGCCGGGCTGTACTCCGGCAGCACCAACATGGAGATCTTCCTCAAGGGCCACGCCGGGGACCTGGTCAGGGTCAACCGGCAAGGCCGCAGCGCCCAGCACATCGAGCGCCCGGCCGTGACCATGGGACTGGCGATCCAGCCGGAAGTCCTGGACGCGATCGCCAAGGTGAAGGGCGCGGCCTGCTGGCCCGCTACCTGTACTCGGTGCCGGTGTCGCTGGTCGGCTCCCGCTCGCAGGACCCGGAGCTGATCCCCGACCACGTCGCCGACACCTACGCCACCCGGCTCGCGGACCTGACGACCGAGCTGGCGGGCTGGGACGAGCCGAAGGTGCTGACCCTTGCCCCGGAGGCGGACGCGGTCCTGATGGCCTACCAGAAGGTCACGGAGTCCCGGCTCGGCAAGGACGGGAGTCTGGCCCCGGTCGTGAAGTGGGCCAGCAAGCGGGACGGAGCCGTGGCCCGCATGGCCGGGCTGCTGCATCTGGCCGCCCACCCCGACGACGCGTGGAACCGGCCCGTGGACGCCGCCACGATGGCGGCCGCCACCCGTCTCGGGGACTACTTCACCGTCCACGCCCTGCACGTCTTCGACGCCATGGGCGCCGAACCCGCCCGAGACCCGGCCCTCGCCCTGCTCGCGCACCTGCGGGCCTGCCCGCCTAGCGGGGCGTTCACCAAGCGGGACGTGTTCCGGGCGGTGTCCCGTTCGGACTTCCGCACCATGGCCGACCTGGACCCGGCCCTGGCCCTGCTGGAGGAGCACGGGTGGCTGCGGCAGCAGGCCCCGCCGCCGCGCTCCGGCAAGGGCGGCCGGCCGCCGTCCCCGCGCTACCAGGCCCACCCCGCCATCGGCTCAGGGGACCAGTGAGCCGATGAGAGACCCCGGAGCGCTGACAGAACTGACAGAACCTCCCGAAACATGCCCTGACCTGCACAAACGCTCAAGATCACCGCCGTGACAAAACCGGTAAAAACTCTGACAGAACCTCCCCCACGGGGGTTCTGTCAGAGCACCGCCCGCCGTGACAGAACCCCCTCCACCGAGGTTCTGTCAGAGTTTTTACCGGTTTTGTCACAGACGCGATCATGGACAAACTCGCAGGTCACAGGCCATGTGGCGAGGTTTTCGAGGTTCTGTCAGTGCTCCGGGCCTTCCGCCGCCCGCACAGCCGCAGGAGGACCACATGACCACCGCCACACCCGACGCGCTCCCCGTGGGCGAACCCATCGTCGGAGAAACGGACTACGACCCGACCCTGGTCGCCCTCACCGTCGAAGAGGCCGCCCGCCGCCTCAGCATCGGCCGCACCACCATGTACGCCCTCATTCGCGACGGTGAGATCCCCACTATCCCCATTGGCCGACTCCGCCGCGTCGCGGCAGAAACGCTCATTGAGTACGTCCACCGCCGGATGCAGGACACCGAATACATCTCCATCGCAGCCTGAGGAGGCAGCACCCTTGGCGACTCGTCAGCCCAACGGCGGTTCCAGCATCTATCAGGACAAGGACGGCAGGTGGCACGGCCGCGTGACCGTCGGGGTGAAGGACGACGGCAGCCCGGACCGTCGCCACGTCCGGGGGAAGAACCGGGCGGAGGTGACCAAGAAGGTCCGGGAGCTGGAGCGGCAGCGCGACGACGGCAACGTCCGCAAGGCCGGCAAGTCCTGGACCGTCGCATCCTGGCTCACCCACTGGGTCGAGAGCATCGCGACCCTGCACGTCCGGCCGAACACCCTCTCCGGCTACCGCGTGGCGGTGAACGTCCACCTGATCCCCGGGGTGGGTGCTTACCGGTTGGAGAAGCTGGAGCCGGAGCACCTGGAGCGCCTGTACGTGAAGATGCAGGCCGGCGGCAGCAAGCCCGCCACCGCCCACCAGGCTCACCGCACGATCCGCACGGCGCTCAACCAGGCCATCCGGCGCGGCCACCTCACCCGGAACGTCGCCTCCCTCGCAGTCGCGCCCAAGGTCGAAGAGGAGGAGGTCGAGCCGTACGAGGTGGAGGAGGTCCAGGCTCTGCTGTTGGAGGCAGGCAAGAGTCGTAACAGCGGGCGCTGGGCCATCGCGCTGGCGCTCGGTCTCCGGCAGGGTGAAGCGCTCGGGCTCCAGTGGCGGGACGTCGACCTGGAGGCGGGCTCGCTGCGGGTACGGCAGGCCCGACAGCGGCCGAAGTACGCGCACGGCTGCACCGACCCGTGCGGCCGGAAGCACGCCGGTCGCTGTCCCGAGCGGATTCACACGAACGAGGACGCCGCCCTCACGAAGTCGCGGGCGGGGAAGCGGCTGATCGGCCTGCCGGATCAGCTGGTGAAGCTCCTCCTGCTGCACAAGGAGGAGCAGGACCGGGAGCGGCTGGCCGCCCGGCAGGAGTGGAAGGAAGGCGGCTGGGTCTTCGCCTCGGAGACGGGCCTGCCGCTCATCCCGCGCACCGACTGGGACCGGTGGAAGCAGCTCCTTGCAGCAGCGGGAATCCGGGACGGGCGGCTGCACGACGCCCGGCACACCGCCGGCACGATCCTGCTGCTGCTCGGTGTGCCCGAGCGGATCGTGATGGAGATCATGGGGTGGTCCAGCTCCGCCATGACCAAGCGGTACCAGCACGTGACGGCCCGAATCCGCCGGGACGTGGCGAAGCAGATCGGCGGCCTCATCTGGGAGGTGGCCAAGGACTCCAGCGGCGACGGGCCGGGTGAGCCCGACGGCCCGTCGGCCAGCCCGAAACCGGCCAACTGAGACCAAAACTGAGACCGCATGACGAAGGCCCCCGACTGTCACCAGTCGGGGGCCTTCGTTTTTCCTGCTTATGGCGGTAGCGGTGGGATTCGAACCCACGGTGGAGTTGCCCCCACACACGCTTTCGAGGCGTGCTCCTTTGGCCGCTCGGACACGCTACCGAGGGGAACTCTACCGGATGGGCGGGGGCGGACGAAATCCGTATCGGGGCGGGTTCAGCGGTGGGTGTCGAAGAAGGCGCGGAGTTGGGCGGTGCACTCGTCGGCGAGGACGCCGGGGATCACCTCGGGGCGGTGGTTGAGGCGGTTGTCGCGCAGTACGTCGAAGAGCGAGCCGGCGGCGCCGGCCTTCGGGTCGAGGGCGCCGTAGACGACCCGGTCGAGCCGGGAGAGGACGATCGCGCCGGCGCACATGGTGCACGGTTCCAGGGTGACCACCAGGGTGCAGCCGCTGAGGCGCCACTCTCCGACGGCGTTCGCGGCCTGACGGATGGCCACCACCTCGGCGTGCCCGGTCGGGTCGCCGACCGCTTCGCGGACGTTGTGGCCGCGGCCCAGCACCGACCCGTCGGGGCCGAGGACGAACGCCCCGACCGGCACGTCACCGGTGGCGGTGGCCAGCGCGGCCTCGTCGATGGCGCGGCGCATCGGCTCCCGCCACCGGTCGCGGACCGGATCGGGGCGTTCGGGGGCGGGCAGCGGGGCGATCCGCGGCCGCTCGCCGAGAGTGCTGGAGGGGGAGGGGACGGACTGCATGGACCCAGTGTCGGACACCGGGCCCGCCGCTACCGAACGGCCTCCAGGACCTCGCCGCAGCCGAGCGCCTCGGCGATCTCGCCGAGCGCGTCGCCCGGCGCCGCGCCTTCGCCCGCCAGCTCCAGCAGCGCGGCCCGGCCGAGGCCGAACTCGCTCAGCAGCTCGGAGTCGCCGATCGGCCCGATCGGGATCGCGCCCCGGCCGCCGGCCGGCTCGTCGTCCTCGTCCGTGTCGTCGGCCTCGTCGGTGGCCTCGTCGTCCTCGTCGAGCTCGGCCACCAGGCCGTCGAGGTCGTCGAAGTCGGCTTCCCCGTCCTGTTCGATCAACTCGTCGGTGAGGACCGAGCCGTACGAACTGCGCGCCGCGGCGGCCGCGTCCGAGACGAAGATCCGCGGGTCGTCCTCACCGTCGATCCGCAGGACGGCGAACCAGGCGTCCTCCTGCTCGATGAAGACCAGCACGGTGTCGTCGTCCTCGGCCGTTTCGCGGGCCAGGTCGGTCAGGTCGGTCAGGGTCTCTACGTCGTCGAGTTCGGTCTCGCTCACATCCCACCCGGCACCGGTGCGAGCAAGCACTGCAGCGAAGTACGCCACCAGGGACACTCCCAAGATTGGTCTCGGCTGTCGGCGATCTCGGGCGGGTGCGGTCCGGCCGCCCCCGCGCCAGAGGGCGGTCCGCTGTTCGGACCGTCCCACCGCATCGTGACAGAAAGGCCGCCGCTGCGGGGGGTGTTCGGCAGCGCGTCTTCGCAGGTCGTGTCGGAATGGCCGGTCTCCGGCCGGTCCAGGCGTGGATCATGCCCCTCGAACGCCCCCGGGTGGGGGGCGGACGGGGGCTCGTGGGGCGCAACCGCGCAGCGGGGCGCGGCCCCGGAGGGCTCAGATCCGGAAGGTTCGCATCCGCATCGCCTCGCGCATCCGGCGCTCCTTGGTGCGTCTGGGCTGCACCCGGGCCCGCAACTCGCGGGCCTCGGCCAGCTCACGGAGGAACACGGCTCGGCGTCTGCGCCGCTCCGCGTCGGTCTCTTCGTCGCTCTGTGCGTCGGCTTCCTCGGCGGCCGCGGACTCCGGACGGGACTCGTCTGTCGAGCCGGACCCGCCCGCGCCGGCGGTCGATGCCCGCGTCGGGTTGCTCTTCATAGGTTCCGACTTTCCCAGATGTCACCCGCCGATACCACAGAAAGGGGCCGGGAATCGGCGGCATCGGCGTGTCTGCGGGCCGGTCGTGGCAGGTCGCGCCCGGTCCTCGGGGCCGACGCGAAGTCGTACACATGTGCCGACGGCCGTTATCGTCGTTGTCATGCGCCTTCACGTCGTTGACCACCCGCTGGTCGCCCACAAGCTGTCCACCCTGCGCGACGAGCGCACGGACTCGCCGACCTTCCGGCGGCTCACCGACGAGCTGGTGACCCTGCTCGCGTACGAGGCGACCCGGGACGTCCGCACCGAAACGGTCGAGATCACCACCCCGGTCGCCGTCACCCGGGGCACCCGGCTGTCCTACCCGCGCCCGCTGGTGGTGCCGATCCTGCGGGCCGGTCTCGGCATGCTCGACGGCATGACCCGGCTGCTGCCCACCGCCGAGGTCGGCTTCCTCGGCATGGTCCGCAACGAGGAGACCCTGGAGGCCTCCACCTACGCGACCCGGATGCCGGACGACCTCTCCGGCCGGCAGGTCTACGTCCTCGACCCGATGCTGGCCACCGGCGGCACCCTGGTCGCGGCGATCCGGATGCTGCTGGACCGCGGCGCCACCGACGTCACCGCCGTGGTGCTGCTCGCCTCGCCCGAGGGCGTCGCGGTGATGGAGCGCGAGCTGGCCGGCCAGCCCGTCACCGTGGTGACCGCCGCCGTGGACGAGCGCCTGAACGAGAACGGCTACATCGTCCCGGGCCTGGGCGACGCGGGCGACCGCCTGTACGGCACCGCGGGCTGAACCGGCCGCACGTCCGCCCGAAACGCGGCGAACGCATCGAACGCGTCGAAGCAGAACGCGTCGGAACGCGTCGAAACGCCGAGATCCGGCCGGGAACGGGGCTTCCGTTCACGGCCGGATCTCGTGCGTTCGGGGGGCTTCCCGGCGGGTCAGCAGTGGCCGGGCTCCGGGCTGGGCGACGGCTTGGTGAGCTCGGCCAGCGCGGCGGCGGCCTGGTTCGGGTCGGACAGCGCGGTGAACGCGTCGCCGATCACCAGGTCGACGGTGGCGTCGGTGCGGGTGTCCTCGGTGCTGGTGGCGGCGCCGACCTGGGAGACCAGCAGGGTGGCCGCGCCCAGTCCGCCCGGGCCGCTCAGCACCTGCGCGGTGCCGGGGACCTTCTTGTCCAGCGCGGACGGCGCGTTGCCGACCTGGCCCACCTGGAAGCCGCGCTTCTTCAGCTCGTCGGCGGTGCGGGCCGCCAGGCCGGACTTGTCGGTGGCGTTGTAGACGTTGACGGTGACGGTCGCGGGCTGCGGCACGGCCGTGTTGGCCGGGGCCGCGCCGGGGGCGGGGGAGCCCTCGGGGGCGGCCAGCGGCTTGCCGGACGCGTCGGGCGAGGCACAGGCCTGGGCGGCGCTGTGCTTGTTCTTGCCGCTGAACACGTCGTACAGCTGGACGCCGCCGACCGAGACCAGCCCGAGGGCGAGGACGCCGCCGACGGCCATCACGACCTTGCGGGCGCGGCGCGGGGGGCGTCCGAGCCGGGGGTAGCTGTTGCCGGTGACTCGGTACTGCTTCCCCTTCAACCCCCGGGGAGTCAACATGCTCATGGTCTGTCTCCCCATAGGTGCCTGGGTGGGGTGCCGGTGACCGCGGTGCGGCCGTGGAAAAGGCCGCGTGCACCGCAGTAGTCAGCAGATTAATCCGACAACAGCGGCGCAGGTACTGGATGATCATCATCCGGGGGGCGACGGCACTCGAAAGGACGTACCGGGCCGACCATCGGTTGCAGCCGACGGCGAGTGGCGGTCCGTCAGTCCATTTCCAGCACGCGGGCGTGCAGAACCTGCCGCTGCTGGAGGGCGGCCCGCACGGCCCGGTGCAGCCCGTCCTCCAGGTAGAGGTCCCCGCGCCACTTCACCACGTGGGCGAACAGGTCCCCGTAGAAGGTGGAGTCCTCCGCGAGGAGGGTCTCCAGGTCCAACTGGCCCTTGGTGGTCACCAACTGGTCGAGCCGCACCGGACGCGGCGCGACGTCCGCCCACTGGCGGGTGCTGGTCCGGCCGTGATCCGGGTACGGCCGCCCGTTACCGATGCGCTTGAAGATCACACGGAAAGCCTACCGTTTGGGACATGGCGGGCGCAGCAAGCGTGACCAACGGTGTACGACTTTCCGCCTCAGCGCAGTGCGGCCCCGATCCGGTCGAGGGAGGAGAGCCGCATCAGGCCGTAGTGGTAGAACTCGACCTCCGGGACGCCGAGGTCGCGCAGGGCGGTGATCTTGGCGGCTAGGTTGGCGGGGCCGTCGCAGTCGGAGGACATCGGGCGGAGGATGACGGCCATGTCCTCGGGGCGGACGCCGTGCAGGGCGAAGGCGGCGACCTTCTCGCGGACGGCCTCGGGGGTCTTCGCGTAGCCGAGGGTCTCGATCTGGTGGGCGGCGCCGGCCAGCGCGGGCAGGTCGATGCCGGAGAGCCAGCCGGTGCCGGGGCCGCCGCCGTCCATGAAGGTCAGTCGCATGCCGTGGGCCGCGGCGGCGGTGGAGAGTTCGGCGGCGAGGGTGGTGACGGTGCGGGCGCTCGCGTCGACGTAGGCGGCGAAGGCGCCGTCGGCCAGTTCGTCCAGCGCGGCGGGGGCGAGGGCGCGGCTCTCGTCGGCGAGGCGGGCGCGCAGCTCGGTGCGGACGGTGTCGCGGACGCGCTCGGCGGGGACGCCTGCGGCGGTGGCGGCGGCCAGGCAGTGCGGGCAGAAGCAGACCGACAGCAGCGCCTCGGTGACGGGGCCGAGCTGCTCGAAGTAGCGTTCGTGGTGGTAGCCGTGGGCCAGGCCGTGGAAGTGCAGGGACTCGGCGCGGATCGCGTCCACGCCGTAGCGGGCGAGCTCCTCGACCAGGGTGTGGCAGTACGCGCGGACCTCGGGGTTGGCGGGGCAGAGCTCGGTGAGGTGGCGGTCGCCGAAGGCGTTGGCGGGGGCGCAGTCGGGGTGGGCGAAGCCGAGCCGGTCGTTGTGGCAGAAAACCGTCCAGGCATGGAGCTTGAGGCCCCGTCGGCGGGTCTCCTCGGCGGCCTCGGCGAACGGGTCGCGGTCGCCGATCGCGGTGGACGGCAGCGGGGCGAGGCGGGAGCCGGCCCAGCGGGCCGGGTCGGGGCGGAAGTAGGCGGCGCCGGGTTCGAGGTAGCGCAGCACGTGGCGCGGGTTGTGCGGGAAGACGTCGCGGGCCTCGTGGTAGACGGAGGCGAGCGTGACGCCGCCGACGCCGGCCCGGTCGGTAAGGTTGCCGAAGAAGGTGTCGGCCCCTTCGTCGAGCAGGTCGGTGGCGAAGGCGAGGACGGACGTCTGCACGGGGCAACTCCGGAAAAGGAAGTACAGGGAGTGACCACGCTAACCGCGGCCTCCTGTATTGGTCTATACCTGGTTGGGTGAGGGGAGCGGCAGGATGGCGGTCTACCGGGGGTTCGACCAGCAGGAACTCGATCGGGAGTACTCGCCCAGCAGCCGAGTGGCCGACTTCGACGCGGAACTCGCCGCCTACGCCCGGGAGAGCGCACGGGCCCTGCGGGAACTGCCCGGGCACCGGGAACTGCGGTACGGGGCCGACGGGCCGGAGCTGATCGACTTCTTCCCGGCCGTCCCCGGCGCGCCGCTGCACGTGTTCGTGCACGGCGGCTACTGGCAGGAACTCGGCAAGGAGGACTCGCTCTTCCCGGCACTGGACTTCGTCGCCCGGGGCACCGCGTACGCCACCGTCGGCTACGGACTGGCGCCCGCCTGGACGGTGGAGCAGATCGCCGCACAGGTCACCGAGGCCCTGGTGTGGCTGGTCGAGCACGCCGCCGAGCTGGGCGTCGACCCGGAGCGGATCGTGCTCAGCGGCAGCTCGGCCGGCGCGCACCTGGTCACCACCGCACTGCTGGACGGAAGGCTGCGCGGACGGATCTCGGGCGCGGCGCTGCTCAGCGGCGTCTACGACCTGGAACCGGTCGCCCTCAGCTACATCAACCAGCCGCTCGGCCTGGACGCCGACCGGGCCCGCCGGCTCAGCCCGCTGTTCGCCGACCTCACCGCGCTGCCGCCGCTGGTGCTGGCGCTCGGCGAGTACGAGACCGGCGAGTTCGCCCGCCAGCAGGCCGAGTTCGGGCACGCCGCCCGGGCCGCCGGGGTGTCGGTGCGGGAACTCCTGGTCGGCGGCCGCAACCACTTCGACCTGGTCTTCGACCTCGGCCGGACCGACACGGTGCTCGGCGCGGCCGTCGACGCACTGGGTCGCGGCTGACGCTCCGTAGACTGCCCGGCGTATCACCGAACACCTGCGAGAGGACCCCGATGACCGGCCGCATCCCGCTCCCGTACGACTTCCTGCCGCCGGTGGCGAGGTTCGAACTGCACAGCACGGACCTGGTGGACGGGACCACCATGCCGGACGCGCACGTGTACGCGGCGGGGAACGTCTCCCCGCAGCTGTCCTGGTCGGGCTTCCCGGCGGGCACCCGGTCGTTCGCGGTGACCTGCTACGACCCGGACGCGCCGACCGCCGCCGGCTGGTGGCACTGGCTGGCCGTCGACCTGCCCGCCGACACCGCCGAACTGCCGCGCGGCGCAGGGTCGGAGGACGGCGGACTGCCGGGCGGGGCGTTCCACGTCCGCAACGACTTCCCCGGCCACCGCTACGACGGCGCGGCCCCGCCGCCCGGGCCTGCCCACCGGTACGTGTTCGTGGTGCACGCCCTGGACGTGACGAGCCTCGGCGTCGAGCGCGACACCCCCGCCGCGCAGGTCGGCTTCGCCCTGACCGCGCACGCGCTGGGCCGCGCCCTGCTCACCGTGGAGTACAAGTCCGCGTGATGACGGGGCGTCAGCCCAGGATCTGACGGAGGAACGCCTCGATGTTGGCGACCGTCCGGGCGATCTGCTCCTCCAGCGGGAGGGACTCGTTCGGACGGCTGACCGTCGCCGGGCGGCGGATGCCGCGCACGTACAGCGAACAGGCCAGGTCGGCGCAGAGGTAGGTGCCGACCGAATTGCCCTCGCGGCCGCGGACGCCCGCCCGGGGCGCGGTGAGCAGCGAGACGCCGCTGCCCTGGTGGGCGGTGATGCACGCCGAGCAGACGTTGGTGCGCGTCAGGCTGCGCCGGACATTCGGCGAACGGAGCGTCACCCCGACGAGTTCACCGTCGAGTTCCGCGACCAGGTACGCCCGGTCGGGCGCGCCCGAGTCCCGCCAGCCGAGGAAGTCCAGGTCGTCCCAGCGCTGTTCGGCGAGCTCGCGCGGGACGGGCAGCCGCTTGGCCTCGCCCTTCGAGCAGTTGACGAAGGACGCGCGGATCTCGGGCTCGGTCAGGGCACGCATGCCGCAGACGCTAGCCGAGCCGCCCCCGGCATGTCGTCCGGTTTTCGCCGGTATCAGCTCTTGGCGGCTTTCGCGGCGCGCTTGGCCTCCTGCTTGGTGGCACGAACCTTCAGCAGCGACTCCGGGCCGGTGATGTCGGCGACCGAACGGTGGCAGCCCTCCTCGCCGTACGCGCCGGCCGCCTCGCGCCAGCCGGCCGGGCGGACGCCGTACTGCTTGCCCAGCAGGGCCAGGAAGATCTGCGCCTTCTGCACGCCGAACCCGGGCAGCGCCTTCAGTCGGGTCAGCAGGTCCTTGCCGGTGGGGGCGTCGCGCCAGACCGCCTCGGCGTCGCCGTCGTAGTGCTCGACCAGGTGGGCGCAGAGCTGCTGGACCCGCTTGGCCATCGAGCCCGGGTAGCGGTGCACGGCGGGCTTCTCGGCGAACAGCGCGGCGAACGCCTCCGGGTCGGCGGCGGCGATGGCGTGCGCGTCCAGGTCGTCCGCGCCCATCCGCTGCGCGATCACCCACGGGCCGCTGAACGCCTTCTCCATCGGCACCTGCTGGTCCAGCAGCATGCCGGTGAGGGCCGCCAGCGGGCTGCGGCCGAGCAGGGCGTCGGCGTCGTCCTGCTGGGCGAGGTGGACGGTGGGGGCCATGACGCGCTCCAGGGGTCGGGGATTCCCATCCTGGCAGCCGCGGATCGGCGGCGCGTCCCGCAACACACCGCCCGCGGGGCGGGCCACACTGGGGAGATGACCCAACAGCGGCGGTTGATCGTGCTGCGGCACGCCAAGGCGGACTGGCCGGACGTCCCGGACGAGCTGCGCCCGCTGGCCGAGCGCGGCCGGGCCGACGCGGCGGCGGTCGGTCGCTGGCTGGCCGCGCACGACCTGGTGCCGGACCGGGTGCTGTGCTCGACGGCGGTGCGCACCCGGCAGACCTGGGAGCTGGCCGAGCCGGCTCTCGGCGGCACGCCGGAACTCGTCCTGGAGCCCCGGGCGTACCGCGCCGAGGCGGACGAACTGATCGGCCTGGTGCGGCAGTTGCCGCCGATGGTGCGCACCGCGATGCTGGTCGGGCACCGGCCCGAGGTGCAGGAGCTGGTGCTGGCGCTCGCCGGGGAACGGGAGAGCGAGCCGCTGGAGCGGCTGCGGGAGAAGTTCTCCACGGCCGGGATCGCGGTCCTGGACGTGCCCGGAGAGTGGAGTCAACTTGTTCCGGGAAGTGCCGAGTTGACCGAGTTTGCGGTACCGCGCGGGTGAATTGTCAGGCGTGATAGGCATGGGGCATGCGCTTCGATCTCGTGCCCAAGCCGCCCACTGTGGAAGTCCGCCCGCGTGACGAGCGCGGCTACCCGGTGCCCGCGATCACCCCGTGGGAGGACGGCAGCCCGCAGTTCGGCCTGACCGACTACGAGCGGTCCGCCGCCTGTGCCCGCGAGCGGCTCTGCTCGGTGTGCAACACGCTGATGCCGCGCGGCCCGGTGTGGCGGGTGGTCGGCGGGGAGGAGGCGGTCGCGATCGGCGAGGCGCTGGCGGCCGGCCGGCCGTACCGGAACATGGCGCCCACCATGGAGGCCCCCGGTCACCGGGCGTGCATGCTGTACGCCACGATGGTCTGCCCGTACCTGGGGCGGCCGAACGCCCGCCGGCACCTGACGGCCGATCAGCAGGGCGCCCCGGACGACCTGACCGCGCACGTGGTGCGCGGGGCCGCCCGGGGCGAGATGGGCGCCGTGGTGGGCTTCGAGGACTACGAGTTCGCGATCACGCCGAGCCGGGTGCTGTTCCGCTTCATCGACCCGGTCGAGTGGCTGCCGCACGACCTCGCGGACCAGCAACTCCCGGCGCTTCAGGAGGAGTTGGCCCGGCTGGCTCAGGAGCGGTAGGCGGGCAGGCCGACCGTGTCGGTGATCCTGTCCGGCTTCCCGCCCTTGGCGGGCACGGTGTAGATGCCGTCCGGGCCGCGGAACGCGACGTTCTTGCCGTCGTGCGAGATCACCGGCTCGGTGTAGTCCGCCGTGGCGTCCGGCGTCAGGTCGACCTCCTTGGCGTCCTGGTCGTGCGCCTTGGCGAAGATGTGCGCGTGGCCGTTGGTCGAGCGGACGAACACCACGGTGCCGTCGTCGGAGATCGCGGGCTGCGAACCCTTGGTGATCACACCGCCGTTGGTGCGGCCGAGCACGTCGTGGAAGTAGACCTGGCCGTCGGTCTTGTTGGCGTACACCGTCATGCCGGCCTTGCCGGCCGAGTTCGGCCACAGGTTCCCGGTGTCCGGGAGCGGCTTCTCGGCCTCGGAGTCGCCGACGTGCAGCGGCTCGGGCTTGGCGCCCGCCTTCGCCTCGACCGACAGCAGCTTCAGTGCCTTCTTGTCGTCCGCGGTGAACAGCAGGTAGGTGCCGGCGCCGTGCGGCTCGTCCGCGCCGTACACCTGCCAGGTCGGGTGCGACCAGGTCTCGCCGGACGGGGCCTTGGCGACGACGGTCTTGTGGCTGCCGTCCGGGTCGGAGGTCTCCAGGTTGCCGGCGCCGTCGATGAACGCGGCGTGCTTGCCGTCGGGGGACCAGGCGAGGTCGCGGACCACCGTGCCGAAGTCGACGGACTTGCCGTCCATCAGCACGGTGTTGGTGCCGGTGCTGACGGTGACCTTGGTGCCGGCGGTCTTGTTCAGCGTGCCGCCGGCCGCGGCGGGCGAGGATCCCCCGGTCGACGCGCCCGGGTCGGCGGCGGCCGGGCTGTCGGCGGCCTTGGTCGGAGCGGGGGCGGTGCCGCTGTCGCTGCCGTCCGGCTCGCAGGCGGTCAGCAGCAGGGCCGACCCGGTGGTGACGGCGGCCACCAGCAGGGCGGCGGCGGACCGGCGCAGACGGATACGTTCGCTCTTCATCGATTCCCCCCATGGAACGGATCTGGGTGTGGCAACGGCCCGGTCGATGACCGGGCCGCCGCCATCATGGCATGTGCCTCGTACACATCCTGACAGTTCGTACCAACTGCCTTGACAGCACGGGATATTCGGGCCGCCGTGGCGTCAGGTCCGCTGCGTGGTCGGGGATGTCAGCCGCGGAACGCGGGCAGGCCCACGGTGTCGCTGACCTTCTTCGGAGTGCCGCCCTTGGCGGGCACGGTGTAGATGCCGTCCGGACCGCGGAAGGCGACGGTCTTGCCGTCGTGCGAGATGACCGGCTCGGTGTAGTTCACCGAGGCGTGCGGGGTGAGGTCGCGCTCCTGGTGGCCGGCGTCGTTGGTCCGCTCGAAGATGTGGCTGTGCCCGTCGACCGAGCGGACGAACACCAGGTCGCCCGCGTCGTCGGCGGCCGGCTGCGAGCCCTTGGTGACGGCCGTGCCCTGCTGGCGCAGGTAGTCGTCGCGGAGGTACACCTGGCCGTCGTTCCGGTTGGCGTACACGGCCGCACCGTGCGCGCCGGTCGAGCTCGGCCACAGGTTGCCGGTCTGCGGCAGCGGCTTGGCGTGTTCGTCGCTGAAGGTGTTCAGGCTGAGCACCGCGGGGGTGCCGCCGGCCTGGGCGGGCACGCCGAGCAGGCGCAGCGTGCCGTGGTCGTCCGCGGTGAAGAACAGGTTGGTGCGGCCCTTGTCGTACACGTCGGCGACGGTGACCTGCCAGGTCGGGTGGGACCAGGTGACGCCCGACGGGGCCTTGGCGATCAGCACCTTGTGGCTGCCGTCCGGGTTGGAGGTCTGCAGGTTGCCGGCGCCGTCGATGAACGCGGCGTGCTTGCCGTCGGGGGACCACGCGAGGTCGCGGACCACGGTGCCGAAGTCGACGACCTTGCCGTCCATCACCACGTACCGGGTGCCGTTGCTGATGGTCAGGCCGGTGCCCTTGGTGAGGTTCAGCGCGGCCTTGGTCGGCGTGGCGGAGGGCGCGGCGGCCGGGGCGGACTCGGAGGCGGCGGGCGAGGCCGGCGCGGAGGCGGAGGCGGACGGGGTGGCGTCGGCGGTCGGGGTGGCGGCGGCCGAGGGCGAGGTGGAGACGGCGGCGGACGGGGAGACGGCGTGGGTCGGCGTGGCGGTGCCGGACTTCGCGGCGTTGGCGTCGGCCGACGGGTCGCAGGCGGTCAGCAGCAGAGCGGAGCCGGCGGTGATCGCGGAGACGAAGGCGACGGCGGCGGAACGACGGAGGCGGGCGCGCGCGGACATGAATGGTTCCCCCTGGGACGGTGTTCGGTGGTGGTCTCGGCCCGGTTCGTTCTGCGCTCTGCTGCGCTGTCGTTCGGGCGATGACCAAAGATTGTCAGCCGGATGACCTGGGACCGTGTGTGCACTGTCACTGCCCTGTAACTGGTGTTCGAACCCTGTTTTCCGGTGGCCGGCGCGGCGGCTGACACTCCGTCGGGTGGTGGCCGCGCGCGCCGCCGGGAAACCCGGGACACCGCTGGCTAGCGTGGCACCGAAGGCGGTTTTTGCCCCCGTTTGGGCCCTGGAGAAACCGCCGACCCCCCCCGACAGCGGCGCGAGAGGCACCATGGCTGCGCAACCCGAAGGCACCCCGGTCTGGGCGAACGCGATGTTCACCGACCTGCAGGGCGCCAAGAACTTCTACGGTTCGGTGCTGGACTGGACGTTCGGCGAACCCTCGGCCGAACACGGCGGCTACACGCAGGCGTACCGGGACGGCAAGGCGGTGGCCGCGATCATGCCGTCGATGCCCGGGCAGGGCCCCGGGCACTCCGCCTGGGTGCTGTACCTGGCCTCGGCGGACGCCGCGGCCACCGCGGAGCGGATCCGGGCGGCCGGCGGCACCGTGCTGCTGGAGCCCACGCGGGTCGGCGAGTTCGGCACGATGGCAGTCGCCGCGGACCCGGGCGGCGTGGTGTTCGGCCTCTGGCAGGGCGACCGGCACACCGGCTTCGCGCTGCGCGACGCGCCCGGCAGCTACGGCTGGGCGGAGGTGTTCACCCGGGACCCGGCCGCCGCCAACGCCTTTTTCCCCAAGGTGTTCTCCTACGGCGTGCGCAAGCTCGTCGACGACAGTGTCGACTACCGGGTCTTCACCCTGGGCGACGCGCAGGTGCTCGGCTCGATGGCCATGACGCCCGAAGTGCCGCCGCACGTCACGTCGTTCATCAGCGTGTACTTCGTGGTCGACGACTGCGACGCCGCGGCCGACCGGGTCGCCGCGGCCGGCGGGCAGAAGGTGTTCGGGCCGATGACCACCCCGTTCGGGCGCTTCGCGTCCTTCGTGGACCCGCAGGGCGCGGCGTTCACGCTGATCGACCCGGCCGCCGCCGAGGGCGAGCCGCCCGCCACGGTGGAGGTGGACTGAACCGATGGTCACTCCACGCGCCGAACTCACCGGCGAGCGCGCCGACCTGCTGGCCGCGCTCGACAAGCACCGCGGCTTCCTCCGCTACACCGTCCGCGGACTGACGGACGAACAGGCCGAGAAGCACACCACCGTCAGCCAACTCACCCTCGGCGGGCTGATCAAGCACGTCGCCGGGGCCGAGGAGTTCTGGATGCGGTTCGCCGTCGGCGGGGTCGAGGCGATGCGCTCCGACGGCGGGCCGCCCGACGCCGACGCCTGGGCCGAGCAGTTCCGGATGATGCCCGGCGAGACCCTGGACGTCCTGCTGGAACGCTACCGGGCGGTCGCCGAACACACCGACGGCCTGGTCAGCACGCTCGACCTGGACAGCGCGCACCCGCTGCCGTCCGCGCCCTGGTTCGAACCCGGCGCGGTGTGGAGCGTGCGCCGGGTCCTGCTGCACATCGTCGCGGAGACCGCGCAGCACGCCGGACACGCCGACATCATCCGGGAGGCCCTGGACGGCCAGCGCACCATGGGCTGACGTCAGCCCAGGGCGCCCCGGTAGTGGGCGATCTTCTCGCGCAGGTGGGCACGGCGGCGTTCCAGCAGGGCGATCTGCTCGTCGACGACGCTGTCGTGCTCCTCCAGCAGGGCGATCCGGTCACGGAGGCTCTCCGGGCCCCCCACGCGGGCGAGTTCGGCGTAGCGGCGCATGTCGGCGATCGGCATGCCGGTGTCGCGCAGGCATCGCAGGATGCCCAGCCAGGCCAGGTCGTCCGGAGTGAAACGGCGGTGCCCGCCGGCGGCGCGGGTGATGCCGGTGAGCAGACCGATCCGCTCGTAGTAGCGCAGGGTGTCCAGGCTGAAGCCCGAACGTTCGGCGGCCTCGGCGGGAGTGAGCAGCTGCTGGGTCGTCACGAACCCGATTCTGCCCGCCCGTCGGGCGCGGTGCAGCGGGTGAAACGCTCGCCCCAGGCGGCCATCAGCGCGGCCAGCTCGGGCGGCGAGACCACCTGGAAGTCGACGTCCAGCGAACCGACCGCCATCGCGGGCCAGTCCAGCGCGTCGGCGTTCATCAGGATCCGGCAGCGGCCCTCGTCGACCTCCTCGATCCGCGCCCAGAAGCCGATCCGCTGCCGGACCGTCGACGCGGGGGCGTCGACCAGCACCTCGACCCGGTGCGGGTGGTGCTGGCCGGTCAGGCCGGCCCGGACGAACTCGGCGGCGTCGGCGGCCGGCAGCGGGCGCGGCCGGAAGTGCGCGCCGGTCGGCGCGGGCGCGGCGAGCCGGTCCAACCGGAAGGTGCGCCAGTCCTGCCGGGTGAGGTCGAACGCCACCAGGTACCAGCGGCGCCCCAGCCGGACCAGATGGTGCGGCTCGGTGTGGCGCTCGCCGGTGCGGCCGTCCGCGCTGCCGTACCGGAAGCGCAGCCACTCGGTGTCGCGGCAGGCCAGCGCGACGGTGGTGAGGGCGTCCGGGTCGATCCGGGCGTCGGAGTCGTCCCGGCCGCGCCAGGCGGCCGGCACCGTGACGGTGCGCAGCGCCTCCACCCGGCGGCGCAGCCGGGCCGGCATCACCTGCACCACCTTCGCCAGCGCCCGCACCGACGCCTCCGCCAGGCCCTCCACCGCGCCGACGGCCGCCGCCTGCAGCCCGACGGCCAGCGCGACCGCCTCCTCGTCGTCGATCACCAGCGGCGGCAGCGCGGCGCCCGCGGCGAGCTGGTAGCCGCCGTCCACGCCGCGCCGGGCCTCCACCGGGTAGCCGAGCTCGCGCAGCCGGTCGACGTCGCGCCGCAGCGTGCGGGCGGAGACCCCGAGCCGGGCCGACAACTCCTCGCCGGACCAGTAGCGGTGGGACTGGAGCAGGGTGAGCAGCCGCAGGGTGCGGGCACTGGTGTCGGCCATGCCCCGATCCTCCTCCCATTGCGGCCGAAAACTGACCGCAATGGCTCCTAGAGTGGAACACGAGCGAGGAAGACACCGCGAAATACCGCGGAACTCCGTTGCGGAGAACCGCCGTTGACGCGTTACCGAGAGGCGAGACGATGACCACCGAGACCCCCGTCGGCCAGTACCCCACCGCCACCGTCACGGACGGCCGGCTGACCGGCGAGCAGGCCGACCTGCTGGCGGAACTGCGGGCGGCCCGGCACTTCCTCCGGCTGACCGCCCGCGGCCTGGACGACGAGCAGGCCGGACGCCGCTCCACCGTCAGCGAGCTGTGCATCGGCGGCCTGATCAAGCACATGACCTCGGGGGAGCGGACCTGGGCGGCGTTCATCGAGTTCGGGCCGTCCTCGATGCCGGACTTCGCCAACTTCACCGAGGCCGACCACCAGCGCCGCGCCGACCAGTTCCGCCTGCTCCCCGGCGAGACCCTGGCCGGCGTGCTGGCCGCGTACGAGGCCGTCGCCCGTGCCACCGACGAGCTGGTGGCGGGCCTGCCCGACCTGGGCGCCTCGCACCCGCTGCCCGCCGCCCCCTGGTTCACCCCCGGCGAGAGCTGGTCCGCCCGCCGCGCGGTGCTGCACATCATCGCGGAGACGACCCAGCACGCCGGGCACGCCGACATCATCCGGGAGTCCATCGACGGCGCGAAGAGCATGGGCTGAGACCGCCCGCGCCGTGCCGCCGTACCATGCCGTGGCCTGCCTGCCGCCGCCGTGCCTGCTGACGGCGTGCCGTGCCCCCAGGGGGCTCGGGAGGCTGCGGCACGGCGCGGACACCTAGGCTGAAGGGATGTCTGCTCCTCGTCTGCGCCGGGTGGCCGTGCTGGTCCTGGACGGTGCGAAGCCGCTCGACGTCGGGATCCCGGCGCAGGTGTTCTCCACCCGCGCCAGCATGCCGTACGAGGTACGGGTGTGCGGGGCGGCGCCCGGGCTGGTGGCGGGCGGGGACGGGCTGTCGTACCACGTGGCGCACGGGCTGGAGGCGCTGGAGTGGGCGGAGTCGGTGTTCGTGCCCGGCTACCGCCACCCCGACCGGGACGACCCGCCGGCCGCCGTGGTCGAGGCGCTGTGCGCGGCGCACGCCCGCGGGGCCCGGCTGGCGGCGATCTCCACCGGGGCGTTCGCGCTGGCCGCGACCGGGCTGTTGGACGGTCGCCGGGCCACCACGCACTGGCACTACACCCGGGCGCTGGCCGCGAAGTACCCGCGCGTGCGGGTGGACGAGAACGTGCTGTTCGTGGACGAGGGCAGCGTACTCACCTCCGCGGGCGCGGCCTCCGGCATCGACCTGTGCCTGCACGTGCTGCGCCGCGACCTCGGGATGGCCGCGTCCAACCACACGGCGCGGCGGCTGGTGGCCGCGCCGTACCGCAGCGGAGGCCAGGCGCAGTACGTGCCGCGCAGTGTGCCCGAGCCGATCGGCGAGCGGTTCGCCGCCACCCGCGAGTGGGCGCTGCACCGGCTGGACGAGCCGCTCACGGTCCGGACGCTGGCCCGGCACGCCGCGGTCTCGCCGCGCACCTTCTCCCGGCGGTTCGTCGAGGACACCGGGTACACGCCGATGCAGTGGGTGCTGAGGGCCCGCGTCGACCTGGCCCGGGAGCTGCTGGAACGCTCCGAGCAGAGCGTCGAGCAGATCGCCGCCGCCACCGGCCTCGGCACCGGCGCCAACCTGCGCACACACTTCCAGCAGATCCTCGGGACCACGCCCAGCGAGTACCGGCGGACCTTCGCCAAGGGGGAGTGAAAGCGCTTTCCGAACCCAACGGGAAAGCGGTTTCCCGCAGCTCGGGCGGCTGCCCCGGCGGCGGCCTGGGCGGTTGGCACGATCCTTGCGAACCATGGCGCGAACGCCACTGCCGTCGGCCGTTCCGGCGAGCGACAGTGGAGGAGTTCACCCCGCGCACAGAAGGGCACCCCCCCATGACCCGCATCGCCGTCAACGGATTCGGCCGCATCGGACGCAATGTGCTGCGCGCCCTGCTGGAGCGCGACAGCAAGCTTGAGATCGTCGCCGTCAACGACCTGACCGAGCCGACCGCGCTGGGCCGGCTGCTGGCCTACGACACCACCTCGGGCCGGCTCGGTCGCCCGGTGACCGTCGAGGGCGACGTCCTGGTGGTGGACGGCCGCCGGATCAAGGTGCTCGCCGAGCGCAACCCCGCCGACCTGCCGTGGGCCGAACTCGGCGTGGACATCGTGCTGGAGGCCACCGGCCGGTTCACCTCCGCGGAGGCCGCCCGGGCCCACCTGGCCGCCGGCGCGAAGAAGGTCCTGGTGTCCGCGCCGTCCGACGGCGCCGACGTCACGCTGGCCTACGGCGTCAACACCGAGGCGTACGACCCGGCCGCGCACACCATCGTCTCCAACGCGTCCTGCACCACCAACGCGCTGGCCCCGCTGGCCGCCGTCCTCGACGAACTGGCCGGCATCGAGCACGGGTTCATGACCACCGTGCACGCCTACACCCAGGAGCAGAACCTCCAGGACGGCCCGCACCGCGACCCGCGCCGGGCCCGGGCCGCCGCCGTCAACATCGTGCCGACCACCACCGGCGCCGCGAAGGCGATCGGCCTGGTGCTGCCGCAGCTGGACGGCAAGCTGTCCGGCGACTCGATCCGGGTGCCCGTCCCCGTCGGCTCGATCGTCGAGCTGAACACCACCGTCTCCCGCGACGTCACCCGCGAGGAGGTGCTCGCCGCCTACCGGGAGGCCGCCGCGGGCAAGCTGGCGGGCGTCCTGGAGTACTCCGACGACCCGCTGGTGTCCTCCGACATCACCGGCAACCCGGCGTCCTCGATCTTCGACTCGGAGCTCACCCGGGTCGACGGCCGCCACATCAAGGTGGTCGCCTGGTACGACAACGAGTGGGGCTTCTCGAACCGGGTCATCGACACCCTGGAGCTGCTCGCCGGCTGACGCCGCGTCAAGGGCCCGCACCGCGCTCGGCGGTGCGGGCCCTTCCGTGTTCCTACCTGACCGGTCAGCCGGTCGGTCAGTCGGTGGGTCAGTGGGCCGGTCAGCCGGTCAGCCGGTCAGCCGGTCAGCCAGTCGGTCGGTCGGTCGGCCGGTCAGCCGGTCGGCAGGTCGAACGCGGCGGCGGCGACCCGGAGCTGCGCCTGGGAGGAGGCGCCCCGGCGGTCGGTCGGGGTGAAGGAGTAGACGAGGTCGCGGGAGGCGTCGCGGGTGGCGAACAGGCCGCTGGTGTAGCCGGGGACGCTGCCGGTCTTGCCCCAGAACTCGACACCGGGGGCGGGGGAGAAGCGCATCAGGGCGGTGCTGAAGCAGGCCCGGCCGGTGGTGGGGCCGATGTCGCAGCTGGGGTTCTGGTTGTTCGGGACATCGGGAACGGCGAACAGCTCGGCCTGCTGGGCGGGCGGCAGCAGCTCGCCGTGCAGCAGCGCGGAGAGGAAGCGGTCCAGGTCGGGTGCGGTGGA
This sequence comes from Kitasatospora sp. NPDC092948, assembly GCF_044754805.1. Classification (NCBI taxonomy): domain Bacteria; kingdom Bacillati; phylum Actinomycetota; class Actinomycetes; order Kitasatosporales; family Streptomycetaceae; genus Kitasatospora; species Kitasatospora sp. NPDC092948. The sequence goes on along the minus strand of NZ_JBIVPU010000002.1, from coordinate 675,582 downwards.
GATCATGCCGCCCTGGGCCCACGGCCAGGGGCTCTGCCGGGTGACGTCCGCGAGGCCGGTGCTGCCGTCCGTTCGGGTGACGGTGAGGACGGCGTGCGCGGTCGGGTTCGGCAGCGCGGTGTCGTCGATGTCGGGCACCCAGGTGTGGTGCAGGCCGAGCGGGCGCAGGATCCGGGCGTCGACCTCCTGGCCGTAGCTGTGGCCGGTGATCCGCTCGACCAGCAGGCCCGCGAGGAAGTAGTTGACGCCGTTGTACTGCTGGGCGGTGCCCGGCTCGAACTGCTTCGGGCCGGTCATGACCCGCTCGACCACCTCCTGCGGGGTGAAGCTGTCGCTCGCGTGCGCGGCGAACCACTCCGGGGTGCCGTCGTCGGGGAACTTCCCCAGACCGTTCGGCAGGCCGCTGGTGTGGTTGAGCAACTGCCGTACGGTGACGTCGGGGTAGCCGTCCGGCAGGGTGTGCGGCAGGTACTGCTGGACGGTGCCGTCCAGGTCGATCCGGTGCTCGGCGGCGAGCTGGAGGAGCACCGTCGCGGTGAACACCTTGGTGATGCTGCCGATCCGGAACTCCCCGTCCGCCTTCACCGGCCGCCCGGTGGCCGGGTCGCCGGTGCCGGAGGTACCCGACCAGCGGCCGCCGACGCCGTCCACCAGCACGACGGCGCTGGTGAGTTGGTCGCTGGGCAGGCCCGCGATGGAGGCGCGCAGCGCGGCGGCGTTCGGCGGCGTCGCGCCGACGGCCGGTGCGGCGCCGGCCGTTCCGGCGGCCAGGGCCACCACCGTCGCGCCGATCGCCGCCGTGCCCGCCAGCTTGCGGCCCATGGTCTTCGCGCGCATCCCCGTGCTCCTCAACTTACGTTTCTTTTCTGCCTGTTGACATCGATCATCTTTTCGTGCGGCCGCTGCCCGGTCATCCGGGACGGACCCTGAGTCGCCCCCGAAGTCGGCCCCCTGAGCAGCTCAGGGGTTCCCGCCGGGCGGGCGGGCGGGTCGATCGGTCGGCGGATCGAGCGCGGAGGCGAAGACCCGGGGCCGGGCGGCGAACGGAGCGCCGAAGCGGCCGCCGGTGCAGCCCGGCCGGGTGTCGGCCCCGCCCCGGAACCCGACGCCCGGGGCGGGGGAGACGCGCACCGGGGCGGTGCTGAAGCAGCGTGGTCGCCGGGGCAGTGCTGGCGGTGGAACTCCGGGACGCCGGAGACGGCGAACAGCTCGGCCTGCCGGGCGGGCGGCGGCAGTTCGCTGTGCGGCTGGGCGGAGGCGACGCTTCGGGTTCGGGGTGGTGGAGGTCGTGCCGCCCTCGGCCCGGAACCGCCCCGGTGGCTGGCCCTCAGGGGCCGGCCACCAGTTGGTGTTGCCAGGCCCAGGCGGCGATCTCGACCCGGTTGCGGGCGCCGAGCTTCTGCTGAACGGCCGTCAGATGGCTCTTCACCGTGCTGAGGGTGATGAACAGGTCGTCGGCGATCTCCTGGTTGGTGCGGCCCCGGGCGATGGCGCGCACCACCTCGGTCTCCCGCGCGGAGAGCGGCCGACCGGGCGGAGCCGCCGCCGGGACGGGGGTGAGACCGCGCAGCAGGCGCAGGGTCAGCGACGGCGAGATCAGGGCGTCGCCGGCGTGTGCGGCGCGGACCGCCTCGATCAGCAGGGCGGGCGCGGCGCCCTTGAGGACGAAACCGACCGCGCCGGCCTGCAGCGCGCCGTGCACGTACTCGTCGAGGTCGAAGGTGGTGACGACGACCACCCGCAACGGCTCGGGGACGCCGGGTCCGGCCAGCGTGCGGGTGACGTCGATGCCGTCCAGGCCCGGCATCCGGATGTCGACCAGGCAGACGTCCGGCCGCAGCCGACGGGCGAGCTCGACCGCCTCGGGCCCGTCGGCGGCCTCGCCGACCACGACGATGTCGTCCTGGTCCTCCAGGATCAGCCGCAGCCCGCCGCGGATCATCGCCTGGTCGTCGGCGAGCAGGACGCGGATGGGCGGGTGGTGGGGTGTGGTCATCGTGCGGTGGGGTGTGGTCATCGGGCGCTGCCTGTGGGGATGGGGAGTTCGGCGTGGAGGGCCTGGTCGTCGGCGAGCAGGACGCGGATGGGCGGGTGGTGGGGTGTGGTCATCGTGCGGTGGGGTGTGGTCATCGGACACCGCCCGCCGGGACGGGGAGTTCGGCGTGGACGGTCCAGCCGCCGGCCGGGCCGGAGCCGGCGGTGAAGGTGCCGCCCAGGGCCTCGACGCGTTCGCGCATGCCGAGGAGGCCGAAGCCGGTGGGGCGGAGGTGGCGGGTGTGGCCGGGCGGGGCGTCGTCGGTGACGGTGACGGTCAGGGCGGCGGGTGTGCGGGCGACGGTGACGTCGGCGGTGTGGGCGTGGGCGGCGTGCCGGGCGACGTTGGTGAGCGACTCCTGGACGATCCGGTGCACGGTGGTGGCGACCTCCGGCGGCCAGGGCTCCGCGTCCCGCTCCGGCAGCCGCAGCCGGACGTCCGGGCCGTGACCGTCGAACCGCTCGACCAGCGCGGCGAGTTCGGCCGCGCCCGGGGTGGCGGGCGCCGTCCCCGGGGTGTCGTCGGCGGCGCGCAGCAGGCCGACCACCCGGCGCATCGCGGACAGCGCGTCGGCGCCCGCCGCCTCGATTCCGGCGAGGGTGTCGTCCAGCTGCTCGGGGCGCTTGCGGGCGACGATCCGGGCGGCCTGCGCCTGGACCACGACGCCGGTGATGTGGTGCGCCACCAGGTCGTGCAACTCCCTTGCCAGCGCCAGCCGTTCCTCGTGTCGTACGGCCTCCGCAGTGGCCCGGCGGCGGTCGTCCAGCAGCCGCAGCCCGAGACCGGCGGCGAGCGCCAGCGCCCACACCTCGATGCCGACCCGGAAGGACGTGGCCGGGGCCGGAGCCGTCAACAGGCCCGCCGCCATCAGTGCCAGCCCCGCCACGCCGAGCACCGCCGCCGAACGCCACGGCAGCGTCCGCACCGCCGACCCGCCCAGCACCAGCAGCCCCAGCACCGCCGCCGCGCCCGGCTCCCCGGGCAGCCCCGTCAGCCGCGCCACCAGCGCCGCCGCACCGACCACGGCCAGCCCCAGGGCCGCCGCGCCGCCGCGGCTCCGCCCCCGGCCCAGCGCCAGCACGCACACCGCCGCACCGGTCGCCGCGTCCAGCGCCCACACCCGGCCCTGCGCCGCGTACTGCGCGGCCATCACCAGCACCACCAGGGCGAATCCCGCCCCCAGCGCCGCGTTCCCCACCACCGACGTTCGTCTCACGGCCGCCACGGTAGGTGAATCGGCCGCCCCGGCAGAACCGTCCGAAAGTACGACGCCGTCCGGCCCGGACCGTACCTTCGGCCGCTGCGGGCCGCCGCCGCCGGGCGGGAGCGTGGGGCCATGACCGCAACGACGACCGGTGCCGCGCTGCTCGCGGTGGCCGAGAAGACCGAACGCAGCCCGCTGCTGTACGCCTGGTGGGCCGTCCAACTGGGCGTACTGATCGCTCTCGGCTGGGGCGGCTACCGCCTGATCCGGGCCTGGCGGGCGCGGCGCGCCGAGCAGGACGCGGAGGACGGGCAGTGGTGACCGCCGTGCTGGAGGCGACCGGCCTCACCAAGCGGTACGGGCGCCGAACCGCGCTCGCCGACGTCGAGTTGAGCATTCCGGCGGGCCGGGTGGTCGGCCTGGTCGGGCCGAACGGCGCCGGCAAGTCCACCCTGCTGCAACTCGCCTGCGGGCTGATCGCCCCCACCTCCGGACGGATCCGGGTGCACGGCGCCGAACCCGGCACCCGCCCCGACCACCTCGCCAGGGTCGGGTACGTCGCCCAGGACACCCCCGTCTACCCGGACCTCACCGTCGCCGAGCACCTGCGGTTCGCCGCCCGCCTCAACCCGCGCTGGGACCGGGCGCTCGCCGAACGCCGGTTGAACCGCGCCGAGTTGGACCCGCGACAGAAAGCCGGCCGACTGTCCGGCGGCCAGCGCGCCCAACTCGCCCTCACCCTGGCCGCCGCCAAGCGCCCCGAGCTGCTGATCCTCGACGAACCCGCCGCCGCCCTCGACCCGCTCGCCCGGCACGCCTTCCTCGACCACCTGATGGAGTCCGTCAGCGAGCTCGGCGCCACCGCCGTGCTCTCCTCCCACGCGCTGCCCGACGTCGCCCGGGTCTGCGACCACCTGGTGCTGCTCGCCCGCGGCCGGGTCCACTTGCACGGCGACATCGGGCCGCTGCTCGCCCGGCACGCCCGGCTGACCGGCCGCGCCGCCGACCTCGACGCCCTGCCGTCCGACGTCACCGTGCTGGACCGCACCGAGGCCGCCGACGGCCGGGCCACCGCCCTGATCCGCACCGAGCGGCCACTGTCCGCCGACGGGCCGTTCACCGTCACCGCGCCGGACCTGGAAGAACTCGTCCTCGCCCAACTCTCCCTCGCCGCCCGCCCCGGGCAGCCGACCGCCCGACCGGAGGCCCACCGATGATCCGGCTGACCTGGCGCCAGTTCCGCACCCAGGCCCTGATCGGCCTGGCCGCGCTGCTCCTGCTGGCCGGCTACCTGCTGCTGCTCGGCCTCGACATCCACCACGCCCAGCAGGACGTCCTCGCGCACTGCGGCGGCCGGGACTGCGCCGGACCGCTCGGCGCCTTCGCCGACCGGTACCGGCTGCGCACCGACCTGCTCGACTACCTGCTGCTGGTGCTGCCCGCCGTGCTCGGCGTGTTCTGCGGCGCCCCGCTGGTCGCCCGCGAGTTCGAGGGCGGCACCCACCGGCTGGTGTGGAACCAGAGCATCACCCGCCGCCGCTGGCTGGCGGTCAAACTGGCGGTGGTGGGCGGGAGTTGCACCGTCGCGGTCGCGCTCGTCGCGCTGCTGCTCGGCTGGGCCGCCGGCCCCGTCCTCGCCGTCGAGGGCGCGCGCTTCGAACCCGTCGCGTTCGCCTCGCACGGGCCCGCCCCCGTCGCGTACACCGCCTTCGCGTCCGTGCTCGGCGCCACGCTCGGCCTCCACCTGCGGCGCACCGTCCCCGCGATGGCCGCCACGCTCGCCGTGTTCGTCGCGGTCCAACTCGCCGTCCCGGCCCTCGTCCGGCCGCACTACCGGGAACCCGAGCGGACCCGGGTGCAGCTGACCGCGCCGATCGTCGCCAACCTCGGCAAGATCGGCACCTACGGCGACATCGGCGGCCTGCGGGTGCCCGGCGGGCCGTGGGTGATCGACACCAGCGCGATCCTCGACGAGACCGGCGCACCGGTCGGACACACCGACTGGTTCCAGGACTGCATGGACCACAGCTCCCTCACCGACCTGCCCGGCTGCCTCGCCGACCACCGCATCCACGTGGAGATCACCCAGCAGCCCGCCGGCCGCTACTGGACCTTCCAGGCCGTGGAGAGCGCCCTGTTCGCCCTGCTCACCGCCACTGCGGTCCTCCTCGCGGCGCGACGGCTGCGCAGCCGCGTCGACTGAACCGGGGCCGCCCGAAAAATTGCTGACAACCTTTCACCCCGGCTCGGGCGTGTGTGCGGTGTGAGTCGAGAAACCGAGGACGACGCCTACGCAGCCTTCGTCGCAGTCGCCTGGCCCCGACACCTGCGGACGGCCACGCTGATCGCGGGGGACCGCAACCGCGGCGAGGAACTGCTGCAGGACTGCCTGGTCAAGCTGTACGTCCGCTGGCGCCGGGCGGTCGCCGACGACCCGCACGCCTACCTGCGGCGCATGCTGGTCAACGGCCACATCAGCTGGTGGCGCCGCCGGCGCCGGGAGACGCTCACCGCCGACCTCCCGGAACGGCCCGGCGGGGCCGGCGACGGGTACGACGCCACGGACGAACTCCACCGGGCGCTGCGCTCGTTGACCACCGGACAGCGCGCGGTGGTGGTGCTGCGGCACCTGGAGGACCTCTCCGAGAAGGAGACCGCCGCCGTCCTCGGCTGCTCGGTCGGCACCGTCAAGAGCCAGCACTCCCGGGCGATGGCCCGGCTGCGCACCGTCATGTCGAAGGACCGGCCGGCGGGCCGGTCCAGGGATCAGGAGGCTGTCAGCCCATGAGCACCAACGAACACGAGGACCTGTCGTACGCGATGGAGGTGCTGGCCGACCGCCAGCCCCCGCCGGGCCGGCCGCCGACGGCGGAGCTGGTGCGCCGTGGCCGGCTCCGCAAGCGCCGGCGCGCCGCCGTCATGACGGGCGGGGTCGCTGCGGTTGCCGCGGTGGCGATGGCCGGCGCGTTCGTCGTCGGCGGCAGCGGCAGCCCGGCGGTGAGCGGGATCGGGCCGGCGGCCGGCGCGTCCGGGTCGACCACGCCCACCGAACTGCCGTCCAGCAGGCCGACGAACACCGGCCTGCCGTCGACCAGGCCGACGAACACCAGCTCGCCGTCGAGCAAGCCCACGGACACCGGCTCGCCGTCGAGCAAGCCCTCCGGCGCGCCCACGGCAGATCTCCCCCTGGCGAACCTGCTGGAGGCGCGGCTCCCGGCCGGCTACCACATCGTCAGCACCTGGAACCAGCCGGCGACGAAGCCCGGCGACCCGTGGCGGGCCGGTGCGGGGCACACCATCACCAACGGCTCGCGGACCGGCAACATGCGCATCGAGCTCACCCAGGTGACCGGCGTGCGGAGCGGATCGACGGACTACAAGCCGACCGCGGACTGCGGCTCGGTGCCCAACTGCACCGTCACGCAACGTCCCGACGGCAGCGTGCTGATGGTCGTGCTCCCCCCGGCGGCGCCGGGCGGCCTCCAGGACTGGAAGGCCCTCCTGTACGGCACCGACGGCACCCTGGTCACCGCCTCCTCGGGCACCGTCCCCGGCCCGGGCGAGGGGAGCGACATCTACCCGGGCCCGCCGGTTCTCAACGGCGACCAGCTCACCGCCCTCGCCCTGGACCCGGTCTGGCAGGGCATCATCCACCAGCACTAGGCGGCAACGCACCGTTCCCGCCGCAGCTCAGGGGCGCAGCAGCCCCCAGTACAGCGCCCACGGGACGAACAGCGCGCCCGAGAGCGCCAGAAGTCCGATCCGCACCCGGCTGCCACGCGCCGGGCGGTTCCGGACGGCCGCCACCACGGTGAGGGCGACCGCCACCACCGTTGTCACGGCGGCCAGTTGAAGCACCGACCGGACCATCGACCGGCCCAGCACCGGGCCGGGCAGCGCCGCCGCCACGAGTGCCAGGAACAGCAGGTAGAGCGGCGTGCCGACGACCGTGAGCGTTCCGGTCAGCGCGGCCCAGCGGGCCGCGCGGGGCAGGCCGGCCGGGGCGGGGCGGCGGCGCAGTCGGCGGACGGCGCCGGTGGCCGGAGGGCCGGCGAACCCGATCAGGCAGACGACGGCCGACCCGGCCTGGAGCCAGGGCGACTCGTACCGGGCGAGCGGGGCGAGCGGCCGGCTGGCGTACTGCTGGACGGGGGCGGCGTCCACCGACACCGGCGGCAGCGCGGCGGCCAGGCCGGTGATCCAGTGGGACTCGAAGTCGGCGTAGTCGTCCGGCAGTTGGAAGGGTCGGTCGAGCCGTCGGCGAAGCTGCGGCGGAGGTTGTGCCGGACGTCCGGGACGGTGCGGATGGTGTAGTGGCGGTTGCCCGCACGGTCCAACGCGTCCCGGACGATCCGCTCGCTCTCGGCGGGCACGGCCTCCCGGTCCAGCGTCCCCCACTCCACCGGCACCGGTACGCGGAGCTGCTCCCAGGCGGGCAGTGGGTCGTAGTCCGCGCAGGCCTGCTGGCGGGCCGGGCCGAGGCCGGACGCGCCCGCGGTCACCACGAAGGACACGTCGGAGGCCCGGCCGGCGGCGAGCGTGACCACCCATGCGCCCTCGGACAGTCCCCACAGGCCGACCCGGGCCGGGTCGACCTCGGGCCGGGCGCGCAGCAGCCGCAGGGCGGCGAGGGCGTCGTCCGCGAGCAGGAGGGTGATCAGCCCCGGCAGTGCGGTGCGGTGTGTTGTTCGGCGTCTGCCGCCCATGGCGTGGTCTCCCCGTGGTCGATGTCGCTCCACCTTCTCCGACCGCACGGCGCTGCGGGATGGGGCGACCACTCGGAACCCCAGGGGGACAACCCCCGGAAATGCCAATGAAGCTGACGTGAAGTCAGCTCCACTGGGCGGGGGCGATTACTTCGGCTCGCGGTCGAACTGCGAGCGGGACCAGACGTAGCCGAGCACCGTGAGGGCGGCGCACCACAGCAGGGCGATCCACCAGTTGTCGCCGATGGGGGTGCCGAGCAGCAGGCCGCGCAGGGTCTCGATGGCGGGGGTGAACGGCTGGTACTGGGCGACGGGCTGGAACCAGCCGGGCATCGAGTGCAGCGGGACGAAGGCGCTGGAGATCAGCGGCAGCACGATCAGCGGCAGCGCGCTGTTGCTGGCGGCCTCGGCGTTGGGGCTGCCCAGGCCCATGCCGACGGCGATCCAGGTGAGGGCGAGGGCGACCAGCACCAGCAGGCCGAATGCGGCCAGCCACTCCAGCACGCCGGCGTGGTGCGAGCGGAAGCCGATGGCGACCCCGACGGCGCCGACCAGCACCACGCTCAGCACCGACTGCAGCACGCTGCCGATCACCCGGCCGAACAGCACCGACCCGCGGTGGATGGCCATGGTGCGGAACCGGGCGACGATGCCCTCGTTCATGTCGGTGGCCATCGACACGGCGGTGCCGATCACGGTGGAGCCGATGGTCATCATCAGGATGCCGGGCACCAGGTAGGCGACGTAGGCCTGACGGCCGGCCCCACCGCTCATCGCGGCGCCGAAGACGTAGACGAACAGCAGGAGCAGCATCACCGGCGTGAGCAGCAGGTTCAGGGTGAGCGACGGGTAGCGCCGGGCGTGCAGCAGGTTGCGCCGCAGCATGGTGGACGAGTCGCGGACGGCAAGGGCGAACGAGCTCATCGGGCAGCCTCCTCGGAGGAACCGGCCGCGACGGCCGGGGCGGTGGACGGCGCGCCGGACGGGGCGCCGGACTGGGCGGGGACGGCGGGCGCGCCGGTCAGCGCGAAGAACACGTCGTCCAGATCGGGGGTGTGCACGGTCAGCGAGTCGGCCTCGACGCCCGCCGCGTCCAGCCGGTCGAGCACCGAGCGCAGCGCTCGCTGGGAGCCGTCGCTCGGAACCAGCAGGGTCAGCGACTCGTCGTCGCGGGAGCCCTCGGTGAGCGCGCCGGCGGCGGACCGGTACGCCGCCGGGTCGGTGAAGCGGAGCCGGACGTGGCCGCCCGGGACGAGGCGCTTGAGTTCCTCGGCGGTGCCTTCGGCGGCGATCACGCCGTTGTGCAGGACGGCGATGCGGTCGGCGAGTTCGTCGGCCTCCTCCAGGTACTGGGTGGTGAGGAAGACGGTGACGCCGCCGGTGACGAGCTCCCTGATGATCTGCCACATGCTGTGCCGGCTGCGCGGGTCGAGGCCGGTGGTCGGCTCGTCCAGGAAGATGATCCGCGGGCTGCCGACCAGCGTCATCGCGATGTCGAGGCGGCGCTTCATGCCGCCGGAGTAGGTGGAGGCGGGTTTCTTCGCGGCCTCGGTGAGGTCGAAGCGGGCCAGCAGGTCGGCGGCGACCCGGCGGCCCTCGGCCTTGGGCAGGTGGTGCAGGTCCGCCATCAGCAGCATGTTCTCCTCGCCGGTGATCAGACCGTCGACGGCGGAGAACTGGCCGGTGACGCCGATCGCGGCGCGCACCGCCTGCGGGTCGGCGGCGAGGTCGTGCCCGCCGATCCGGATCGGCCCGCTGCCCGGGCCGGCCGGGATGAGAGTGGAGAGGATCTTGACCGCGGTCGTCTTGCCGGCCCCGTTCGGGCCGAGCAGGGCGAAGACGGCGCCTTCCGGGACGGACAGGTCGACGCCGTCGAGGACGGTCTTGTCCCCGTAGGACTTGCGCAGCCCCTGTGCCGCGATGGCCAGGCCGGTCATGGGAGAACTCCTTCTGCTGCGGGGCGAGGTGGTGCCGGGTGGTTGGTGCCTGCCGGGCCCGGCCGCCGTGCGGACAGCGGCCGGTCGGGGCGGTGGGGCGGTGGGGCGGTGAAGCAGTGAGGCGGTGGCGCGGTGAGACGGTGGTGTGGTGCGCTGCCGGGCGGCGGTCAGACGGTGCGGGCGGTGATGTCGCCGTTCTTGGTGGTGGCGCGGATGGCCAGGGCGGGCACGTCGTCGGCGTTGCGCAGCGCGTTGTGGATGCGGCCGTGGCCGGTGCCGGCGTCCAGCGAGGCGGAGATTCCGCGGGCCGCGCCGACGGTGATCGAGCCGGACTGGGTGGTGAGCACCAGCTCGCCGCGCGCCGCCTCGGCCACGGTGAGGTCGCCGCGCTGGGTGTCGAGCTGGGCGGAACCGGTGAGGCGGCCGATCTCGACGGAGCCGTCCTGGAGGACGAATCGGCCGCCGGCCGCCTCGTCGACCTTGACCGCGCCCCGGGCGCTCTCGTACGCGACCTCGCCGAGCCGTCCCACGCCGCGCAGTTCGGCGTCGGCGGCCTTCGCCTCGATCCGCGAGCCGGCCGGCAGCTGGACGGTCACCTCCAGTGCGCCGCTCGGGCCGAGCAGGCGGTGGTTCGAGGCGGCGGTGACGATCCGAAGCACGCCGTCGGCGAGGACCACCTCGGTCTGCTCGGCGGCCTGCACGTCGCGGCTCTTCGCCGGGTTCGCGGGGAGCACCTCGACGACGGTGTCAGCGCGGTCCGCGGCGATCAGGCGGAGCAGGCCGGCCGGGATGTCGATGACCGCGGTGATGGTGGTGGGGGTGTCGAACTTCTGCATGGCCGTCTCCTCTGCGCTTCGTTTCTGACATTGGAAACGCTACGTTGCATTCATGGAGTCGGCAAGGCTGTTGTTGCAATGAAAGTGCATCGCAGCAGGTGAAGCTGCGTAAATCGTTGCAATGATTCTGGAGATAATGCAACGCCGCGATGGTGTGCGTTGCAATGGTGTGTGGGTGAACGCTATGCTGGGGCGCACCAGGCACACCGACCGAGGAGACCGCGATGCCGGGAGGCAGGCTCACCCAGCACGAACGCCAGCAGATCGCGCTGGGACTGGCCGACGATCTCGCGTACGCCGAGATCGCCCGCCGCCTCGACCGTCCGACCTCGACCATCACCCGCGAGGTCATGCGCAACGGCGGCCCCACCGGCTACCGGGCCGACCTCGCCCACCGCGCCACCGAACACCGCGCCCAGCGCCGCGCGGCACTGCCCCGCAATCCGTACTCCGACCGGCCCGCCGACGGGCGCGACCCGGAGGCCGTGCGCGCCTATGAGGAGACCGTCACCACGGTCTTCATGCACTCCGGCATGAGCCGAATGCCGGCCAGGGTGCTGGCCGCGCTGCTGCTCACCGACGAAGGCAGCCTCACCGCGGCGGAACTCGCCCAGCGCCTCCAGGTCAGCCCGGCGTCCATCTCCAAGGCAGTCGCCTTCCTGGACGAACAGACGATGATCCGGCGCGAACGGGACGACCGCCGCCGCGAGCGGTACGTGCTCGACGAGGACATCTGGTACCAGGCCACCATCGCCAGCGCGCGCGCCAACGCCGCCGTGGTCGAGACCGTCCGCCAGGGCGTTCCGATTCTCGGCCCCGACACCCCGGCCGCCGTCCGGCTGGAGAACATCGCACGCTTCCTCGGCTTCGTCTCCGAGGGCCTGTTCCGAATGGCCGACCAGGCCCGTGACGTCCTCTTCGCCAAGCCCGAGCCGGGCGACCAGGCCGCCGAGACCGCCGAGGTTCCCGGGGATGCGAGCGGCGGCGGCAGGGGCTGAACTGCGCTGCGTGGTTGGGGATTTCGCCCGATCGGGTGGGTGGCCCGGAAAGGCGGGGACCGCGGCTGGCCCGGGCTGCGCCTGCTGCCCGAGCCGGGCACCGGAGGCGCCGAGACCGCTGACGCTGTCGGCGCGGCCGAGGCTATCGGGGGTGCGAGTGGCGGCGGCAGGGGCTGAACTGCGCTGCGTGGTTGGGGATTTCGCCCGGCTGGACGGCCCGGGAAGCCGGCGACCGCGGCTGGCCCGGGCTGCGCCTGCTGCCCGAGCTTGCGTCGGCGCGCCGCAGCCGGCCCGGTGTCCGGTGATGCCGCGCGCGCCACGGTCGCCGTGATCCGGCTGTGTCGCGCCGAACTCCGGCCCTCCGTAACGGCGTTCCTCGCTGTGTTCGCCCGGCTTGCCGTCCCGGGCGGTGTCGTGCGATGGCTTCTCAGGCCGCCAGTAGTTCGGCGAGGGTGACCGGTTCCGCGCGGGACGGCAGCAGCTGGTGGAGGACGAGCGTGTGGAGCTCCGGGTCGGGGTCGGCGGTGCCGTCGGACAGGATGCGGAGGCGGTAGTCGAGGTCGGCCGCGGCCAGGGCGGTGGACAGGACGGCGCCGCCGGTGCTGAGGCCGGCGACGATCAGGGTGTCGATGCCGCGGGCGCGCAGCTGCCGGTCGAGGTCGGTGCCGGACAGCGCGGAGAAGCGGGTCTTGCGGACGACCAGGTCGGTTTCGTGCGGCGCGAGTCGTGGGTGGAACGCGGTGGCCGGGTCCGCGTCGGGCAGGGCGCGGTGTCGGGCCACCGCGGCGAACACGGTGTTGCCGACGGGGACGGCCGCCCAGTCGTCCTCGGTGAACGCGGTGCGGACGTGGGCCACCGTGCCGCCCCGTGCGCGGACGGCGGTGGCGGCCCGGGCCAGGCGGTCGAGCAGCGGCCCCGCGTCGGGCAGGGCGGACAGGACGGTCGGCTGACAGTCCAGCAGGAGCAGCGCGGTGTTCCGCATGGTGGTGTCCTCGTTTCCGATGGTCAGATGCGGCGGGTGCGGTGGGTGCGAAGCGTGCGTCAGGCCGGGCTGTCGAGCAGCGCGGGCGGGTGCGGCGTGGCCGGCTCGCGGCGGGGGAGCAGCAGCGGGGTGCCCAGGGCGAGCAGTCCGGCGACGGCGAGGGTGGTGCGTGGGCCGGTCAGGTCGGCGAGCAGGCCGCCGAGCGCGGTGAGGGCGGCGATGGTCGCCTGCTGGCCGATCGACCAGGCGGTCAGGGTGCGGGCGACCAGGTGCTGCGGGGTGCGTTCCAGCCGGTAGGTGGCGAGCACCGGCGTGAACAGGCTCATGTGGACGATGATCGCCAGCTCGACGGCGATCACCGTGATCAGGCCGATCACGCCGGGCCGGACGAAGACCAGCCCGATCAGCCAGATCGCGCGCAGCGTGCCGACCGTCCGGAACACCCGCATCCGGCCGTACCGCGCCACCACCCGCCGGGCCAGCCGGGAGCCGATCAGCCCGCCGAGGCACGGGGCGGCGAAGGCCAGGCCGTACTGCCAGGCGGGGAAGTGGAGTTGGCGCAGCAGCAGGACGGCCAGCACCGGCTCGGTGGCCATGATGAGGCCGGACACCAGCAGGTTGTTGAGGTACAGCGGGCGCAGCCCGGGGTCGCCGAACAGGTGCTTCCAGCCGTCCAGCAGCGATCCGGCCGCGCCGGTGTCGCGTCGCGGCGGCGCCTCCTCCCGGCCGCGGATCGCCGCCAGCCCGAGTGCCGAGAGCAGGTAGCTGCATGCGTCCGCCAGCACCGTGGTGACCGGGCCGAATGCGCCGATCGCGGCCCCGCCGAGCGGTGGTCCGATCGCGATCGAGCTCCAGTTGGTCGACTCGAAGCGGGAGTTGGCGATCAGCAGGTCGTCCGGCCGGACCAGCGCCTTCAGGTACGCGCCAGCGGCCGCGCCGAACGCGATTTTCGCCGTGGCGACCACCACCGACACGGCGAGCAGCTGGACGAAGCCGAGCACCCCGCAGGCGTACGCCGCCGGGACGGACGCCATGGCGGCGAACCGCGCCAGGTCGGCCGCGATCATCACCGGCCGCTTGCGCCGGAACTCCACCCACGGCGCGAGCGGCACCGCGAGCAGCGCCCCCACCGCCGGGCCGACCGCCGACAGCGCCGACACCTCGGCCGGGCCGGCGTGCAGCACCAGCACCGCGATCAGCGGCAGCGCCCCGAACCCCAGGCCCGACCCGTACGCGCTCACCGCGTAGGCCGCCCAGAGCCACCCGAACTGCCGCCCCAATGGCCGCCTGCCCACTCCGCCCCCTGCACCGTACAAAGCCACGTTGACCAGGGAGAGCCAATCGGGACGGATAACCACAGGTCAAACAACCGAGGAGGGGTTCCGACACAACCATCGGTTGTTCATTAAGGTGGCGGCGTGGACCTCGAAGCCGTACGCACCTACCTCGCCGTCGCCGAGTCGGGCCAGTTCCAGAAGGCCGCCACCGACCTGGGGATCACCCAGCAGGCGGTCTCCAAGCGCATCGCCGCCCTTGAGCGCGACCTCGGGGTCCGGCTGTTCACCCGCACCCCGCGCGGCGCCGAGACCACCATCGACGGCCAGGCGTTCCTGTCGCACGCCCGCGAACTGCTGCGGGTCGCCGAACGCGCCGTCGCCTCCGTGCACGCCGCCCGCCGCCCGCTGCGGGTGGACGTGATCAACCTGCGCGGCGCGGCCTCCGGGCTGCTGCGCGACTTCCACCGCACCCACCCCGGGATCGAACTCGACGTGGTGAAGCTGCTGGACATCGACGAGGCCGTCCGCGCCGTCCGGGCCGGCGCCATCGACGCCACCTTCCGCGCCGTCACCGCCCCCGGCCGGCCGCTGCCCGACGACCTGGCCTCCGCCCGGGTGGTCGACGAGCAGCTCCAGCTGCTCACCGGCCCCGCCCACGCGCTGGCCGACGCCCCCACGGTGACGCCGCGTCAACTGGTCGGCCACCGGATCTGGATGCCCGGCATCCTCCCCGGCTCAGAGTGGGCGGCCTACTACGACGACCTGGCTGCCGAGTTCGGCCTCACCATCGAGGCCACCGGCCCCAACTTCGGCTCCGACGCCCTGCTCGACACCGTCGCCGACACCCCGGCGCTGGCCACCTTCATGAGCGACGGCACCCGCCTGGTCTGGCCCGCGAGCCACGGCCTGCGCCGGATCCCGCTCACCGACCCGACCCCGGTCTACCCGCACTCCCTGCTCTGGCAGCGCGACAACCCGCACCCCGGGCTGACCGCCCTGCGCGCACACCTGGCCGCCACCAAGGCCGCCCACGACGCCCCCGGCACCTGGACGCCCGCCTGGACGGCGCGGAACTGACGCCGACTCGGAGCCGCACCCGCACGCCCCTCGGGCGCGCCCCGCGCCGTCGACCCGTGAAGCCGCGAACCTGCCGCCCGGCCTGCACGCCCCGAACCGCCGCCACCTGGCCGCGCTGCCCAGCTCGTCCTCGACCCGGCGAACCGCCGGCTGCTCGGGACTCGCGACGTTCGCCTCGCGCCCGCCGAGGGCGGTGCCCCGGTCGGCTCCGTCCAGGCTGCCGCCGTCCTCCGCCGCGCGGTCACCGACCGCACGGGGGAGGCGCCCGCGGTCAGGCGTTGAGGTAGGCCAGCACCGCCAGGACGCGGCGGTTGCTGTCGCTGTCCGGGGGCAGGTGGAGCTTCACGAAGATGTTCGAGATGTGCTTGGCCGCCGCGCCCTCGGTGACGAACAGCCGCTGCGCGATGGCCGTGTTGGAGCAGCCCTCGGCCATCAGCTCCAGCACCTCCCGCTCCCGGGCGCTCAGCGTGCCGAGCGGCCGGTCGCGGGAGTGGCTGACCATCAGCTGGGAGACCACGGCCGGGTCCATCGCGGTGCCGCCGGCGGCGACCCGGCGGATCGCGTCGATGAACTGCTCGTTGTCGAAGACGCTGTCCTTGAGCAGGTAGCCGATGCCGCCGGTGCCGTCGGCGAGCAGCTCGCGGGCGTACATCTGCTCGACGTGCTGGGAGAGCACCAGGATCGGCAGACCGGGGATCTCCCGCCTGGCCTGGAGCGCGGCCCGCAGGCCCTCGGTGGTGAAGGTCGGCGGCAGCCGGACGTCGACCAGCAGGACGTCGGGGCGGTGCTCGGCGGCGGCGGCCAGCAGGTCGGGGCCGTTGTCGACGGCCGCGACGGTCTCGAAGCCGTAGGCGTCCAGGAGTTGGATCAGCCCCTGCCTCAGCAGGAAGAGGTCTTCGGCGAGGACAACGCGCACGGTATCTCCATCGTGATGGCGGTCGGACCGCCCGGCGGGCTGGTGATGTCGACGGTTCCGTCGAAGGTGGCCAGCCGGCGGCGGATGCCGTGCAGGCCGGTGCCCCGGGCGGGGTCGGCGCCGCCGCGGCCGTCGTCGACCACCCGGGCGTGCAGCACGGCGCCGTCGTGCCGGGCGACCACCTCGACGTGCTCGGCCCCGGAGTACTTGAGCGCATTGGTCAGCAGCTCCGACACCGCGAAGTACAGCGCGGACTCCAGCGGCGGCGGCAGCGCGCCCGGCAGGTCCACCGTCACCTCCACCCGCAGCGGGCTGGCCAGGCCGAGGGCGCGCAGCGCGTCCGCCAGTCCGCGCTCGGCGAGCACCGGCGGGTGGATGCCGCGCACCAGGTCGCGCAGCTCGCGCAGCGCCGTGACGGACGAGCTGCGGGCGTCGCGCAGCAGCCGGCGGGCCTCCTCCGGGTCGCTGTCGAGGTGGCGTTCGAGCGCCCCCAGGGTCATGCCGAGGCCGACCATCCGGGCCTGCGCGCCGTCGTGCAGGTCGCGCTCGATCCGGCGCAGCTCGGCGGCGGCCGCGTCCAGCGCCCCGGTGCGGGTCTCGGCCAGGTGCCGCACCCGCAGGACCAGCCGGGACCGCTCGGTGGGGCCGAGCAGCAGCCGGGTGAAGTGCGCGTGCACGGTGAGGAACACCCGGCTGTACCGGGCCCAGCCGACGAACAGCGCGCCCGCCGCCAACGCGGCCAGCAGCGCGGTGAGTTGACTGTCGACCGGGAGGAAGAAGTACCAGCGGCCGGTGCCCTGCGCCCGCAGCACCGGCCGCCACAGGCCGAGGGCCAGTGCCAGCCCCTCCAGGACGTAGTAGAGCACCGCCGCGGGCAGGAACCCGATCATCCCGACCACCGAGTTGAGCAGCAGCCAGAGCAGGTCCCGCCAGCTGGCCGGGTCGGTCAGGATCCACTTGCAGCGGCGGATCCAGCCGACGATGTCCCGCTCGAACTCCTGCGGCGCCGGCCGGTACGGCACCTCGACCGGCACGCCCACCCGGGCCGCCGCCCGCCGGTTGGCGTTGCACAGCCGGCGGACCCACCCGGTCACGATCGGCAGCATCAGCGCGCCGATGCCGATCACGAACAGGACCACGAAGTAGGCGGTGACCAGGAACAGGCAGATCGAGAGCATCGCGCCCAGCGCGATCAGCACCCCGACCAGCAGGTCGGAGCCGGCCCGCCGGAGCTGGGCGGACCGGAGCGGGAGCGGCAAGCGAAGCACCTGAGCGATCGTCCATCCCTGGCAGCAGCGGCCCCGCGAGCCCGTCCGGCGACAGTACGTACAGGACGCACCTCCCGGCCAGGCTAGCGGGTCTTTCGCGGAAGTGTCACGCCGTCAAGAACGGCCATGTGAGGCAGAGTTGGTCAACCGTCCGACCTCGCCGTTTCGACCGGCGGCGTCCGCATGCCCCGCCAGGACGGCACCAGCGTCGCGCCGAGGACCAGGACGAGCGCGCCGCCGACGATCGCCGGGTAGAGACCGACCGGGCCCTGCGGCAGCACCGAATGGGCCTTCACCAGGCTGTACGGGACGATCGTGGTCGCCGCCGCGACCGTGCCCAGCACCGTCGCGACCGCCGAGACCAGCACGCCCTCGACGCCCAGCATCCCCAGCACCTGCGCCCTGGTGGCGCCGGTCAGCCGCTGGAGGCCGAACTCGCCCTGCCGCCTGCGGGTCACCGCCACCAGGGAGTTGACCACGGTGATCGCCGCATAGCCGACGATCATCGCGACGACGGTGTAGTTCGACGACACCAGGATCTGCTGGATCTGCCCGTCCGCACCGGCCGACGCCGGATGCCCGACGACCACCGCACCGGGCGCCGACCCGGCCAGCCGGGAGCGCAGCCCGGCGAGGTCCGCACCGGCGTCCGCGCGGATGAGGATCCGGGTCGGCAGGCCGACGGTGGTGTGCGGGGCCAGCACGTCGGCGGGCAGCAGCAGGTACTCCTCCTGCGGACTCCCGACGTACGTCGCCACCACCTTCGGCCCGGCCGCGACGCCGTCGCCGAAGCGCATCCGCAGGGTGTCCCCGATCCGCACGCCGAAACTCGCCGCCTGCCGTTCCGACAGGGCCACCGCGTTGCCCCGCAGCTCGCCGATCGACCCGCGCAGCCCGGCCGGCGCGAGGGTCTGCCGGACGCCGTCGGCCGAGACGCCGCGCAGCTCCACACTCCCGTCCGCGCCGTCCACGAAGCCGCTGGAGCCGACCAGTTCGGACGCCCCGGCCACCCCCGGCAGCGCCCGCACCGCGTCGAGCACGCCCGGTGCGAAGCCGCCCGTCGAGGAGTCCAGCGCGAAGTCCGCCGGCACGCTGTCCGCCCGGCTGCGGGCGGAGACCGCGTCCTCGGTGGACTGCATGTACAGGGTGCCGGTGGCGATCCCGACCAGCAGCACGATCGGCGCCACCGCGCCCGCCGTCCGGACATGCTGGGTGGTCGCGTTGCGCACCGCCAGGTACCCGGACAGCCTGGACAGCGCCCGGACGGGCCGGCCGACCGCGCGCACCAGCGCCCGGGTGAGGCCCGGGGCGAGCAGCGCCAGACCGATCGCGAACAGCACCGAGGCCGGCCCCGCCGTACTCGCCAAGGTCGGGCCGTCGGCCATCGCCGTCGCCGTCACCACCGCCAGCGTCACACCGCTGACCAGGAAGAACAGCGCCAGCAGCAGCCGGGCCGTGGTCAGCCAACGGGTCTGCACCGCGCTCTGCGCCAGCGCCGCGACCGGCTCGGTCCGCGCCGCCCGGCGACCCGCGAACAGCGCCGCGCCGACGGCGGCCGCGACCGCCGCGAACGCGCCGACCGAGACCGGGATCCAGCCCTGCCGGAAGGCGATCCCCTCGGACACCACGCCGTGGCGGGCCAACTGCCCGAACAGCAGCCGGCCGACCACCAGCCCGAGGCCGACGGCCGGCACGGTGGCCAGCACCGCCAGCACCGCGGTCTCGCCGACGACCATCCGTCGCAGCTGCCGGGAAGTGGCGCCGACCGCCCGCAGCAGCGCCATCTCGCGGGCCCGCTGCTGGAGCGACAGCCCGAGCGTGGACGCCACCCCGAACATCACGATCAGCACCGCCCAACTGCCGAAGACCGCCGCCAGAACGGTCACCGTCTCGCCGCCCGCCAGCGCCCCCGGCAGCTCGGCCAGCCCGCGCCGCTCACCCGTGAGCACCGTTGCCCGGCCGTCGACCGCCTCCCGCACCGCGTCCGCCAGGCCTTCGGCGGGCGTCGACGGCCGAACCCCGAGCGAGTCGAACGCCCCGTCGGAACCGGCCAGTTGCGGCGCCTCGGCGTCGGCGAAGAACAGGCCCGGCCGGACCGTCGCCGCAGTGTCGGGCCGGGCCAGGCCCGAGACCGTGAACGTCCGGGTCACGCCCCGCACCACCACCCGCACCTCGGCGCCGACCCCGACCCGCGCCCCGGCCGCCAGCCGGGCGTCCAGCACCACCTGCCCGCCGCCCGGCGCCGCACCCGCGGTCAGCGCGTACGGGGTCAGCGCGGCAGCGGCCCAATTGTGGCCCTCCGTCGCCGAGTTCACGCTCCCGTCCGGGCCGGTCAGCGCCGCCGGGACGGACAGGTCGGCGATCACGTCGCCGACACCCGGGACGGCCCTCACCGCCTCGACCACGTCCGGACCGATGCGCCGACGCTCGCTGAGCGCCTCCGAGCCGTACGTCAGCGGACCGGTCACCACGATCGGCACCCCCGCCAGGCGGTGCGGCGGGGCCGCCATCCGGACGCCGGTCTCCAGCAGGCCGCCGCACGCCATCACGATCGCGGCGCCCAGGAACATCGCCACGAAGGCCGCGACGAACCCGCCCTTGCGGAACTTCAACGTGCGCAGCGCCAGCACCCACATCACCGGGCACCCCCCGACAGCGCCGCGTCCTCGTCGTCCCACGCCCCGAGCCGGGTCATCCGCGCCGCCACCGCCCCGGCGGACGGCCGGTGCAGCTCGCCGGCGAACCGGCCGTCCGCGAGGAACACCACCCGGTCCGCGTACGAGGCGGCCACCGGGTCGTGGGTGACCATCACCAGGGTCTGCCCGCCGACATCCACCGACTCGCGCAGCAGCCCGAGCACCGCCGCCGCCGTCCGGGTGTCCAGCGCCCCCGTCGGCTCGTCCGCGAACACCACCGCCGGCCCGGTCACCAGCGTCCGCGCGACCGCCACCCGCTGCTGCTGCCCGCCCGAGAGCTGTCCCGGCAGATGGTCGAGCCGCCCCGACAGCCCGACCCGCTCGGCCACCGCCAGCAGCTGCCTGCGGTTCGGCCGCCGGCCCGCCAACCGGAGCGGCAACTCGATGTTCTGCAGCACCGTCAGCGCCGGAAGCAGATTGAACGACTGGAACACGAACCCGATCCGGTCCCGCCGCAGCTTCGTCAAACGCACCTCGTCCAGCCCCGCGAGGTCGCTCCCCCCGACCAGCACCCGCCCCGAACTCGGCTTCACCAGGCCCGCGGCGCAGTGCAGGAACGTGCTCTTCCCCGACCCCGACGGCCCCATCACCGCCGTGAAACTCCCCGCCCCGAACGCCAGACTCAGACCGCGGAGCGCCACCACCTCCCCGTCGCCCCGGCCGTAGACCTTCCCCACCGCTTCCAGCCGAACAGCGTGCTGCCCGTCCCCCTGCACCTGCACCGCACCCCTCCACCCGCCAGGTCACGCACCTCGCGCGAACACCTGACCAACGCTAGGAACGGCGGCCGACCGGCACACTGGCATTCCCTGGCGTCTGCGGAGTAGAGATTTCTCCACCCCCGGGCGCGAGGCGGTCAGGCGAACGCGGCCGCCCACCGCTCGATGCCGAACCCGCCGCCCGGCTCCCGCCGGACCTCCAGCGCACCGGCCCCGGCGAAGTGCGAGGGCACCACCAACTCGTGCCGGTCCGCCGCCCGTTCGAGGATCCGCCGACGGCTCGTCGCCGCCTGCGCAGGGTCCGCGCAGAAGCAACTGCTGCACGACGGCGCGAGCACCTGCACCGGGCTGTGCAACAGGTCGCCGACGAACACGGCCCGATCGCCCCCGGACTCCACCCGCAACACGGAGGAACCCGGCGTGTGGCCGGGCGCGGACTCCAGCACCAGGTGCTCGTCGATCCGGTGCGTGCCCTCCCACCGCACCAACTGCCCGCTCCGGTCGACCGGGGCGATGCTGTCCTGGTGGATCAGCCGCCCCTCCGGCCCGCCGCGGTACCCGCTCCCGGGACCGAAGTGGAAGTCGTCCGCGGCCGGCAGCAGGTACTGCGCGTTCGGGAAGGTCGGCACCCACTCCCCGTCGACCTCCATGGTGTTCCAGCCGACATGGTCGGCATGGAGATGCGTGTTGATCACGACGTCCACCTCCTCCGGGCGGACGCCGACCGCGGCCAGCGGGCCGAGGAAGTCGCCCTGCCGGTGATGGAACGCCGGCGACTCGGGCCGCTCCCGCCCATTGCCGACTCCGGTGTCCACCAGGACAGTTCGGCCCGCGCTGCGGATCACCCAGGTCTGCAGCACGAGCACCGTCAGGCCGCTCTCCGGCTGCCAGTGGTGCGGCGCGAGCCAGTCGGCGTTCCCCTCCCACAGCTCGGCCCCGCCCCCCGGGACCAACTGATGGCCCGGCAGGAACGGGCCCTGCCACTCGACGGCCCGGAGGACCTCGACATCTCCGAGCATGACGCTCCGCGTGCGGTCGGCGTCCGTGCGGTCGGCGTTCGTACGGTCGGCGTTCGTGCGGTCGGTGTTCATGCGCTCGACGCTACGAGGAAGGCCTTGATCCTCTCAATGCCCCAACACCTCATTCGCATACGCAATCAGCTCATCTCCGAGCGCATCGATACACTCCCGCCATGGACGTGGTCAGCGACGCGATCTCGGCCGTCCGGACCGGACGCCCCTCCTCCAACCGCATCCGGGTCGACGGGAGTTGGTGCGCCCGCTTCGCCCCCTACGACGGCGCCGGATTCCACGTCGTCCTGGAAGGCGGCTGCCGACTGATCGAAACGGACGGCACCGCACTGACGCTCGCCGCCGGCGACGCGGCGCTGCTGCCGCACGGCGCCGGCCACATCCTCGCGGACGCCGAGGCCGACCCGGACGCGGCCCAACACGCCGTCCCGTTCGAGCAGTTCACCGAGACGGAGCTGGCCCGGCCGCAGCCGCGGACACCGGCACGGGCAGGGACGCCGGGGCCCGGCGAGGTCGAGCTGCTCTGCGGCAAGTACCGCCTCGACCACAGCCGGGCGCACCCGCTGCTCGCCGAACTGCCGGACGTCGTACACCTGCCCAATCGGGTCGGCCAGCACCCCGAACTGCGCGCCGCCATCGACCTGTTGGGACGCGAGCTGACCGGCCGCCGCCCCGGCTCCGGCATCGCCGTCCCGAGCCTGCTCGACCTGCTGCTCGTCTACATGGTCCGCGCCCGGCTCGCCGAGGCCGCGGCGGGCACCTGGCCGGCGGTCCTGGAGGACCCCGTGGCGGCGGCCGCGGTCCGCGCCCTGCACACCGACCCGGCCGCCCCGTGGACCAACGACCGGCTGGCCGCCGAGGTCGGCGTCTCCCGCGCCACCCTGGCCCGCCGTTTCACCACCCTGGTCGGCCGCCCGCCGATGGCCTACCTCACCTGGTGGCGCCTCACCCTGGCCGCCGCCCGACTCCGGGACACCCCCGACCCGCTCGCCGCCATCGCCCGCCAGGTCGGCTACGGCACGCCGTACGCCCTCTCCCACGCGTTCCTACGGGAGTTCGGCACCACGCCGGGGCGCTACCGCAGCCGCTGACCTGGCTCGCGCCACCGACTGCGCTCGTGCCGCTGACCGGGCTCGTGCCGCCGACTGCGCTCGTGCCGCTGAGCGGGCTCGTGCTGCCGAGCGGGCTCGTGCCGCTGACCGGGTTCATGCCGCCGACCGGGTTCGCGTCGCCGAGCGGGTTCGCGCGTCCGACCGGCTTCGCGCTTTCGACCGGGCTCGTGCCGCCGAGCGGGTTCGCGCCGCCGACTGCGCTCGCGCCGCCGCGCGGGTTCGCGCCGCCGACTGCGCTCGCGCCGCCGATCGGGCTCGTGCCGCTCGGCCGGCTTTCGCCGGGTGGCCGCTACGCGCCGCCGGCAAGGTCGCGGAGCGTCGCCTCGGCCTTCGGCGTCAGGGCGAGCGGCCCCCGCCCGGTCGTCCACACCGCCTGCACCTCAAGACGGCGCAGTCGCCAGCCCTCCGAGGTCCGCACCGCCTCGCCGGTGAACGTGCCGCCGACGTCGAAGTGGCCGCCGGGTTCCTCGCCGCGCGCCTGCTGGGTCGCGGCGAGATGGACGTGCGTCATGATCGCGTTCCACCGGACCGCGGCCCGGTCCCCGTCCAGCTCGATCATGTAGTTGGCCCCCACATGCTGAGTCCGCTCGAACTTTCCGAGCGTCACCTGCTCGGCCTCGGCCAGCCCCGCGATCCCCCGGTGCTCCCCGACCGGTGTGCTGATCCGCACATCGGACGTGAAGTACCGCCGCGCCCACGCGTCGTCGAACCGGCCGCCGTTCCGGGGCACCGTGTCGAGACTGATCAGATAGCCGTCGATGAGCCCGGTGATCTCGGCCCGATCGGCCAGAACCCGAACCTGCCGCTCCAGAGCGGCGAACGCCTCCGTGCTGATGCCCATGGCCGTGACTCCCCGGGTCGCGCTGCCTGTCGCGGCCGACCCGGCCGCGCACCACCGAGGCTAGAACTTCAAGCCCGCTTGAGATCAAGACGCTCCCCGGGCCGCCGCCCCCGCTCAGCCGCGTACGTGCAGGCCGAACCCCGTGCGGCCCGCGGGCTCCAACCCCTCCTTCAGGCGCAATGACGGGATCTCGTAGTCGCCGAAGTTCTGTCGGCGGAACGCGATCGGCTCGGTCGACTCCAGCGTGAGCAGGCGCTGCTTCCACGCCTCGGCGACGGCCGGGAAGTCCTCGTCGGGCATCCGGTCGGCGCCGTACAGCACGAACGGCGGCAGCACCTCCACGCCCGGGTAGTAGAGGACGCCGTGCTGGAACGGGAACAGCAGATCGTCGATCGGGCCGTTGATCCCACGCGCCGCATAGTGCGACTCCGGGCCGCCGACCGTCACCGACAGCAGGGCCCGCCGGCCCGCGAGGGTGCCTTCGCCGTACCGCTCGCCGTACTTGGTGGCGCTGTGCTCGCCGACCCCGTACGCGAATCGGTAGGTGAACACCCGGTCCACCCAGCCCTTGAGGATGGCCGGCATCGAGTACCACCACAGCGGGAACTGGAAGACGATCGTGTCCGCCCACAGCAGCTTCTCCTGCTCGGCCCGGACATCCGGCGAGAGCTCCCCCGTCTCGAACGCCCGCCCCGAATCCGCCGCGACCTTCAACGGACTCGATGCCGCCGGGCCGTAGTCCGCGGCGTCCACCACCGCCTTCCAGTTCATCGCGTACAGGTCGCTCACCCGCACCTCGTGCCCGGCGCCCTCCAACGTGGACACCGCGAGGTCCTTCAGCGAACCGTTCAGCGACTTCGGCTCCGGATGGGCATGAACGATCAGCGTCTTCACAGCAGAACTCCCTCGGATCGACTGCCTCCGATCCTGGCCGCCGCGCCGTCCGGCGTTCAGGGGCTCCCTGTCCGTCGGACCGGACTTCCTGGTACTGCCAGGGCCACCCTCAACACCCCCACCCGCAGCCATACTCGGCACCATGGACGATCTCGCGGGCTTCCTGCGGACCCGGCGCTCCCGGGTCGACCCGGCCACCGCCGGCATCCCCGTCGACAACCGCCGCCGGGTCGAAGGACTCCGCCGCGAAGAGGTCGCCCACCTGTCCGGCGTCAGCGTCGACTACTACGTGCGCCTCGAACAGGGCCGTGCCACCCAGCCCTCCGAGCAGGTGCTCGACGCGCTCGCCCGCGTCCTCGACCTCGACGCGACCGAACGCGAACACCTCCACCGCCTCGCCTGCCAACGCCGCCGGACCACCAGGACCCCCGCCACCCGGATCCGCCCCGAACTGCTCCGCGTCCTCGACCTGGTCCCCGACGCACCCGCGCTGATCATCAACCACCGGCTGGACGTCCTCGCCACCAACCGCCTCGCCGAACTCCTCCTCGGCCACCCCGCACCGGGCCTGAACACCGCCCGCCACATCTTCCTCGACGAAGCCGCACGCGGCCTCTACGCGGACTGGGAGAACTGCACCCTCGACGTCGTCGGGCACCTCCGCCTCGCCGCCGGCCAATACCCCGGCGACCCCCGCCTGGCCTCCCTCATCGGTGAACTCGCCATGGGCAGCGACCGCTTCCGCCGCCTCTGGGCCCGCGCCGACGTCCGCGCCCGCACCCACGGACGCAAGGCCTACCACCACCCCCTGGTCGGTCCCCTCGAACTCCACCAGGAGAACTTCGCCCTCCCCGACGAATCCGGCCTCGAACTCCTCATCCTCTCCGCCGCCCCCAACACCCCCACCGCAGACGCCCTCCGCCTCCTCACGACCCTGGCCCCGGCCGCGCCCGCTCCGCAGCGAACTCCGCGCCCCCGTTCGTCGGCGTGAACGGAACCGGGACCGGAACCGGAACCAGGACCGGGACCGCGGTGCGGCGGTTCCCGGTGGTGGCGGGTGCGGTCGTTCGCGGCTACCGACCGTGGCGCCGGGACGCGGTACCGCCCGAGCCGTCGGAGTTCGCCCGGGTGCGGGCGGTGGCGGCGGGGCGGCCGTAGCGGTTCCGGCCGGTGGGCCGGTTGTGGCGGGGCCGCTCGACGACGGGGTCGGGGATCGTGACGGGCACGCCGGTGGGGACGCGGGCACCGGTGATCCGGGTGAGCTCCTCGCCGCCGGCCCGGACGTCGGTGGTGACGGGGGTGATACCGGCCGTGGCCATCATCCGGGCCGCCCTGCGGCGCTGGTTGGGGAGAACCAGGGTGACGACGGTGCCGGACTCGCCGGCCCGGGCGGTACGTCCGCCGCGGTGCAGATAGTCCTTGTGGTCCGCGGGCGGGTCCAGATTGACGACCAGGTCGAGGCCGTCGATGTGGATGCCCCGGGCGGCGACGTCGGTCGCGACGAGCGCGGCCACCTGACCGGTGCGGAACTGCTCCAGGGTGCGGGTGCGCTGCGGTTGGGACTTGCCGCCGTGCAGGGCCGCGGCCTTCACACCCTTCGCCAGCAGGGTCTCGACCAGGCGGTCCGCGTCGCTCTTGGTGTCGATGAACATGATCACCCTGCCGTCGCGGGAGGCGATGTGGGCGATCGTGGCGTTCTTGTCGGTGTGCTGCACGTGCAGCACGTGGTGCTCCATCGTGCTGACCGCTCCCGCGGACGGATCCACCGAGTGCGTGACCGGGTCCTTCAGGAAGCGCCGCACCAGGCTGTCGACATTGCGGTCCAGGGTGGCGGAGAACAGCATCGTCTGCCCGCCCTCGGCGACCTGTTCGAGGAGCGCGGTGACCTCGGGCAGGAAGCCCATGTCGGTCATCTGGTCGGCCTCGTCGAGGACGGTGACGGCGACCCGGTCCAGCCGGCAGAGCCTGCGCTCGATCAGATCCCCCAACCGGCCCGGCGTGGCCACCACGATCTCCGCACCACGGTTCAGCACCTGCGCCTGCCGGCGCACCGGTACCCCACCGACCACGGTGGCCATGCGCAGCCGCGCCGCGTGGGCGTACGGGGTGAGCGCCTCGGTGACCTGCTGGGCGAGCTCACGGGTGGGGACCAGGACCAGCGCGACCGGGCACCGCGGCTCGGCCTGCTGCCCGGCGGTACGGGCGAGGACGGCGAGACCGAACGCGAGCGTCTTGCCGGAGCCGGTGCGACCCCGTCCCAGTACGTCACGGCCGGCCAGCGAGTTCGGCAGCGTCGCGGCCTGGATCGGGAAAGGGGTGGTGACGCCCCTCCGCGCCAGGATCGTCAGCAGTTCCCTCGGCAGGTCCAGCTCCTCGAAGGAGCCGACGGCGGGCAGGGCCGGCACGGTACTCACCGGCACCGCGAACTCCCGCCGGGAGGCGGGTTCCGCGCCGCTCGACGCGGACCGGGAACCGGCGTGACGGCGCGGCGGACGGCTGGAACGGTTCATGCGGGGAGACCCTTCTCGGGGGCGGCAGGTGACGTACGGTCGGCGCTCACCGGGAAGCGGGAGCGGAGAACCCTGGGCCGTGGACCGCCGAGGCATGATGCCGATCCGGACGTGGCGCGGTGCGTTCGCGCGGGAAGGCGGCCGGTGAACCGGAGGCGACTCGGGCCGGAACAGCCCGGAGCGCGCGGTGTCGCAAAGCCGAGGGGCCCGCGACCGGGCACCATGTGCGCGGCGCGGGCCCCTCGCTGCCAGGCGGTTGCCGTGGCAGTGGGAACTACAGCGGGCGAATGTTCTCGGCCTGCGGGCCCTTCTGGCCCTGCGTGACGTCGAACTCGACCTTCTGGCCCTCGAGCAGCTCGCGGAAGCCGCTGGCGTTGATGTTCGAGTAGTGGGCGAACACGTCCGGGCCGCCACCCTCCTGCTCGATGAAGCCGAAGCCCTTTTCCGCGTTGAACCACTTCACGGTGCCATTAGCCATGTAAAAAATCTCCTTCAAGGGACTTTTCGGAACCCGCACGATACGGGCGCCGAGTCACCGCGATGAGAACCCGCCCGGAATATCCGGAAAACAGAAATGCGCCTGCGATACATCAGCAGGCGCACACAAAGTTCATGGGAACCACTACTGCAACTCCTTCGACTGTAGCAGCCTCAAGCCCGCAACGGGGGGATGCTTCTCTCCCGGTTCCAGCGGAAGTTGCGCCCGGCGCCGGCGGGCCTGTCCCACCCGGCACGCCACGATCACCGCCGGTCGGGGCGGATCCGAGCGCGCGGCGGCCGCCGCGGCAGCCGACCTGCGGCACTCCGCCGAGCCCGCGCCCCGTGGCGTGCCGCTCGACGCGCCCGGCATTTCGGACATCCGGAATTCGGGCCGTCCAAAAGGACCGCTCCCGCGTTCCGCGGCGCATACTGGCCTGGATGAGAAAATCTGAAGCAGTCCGCCGGCACCTGCCCACCAGCCCCTTCAAGCCCAAGGCCGAAGCGCCGCCCAAGCACTTCGCCCTCGGCGACCGCGTCACCCACGACGCCTACGGCCTCGGCCGGGTCATCGCCGTCGAAGGCGACACCGCGGTACTGGTCGACTTCGGATCACGGCAGGAGCGCATCGCCGAACCGTACCGAGGCATGTTCAACCTCTGACCCACCCCCACATCCGCCCCCACATCCGCACATCCGCCCCCACATCCGCTCCCACCTCTGCCCGGCCCCCCACCCGGCCGGACGGGGGTGACCGAGGCCGGGCCGGGGAGCGCAGCAGGTAGTCCGTCTCGCGGAGCGAGGCGTATTCGGCCGGCGGGACGACGAGCAGCGGCTCGTGGCGGGCGCGCGTGATGACGAGCTCTTCGGCATCACTCCCGACGGCATCGAGCGCGGCGGCCAGGTTGCTGCGGAGCTCGCTGGCACTCACCGTCTTCATGCCGTAGGGCCGGGGGATGAACGACGAAGGCCCGGGCCGGCGAATCGGCCGGGGCCTTTCGTTCGCCCTGGCAGGCGAAGGCGGACGGCGCGAGATTCGAACTCATGAGGGGTTGCCCCCAACACGCCTTCCCATTCTCCCGAACGCTGCGGCGGCAAGTAGCTGGACGGGCCGCGTGTAACGCCTTCGAACGCCGGAGCCAAGTAGAGGTGTAAGGCAGTGCTCGTCGTCCCAAGGAGTCATCCGTGTCAGCGGAGCACCCGATAGCACCACCCTCGCGCGACCCGGCGGCGTTCGCCGTGTTCTACCGTCAGCAGTTCGACACCGTGCTCGGCTTCGTCGCCCGGCGCACCGACAGCGTGCACCTCGCAGCCGACCTGACGGCCGACATCTTCCTGGCGGCGCTGGAACAGGCCGACAGTTACGATGCCCGCCGCGGCGCGCCCGTCGCCTGGCTGTACGGGATCTCCCGCAACGTCCTGGCCGCGCACTTCCGCGGCAGTGCCCGCGAGCTCAACGCGGTGGCCAGGATCGCCGGTCAGCGGATGCTGGACGATCAGGACGTGTCCGCGATCGAGGGACGCATCGACGCGGCCCGCGAGGCTCGCGGCCTCGCTGTTCAGCACGCCGCCCTGTCCGAGCCGCTGCGCGCGGTGCTGGATCTGGTGGCCGTCGACGGGCTGGCCGTCCGTGAGGCAGCCAAGGTGCTGGGCATCAGCGCGGCCACCGCCCGGGTGCGGCTGCACCGGGCCCGCAAGGCGCTGCAGAAGGTTGCTCCGCAGACCAGCACCACCAGCCCGTCCGTGAACGCTCTTCTGGAGGCCGCCTCGTGACCACGCCCCTGCACTTCCAGCAGCAGCTCGGCGCCGAACTCGCCACCCGTGCCGCGAACCTGTCCGCTACAGACACCGCGGTCCGGGCCCGGCCGCGCCACACCCGCAGGCTGGTGGCGACCGGCTTCGGCCTGGCCGCCGCGGCCACGGCGGTCGTCCTGATGCCGCACACCGGCGCCACCGGCGTGGCAGCCAAGCCGCAGGCCGGCCCCACCGCCTCCCCGGCGGCCGGTGGTGGCTCGGCCGCGGTGCAGCTCAGCACCGCCTCCTACACGGTGACCCCCAACCAGGACGGCACCGTTTCCTTCCAGCTGATCGGCACCGAGTGGTCCGGTCTCCAGAGCGCCCTGCGCTCGGTGGGCGTGCCCGCGCTGGTCATGACGCCCTCGGCCTCCTGCCACACCCCGGTGGCCACCGACAGCAGCCGGCTGGATTCGGTGATGTCGTTGGCTCCCGACAACGGCCGCATCGCGATCCTGCACCCCGCCGCCATCCCGCCCGGCGAAAGCCTGCTGCTGCTCAACATCGCTCCCGAGGGCGCGCTCCACCCGAGCACCGTCGGAAGCCTGGAGATCTCACTGACCGCGCAGACCCCCAGCTGCTTCCCCCTCTCCCAGACCAACGGGATCGGCGTGGGCTGAATCGACCGGCCGAGGACCCCAACACGCTCTCCAATTCGCCTCAGCGCCGTCCGCCGGTGTTCACACCCGCCCTGACCTGCGGCGGAGCGCGCCATCGGGCGGTGGCCGAACCGGGCTGGACGGGAGTGAACAAGACCAGGACCGAGACCGCGCACCGTCGGCTCCGGCCGGCCCGGCCGGTGCCTGAGTGGAGCCCTCCGCCAACGCCGGCGAACATACGGCGCCCGCCGGACTCCACAGATGGGCTCCGTGGAATCCGGCGGGCGCCGGTCACCGGCCGGATCGGGTGGTCAGGGCCCTCAGCCGATGCGACGTTGGCGCCTGCTGAGGGCGAGGGCGAGTCCGCCGAGGATCAGCAGCGTGCCGCCGATGGCGGCCGCGGTGAGCACGGTGGTGCCGGTGAAGGCAAGGACACCGGACGGTTTCGGGGCGGGGTCGGGGCTACCAGGAGCCGGGTTGTCGGTGGACGGCGGGGGCGTGGCCTGTGCGGACACCGTGTGGTCGGTCTCGCAGCCCTTCTCCGTCTCGCAAGTGCCGCGCCGGCCGTCGGAGGTGGCGACGACGTTGTGCAGCCGGCCGTCGCCACCGCCGTTCACGGTCACGGAGTACGTGATGGTGGCGGTGTCGCCGACGGGGAGGTCTCCGGTCCAGACGAGCTTGCCGTCCTTCACTTCGGCCGTGCCAGTGGTGGCCCTGGC
Source organism: Kitasatospora sp. NPDC092948 (assembly GCF_044754805.1). Taxonomy (NCBI): domain Bacteria; kingdom Bacillati; phylum Actinomycetota; class Actinomycetes; order Kitasatosporales; family Streptomycetaceae; genus Kitasatospora; species Kitasatospora sp. NPDC092948. The sequence continues at coordinate 644,954 of NZ_JBIVPU010000002.1, read as the reverse complement.
GTCGCCGTTGTAGGCGGCGTCGTCGAGGACCTCGGACAGGTCGTCGGTGATGGTGGCGCCCTTGACCTCCCCGGTGCCCTGCTGGGTCACGGTGACGGTGTAGGTGACGTTGTCGCCGATCTGCAGGGTGGAGCCCGACTTCGGGTCGGCGACCTTGCTGAAGGTGTACCACCCCACCGCGTGCTGGGTGGTGCAGCCCGGGGTGCTGCCGTCATCGGCCATCGCGCAGCCGGGTGACAGGACGGTGTTGACGAGGTGGGCGTCTCCGCCGGCCTTGACGGTCACCGAGTAGGTGATCGTCGCCTCGTCGCCGACCGGGACGGTGCCGTTCCACGTCAGCACGCCGCCGGTCACGGCCGCGGTACCGATGGAGGCGCTGATGTCGTCGTTGTAGGTGGCGTCGTCCAGCACCTTTGCCAGGTCGTCCGAGAACGAGGCCTGGGCGGGGGCCGAACCCTGCTGCTTCACCTTCACCGTGTAGGTGACCTTGTCGCCGGGGGCGACGCTCCGGCCGGAGGCGGGGTCGGCGACCTTGGTCACCGCATAGTTGGCGACCTCGATCCCGGCCGGGTCCGACGGGATGGTCGGCCGGATGCCCGAGTCCGGCGGGGTGTCCGCCGTCGCGGAGGCGGTGTTGACGAATGTGCCCGACACCGAGGTGTCCAGCACCGTGCTGTACTCGTGCGACTCGCTCGCTCCCGGGGCCAGCGAGGCGACCGTGAACGCGCCGAGCTGTGGGAACCTGTCGTCCGAGACCTGCACGTTGGTCAGCGTGCCCTGGCCGGTGTTGGTGACCGAGATCCGGTACTTCACCGTGTCGCCGTACCGGAAGACCGGGTAGTCCGCCGCCTCGTTGGCGTCGTGCCACTGGCCGTCGTTGCCCTGCACGGACTTCTTCAGGGAGGCCGAGTAGTAGTTCGCCACCGTGATCGGCGCGGACGTGCGCATCACCAGTTCGGTGTGTCCGTCCCGGGCCTGGGCCCGGTTGACGAGTGTGTCCCCGCCCACCGCGCCGTCCGTGGCCACGGCGACCTTGAACTGCTGGCGTGCGCCCGGAGCCAGCACGGGCCCGATCACGCGCACGGCCGTCGCGCCCGGGGTGAACGTCTCCGTCCACCCCACGCTGTTGCCCGTGACGTCGCCGGCCTTGCCGTTCGTCGGATCGCCCGGGTCGTCGGAGAGCGATCCGGTGGCGGCAGTGGTGTAGTACACCTTCGCGCCCGCCTCCGGCGTCACCGACTCCAGCCTGTACGAGCCCGAGTACGACGTCCCGCGCCCGTCCCCCTGGTACGGCAGGATGTCGATCGTGTCCGTGAACGCCTGCGGCGCCGGGTCGTACGACCGCAGCGTGACCGTCCACGAGCCCGAGCCCTTGCCGTCGCCCTTCACGTTCGGGATGAACGCCGAATCCGGGCTCTTCCCGATCGTCGTCAGACCGGTGGCCGGCACCATCACCGCGGCGGACACCGGGCCGGCGCTCTGGCCGTTGACGGAGGCGGTCGCGGAGTTGGACAACCGGGTGCCCGATTTGGCGGAGCCGGTGATCACGCCCTGGTAGGTCAGCGAGTGCTGCTCGTTGGTGGTCACCCCGTTCAGGGTCCAGGTGAGGACCTGCTGCCCGCTCCCGTTGGCGGTGACGGCGGGCTCGGGGTCGGCCGAGCCGGCCACGTAGGTCATCCCGGCGGGAAGCGTGTCCACGATCACCACAAGGGCGAGCAGGAGTGCGAGCGGCACCCTCGCTCGCAACCTGCGGAGGGAGAAGGGGTGCGTCATCACCGATGAGACCAGCCAGCCCCTCCGGGAAGCCCGGCCGAAGCGTCCAACGAAGACCCCGAAGAGGTCGATTGAGAGGGGAGCAGAGGCGGGAAAACGACGAAGGCCCGGACCGCAGTTGCGGTCCGGGCCTTCGATCAGGCGGAGGATGCGAGATTCGAACTCGTGAGGGGTTGTCCCCAGCACGCTTTCCAATTCTCCTCGGTGTCGTCTACCAGGGTCCACAGCCGTCCTGAACTGCAGTGGAGCGAACCGCTGGACGGTGCTTGAACCCGGCGGTTGGACCAGGGTGAACGAGACCAGAAATGAGACCACGGCACCTCACGTTCTACTTGCCGTAGTGGTAGCGGCACGCGATGACGCACAAGGTGTCGGTCTGCTCGTCCAGGACGTAGACCAGGCGGTGTTCCTGGTCGATTCTGCGGGACCAGGCGCCGGCGAGCTCGTGCCGCAGGGGTTCGGGCTTGCCAATGCCCTCGTTACCGTTGCGGCGGATGTCGTCGATCAGCAGGTTGATGCGCTTGAGGAGCCGTCGGTCGTCCGCCTGCCAGGACAGGTAGTCGGCCCAGCCGCGTTCGGTGAACTGGACTTTCACGCGCTCTGCTCGGTGAGGTCTTCGGGGTCGATCAGTTCGCGGGGCGCGGCACGGCCTTCCCGGTACTCCTGCAGGGAGCGGCGAAGGTGCTCGGCGTTGGCCGGGGACCGGAGGAGGTAATCGGTCTCGCGGAGCGAGGCGTACTCGGCCAGCGAGACGACGACCAGCGGCTCGTGGCCGGCGCGAGTGATGACGAGCTCTTCGGCGTCGCTCTCGACGGCGTCCAGCGCGGCGGCAAGGTTGCCGCGGAGCTCGGTGGCACTCATCGTCTTCATGGCGTACAGAATAACGTACATCTATCGAGCGGGCCAGGGGTGCGACGAGGGCCGAACCGCCGGTGCAGCGGTGACGCCGGATTCAGTAGTGCTCGTCGTCCGCGCTGTCAGGGTCCGGGATGCGCCAGATGATTCGAACCTGCTCGTCGAGGGGGAGCGATGGACCGCCGATATAGAGGCGGTGGATCAGGTGGAGCACCGCCAGTCGGAATGCTTCCGGATCGAGGTCTTCCACGGTCGGGCGGCTCAGCTTCGTCACCTGGCGGACGATGTGCGGATCGGCCTCAAGAGGCCCGAGTTCCGCCACGAATTCCGGCTCGAGGGCGCCTTCCCCGCGCATGGCCGAGATCGAGCGCTGGAGGAGATCCGGCTCGGCCTCGAACCGGGTGACGATGTGGCCGACGACAGGTCGTGGTCGTTCCATATGCGAGCTGCGGTCTCGTCGTCTGCCACGAAGTCCGGAGGCGGCGTCTCGGAGCGCATCAGGGACGCCAGGCTGACGAGATGCGGTTCCCAGCCGAGTGCACTGTGCAGCAGGGTGGCGAGTCCGTCGCCTGGGCTTCTCCAGAAGATGAGGTCTTCGTCGTAACCGTTGACGAAGTGCAGGACGTGGTCCGCCGGGTCGAATTCGACGCCGGACATCTCTCCCAGGTGGGTGAGGACGGCCTGCCTGCCCCGGTACCGTCCCACGCAGCGGCGGGCCTGTGCGACGAACGACTCCATGGTCGTGTCGGCCAGTTTCTGGCGCGGCATCTTCTGGTGGTTCTGTCCTGTACTTCCGAACACGAGACCAGTGCGCGAGCGGAGCGGACGCGACACGACCGATGGCCGAGGCGGAGAACGACGAAGGCCCGGGCCGCAGTTGCGGTCCGGGCCTTCGATCAGGCGGAGGATACGAGATTCGAACTCGTGAGGGGTTGCCCCCAACACGCTTTCCAAGCGTGCGCCCTAGGCCTCTAGGCGAATCCTCCGTGGGAGAGCTTAGTACATGTTGAGGGGTGGTTGCGACCACGCTCTCGCAGGTGGGTGGCGGGGGTGGCCTGCGGATCGGAGATTGGGGTGGGTGGGGGGAGCAGGGGTCGGGATCCGCTACTCTTGGGGCAGCCCCTCGTGTGGCGTTATCTCTCTGAACCCCCCCAGGGCCGGAAGGCAGCAAGGGTAGGAGGGCTCTGGCGGGTGCGCGAGGGGTCCTTGTGTTTTCGGGCACCGTGGCGGTGGGGAGCCACGTTTGTCGGTTGGTCCCGATATCGTCGGTGGCGTGTCCCTAGCCCTGTACCGCCGCTACCGCCCCGAGACCTTCGCGGAGGTCATCGGGCAGGAGCACGTGACCGTCCCGCTCCAGCAGGCCCTGCGCAACAACCGGGTCAACCACGCGTACCTGTTCAGCGGGCCGCGTGGATGTGGAAAGACGACCAGTGCCCGCATCCTGGCCCGCTGCCTGAACTGTGAGCAGGGCCCGACGCCGGAGCCGTGCGGGGAGTGCCAGTCGTGCCGCGACCTGGCGACCGGCGGGCCGGGCTCGATCGATGTGATCGAGATCGACGCGGCGTCGCACGGTGGTGTAGACGACGCGCGTGAGCTGCGGGAACGGGCGTTCTTCGCGCCGGTGCACAGCCGCTACAAGATCTTCATCCTGGACGAGGCGCACATGGTGACCTCGGCCGGCTTCAACGCGCTGCTGAAGGTGGTGGAGGAGCCGCCGGAGCACCTGAAGTTCATCTTCGCCACCACCGAGCCGGAGAAGGTGATCGGGACGATCCGGTCCCGTACCCACCACTACCCGTTCCGGCTGGTGCCCCCCGGCACGCTGCGCGACTACCTGGCGCAGGTGTGCGGGCGCGAGGGCATCCAGGTCGAGGACTCGGTGTTCCCGCTGGTGGTGCGGGCCGGCGCCGGGTCGGTGCGTGACTCGATGTCGGTGATGGACCAGCTGCTGGCGGGTGCCGGCGAGGCCGGTGTGACGTACCAGATGGCCACCGCGCTGCTGGGGTACACCGACTCCTCGCTGCTGGACGAAGTGGTGGACGCGTTCGCGGCGCAGGACGGCGCGACGGTGTTCCAGGTGGTCGACCGGGTGGTCGAGGGCGGGCACGACCCGCGGCGCTTCGTCACGGACCTGCTGGAGCGGCTGCGCGACCTGGTGATCCTGGCCACCGTGCCGGACGCGGGGGAGAAGGGGCTGATCGACGCCCCGGCCGACCGGGTCGCGGTGATGCAGGCGCAGGCCGACCGCTTCGGCCGGGCCGAACTGAGTCGCGCCGCGGACCTGGTCAACACCGGCTTGACCGAGATGCGCGGCAACGCCGCCCCCCGGCTGCAGCTGGAGCTGATCTGCGCCCGGGTGATGCTGCCCGGCGCGTACGGCGACGAGCTGTCGACGCAGGCCCGGCTGGACAAGCTGGAGCGCCGGGCCGCCACCGGCGGGTTCGCCGCGCCGATGGCGTTCCAGCCCGCACCGGTGGAGGCACCGCCCGTGCAGCCGCAGCCGGTCGTCCAGCAGGCCCCGGCCCCCGTCGTCCAGCAGGCGCCCGCCCCGGCCGCCCCGCCCGCTCCCGCCCCGGCCGCTCCGGCGGGCCCGGCCCCGGGCGCCTGGCCGATCCCGCGCAGCTTCCCCCCGGCGGACCAGACCCCGCCGCCGGCCGCCCCGGCCCCGCAGCCGGTCGTCCAGCAGGCCCAGCAGGTCCAGCAGACCCCGCCGGCACAGCCGCAGGCCCCGGCGCCGGCACCGGCGCAACCGGCTGCCACCGCCGCGCCCTCCGCAGCCGCGCAGCAGGGCGCCGCGCAGATCCGGCAGATGTGGCCGCAGATCCTGGAGGCGGTGAAGAACCGCCGCCGGTTCACCTGGATCCTGCTCAGCCAGAACGGCCAGGTGGCGGGCTTCGACGGCAGCACCCTGCAGGTGTCGTTCGTGAACGCGGGCGCCCGGGACAGCTTCGTCGGCAGCCACAGCGACGAGGTGCTGCGGCAGGCGCTGACGGACGCGCTGGGCGTGGACTGGCGGGTGGAGTGCATCGTCGACCCGTCGGGCGGCACTTCCTCGCCGTCCGGCCAGTCCGCCGCCGCCTCGTACGCGCCGCCGGCCGCACCGGCCGGTGGCGGCTGGGGCGCCCCGCCGCGGCCCCCGCAGCCGTCCGCGCCGGCTCCGCAACCGTCCGCGCCGCCCGTCCAGCAGGCCCCGGCCGCCCCGGCGGCACCGGCCCCGCAGCCGGTCGCGCCCCCGCCGCCGCCCGCTGCGGCGCCGCCCGCGCCGTCCGCCCCGCCGGTGCAGGCGCCGCCCGCGGTCGCGCCCGAGGACGACGTCCCGGAGGAGGACGACCCGGACCTGAACGAGGACGTGTTCTCCGCGCAGGATCTGATCGTCCGCGAGCTGGGGGCGACGGTCCTGGAGGAGATCCACCACCGTCCGGGCTGAGACGCCGCAGGCAGCGGGCCTGCCGGAACCGCAGCGGGCTTTCGGAACTGACGTGGGGCCGACGGGTCGGCCGCGTAGGCTCGGGGGCAGGTGCCGGCGCGGGTGCTTTCGGTGCTTCGCGTCGGCCGTGTGAGTGCCGATGGATGGATGGAGTAGAGCCGTGTTCCCTGGTGGCCAGCCGAACATGCAGCAGTTGCTGAAGCAGGCACAGAAGATGCAGGAGGAGCTCGGCCGGGCTCAGAAGGAGCTCGCCGAGACCGAGGTCCGCGGGACCGCGGGCGGCGGTCTGGTGGAGGTGACGGTGACGGGCGCCGGCGAGCTGACGTCGGTGAAGATCTCCCCGGCCGCGGTCGACCCGGACGACACCGAGACCCTGGCGGACCTGGTGCTGGCCGCGGTGCGGGACGCCAACGCGGCGGCGCAGAAGCTCCAGGCGGAGCGGATGGGCCCGCTGGCCCAGGGCCTGGGCGGCGGCGGCATCCCCGGTCTCCCGTTCTGAGCCGTTCACCGCACGGTCGCGCCCAGCACGGTCGCGCCCAGCACGGACGTACACAGCACGGATGTACACAGCACGGACGCGTCCAGCGCCGCCGGCACCCGCACCACGGCTGTGGTGGCTGAACGCTCGCTGGCAGTGAGTTATGTGATTTATGAGCCAGTAGGGCGTCGGGCGGTGTGTCCGGCGCCCGATTCGTTGGATGATGGCACCGGAGTGCGAACCCCGGTCGAAGGAAGGCGTGGCGGTGTACGAGGGCGTGGTTCAGGACCTGATCGACGAGCTGGGCAGGCTGCCCGGAGTCGGTCCGAAGAGCGCCCAGCGGATCGCCTTCCACATCCTGCAGGCCGATCCGGTGGACGTGCGGCGGCTGGCGTTCGCGCTGCAGCAGGTGAAGGAGAAGGTGCGGTTCTGCGTGGTCTGCGGCAACGTCGCGGAGTCCGAGCAGTGCCGGGTCTGCCTGGATCCGCGTCGCGACCTCGCGGTGATCTGCGTGGTGGAGGAGTCCAAGGACGTGGTGGCGATCGAGCGGACGCGCGAGTTCCGCGGCCGCTACCACGTGCTGGGCGGGGCGATCAGCCCGATCGAGGGGGTCGGTCCGGACGACCTGCGGATCCGTGAGCTGATGACGAGGCTCGCGGACGGCACGGTCACCGAGCTGATCCTGGCCACCGACCCCAATCTGGAGGGGGAGGCGACCGCGACCTACCTGGCCCGGCTGTGCAAGCCGATGGGCCTCAAGGTCACCCGGCTGGCGAGCGGTCTGCCCGTCGGCGGGGACTTGGAGTACGCCGACGAGGTCACCCTCGGCCGGGCGTTCGAAGGGAGACGACTGCTCGATGTCTGACCGAACCGACACCGCTGACCGAACCCACCCGTCGGACCCGGCCCGCGTGCTGGGCCGGACCGAGGCCCCGGACGACTTCGCGGTGCAGATCGCGGACTCGGTGGAGAGCTTCGTGCTGGCCGTCACCGAGGTTGCCAAGGGCGACGAGCCGGGCAGTGCGATCTCGCTACTGCTGCTGGAGGTGTCGCAGCTGCTGCTGGCGGGCGGTCGGCTGGGCGCCATCGAGGACGTGCTGCCGGAGGACCGCTTCGAGCCGGACGCCGGCCCGGAGCCGGACGGGGTGGAGCTGCGCGAGCGGCTCGCCGAGCTGCTGGCGCCGATCGACGTCTACCACGAGGTGTTCGACCCGTACGGCCCGCCGGAGAAGCCGAGCGCGTTCCGGATCTCGGACGACCTGGCGGGGGTGGTCAGCGAGCTGAGTCACGGCCTGACGCACTACCGCGAGGGCCGGGTGTCGGAGGCGCTGTGGTGGTGGCAGTTCTCGTACCTGTCCAACTGGGGTTCGACCTGCACGGCGGTGCTGCGGGCGCTGCAGTCGCTGATCGCGCACGTCCGGCTGGACTCGCCGCTGGGCGCGGTGCCGGACGGGGCGGACACCGACGACGACGGGTTGACGGACGAGCAGCTGGAGCAGCAGGCCGGCGACCTGATGGCTGCCGAGCTCGGGCTGTAGCCGCGAACAGCCGGTGTGCGGCGGGGGAGTGTGACGCATCCGTCACCCCGTGCGGCGGAGGCGAAGATTCCGGACGCGCCGGCGGTGCGTCGGCGGCGATTCTTCGGGGCGGGCGGTCGGGGCCCGCAGACCTGACGGTCCACGGTGATCAGAGTTCGATATTCGTATCTCACCATGTGGAAGTCGTCGGCCGGAACATCCCTGCTCGTTAGACTGAGGCGACCTACCACCCCAAGTCGAGGAGCCCCCGTGGGCCTTGTCGTGCAGAAGTACGGCGGCTCATCCGTCGCTGATGCCGAAGGCATCAAGCGCGTCGCCCGCCGAATCGTGGACACCCGGAAGGCCGGCCATGAGGTCGTCGTCGTGGTCTCCGCGATGGGTGACACCACGGACGAGCTCATCGAACTCGCGGAACAGGTGACGCCTATTCCGTCCGGCCGTGAGTTCGACATGCTGCTGACCGCCGGAGAGCGCATCTCCATGGCGCTGCTGGCGATGGCGATCAAGACGCTGGGCTTCGACGCCCAGTCGTTCACCGGCAGCCAGGCCGGCGTGATCACCGACGCGACGCACAACAAGGCGCGGATCATCGACGTGACGCCGGGCCGGATCCGCAACGCCCTGGACGAGGGCAACGTCGCGATCGTGGCCGGCTTCCAGGGCGTCTCGCAGGTCTCCAAGGACATCACCACGCTGGGCCGCGGCGGCTCCGACACCACCGCGGTGGCGCTGGCGGCCGCGCTGGGCGCCGAGGTGTGCGAGATCTACACCGACGTGGACGGCGTGTTCACCGCCGACCCGCGGGTGGTCAAGAAGGCCCGCAAGATCGACTGGATCGCCTTCGAGGACATGCTGGAGCTGGCCTCGTCCGGCTCGAAGGTGCTGCTCGACCGCTGTGTGGAGTACGCCCGGCGCTACAACATTCCGATTCACGTACGCTCCTCGTTCTCCGGTCTGCCGGGGACTATCGTCAGCGGCACCAACCCGAACCAGCCCGAAGGGGGCGAGATGGAGCAGGCCATCATCTCCGGAGTCGCCCACGACACGTCGGAGGCCAAGGTCACCGTCGTCGGCGTGCCGGACAAGCCGGGCGAGGCGGCCCGGATCTTCCGCGCCATCGCGGATGCCGAGGTCAACATCGACATGGTGGTGCAGAACGTCTCCGCCGCGTCCACCGGCCTCACCGACATCTCGTTCACCCTGCCCACCAACGAGGGCCAGAAGGCCATCGACGCGCTGAACCGGGTCAAGGAGGGCATCGGCTACGAGTCGCTGCGCTTCGACGACGCGATCGGCAAGATCTCGCTGGTCGGCGCCGGTATGCGCTCCAACCCGGGCGTCACCGCGACGTTCTTCGAGGCGCTGTCCGAGGCGGGCGTGAACATCGAGCTGATCTCCACCTCGGAGATCCGGATCTCGGTGGTCACCCGCGCCGAGGACGTGCCGGAGGCGGTCCGCGCCGTGCACACCGCCTTCGGGCTGGACAGCTCCGGCGACGAGGCGGTCGTCTACGGCGGCACCGGCCGCTGACCGCAGGGCGCCCAGGTGTCCGCGCACGGCGCAGAGGTTGTGTGCGGGACGGGTGAAGCGGACCCTGACCGTCCGCCGGGTCTGCCAGAATCCCCCTTCGGAGCTACGTGTTCCGGAGGGGGATTCCCTCTCCGCGGAAGAACTCCCCCGGCGCGGGGCAACCAGGACAGGGGATCGGGTGTCCAACCAGCGTGACGAACGTGACAGGGGCGGCGGTGGCGATCACCCTCCCCGGGGCGGCCCGGCGGGCCGGTAGTCGGATGGGCTTTGCTGCGGCGGCAGCGGACGCGACCGGGGCCAGCGTCGACCAGCTCACCGACACCTACCGGGCCCACTACCGTTCCCTGCTGCGGCTCGCCGCACTGCTGCTGGACGACCTGTCCTCCTGCGAGGACGTCGTGCAGGAGGCGTTCATCCGGGTGCACGCCGCCCGGCGTCGGGTCCGTGACCCCGAGAAGACCCTGGCCTACCTGCGGCAGACCGTGGTCAACCTGTCCCGTTCCACCCTGCGCCGTCGGCTGCTCGGCCTGCGCCTGCTGCCGAAGCCCATGCCTGACATGGCCAGTGCAGAAGAGGGGGCATACGATGCGCTGGAGCGCGATGCACTGAAGGCCGCGCTACGGGGGTTGCAACGCCGTCAGCGGGAGGTGCTGGTGCTGCGCTACTACGCCGACCTGACGGAGGCGCAGGTCGCGGAGGTGCTCGGCATTTCCATCGGCTCGGTCAAGGCCTACGGGTCGCGCGGACTGGCCGCCCTGCGGGTGCGGCTGGAGAGCGGCGATGACTGACCAGCACCGACCGGACCCGCCCGGCGAACTGACCGAGGACCAGCTTCGCGACCTGCTGCGCCACGCCGTCGCCACTGTCCAGCCCGAACCCGGCGCGCTGCCCCGGCTGCGCGCCGCGGTGCCCCGCCGCCGGGCCGCCCGGCGGCGCGCCCTGGGCGGCGCCGTGGTGCTGGCCGGCGCGGTCGCGGTGCTGCCCGTGGTGCACGCCGCCCAGCCGTTCAACCTGTCCGGCGACCCCACCGGCGGCCAGGCCGCGCCCGGCGACACCTCTGGCCCGGGCAACTCCGCGGCCGCCCCCGGCCTTCCGCACAGCGCCGCCACCGCGACCGTCTCCGGGCGGGACGGCGTCGACCCCGAGGCCTCGCCCGACCCGAGCGCCGACGGCAGCTCGGGCGCGTCGCCCGCCGACGTGCCGTCGTGCACCCGCGCCGACCTCGGCCGGGCCGGCGCCCAGCAGGCCGACGCCGCCCAGGCCGACGGCCGGATCTACGGCTGGTTCCGACTCACCAACACGGCCGGCCGCCCCTGCCGGGTCACCGATCCGGGCGCCCTCGACCTCGGCGCCGGCACCACCGGTGTCCGCCTGGTCGCCCATACCGTCGGCGACCCGGCGAGCGCCCTGCCCGACCCGGCGGGGCTGCCCCACGAGCTGCTGCTCGGCCCCGGCGCGTCCTTCCTGGTCCGGTTCGCCTGGGTGCCCACCCTCTGCGCGACCGCCTCGCCGTCCCCGACCGGCCCGCAGCCCGGTCCCGCCGCCAGCGCCGGCGCCCTGCCCGGCATCGACGCCCAGACGGACAGCGCCCCCGCGATCGCCGCGGCCGACCCCAGCCCCACCGCCGAGCCCACCCCCGCCGGCCCCCCGGCGGCCGCCACCTTCGCGCTCGGCTACACCCCCGACCCGGCCACCGGGCCCGCCGCCACCATCGCCCTCCCGGCCGGCTGCGGCGGCACCGTCTACCACTCCGCCCCCGAACCGGTCCCGGCCGCCGGCCCGGCCCCGTCGCCGAGCGCCACCACCTGACCGGGAGTCAGCTCAGATCCCGTCGCCGGGCGCCACCGCCTGACCGGCCGTCAGGCCTGGCGGGTCGGCAGCACCACCACCTGGCTCAGGTTGATGTGCCGCGGGCGGCCGACGACGTACCCGACCAGGTCGGCGACATCGGCGGGGGAGAGCGCCCCGATCGCGTCGAACATGGCGCCGAGCTGGCCGTCCGGGCCGAGCTCGGGGTTGTCGATGTGGCTGCCCAACTCGGTGTCGGTCAGGCCGGGTTCGACGTTGGTGACGCGCACGTCGCGCGGGCCGTACTCGGAGCGCAGGGCGGCCGACAGCTGGGTGACGGCGGCCTTGGTGGCGCCGTACACCGCGTAGTTGGGGAACACCACGTGGGCGCCGATGGAGGAGACGTTCAGCAGGTCGGCGGTGGCGCCGTCGGCTGCGGCGGCCACCAGGTCCGGGCCGAACGCGCGGACCACCCGCAGCACGCCCGTCAGGTTGGTGTCGACCATGCGGGTCCACTCGTCGAGCCGGCCGTCGTCCACCGGGTTGGGCAGCATCACACCGGCCGCGTTCACCACCAGGTCCACCCGGCCGAAGGCGGCGTGCACCTGCTGCCGGGCGGAGTCCACCGAGGCCCGGTCGGTGACGTCGACGGGCGCCGCCAGCGCGTTCGGGCCGAGTTCGGCGGCCAGCTGCTCCAGGCGGTCCTTGCGGCGGGCCAGCAGCGCCACCCGGGCGCCGTCCGCGACGAGCTGCCGGGCGACGGCCTCGCCGATGCCGCTGGCGGCGCCGGTGACGACGGCGGTCCGGCCGTGGAGGGTCGGGTGTGCCATGGGGATCACGCTCCTGTTCGGTCTGCTGCGGTGACGTCCACGAGTCTCGGCGCGCGCCGCCCGGGTACCCAGGGCTGCGCTCTTCCTGGGTCTGCGAGAACCACCTTCGGGGCCGTGCGCCCGTCGTATCGTCAGGGCATGAGCGAACTCGGGGAGTTCCTGCGGCTGCGCCGGGGCCGGATCCAGCCGTCCGACGTCGGCCTGCCGGAGTTCGGGCGGCGGCGCCGGGTGCCGGGGCTGCGGCGCGAGGAGGTCGCGCAGCTCGCCGGGGTGAGCGTCGACTACTACGTGCGGCTCGAACAGGGCCGCGGCGACGGCGTCTCGGCCGAGGTGCTGGACGCGGTGGCCCGGGTGCTGCGCCTGGACCGCACCGAGCGGCAGCACCTGCACGACCTGGCCCGGCCGCCGCGCGAGGCGTCCCGGCGCAGCCCGCGGCAGCTGCGGGGCGGTCTGCGGCTGGTGCTGGACGCGCTGGACGCGCCCGCGTTCGTGCTCGGCCGCTGCCTGGACGTGGTGGCCTGGAACGCGCTGGGCGATGCCGTGATGGGCTTCTCCGACCTGCCGCCCGGGCAGTGCAACGTGGCCCGGCACGCGTTCCTGTCGCCGGCCGGACGCCGGCTCTACCCCGAGTTCGAGCGGGTCGCCGCCGAGACCGCGGCGTTCCTGCGGTTGGACGCGGCCCGGCACCCGGACGACCCGGAGCTGAAGGCGCTGCTCGCCGACCTCGCCGCCGAGCCGCTGTTCGCCGAGCTGTGGGCGCGGCACGGCGTCCTGGAGAAGACCAGCGGCCGCAAGCTGCTGCTGCACCCGCGGGTCGGCGAGCTGGACATCGGCTACGAGACGCTCGCCCCGCCCGGCGAGCCCGGGCTGCAACTGGTCGTCTACACCGCGGAGCCCGGCTCGCCCACCGCGGAGCGGCTCGCGCTGCTGGCGGACGCCGTCCGGATCTGAGACCGCGGACCGGACGGCGTCCGGGTCCGCGGTCTCAGATGCCGAGCGACTCGGCGCGGGCCTCGGCGCGCAGCAGCAGGGCGTGCACCTCGGCCTGCCGGCGGCCGGGGCGGTCGTTCCACAGGTCGGGCGAGGCGGTCGGGCGGCCGGTGGCGTGCAGCACCTCCATGACCTGGGTGCGGGCCCGGCGCACCGTGTACGCGGTGCCGTAGCCGTGCGCGAGGACGGCGGTCTGCGCGCCGAGCAGGCAGACCCGGCCGGCCGCGTCCCACATCGCGCCCTGGATCCAGCCGGCCTCGGCGAGGTAGCGGGAGGTCAGCCGCAGGTGCCCGGCGACGGTGATCGGCACGGGGCGGGCGGGGCGGCGGGCCATCCGGTCCAGCAGGGTGCGGCGGGGCAGCGGGTAGCCGAAGTTCCAGGGCCGGTGGGCGGAGCCGTACAACGGGGCGTCGCAGTCGGGTTCCGTCCGGGGCGGGGCGGGCAGCGGCAGCAGCGGCAGCCGCTCGGGGGCGGGGAGCCCGGCGAGGTACTGCTCGATCTCCTCGACCAGGCCCAGGTGCTGGGCGAGGACGGGCAGGTCGAGGCGGTCGAGCTGGTCGAGCGGCGGCGGCGCGGACACGGGCATGGCACAACTCCTCCGGTCGTTATGTCGTATTTGTACCTCTTCCTTTGATCGCCCGTCCGATGCCGCACCGCAGCCGTTCCGTGTCCCACCGTTCGTCGGGACCGTTCCGCTCACCGCCCGGAATCGGGTTGGATGAGGGTATGAACGAGCAGACGAACGTCGTTCCGGCGTGGGAGCAGCGGTTCCGGGCAGCGCGGGTCTCGCTGCCCGACTGGGCGGACGAGGCGCCGGAGCGGGCGCTGTACGTGTCCAACGCGACCGGCACCTACGAGGTGTACGCGTGGGACCGCGCCACCGACGAGCACCGCCGGGTCACCGACCGCCCCCACGGCACCACGGACGCCGAGCTCAGCCCCGACGGCCAGTGGATCTGGTGGTTCGACGACACCGACGGCGACGAGTTCGGCGTCTGGCGCCGCCAGCCGTTCGCCGGCGGCCCCGACGAGGAGGCCGTGCCCGGCGTCCCCGCCGCCTACGAGGCCGGCCTGGCGCTCGGACGCGACGGCACCGTGGTGGTCGGCACCTCCACCGACGACGAGGGCACCACCCTGTACCTGCGCCGCCCCGGCGCCACCGGGACCGAGGTGGTCTACCACCACGCCGAGTACGGCGGCATCGGCGACCTGTCCCACGACAGCACCCTGCTGGCCGTCGACCACACCGAGCACGGCGACGCCATGCACTCCGCGATCCGGGTGCTGCGGCTGTCCGACGGCGTCACCGTCGCCGAACTCGACGAGGTCACCGACCGCGCCGAGCCGCGCGGCGTGGCCTGCCTCGGCTTCGCGCCGGCCGCCGGCGACACCCGGCTGCTGGTCGCCCACCAGCGCTCCGGCCGCTGGGAGCCGATGCTGTGGGACGTCGCCACCGGCACCGAGACCGAACTGACCCTCCGCGACGAGCAGGGCCGCCCGTTCCCCGGCGACCTGTCCGCGCAGTGGCGGCCCGACGCCCGCTCGCTGCTGATCGAGCACGAGTACGAGGCCCGCTCCGAGCTGTTCTCCTACCGGCTGGAGACCGGCGAGCTGACCCGGCTGGACACCCCGCGCGGCACCGTCGCCGGGGCCACCGCCCGCCCCGACGGCACGGTCGAGTTCCTGTGGTCCTCGGCCGCCGAGCCGTCCGCGGTGCGCTCCACCGCCGGCACCGTGGTGCTGCGCGCGCCCGGCCCCGTGCCGCCCGGCTCGGTGCCGGTCGAGGACATCTGGGTGGACGGCCCCGGCGGCCGGGTGCACGCCCTGGTGCAGCGGCCCACCGGCGAGGGCCCGTACCCGACGGTGTTCGAGGTGCACGGCGGCCCCACCCACCACGACAGCGACTCCTTCGCGGCCGGCCCCGCCGCCTGGCTCGACCACGGTTTCGCGGTGGTCCGGGTCAACTACCGCGGCTCCACCGGCTACGGCCAGGCCTGGACCGACGCGCTCACCGAACGCGTCGGCCTGATCGAGCTGGAGGACATCGCCGCCGTCCGCGACTGGGCGGTCTCCTCCGGCCTCGCCGACCCGGACCGCGTGGTGCTGTCCGGCGGCTCCTGGGGCGGCTACCTGACCCTGCTCGGCATCGGCACCCAGCCCGACCTGTGGACGCTCGGCCTGGCCGCCGTCCCGGTCGCCGACTACCTCACCGCGTACGCGGACGAGATGGAGGCGCTGAAGTCGCTGGACCGCACGCTGTTCGGCGGCACCCCCGAGGAGGTCCCCGACCGCTGGCACGCCTCCTCGCCGCTGTCGTACGTCGAGCAGGTCAAGGCCCCGGTCTACATCAGCGCCGGTGTCAACGACCCGCGCTGCCCGATCCGGCAGATCGACAACTACGTCCAGCGGCTGGAGGAGCTCGGCAAGGTCCACGAGGTGTACCGCTACGATGCCGGGCACGGTTCGCTGGTCGTCGACGAGCGGATCAAGCAACTTCGCCTGGAGATCGACTTCGTCCGGCGACACCTGGCCCCCGGCACCGTCCGCTGACCGGTGCCCGGGCGGTAGGGGGGAACAACCGGTGGGTGGACGACGCGCCGCGCTCGCCGTCGCCGCGGTCGGCGCGATCGTGCTGACCGCGGCCGGCTGCTCGTCGAACAGGAAGGGCGACTGCGTGGAGGCCGCCGCGCCCGTGAAGGCGGACACCGGCATCGTGCTCGCCAAGGGCAAGAGCGGCGGCCACAGCTCCGGCGGCTCCGGCGGCAGCAGCGGCTCGAAGGGGTCGAGCGGCAGCGGGGGCTCCGGGAGCAGGAAGGGGTCCGGCACCTCGCCCCACACGGGCGGCGGCGGCACCCGGGTCGTCCACCACTACCACCACCGGCCGGGCTCCACCCGCAGCGACGACTACATCGACGAGTGCGGCAACCCGTCGCCCGCCCCGGGCTCGGGCTTCGGCGACTTCGGCGGCGACTGCGCCACCCCGAACGCGCTGCCCGCCGCGACCCCCGTCACCGGTTCGCCCTCGGCGTCGCCGGGCGGGGTCGCGCCGAGCTCCGCCGCTCCGCCGGTGCCCTGCACCTCGCGGCCGGCCCTGCCGGCGCCCACGGCGTCGCCGTCCGCCCTCCCGTCCCCTTCGCCGTCCGCGTCCAGGTCCGGGACGCGCTGACGGGTGCGGGTCGGCGGGGTGTCCCGGTGGGCGGAGGTCAGTCCAGGGCCGGGTCCAGTCCGAAGGCCCGGTCCTGGGCGGCCTCGGCCTCGCGGCGCACCAGCCGGAACCACATGAAGACCACGAACCCGGCGAAGACGAACCACTCCAACGTGTAACCCAGGTTCTGGAACGCCCGCAGGCTCAGCCCGTCGCCGCCCTGCGGCTGCACCGTCGGCACCGACGTCAGCCCCGCCGGGACGTCGTCGGCCGCCACCCAGCCGTCGTACACCGGGTACGGCAGCACGTTCACCAGCGTCGCCGGGCCGATCGTGCCCAGCTGCCCGGCCGGCAGACCGCCCGCCACCGCGCCGCCGCTGCCGCTGTTCTCCGGGGCCTGCAGCCGGCCGGTCACGCTGACCTGCCCGGACGGCGCCTCCGGTGCCGTGCCCGGGTCGCCCGCCACCCAGCCGCGCACCACGGGCACGGCCGGGCCGCCGTCTGTGAGCAGCGGGGTGAGCACGTAGTAGCCGGAGCGGCCGTCCACCGTGCGGTTCGGCACCAGCAGCTGGTGCGCGGCGTCGTACGAGCCGGTGACGCTCACCGTCCGACCCAGGGTGTCGGTGCCGACCTTGGCCGCGGCGTCCGGCAGCAGCTCGGTCAACGGCCGGGCCCGGGACTCGGCGGAGACCGCCTTGTTGATCTCCTGGTGCGTCGACACCCGGCTCTCGAACCGGCCGAGCTGCCAGGAACCGAGCATCAGGCAGACCCCGATCGCCGCCACCGCGACGACCGTGCCGAGAAGCCACCGCGGGCTGAACAGGAACCGGTACACCCCACCACGGTAACCATTCCTGACATCCGCCCGGACCGCCGGGTGCCGCCGCACCGTAGGGTGGCCGCCGTGATCAGTCTTCTGACCGCCGATGGTCTCCCCGCCCGCTGCGAGGCCCTCGCCGATCTGCTGCTGGACGCCGTGGCCGACGGCGCCTCGGTCGGCTTCCTGGCCGGCACCGGCCGCGACGAGGCGGCGGCCTGGTGGCGGACCCTGCACCCGGCCGTCGCCGACGGCAGCCGGCTGCTGTGGACGGCGTCCGCCCCCGACGGGCGGCTGCTGGGCACCGTGTCCCTGGTCCGCGAGACCCGGTCGAACGGCCGGCACCGCGCCGAGGTCGCCAAGCTGCTGGTGCACCGCGACGCCCGCGGCGCGGGCCTGGGACGGCGGCTGCTGGCCACCGCCGAGCAGGCCGCCCGGGACACCGGTGCCACCCTGCTGCTGCTCGACACCCAGACCGGCAGCGCCGCCGAACACCTCTACCGCTCCGCCGGCTGGACCGCGTTCGGCACCGTCCCCGGCCACGCCGCCACCCCGGACGGCGTGCTCGCCGACACCACCTACTACTACAAGCAGCTCATCGGCTGACGGGCTGCGCGGGCGGCCGCGTTCCGGCTGCTCAGCCCTCCGCGTCCGGCCGGAGGAACTCGGGCTGGTCCAGCAGCCGCAGCCAGCTGCCGTCCGGCTGCTGCCGCACCACCTGGGCGCGGGCCCCGGCGCCGTCCCTCGGCGGGGTGGCGGTCAGCGCGATGCCGTCCGCGGACAGCGTCGGCAGCGGCGGCTCCGGGACGAACTGCGGGCGGTTCGTCAGCACCCGCTCCCACAGCTCCCGGATCGCCTCCCGGCCGACGGTGAGCCGCCCCGGCGGGTACGCCAGCACCGCGTGCTCCTCGTACAGCGCGGCGACCCCGGTGGCGTCGCCCGCGTTGGAGCGCTCCACGAACAGCCGGGTCAGGTCCTCCGGGCGCATCGCCTTCTCGTACTCGCTCATCACGGCCTCCTCGTTGTCGTGCCCCCAGCCTTCCGCCGGCACTGCCAGAAGTCCAACAGCTGGTTCTGCTCGGAACTAGAATCTGTGGTCATGGAACTGAGGCAGCTGGAGTACTTCCTCGCCGTCGCCGAGGAGCGCAACTTCACCCGCGCCGCCGAGCGGGTGCACATCAGCCAGTCCGGGGTCAGCGCCCAGATCCGGCAGCTGGAACGCGAACTCGGCGCCGAACTCTTCGACCGCTCGGCCCGCACCGTCACCCTCACCGTGGCCGGCAAGGCCGCCCTCGAACACGCCCGCCAGGCGGTGGCCGCCGCCCGCGCCGTCGGCCAGGCGGTCGGCGAGGTCGGCGACCTGATCCGCGGCAGCCTCACCGTCGGCATGGTGGCCGGCTGCACCCTCACCCCGCTCTTCGACGGCCTGGCCGCCTTCCACCGCGCCCACCCCGGCGTCGAACTCGCCCTGCTGGAGGACGACTCCGACCGCCTCACCGAAGCCGTCCGCACCGGCGCCCTCGACCTCGCGCTGATCGGCTGCGCCGGCACCACCCCCGACGGCCTGGACGCGCACACCCTGGTCGCCGAACCGCTGATCGCCGCCGTCCCGCCCGGCCACCCGCTCGCCGGGCCCGCCGTCACCCTCGCCGCACTCCTCGCCCACCCGCTGATCTGCCTGCCGCCCGGCACCGGCGTGCGCACCGTCCTCGACCGCGACTGCGCCGCCGCCGGACTCACCCCGCGGATCGCCCTCCAGGCGTCCGCCGCCTCCGCGATCGCCGACCTCGCCGCCCGCGGCCTCGGCGTCGCCGTGCTCAGCCGGTCGATGGCCGAGGCCTTCCCCGCGCTGGTGCCGGTCACCGTCACCGACCTCACCACACCCGGCCTGCTCGCCCTGGTCTCCCGCCCCGGCCCCGCCCCGGCACTGCGCACCCTGCTCGCCGAACTGCGCCGGGCGTTCAACCGCTGAACGCCCGGCGCAGTTCGGGTGGCGACAGGTCAGTTCACGAACGCCAGCTCGTGCGGCGTCCCGTTGAACCGCAGACCGCCGTCCTCCGTCACCGTCACGATGTCCTCGATCCGGACGCCGAACCGGCCCGGCAGGTAGACGCCCGGCTCGATGGAGAAGCACATCCCCGGCACCAGCGGCCGGGTCTCGCCCTCGATCATGTACGGCGGCTCGTGGGTGGTCAGGCCGATGCCGTGGCCGGTGCGGTGGATGAAGTACTCGCCGTACCCGCCCTCGGTGATCACCGCGCGGGCCACCCGGTCGATCTCCTGGCAGCTCACCCCCGGCGCCACCGCGTCGAACGCGGCCTGCTGGGCCCGCCGCACCAGGTCGTGCACCCGCTGCACCTCCTCGGGCGGCTCGATGCCGACGAACACCGTCCGGGTGGTGTCCGAGCCGTAGCCGTCCTTCAGCCCGCCGAAGTCCAGCACCACGGTGTCACCGCGCCCGATCACCCGGTCCCCGGCCTCGTGGTGCGGGTTCGCCCCGTTCGGGCCGGAGCCCACCACCGTGAAGTCCACCTGGCTGTGGCCGTGCTCGATCAGCAGCGCCGCCAGGTCCGCGGCCACCTCCCGCTCGGTGCGACCCTCGAACGGCACGCCCAGGATCGCCCCGTACGTCAGGTCCGCCGCCGCACCCGCCGCCGCCAGCCGGGCCAGCTCGTCCGGCTCCTTCACCGCCCGCAGCATCGGCAGCACCGAGGTCAGCGAGGCGTACGAGGTGCCCGGCAGCGTCTCCTGGAAACCCAGCAGGTGCATCGCCCAGGCGTTGTCGGAGATCCCGTACCGGCCCGCCGGGTCCAGACTCGGCGCCAGCACCGCGTACGGGTCCTGGCCGTCGACCCAGTCGGCCATCCGGACCGCCTCCGCACCCGCCGCCCGCTCCGCGTCCGGACGCTCCAGCCTCGGCACCAGCAGCACCGGCTCGGCGCCCGGCGCGACCACCAGCGCCGTCAGCCGCTCGGTGCCCACCGGAAGATAGCCCGTCAGGTACGTCAGGTCCGGGCCGGGTGTGACGACCAGTCCGGCCAGTCCCGCATCGGCGGCGGCCGTCGCGGCACGGGCCATCCGGGCCTGGAAGTCGGCGGTGGTGAACGGCTCGGGCATCAGGATCCCCTCCCTCGGGGGTCAGCGGCCGGCGGCCGCGTAGTGACGCAGGAACAGCGCCTCGACCAGAGCCATGTGCTCGATCTCGCCCGGGTCGACGCTCTCGTTGGGCGCGTGGATCAGCGAACGAGGCTCCTCCACACCCATCAGGATGATCTCCGAACCCGGGTACTGCGCGGCAAGAGCGCTGCACAGCGGAATCGAACCGCCCTGCCCGAGGAACGACAGCGGCCGGCCGTACGCCTCCCGCGCCGCCCGGTCCAACGCCGCGTACGCCTTCCCGTCGGTCGCCGCCCGGAACGGCGAACCCTTCGACTCCGGCTCCACCTCCACCCGCGCACCCCACGGCGCGGCCTTCACCAGATGCGCCGTCAGCGCCTGCTGCGCCACGTCCGGATCCATCCCCGGCGGCACCCGCAGACTCACCCGCGCCCGGGCCTCGCACGGCACCGCGGACGCCGAACCCACCACCGGCGCACAGTCGATGCCCAGCACCGTCACCGCCGGACGGGCCCACAGCCGGTCCGCGACCGTCCCCGAACCCGTCAGCCGGACCCCGTCCAGCACCCCGGCGTCCGACCGGAACTGCTGCTCGTCGTACCCCATGCCCTCCCACCGGCCGTCGGCCGGAAGACCCTCGACGTGCGTCCCGCCGTGCACGTCACGCAGCGAGTCCAGGATCCGGATCAGCGCCGCGAGGGCGTCCGGGGCCGGGCCGCCGAACATCCCCGAATGCAGATCCGACTCCAGCGTCCGCACCGTCACCACCACGTTCGCCATCCCGCGCAACGAGACGGTGGCCGTCGGCACCCCCACCGCGGCGTTGCCGGTGTCGCAGATCAGCAGCGCATCGGCGTGCAACTCCTCCGGATGCTGCGTCAGATACGCCTCCAGGCCGCCCGTCCCCTGCTCCTCCGACCCCTCGACCACCAGCTTCAACCCCACCGGCAGCTCGTCCCCGAGCGCCCGCAACGCGGTCAGATGCATCACCACATTGCCCTTGCAGTCCGCCGCCCCGCGCCCGTACCACCGCCCGTCCCGCTCCGTCAGCTCGAACGGCGGCGACACCCACGCCTCGTCGTCCAACGGCGGCTGCACGTCGTAGTGGCAGTACAACAACACCGTCGGAGCCCCCGGCGGCGGCGGACGGTGCCCCAGCACCGCGAAACTCCCGTCCGGTGTCTCCACCAGCCGCACATCCCGCAGCCCCACCCCCGCGAACGCCGCAGCCACCCACTCCGCGGCCTCCCGGCACCGCTCCGGCGGCTGCTGCCGCGGATCCGCCACCGAAGGAATCGCCACCAACTCCGCCAAGTCCCCCCAGGCCCGCCCCATCAGCCCGGCCACCCGCCCACCCAACTCGTCCACCACACCCGTCCCCTCTCCCTCACCCGACACAACCCCACCGATCATGCCCGGCCCCGGGGCCCCGCACGTGAAACTCAGGCCGTTGCGCCGTCCAGGATGCGCACCCACCACTCCAACTGCTGGACTTCGTTCTTCCGGTGCACCCGCGGGCGCAGGACCCGATAGGCGGCGACCAGCCGCTCGGCGGTCGACCTGGTCAGCGCGGGCACGTGAAGGTCGAGGATCCGCTCCCACTCGGGTGCCAGCACGTCCCCCAGGTCGCGGTGCAGCGCGTCGAGCGGGAGCTCGCGGGCCACCGCCCACACCACCAGATCCGGAGCATCGGCCAGCAGGTGCCAGTGGTTCGCCGACCGCTCACCGAGCAACCGCACCAACTCGTCGAGGATCGCCCGCCGGAAAGTGATCGCGATCCGCACCCCGGTCGCCTCCGTGTGCGCGCCGAACAGCGCCCGGAAGTCCGGGCCCGAGGTGTCCCGCCAGATCTCCTCCCGTCCCTCCGGCGTCAACGTCCGGAACGCGAGCGCCGGTTCGCCCCCGGCCGCGAAGAACGCCAACGCGGTGGTCGCCTCGCCGACCGCGTACCCCGCACGGCTTGGGCCGCGCCGCTCGCCGCGCCGCAGCCGGAACGGAATGCCGTCCCCCTCGAACTGGCGCACCAGCCGGGCCATCACCGGGTGCCGGAGCAGCAGGTCCTGCGCGGTCGTCGGATTGTGGTGGCGGTGCGCCAGATCGTAGGCCGTTCGGGCGCGATCGCGCGCCGCCCCACCGACGACCCGGACATCCAGCACGGCCCGGTCCAGATGCTCGGCGGACAGGTCGCTCGCGCCCTGCGCGAGGAGCCCCAGCGTCTGGAAACCGTCGATGCACTCGATCCCGGACAGCTCGACACTGCACCCGCCCCAGTCCGGCTCCGCCCGCCAGAGCCGCTCGTCCACCCCGAGGACCACCCGCCCGACGACCCCGAACAACTCCGGGCTCTCCCGCAACAGGCGCGCCCGCGCCGCATTCTGCCGACTCGCCAGCAACTCCCGCCGGGCCCCCAACCGCTCAGCCGCATCGACCGCCCCGGCCAGCCCCGCCAGTTGACCCGCCGGCACCCGCAGATCCCACTGCTCGTCGTCCACCCGCTGCATGTAACCGGGCCGGAGCCAGTACCCCGAGTAGAACACCGGGACGCTGGTCGGCCCCTGCCCGCCAGGAAACGGCTGTGTCATCGCAAACGCGCTCATGCCATCACAACGGCACGACCCGACACAGGTGACGCCCGAAGCCGCCCCAACCCCCCCGGCCCCACCCCGAGACGGGACCACCACCAAGTCCCACAACGAGTGAGGGCCGCACCGGATTTCTCCGATGCGGCCCTCACTGCTCGGTCGGGGTAGCGGGATTTGAACCCACGGCCTCTTCGTCCCGAAGCAACCTGGGTGGGTGCTTGACCTCGGGCTGTTGTGCCTCTCACCTGTCACGATGGTGTGCTGACGTCCGCAGGTGTCCGATGCTGTTCGTTCGCGTTGTCACTCAGTTAGACACCTACCCAAGCGCCACTTGAGTTGCTGCATGACCGCGGCTCGTCAGGTCTGCAAGTGACTGGCCCAGACGGCCTTGATCTGCTCTCCTTGCTCGGGGGTGATGACGCCAGCTTCCAAGGCCACAGCCACGAGATCCGTTCCGGCCGCCATTTTTAGGGCGGTGAACGCATCGTTCATGCGGTCGGAGTTACGCGGTGTTCCGACATGCCCAGCTTCCAAGTCGCCGGGGAGGAAGTTCGCCACTTCGCCGTCGTTGCTGGAGAACGCGGCCCTATCCATCCTCACGTGGACCCGTTTGGTGCCTATGGTGACGACGGTTCCGTGCGACCCATTGTGGTACAAGGGTCGGTCGCTTGGCACTCTGACCGTGACTTTGTCCCCGACTTTGAAACTGCTCAGAGTCATTCCACTGCCGAGCATGCGAGCCCCTATCTTGGTGCGTTTATCAGAAGCCAATTTATGCCACTTGCTCTAGTTGTCTGTCGCGCCCAGAGATGGCGTGGGAAGATTCAGGGCTCGGTTGATGCTGCAAAAGGGTAGCGTTTGAGCTACCGGAATTCATTATCAAAAACCGACTTGATCCGCTTGAGGATCATGAACAGCGTTAGAGTGAAGTGGATGAGCAGGTAGGCGAGGATCGCACTAGTCCAGACAGGCATCCTCTCGCTGCCAGTAGAAGACTCTGCCCCGAGAACTAGAACAGCCATTAGAGATACAAAGAGCGCGTAGGTGACATTTGCCTGGAGCTGCTGCGTGAGGACAAATTTCAAGTTTTGAGAGGTTTGTCCGCCGGTGCCCGCTGCGGCCTTTCTGGCGACGTCAAACATTAGAACTAGAAGATTAAATAGGAGCCCTGCCAGAAGGGCCAAGGCGGCAAGTAGATTGGAAACGCCCGCCATTCGCCATTTGGCGACCACTATGCCTGCGGATGCAATTGCGGGGGTGCCGCATAGAAAGATGATATCGGACCAAAGGATCTTGTTGTTGCGATTGCTTCGGAGCGTCTTGAAGTGATCTTTGATGATCAAACTAGGGTTGATCATCCGAAGCATTCGGCACCTCCAGGCGAGTGTGATCCCAATGACTGGGCCAGGCAAACGGACGCGAAAGCGCATCGGGGCTGAGGCCGACTACGTGTGCGAGCTCCGAGGAAATCTCAGCTGCACGCCCATAGACGAACGCATCGTTGACCTCAGTTCCGTCTGCAAGGGCCTCCTCGTCCAGGTCATACACCATCAAGGGCTTTGTACCAGGAGCCACTGACACCGTGCGGGTGGTGCCGCCGACCTTCACTTCAATCTTCATCTCGTCGAATCGCTCGCCACGCCATTCGAGAAGGTGTTGGAGGTCTCCATCCGAACTGACTGCCGCTCCGATCCATTCCTTTGGGAGGAAGCCGTTCCGAGCTGGACGGACTACCATTTCCACTGAGCCGATCGAACTTTGCCGGCTGCTTATGTTGTACATATCCCCCAAGTCATGCGGGATTGCATGCCGAACGAGTCGATACTTCTTTACTTTTCCTTGTTCGAGCAGGATCCCAAACGCCGACTCTGGGGCGAGATTGCTAACCTCTAGAGTGTACCCCGGATATTTGGCCCTAAATGCGGACTTGAATGCGCTGGAAAATAGGGTGAGTATCCCGTTTCCGTGAATTCTCTCCGTCATTATGATGGCCAAATCCGCCCCAGCTGGCACGGATATCAGGTTTCGGAGATCGATAAGTTCAACGTCATCTTCGGTGCGCTGGAAAACGGTTGAAAGGCTGGCCCGATCTTTAATTCTTGATCGGATCCCGTATGATCCTGTCGAAAGCTTCACCCTTAGCTGACGGTTCTCGTGGGTGATGCTGCCGACCTCCAGGGACTTTTCCTTTGAAGAGTCTTCATAGGGCCGCTCCTGCAAGTGGGCGAAGAAGCCATATAGGAGTGATAGAAGATCCGTGCCGGCGCCGTCGAAATTATCCAATGGGAGGGCATCCTTCATTCGGTTCTTGCGAATTCGAATGACGTAGCTCGCGAGTGAATATTTCGACATACCTCTCCCTATGGCGGTCGCGGAGCATCACGATACAACCTGGTGCATACGATGCGCATCGGTCTTGACACATTGGTGTTGGGGGCATGGTCAGCATGGGGGCGGTGGAGCGGTTTTGGCCGGTGTCCTGTCTGGTCTGGGGTCGAGCATGATCGGGGGGCCGTAAGCTGTTGCGACTCGGTCAGGGCTTTGGGAGCCTGACCGCAATTTGGCCGAGTGGCCCCCCGGTCTTGCTCGACGCGGGTCCCGGTCCTGACAGGTGGGTAAAACCGCGGAGCCGCCCGCCCCGGCCCCGGTGGGGTTTGGGCGCCGCCACTCTCTCTGTCCGCCGGCGGCTTCGGGGCGGAGTGAGCGAGGCGCGAGAGCCACGGTGCTGGACTTCCTCTGTTCAGGGTGGAGTTCGGGCGCGATGATTGCAGCGTCGGCCGTTACCCCTGGCGGCTCTGCCGCCGGGCGGGGGCGGCCGGGGCGGCCCGGGGCGGAGACAGGAGGGCGGGCCCGGCCGTCCCGCCCCGTGCGTAGGTTTGTGTCGAACCGAGTGGGGCGGGATACGGCTGCGCGTTGGGCAGGTGCCGCATCAGGACCGGGCTTCATCTCTGAGGGAGTTCGGGGCCTGGCTGAGTGACGAGTGAGCGGGCGAAGATCCACCCATCTCCACTACCTACTCCATCTGATGCCAGCCCGCCGCAGGCGGGCCTTGATGAAGTAGCGAAACTCGTAACACTTCCCCATCCGTCAAGCGGCCCGCCTCGGCGGGACTTGGCGCAGGGGCAGCAGCAATACGTGACCACCGTCAGACTCTGACGGTGCCCCTTGACGGTCAGCTTGCTGCCGCGTGCCCAGTGAGCAACTGTCGGCCGTCGTGGGTGCGGATGCTGGGCACCGCCTCGTCGCTGAGTGCGTCAAGTACACGGACCGCGAACACCTCGGCCATGCGGGCGGAGACCTCTGCCGGCGTCAGCCAATCGATCGCGGTGGACTCTTCTGACAACTGCTCGCTCCCGCCTTCGAGGTGGCAGCGGAAGACCAGAGCGACCACGCCGCGGGTGACGTTCTTGTAGACGCCGGTGAGCCGTTCGACACCGACCTGAAGGCCGGTCTCCTCGTAGATCTCACGGCGTACTCCGTCCTCGACGGTCTCCGTCAGCTCCAGAACGCCGCCGGGTGGCTCCCAGGTGCCGTTGTCCGCGCGGCGGATCGCCAGCACCCGGCCGTCCTCGCGCACCACGGCACCCGCAACGGACACGGAGTGAAGGGGCGTTGACTGCGGCTTCGGGGCGCTGTTACTCATGTAGAGGAGAATAGGAGCCCTGAAGAACTATGGCGAGTAGCGAGTCGGCGGCGTCGACGAAGGCGAAGAAGTACCTCCAAATCGCGGATGATCTGGCTGCGAAGATCAGGGCCGGAGTCCTGCTTCCCGGGCAGCCCATCCCCAGCGAGGCTGAGTTGATGCAGACCTACGGGGTGGCCTCGGGCACTGTGCGCAATGCCATCGCCGAACTGCGGACGGCGCAGCTGATCGAGACTCGGCACGGGAAGGGCTCCTTCGTCCGCTCCCGCCCCCCGGTGCAGCGGAAGTCGTCGGACCGCTTCCGCCGCGCACACCGCAAGGCCGGCAAGGCGGCCTACCTCGCCGAGACCGAAGCGTCCGGTGGCAAGCCCACGGTCACCGTGCTGTTCATCGGCCCCACCGAAGCGCCGGCCGATATCGCCGAGCGACTCCAGATCCCGGCCGGCACCCAGGTCCTCGCCCGTCGGCGCCGGTACTTCCGGGACGGCGTGCCGACCGAGGAAGCGACCTCCTACTTGCCGTGGGACGTGGTGAAGGACATCCCGGAGATGTTCGCCGAGAACCCGGGCGGTGGCGGCATCTACCAGCGCTTGGAGGACCACGGCTTCACGCTCGCCGAGTACGGGGAGACCGTCCGGGCCCGGCTGGCGACCAAGGCCGAGGCGACCGCGCTGGCGCTGAGCCCGGGTGCGGCAGTGATCCATCTGGTGCGAGAGGCCGTGACCGCCACCGGCCGAGTGGTCGAGGTCTGTGACACGCTCATGGCCGCTGACCAGTTCGTTCTCGACTATCGGTTCGCCGCCACCGACTGACGGAAGCTCAAGTTCCGTAACCCGTCGCGGGTTTCTTCTCGCGGCGGGTTTACTTATGTACAGGAGTCGGGCACTCTTCTATTCGTAACTCCTGTACATGAGTGCAGGAGGTCACCTCGTATAGAGGAGTTGCAGCCATGGCTGTGTTCAAGGTCGACGTCTCCACCGCCTTCGTGTTCGTCGCCGTCCCGCCCGCGCCGAAGGTGGTGAACCGCCAGACGGGCGAGATCGCCGTTGACCGGGAGACCGGCGCGAAGCTGATGACCGTCGGCCTGACCATCGCGGACGAGGGTGAGGCGAACCTGTACACCGTCTCCGTGCCGGAGACCGGACTGTCGGAGTCGCTGGCGATCGGGATGCCGGTCGCGCTCACCGGGCTCAAGGCGTGGGACTGGGAGAACGAGTTCAACGGGCAGAATCGGCACGGGATTTCGTTCCGCGCGGCGGCCGTCACCTCGCTCGTTCCGGTTCAGGGCTGACGCCGTGTCGGGGGTGATGGCGCTCGCGGAGGTGGGCGTCCCGCTCGCTGCGGTCGGGGGTGGGGTCGCGTTCGCCCGGGTCAAGGCTCCGGCGCTGTACTGGTCGGCCATCGGCCTTCCGATCACCGCAACGCGGTTCTCCGCGACGTACAGCAGCATCATGGACGCCTGCGGTCTGACCGTGGCTCCGTCCTCGTTCCGGATCGCGATCACGCGGGCGACCACTCGGCGGGAGATCCGGCCGGTGCCGCCCCGCATCCGTCGGGTCCGGCCGACCACCACCGGACTCACGGTCCGGCTCCGGCTGGCACCCGGCCAAGAGCCGGCGGACCTGGTGGCCTCGACCGAGCGTCTTCGGCACGCCTGGGGCGTCCACAGCGTCCACGTTGCGGTGATCAAGCCGGGCGTCGTCGAACTGCGGATGACCGGGTATGACGTGCTCCGCAAGGTGCGGATGCCTCGCGGGTCGGTGGCCGGTGAGCTGGCCGTCCCGGTGGCGCTGCGCGAGGACGGCACGGCGTTCGTCCGCGACTACCGCGCGGTGCCGCACGCGCTGACGCTCGGGACCACGCTGTCCGGGAAGTCGATGTATCTGCGGAACCTGATCGCCGAACTCGCCCGCACCGATGTGGCGTTGGTCGGCATCGACTGCAAGCGCGGTGTCGAACAGGCCCCGTTCGCCTCGCGGATGACGGCGCTGGCGACCAATCCCGAGATGGCAAGTGACCTCCTGGACAAGCTCGTTGAGCTGATGGAGGACCGCTACGACCTGATCCGCTCCCACCAGAACATCCCGTCCGCAGTCTCGTCGGAGGAGATCACCTCGGACGTCTGGGGCCTGCCGGCCAAGCTCCGGCCGGTGCCGATCATCCTGGTGGTGGACGAGGTGGCCGAGCTGTTCATGGCCGCCACCCGTAAGGACGAGGAACGGCGGGACCGGATGGTCACCCAGTTGATCCGCCTCGCTCAGCTCGGCCGCGGCGCGCACATCTACGTCGAAGCGTGCGGCCAGCGGTTCGGTGCCGAGTTCGGCAAGGGGGCGACCATGCTCCGGGCCCAGCTCACCGGCCGGGTCGTGCACCGCGTCAACGACAAGGCCACGGCGGAGATGGGGCTCGGCGACGTCTCGCCGAACGCGGTTCTCGCCGCTACCCAGATCCCGCCGAACCTGCCCGGTGTCGCGGTGGCCGGTGACTCCTCCGGCGGCTGGTCCCGCATTCGGGCGCCGCACCTGACGCTCGCCAAAGCGGCGACCATCTGCCGGGCGAACGCCCACCTCACCCCCGTGATCGACCAGTTGGAACGGTTCCGCCCCTACGTTCCGCCGATGGTTGCCGTCCCGCCGAAGCCGACCTCGCCGCCGCGCTTCGCTGCATCGCCGGTCACCGAGTAGCCCATCTGCACCCACGGTCGGCGCGACTGCTTCGCGCCAGGTCCCTACCCCCGCCATGCCCGCGCCCGGGCCCAACTATGAACGGAGGAAAGGACGATGCGTCTCCCGCGTCCGGACGCCGTGCTCATCCAAGCCGCCATCGCCGGCGCACTGTCCTTCGCCCACCTGCACGACGTCGCCGAAGCCGCCGGCCAGCACGATTGGAAGGCGTGGGCGTACCCCGTCTCCGTCGACCTGCTGTTGGTCGCGGCCTGGCGGCGGATGCGACACCTCAAGTCCACTGGTGCGCCGGTCCGTTCGGCCTGGACCTGGTTCGGGATCGCGCTCGCCGCCTCGCTCGGTGCGAACATTGCCACCGCCGGCTTGCTCGACCTCGCTCACGTCCCCGCCTGGCTTCGAATCCTTGTTGCCGGTTGGCCCGCCCTCGCGTTCTTCGGCGGCACCCTGCTCGCTCACGGAAACCGGCCGGCGGATGAGCCCGAACTCGCCAGCGATGACGGCGAGTTGCCGCTCTACGAGCCCGATCCGCCGGCCGATCTCCCGGACGCCGAGCCCGAGTTGGAAGCCGTCGAAGCCGCTGCTGCACCCGCGGCTCTGCCGGCCGCCCCCGCTCCGGCGCCCGCGCCCACTGTCGCCGTCCCGGCTGTGCTGGTCGACCACGCCCGGAAGATCGCCGACGACCACCACGCCCGGACGGGTCAGCCGATCGACACCGAGACCCTGCGCGTCCGGCTCGGCGTCCCGCCCCACTTCGCCACCGCCATCGCGGCCCAGCTCACCTGAGAGGTGATCCCATGCCCCGCCCGATCCGCCTGCGCAACATGATCCGCATCGGCCCCGTGCAGGTCGGCACGTACTTCGACAACCGCGGCCGCGAGAAGCACACCGCCGCCTGCACCGCCCCGCGCTGCGGCTTCTCCGCCGACTACGACAGTCGCGCCGCAGCCGAGATCGCCGCCCGTACCCACCGCTGCACCATCCGCTGACAGGAGCCCGCCATGTCCCTCACCCTGCCCTTCGTCCTCGTCCTCGGCATCGCCGTCTGGGCCGTCGTCCGCTACCTCAACATCCGCCTCTGGGTCGCCGTCCTGATCGGACTGTTCGGGTTCTACCTGGCGAACACCTTCCTCGCCCCGGTTATCGACGGCACCGCCCGCTCTGGCGTGGACGTCATCAACAACACCCAGCAGAAGTGACCGGGGGCCGACCGTGAACGCCACCCTCCTGCTCCCGGACTCGCTGTCGCTCACCCCCGAAGGCTCGGCCCTGGTCGCGGAGATCGAGGCGTACTTGGCCACGCTGCCCGTCCAGGCCCGCGCGGTGGTGCCGCTCATCTGCAACTTCGGCAGCACGATTCAGCGTTGGAACGCCGGCTTCCCGCAGCCGCGGTTGTCCGTGCTGGACCGGCTCGCACACCGCACCGCCCGGCCGGTGGACGTGTCCGTCGCCGATCACCTCCGGCTCACCTCCCGCTACCTCGCCGAAGTCGGGTGGGTCCAGGGCAAGTTGTGGGACGCCTCCGGCCGCGTCTGCCTCCTCGGCGCCCAAGCCGCCGTCCTGCTGAACGGCTACGGCACCCCGTACACCGTCGGCCGCGCCCGCAACCAGGTGATGGAAGTCCTGCACACCACCGGACGGGCCGCCGCCTCCCCGGACGTGTTCAACGACGCCCCCGGCACCCGCCAGACCGATGTGCACCGCCTGCTCGACCGGGCCTCCGCCCGCGCGCACTCCCTCGGCATCTGACCGGTCCCCGGGGCGGAAGCAAGCCGCCAAGCCATCCCGCCGCCCCGGAGACCTCGACCCGCTCCGGAAGGACCGCAATGGACCTCGCCCCGCTCGTCGCCGCCGGCGTCCCCCTGCTCGGCTGGACCGCCCACAGCGCATTCCTCGCCCGCCGGCTGACCACCGCTCGCCGCGACCCGCTCACCGGCCTGCTCACCCGCGACGGCTTCACCGCCCGCGCCGAGCGGCTGATCCACCGTCACCCCGAGCGCACCACCGTCCTGCTGATCGACCTGGACGACTTCAAGGCCGTCAACGACACCCACGGCCACGCCGCCGGAGACGCCGTTCTCGCCGCCACCGCTCGCCGCCTCGCCACCTGGTGCGGCACCGACGGCCTTGCCGCCCGCCTCGGCGGAGACGAGTTCGCCGCCGTCGTCCTGGACACCGACCACCGCGTCCCCGAGCTGCGCGGCCTGCTCCAGCACCCCGTGCCGCACGGCACCGAGCTGCTGAGCGTCAGCGCCTCCGTCGGCACCTCGCACCCCGGCACGCACCTGCTCACCGAGGCACTGTCGGCCGCCGACCGCCAGATGTACGCCGCCAAGCCCGGCGCCCGAACCGCGCGCCGCCGCTGAGACAAAACCGGCCCCCGGCACGGCAGCAAGCCGCCAAGCATCCCGCCGCGCCGGGGACCTCAACCCTCCCCGAACCGTAGTCCGCGAAGGAGACCCCCATCATGACGCAGCACCGCCACGCCCAGGGCCGCATCTGCCCGAACTGCGACGGCTTCCCCCGCGTCGCCATCGCCACCGGCACCCGCCGCCCGGACGGCACCCGCACCACCAGCCCGGTCACCTGCCCCTCCTGCCACGGCCGCGGCACCGTCGCCCGCGCCTACCCGCCGGCGCTCTGACATGCCCTCCCTCGACTGGCGCGACTCCCGCCACTGGGACAACAGGCCCGCCCCCTGCGGCGTCTGCCACGAGCCGACTCACCTCCGCTCCGACCGCGGCAGGCCCGCCCACAAAGTCTGCGCGGAGACCTGGACCGACCAGCACACCACGCCCACGCCCAACCCGTCCTGATCCGCCCGCCCGGGGTCACTGCTCACGGCTGGCCCCGGGTCTTCCCCATCAGGGAGGTGACCCATGAACCGACTCACCGAGCGACCCGACCTCGCTCTGCTCGACCTCGCCCGGCTCGCCGCCCGCGGTGACCTGCCCCGGCTCGAAGACCAGATCCGCCGGACCGGCGGGTGCGCCAACCCGATCCACCTGAAGGGCTTCTGCACCCTCACCCACGCCCCCACCGGCGCGGTATGGCACCGCTACTCGACCGACCACGAGCCCGGCCACCGGCTCAAGGTCGCGTGCGGCAATCGTCGAGCCTCTCGCTGCCCCGCCTGCGCGCGAACCTACTCGGCCGACACCTACCACCTGATCCGCGCCGGACTCGCGGGCGACGACAGCAAGGGCATCCCAGCCACGGTGCGCTCGCACCCCCGCGTCTTCGCCACCCTCACCGCACCGTCGTTCGGCCCGGTCCACAACCGCCCCGACCACGGCCCGTGCCGCTGCGGCCTGGCCCACCCGGCGGGATCTCCCGTCCTCGGCACGCCGCTCGACCCGGACGCCTACGACTACGCGCACGCCGTGCTCTGGAACAACCACGCTCCCGACCTATGGCGGCGCTTCACGATCTACCTGCGCCGCGAAGTCGCCCGCCGCGCCGGCCTGACGCTCCGTGGCTTTCGCGACGCGGCCAAGGTGTCGTTCGGCAAGGTCGCCGAGTACCAGCGCCGCGGCGCGGTCCACTTCCACGCAGTGATCCGGCTCGACGGCCCCGAGGGCGCCGACACCGCCCCGCCGTCCTGGGCCACCGTCCCGCTGCTGGACGACGCCATCCGGGCCGCCGCACGCCGCGTCGGCGTCCCCATCTCGGCTGCCAGCGAACGGCCCTCCCGAGTCCTGCGCTGGGGCAAGCAGCTCGACGTCCGGCCCATTGGTGCGTTCGGCTCCGGCGAGATCAGCGAACAGGCCGTCGCCTCGTACGTCGCCAAGTACGCAACCAAGAGCGCCGAGACCACGGAAACCGTGGACCGCCGCATCCTGGAGCGCCACGAACTCGAACGTCACGACCTCCCGGACCACACCCGCCGCTTGATCGAAGCCTGCTGGGACCTCGACCCGCTCTACCCGGGAAGCCTGCTGGCGCACTGGTCCCACATGCTCGGCTTCCGCGGTCACTTCTCCAGCAAGAGCCCCAGCTACTCGACCACCCTCGGCGCTCTCCGCCAGGTCCGTGCTGACTTCCGTGCCGAGCAGTCCCGCACCGACCTCCGCGAACGCCTCCTTGCCGCCGGCTTCCCCGACCTGGACGAGGTGGATGACGCCGAAACCCTCGTCGTCGCCCACTGGTCCTTCGCCGGAGCCGGTAACAGCCCGGGTGAATCCATGCTTGCCGCCGCTGTCGCACGGGAGCTGAACGAACGCCGCACCAACGACCGGCAGGAACTGCTGGCCCAGCTCGTGGCCGAAGGGGAGGACCGATGACGACCGCAACCGAACTGCCGCTGGGCAGAAGAACCGGAACGGTGCCGGTCCTCTACCGGGTGGAGGACGTGGTGGAGGCGCTGAGCCTGAGCCGCACCGTGATCTACGACCTGATCCGCGTCGGGCGTCTCCGCACGGTCAAGGAGGGCCGCTCGCGGTTGGTGCCGGCGTCCGCCATCAACGAGTACGTCGCGCTGCTGGAGAACGAAGCCAGGGGGTAGCAGTGACGACCCGTCGCAGCCGCGGGGACGGCGGACTCCACTGGGACGAGAAGCGCCAGCGGTGGATCGCCAGCGCGAGCCTGGGGTTCGACCCGGCGGGGAAGCGCATCGTGAAGCGGGGGAGTGGCAAGACCAAGACCGAGGCGAAGGCCAAGCTCAAGGAGATCCTGCGCGATCACGAGGACGGCCTTGCCATCGCGCCCACCAACTACACCGTGGGCAACGCCGTGAACGACTGGCTGACGTACGGGCTGGCCGGCCGCGAGGACAAGACCGTCGAGACCTGCACCATCTTGTGCCGCACCCACGTCATATCGGCGCTGGGCGCCCGGAAGCTCCGAGACCTCGGCGCTGAAGACGTCGACCGCTGGTTGGCGGCCAAGGCCAAGGAACTGAGCACCCGTACCCTCCAGGCACTGCACTCGTGCCTCAACCGGGCGGTGAAGCGGGCGATGGCCCGGGACAAGGTGAAGCGCAACGTCGTGGAGCTATGCAGCGTCCCCACAGGCCGCCCTGGACGGCCTTCCAAGGCGCTGACGCTGGCTCAGGCCGAAGCGGTCCTCCAGGCCGCTCAGAAGACCGGCATGTACGCCTACATCGTGGTCTCGCTGCTGACCGGCGCCCGCACGGAGGAACTGCGGGCGCTCACCTGGGACCACACCTTCCTGAAGGGCACCCCGGATGCCGTCCCGCCGCACATCGCGGTGTGGCGCTCGGTCCGGGCCGGCGGCGACACCAAAACTCGGAAGTCCCGCCGCACCCTCGCGCTCCCCGCCCGGTGCGTCGAAGCCCTGCTGGACCACTGGGTCGATCAGGGCTGGGACCGGCTTGCTGCCGGCGACAACTGGCAGGAGAACGGCCTCGTCTTCCACTCCGCCGTGGGCACCGAGCTGGACCCGTCCCACGTCCGCCGCGCCTTCCGGACGGCCATCGCCAAGGCCGACGGCATCACCGCCGCCGACTGGACGCCCCGCGAGCTGCGGCACAGCTTCGTGTCGATCCTCTCCGACAAGGGCGTCCCGCTGGAGGAGATTTCCCGACTCGTCGGCCACTCCAGCACCAGCGTCACGGAGGAGGTCTACCGGAAGCAGATCCGCCCGGTGATCCAGACCGGCGCGACCGTCATGGACGACGTGTTCGGACACGCACCCGACTGGTAGTCACGCAGGTGATCCCGTACAACGAGGAAGGGCCCTACCGGATTTCTCCGGCAGGGCCCTCATCTGCACTTACGAAGAGATCGGTCAGTTGAGCAGTGTCTCCTCCGGGCGGCGGTTGAGAACCTCTATCGTCCGGTTGTTCAGGAGGTGCTCGACGCAGGCTGGCAGGTCGCCGCCGTGGTCTTCTCGGGCCATCTCACGGAGTTCCTTTACGAGATCCTGTCCGTTGATGAGGACGATCGGGTACTGGTCCTCGACCATCTCCAGTTGCGCGGGCTCCGAGTAGGCGCCGGTGGTGACGTAGACCCCGATCCAGCCGCGCCGGAGTCGGGCGACCACTCGGGCGATCTGCTCGGCCGATATCAGGCTGTCCGGCTTGATGCACTTGGCCTGCCCGAGGACCACGAGCTTGGTGCCGGCCAGCCCGGAACCCAGATCCAGTCGACCCACGAAGTCGGCACCGCCGTCGCCCGATCGTCGAGTGAGCCACTCTTCGATGTAGCTGTGGCCGGAAGCGCGCAGTATTCGTGCGGCGACCGCGGAAGCCAGAGCTTCGAATGCGTGCTTGTCTCCATCGAAGCGCCGGTAGACCTCCTGGAGGTCCGCCTCCAGAGGGCTGTCCTCGGCCGGCCGTTGGTCCTTCACCTTGACCACCCGGCTGCGGGCCACGCGCCGGCGTACCCGCGGCAGTGCCGAGTGTCCGTGCTTGACCCACTGCCGCCACGCGGCCGGAGCCAGGGCAAGTGCATCGGCATCGGAGCATCCAGGATCGCGGCGGGCCGAGATCCAGTCCCAATCCAACTTGTCAGCCTCGGCGGAGAGGTCGATCACCGCGAGGTCGAAGACGTAGTTCGTGAAGGTCGCGTTGGCCTGCCCTGCCCACTGGACCACCCGTTCCGCGCGTTCGATCAGACCGACGCCGCAGAACTCGACGTGCCCCTTGACCCTGCCGTTCCGCGACACGGAGCGGAACAACAGCAACGGGGCCGCGGCTGACCGGCCCGCGACTGTCGGAGCCTGGTGCCTGTCGAACGCCTCCAGCAGGGCTGCGTTCCCGGTGGTGCTTCCGAGCGGCTTCGTCGTCTCGGCCTTGTGATCGCCGAAGTACCGCACATGTCCGTTGTCGAGGTCGAACACGTCATGCCACGGTGTCTGCTCCGATCCGGCCTTCCACGGGCTGGAGCGAATCATCACCGCCGGCCGCCGCGCATCGTCGCCCGCCCTGACCTTGGCCATCGCGTTGATCCCCGCTTCGAGCAGGGCGCGCTTCTGGCCGGGGCTGTCCGTGACGAAGTAGAAGTTGGCGAACCCGTCGACGGCGGCTGGTGTTGCGTCCTTCGACGCCGTGTACCGCAGCACGTCTCCCATACCCAGCGAATTCCCCACAGTGCCCCCTCCGACGAACAGACTGCTCCGTCCGTGATCCTGGCACGCCTGTACGACCCACGGAGTTTCTCGTCCCTCCGGCCGGCGGTGGCCCGGCGTTGCTGCCTCTCGCTTCCGCCCGGTGATCCAGACCTGGTGCGACCCTCATGGACGACGTCTTCGGACACGGACACGCACCCGACGGGTAGTCACTCAGTTGGACCCGCACAACGAGGAAGGGCCCTACCGGATTTCTCCGGCAGGGCCCTTACCTGCACTTACGAAGTCGGGGTAGCGGGATTTGAACCCACGGCCTCTTCGTCCCGAACGAAGCGCGCTACCAAGCTGCGCTATACCCCGGTCCTGCTTTGTTGCTTTCCGTCTCCGGTGCAACGAGTAGAACTCTACAGGAGGTGGGGCCAGAGACGAAATCCGGTTTAGGGGCTGGTCAGCGAGGGGCGGGGGTGAGGGTGAGGAGAGTGGCTTCGGGGGGGCAGGCGAAGCGGACGGGGGTGTAGCGGTTGGTGCCGCAGCCGGCGGAGACGTGGAGGTGGGAGCGGTGGCCGGCGGCGGTGTGGGTGGAGAGGCCCTTGACGCGGTCGGTGTCCAGGTCGCAGTTGGTGACGAGGGCGCCGTAGAAGGGGATGCAGAGCTGGCCGCCGTGGGTGTGGCCGGCCAGGATCAGGGGGTAGCGGTCGGCGGCGAAGGCGTCGAGGACGCGGAGGTAGGGGGCGTGGACGACGGCGAGGGAGAGGTCGGCGTCGGGGGAGGGGCCGCCGGCCACCGCGGCGTAGTCGTCGAGGCGGATGTGCGGGTCGTCGAGGCCGGTGAACTCGATGTCGAGGCCGGCCACGGTGAGGCGGCCGCGGGCGTTGTTGAGGTCGAGCCAGCCGGCCCGGTCGAAGCCGTCGCGGAGTTTCTGCCAGGGGTTGTGGACGGCGCCGGAGATGCCGCGGCGGCCGCTGCCGTCGGGGTTGTTGAGGCCGTGGATGCCGCTGCGCAGGGCCTTGAGGTAGCGGGTGGGTGACTTGCGGGCGGGCCCGTAGTAGTCGTTGGAGCCGAAGACGTAGACGCCGGGGAAGTCCATCAGCGGGCCGAGCGCGTCCAGCGTGGCGGGGACGCCGAGCGGGTCGGAGAGGTTGTCGCCGGTGTTGACGACCAGGTCGGGGCGGAGGCCGGCGAGGCTCTGCAGCCAGCGCTGCTTCTTGGCCTGTCCGGTGACCATGTGGATGTCGGACACCTGGAGGATCCGGATCGGCCGGGCGCCGGCGGGCAGGATCGGAACCTCGACGCGGCGCAGACGGAACGAGCGGACCTCGTACCCGGCGGCATAGACGAGACAGGCGGCGCCGGTGGCGGCGACACCGAGCGGGACGGAGTACAGCGGTCGCATCGGTCCATGGTCGCAGACCGTTCGAAAAGACGGGCAAGCACCCGGGGCTCGGCGGCGGATGACGGGTCGTCAGTGCGAACCGGCAGGTAAAGGGGCGGCGGCGGGGCGGGACAGGTGTCAGAATCGGCGGCATGACGACGCTCAAGGAGCAGCTGCACGAGGACCTGACGGCTGCCATCAAGGCACGGGACGAGCTGCGCTCGGCCACCCTCCGGTTGACGCTGGCCTCGGTGACCAGCGCCGAGGTGGCGGGCAAGGAGAAGCGCGAGCTGTCCGACGCCGAGGTGCTGCAGGTGATCGGCAAGGAGTCGAAGAAGCGGCGGGAGGCCGCGGAGGCGTTCGAGGGCGCCGGTCGGACGGAGCAGGCGGCGCGGGAGCGGGCCGAGGGCGGGGTGCTGGAGGCCTACCTGCCCAAGCAGCTCACGGACGAGGAGCTGGCCGGGATCGTGGCCGCCGCGGTGGCGGAGTCCGGGGCGAGCGGCCCGCAGGGCATGGGCGCCGTGATGAAGCTGGTGCGTCCTCAGGTCGAGGGCAAGGCGGACGGCGGCCGGGTGGCCGCCGCGGTGAAGGCCGCCCTGGCCGGCTGATTCCGACCGCGCCGGTATCGGAGGGGCATTCGTACAGCAGCGGGCGCCCGCACAGAGACCCCGCACAGAGACCCCGCACAGAGACATAGACGTGCAACAGCCGAAGCCGCCCCCCCGGAGAGGATCTCCGGGGGGGGCGGCTTCGGCTGTTACGGGGTGCGCCGGTCAGTGGCGGCCGGGCTTGCCGGTGTTGCCGCCGACGGGCGGGAAGGAGAAGCCTCCGCCGGTCGGGAATCCGCCGTTGCCGCCGCCGTTGCCGCCGCCATTGCCGTTCCCGCCGCCGTTCCCGCCGCCGCCGGCGTTGTCCCCGGACGGGTCGCCGGGGTTGTCGGTGGCGGGCGTGGTGGCGGGGGTGGTGGGCTGCTGCGGGGCGATGGGGACGCTCTGGAAGGTGGTCCGGGGGGTGCCGTCCAGGGCGTCGTTCATGGCCATCTGCCAGATCGGGCCGGGGCCGTCGGCGCCGTAGACCGCCGAGAAGTACTTGCCGCCGATGCTGATGTTCTTCATCGAGACGTTGCCGCCGACGCCGCCGAGCCAGACCGAGGTGGCGAGGTCGGGGGTGTAGCCGGTGAACCAGGCGGCGTACCGCTCGTCGGTGGTGCCGGTCTTGCCGGCGATCTGGCGGCCGTCGTCGAGGCCGAGGGAGGAGCCGGTGCCCTTCTCGGTCACGCCGAGCAGCAGGGTGTTGACGCCGTCCGCGGTGCTCTGCGACATCGCCTGGGTGCAGTTGGCCTTCGGCACGTCGAGCTGCTTGCCCTCGCTGGTGACCACGGAGGTCAGCGCGATCGGGGCGCAGTAGGTGCCGCGGGCGGCGAAGGACGCGTAGACCGAGGCCATCTGGAGCGGGCTGACCTCCTGGGTGCCGAGCACCATGGAGGGGACCTCCTGGAGCGCCTTGCCGTTGGCCAGGGTGCCGACGCCGAGCTTGTCGGCCATCTGCTTCATCGGGCACAGGCCGGTCTGCTGCTCCAGCTGCACGAAGTAGGTGTTGACCGACTTCTGCATGGCGAGCTGCATGCTGTACGGGCCGACCTCGGAGGACGACTCGTTCTGCACGGTGGGCTTGCTGGTGTCGTTCCAGCTGCCCTGGCAGGTGGAGACCCGGGGGTACTCCATCTTGTTCGGCGAGGGGAGTTCCTGGGTGATCGGCACCCCGTTCTCCAGGGCGGCCGCGGCCAGGATCGGCTTGAAGGTCGAGCCGGGGGAGAAGCCGTTGCCGCCGCCCATGGACGCGCCGACGTTCAGGTTGAGGACGGTCTGCTTCTTGGACTCGTCCAGGCCGTACGGGCGGGTCTGCGCCATGGCGAGGATCTCGCCGGTGCCGGGCTTGATCATGGTGCCGGCGGCGGCCACCTTGTCGGTCACGTTGACCTTCTTGGTGACGGCGTTGTACATGTCGTGCTGCTTGTCCGGG
Source organism: Kitasatospora sp. NPDC092948 (assembly GCF_044754805.1). Classification (NCBI taxonomy): domain Bacteria; kingdom Bacillati; phylum Actinomycetota; class Actinomycetes; order Kitasatosporales; family Streptomycetaceae; genus Kitasatospora; species Kitasatospora sp. NPDC092948. The sequence continues at coordinate 605,337 of NZ_JBIVPU010000002.1, read as the reverse complement.
TCGATGGTGGTGGTGATCTTCAGACCACCCTGCGACCAGACCTTCTGCCGGTCGGCGGCGGTCTTGCCGAACGCCGGGTCCTGCTTGATCACGTGGCGCACGTAGTCGCAGAAGAAGCCCATGCCGTTCCCGGCGGTGATGCAGCCGTTCTGCGGCTCGGAGTACTTGATGCCGAGGTCGGAGGCGATGGCCGCCTTCGCCTCCTCGGGCGAGATGTGCTTGTACTCCAGCATCTTGTTGATCACCGTGTTGCGGCGGGTCTGCGCGGCCTGCGGGTGGGTGACCGGGTCGTACGCCGAGGGGTTCTGCACCAGGCCGGCCAGCATCGCTGCCTCGGGGAGGGTGAGGTCCTTGGCGCTCTTGCTGAAGTAGCGGTTGGCGGCGGCTTCGATGCCGTACGCCTGGTGGCCGTAGAAGGTGATGTTCAGGTAGTTGGTGAGGATCTGGTCCTTGCTCAGGTCCTCCTCCAGCTTGATGGCGTACTTCAGCTCCTGGATCTTGCGACCCATGCTCTTCTTGGTGGCTTCCAGGAAGGCCTGCTGGTCGTCGCCGGCCTGCTCGACGAAGACGTTCTTCACGTACTGCTGGGTGAGCGTGGAGGCGCCCTGGGCGGTGGTGCCGGACTCGGCGTTCTTGGTGGCGGCGCGCAGCACGCCCTTGAGGTCGACGGCGCCGTGCTCGTAGAAGCGGTTGTCCTCGATGTCGACCTGCGCCTGACGCATGATCGGAGCCATCTGCTCCTTGGTCAGGATGGTGCGGTCGCGGTCGTACACCTTGGCGATCAGGCCGCCCTTGGCGTCGTAGATCATCGACGCCTGCGAGAGGGTGGGCGTCTTGAAGTCGTCCGGGATGTTGTCGAACGATTCGGCGGTGTCCTTGGCGGTCAGGCCGAACGCACCGACGGCCGGCAGCGCCATTCCGGCGACCAGGATGCCGGCCAGCACGGCGCTGCCCAGGAACTTGACGCCGAGGCCTGCCTTGTCCAGTGCGGTACCCGTGGATCGCGTAGCTGCCATGGGGAGAACCCTACGTTGCGGAATCCCGTACAGGGGGGCAGGTGTTCGCCTACGCTTGTCACAAGACTGCGACAGCTTCGCTCCGTTCATCATCATCACTCTTGTGAGTGATGAGCTTTGTCCGATTCGGGGGACTCTGTACCGAATTCCGACAGCTGCACGGCGAGCGGCTGTTGCACACCGTGACGAAGACCTGCCATTCGGCCCCGGCAAGGCCCACGACCTGCAATCACTCCAACGAGTGAGCTGTCGGACACCCATAGTCCGATCGGGTCATTCGAGATTGGGCCGACAGGGGCTGTTGCGTCGTGTCGTTCTTCCGTAACGTCCTCAACTGGCAACGGTGAATATGCCGTTGCCGCCGTGGGGGAGCCCCGAATCGGGAGAGGACGGCGCCGGGATGGGCTGGGTGGACGACTGGAGCGCGCAGGCCGCGTGCCGCACGAGCGATCCGGATGAACTGTTCGTGCAGGGGGCGGCGCAGAACCGCGCCAAGGCGGTGTGCAGCGGGTGTCCGGTGCGCACCGAGTGCCTCGCGGACGCACTCGACAACCGTGTCGAGTTCGGTGTGTGGGGCGGAATGACGGAGCGCGAGCGTCGGGCGCTGCTGCGCCGGCGCCCGACTGTGGGGTCCTGGCGCAGGCTGCTGGAGACCGCGCGCACCGAGTACGAGGAGTCGCTGGCCACCGGAGTGGTCCTGCGGGACTACGCCCAGGCGGGCTGACGACTCGTCAAGAACAGCGGTGCGGCGGGCCTTCGGCTCACTCGGCGGGGGAGCCGAGTCGGTCGCCGATGGCCCGCAGTCCGTCCAGGTCGTGGACGTCTCCGGGCAGTGCGGGCACCTCGACGATCGGCACGTCCGGGTAGACCGAGGCGAAGCGGTCGCGGGTGCGCCGTTCCCGAGCCATGACCTGCACCCGTTCGGCGTGCAGGCGCAGCAGCCCGGCGGCCAGGGTCTCGGCCTCGACGGTCGAGGTGGCGGTGCCGTTCTCCTCCAGTGCCTCGGCCGCGGCCAGCGCCCGCTCGGAGGTGAGCTGCGGTGCGCCGGTGGTGTGCACCCGGTTGAGCACCAGGCCGGCCAGCGGCATGGCGTCGGCGGCGAGCCGGTCGACGAAGTACGCGGCCTCGCGCAGTGCGTCGCGTTCGGGTGCGGCGACCACCAGGAACGCGGTGCCGTCGGCCTTCAGCAGCTGGTAGGTGCGGTCGGCGCGTTCCCGGAAGCCGCCGAACATCGAGTCCGTCGCGGAGACGAACGTCTGGATGTCGGTGAGCAGTTGGGCTCCGAAGATCTTGCCGAGGGTGCCGGTGATCAGCCCCATGCCGACGTTCAGGAACTTCATCGCGGAGCGGCCGCCGACCTTGGCGGGGGCGGTGAGCAGCCGGATCACCTTGCCGTCCAGGAAGGACCCGAGGCGGCTGGGGGCGTCCAGGAAGTCCAGGGCGGAGCGGGACGGCGGGGTGTCGACGACGATCAGGTCCCAGCGGTCCTCGGCGCGGAGCTGGCCGAGCTTCTCCATCGCCATGTACTCCTGGGTGCCCGCGAAGCCGGCCGACAGCGACTGGTAGAACGGGTTGTCCAGGATCGCCTTGGCCCGGTCGGGTTCGGCGTGGGCGAGCACGACCTCGTCGAAGGTCCGCTTCATGTCCAGCATCATCGCCTGGAGTTCGCCCGTTCCGCGGGTGCCCTCGACCACCCGCGGCGTGTTGTCGAGCTCGGTCAGGCCCATCGACTGGGCGAGCCGGCGGGCCGGGTCGATGGTCAGCACCACGACGCGGCGGCCGCGTTCGGCGGCGCGCAGGCCGATCGCCGCGGCGGTGGTGGTCTTGCCGACGCCGCCGGAGCCGCAGCAGACCACGATCCGGGTCGCCGGGTCGTCGATCAGGGTGTCGATGTCCAGCCCGGTCATGCCGCTCCCTGCCGCTTCAGTTCGCCCGCCAGCCGGTACAGGCCGCCCAGGTCCACGCCCTCGCCGAGCAGTGGCAACTCGTAGCTGGGAAGCCGCAGTTGTTGCAGGTCGATGCGCCGGGCGCGTTCCAGTTCGACCCGTTCGGCGTGTTCCCGGGCCTGCTCCAGCAGCGGGTCGAGCAGCGGCTCCACAGCGGCCCGCACGGTCTCCGGCTTGCGCGAGCGCCCGCCGAGGCCGGCCTCGCCGAGGGCCAGGGCGACCTCCTCGCGGTGGTCGCCGTGCGCGGCCTCGACCGCCGCCGCGTCCAGTATCGGCGGGCGCACCATGTTCACCAGCACGCCGCCGACCGGCAGCCCGGCCTCGCGCAGGTCGGCGATCCCGTCCACGGTCTCCTGCACCGGCATCTCCTCCAGCAGGGTGGTGAAGTGCACCGCCGTCTCCGGGGAGCGCAGCACCCGCATCACCGCCTGCGCCTGGCTGTGGATCGGGCCGAACCTGGCCAGCCCCGCGACCTCGGAGTTGACGTTCAGGAAGCGGGTCAGCCGGCCGGTCGGCGGGGCGTCCATCACCACCGCGTCGTACGCCCGGCGGCCGTCCGGGCCCTTGCGGCGGGCCGCCTCGCAGGCCTTGCCGGTGAGCAGCACGTCGCGCACGCCCGGGGCGATGGTGGTGGCGAAGTCCACGAAGCCGACCTTCTGCAGGGCCTTCCCGGCCCGGCCCAGCTTGTAGAACATCTCCAGGTACTCCAGCAGTGCCTGCTCGGTGTCGATGGCCAGCGCGTGCACCTCGCCGTGGCCCTTGCCGGGCAGGCCCAGCTGAGCGGGCGTCACGGTGGCCACCCGGCGTTCCTCGTACGGCAGCGCGGCGATCTGGAACAGCTCGGCGATGCCCTGCCGGCCCTCCACCTCGATCAGCAGGGTGCGGCCGCCCTCGGCGGCCAGCGCCAGCGCGAGCGCTGCGGCCAGCGTGGTCTTGCCGGTGCCGCCCTTGCCGCTGACCACGTGCAGCCTGACGCCCTCCCAGTCCGGCTCCCGCGGCGACGCCTGCCCGGTCGGCCCCGCCGTACCGCTGCTGCCCGCCACGCCCGCTCTCCGTCCGTCGCTGCCTGCTGAAGACCCGGGAAGGCCCTCCTCTGCCGGGGTGCCGCACGGGCATCCCTCACCGCGAGGGTAACGAGCGCGCGCTCCGGATGACGGGAGCATCCCGGCCACCCCGACGATTGATGCCCCCTTTGTGTCCCACCTCACACCGGCCGGGGCGGCTAGAGTCACCCCCATGACCAAGTGGGAATACGCAACCGTGCCGCTGCTCGTGCACGCGACCAAGCAGATCCTCGACACCTGGGGCCAGGACGGCTGGGAGCTCGTCCAGGTCGTCCCCGGGCCGAACCCGGAGCAGCTGGTGGCGTACCTGAAGCGCGAGAAGGAGTAGTCATGGGCCAGGTAGAGCAGAAGCTCGCCGAGCTCGGGCTGACCCTGCCCGAGGTGGCGGCCCCGGTCGCCGCGTACGTCCCCGCGCTGCGCGACGGCCACCACGTGCTGACCTCCGGCCAGCTGCCGATGGTCGGCGGCAAGCTCCCGCTGACCGGCAAGGTCGGCGCCGAGGTCACCGCCGAGGACGCCAAGGACCTGGCGCGGACCTGTGCGCTGAACGCGCTGGCCGCGATCAAGTCCGTGGTCGGCGACCTGGACCAGGTCGAGCAGGTCGTCAAGGTGGTCGGCTTCGTCGCCTCCGCCCCCGACTTCACCGGCCAGCCCGGCGTGGTCAACGGCACCAGCGAGCTGCTGGGCCAGGTCTTCGGCGACAAGGGCGTGCACGCCCGCAGCGCCGTCGGCGTGGCCGTGCTGCCGCTGGACGCGCCGGTCGAGGTCGAGCTGACGGTCCGCATCCGCGCCTGACCGCACACGCCCGTGAGGGCCCGTCGCCGCACCGCGGTGACGGGCCCTCACGCGTTCGGGCCTGTCCGGCCCGGCTAACCACCGTTAACATCCGTGACCATGCCCGAGATGCCTCAGCCCTGGCCCGCCCGGATCCGCGCCCTGGCCGCCGGGGACATCACCCCGCCCGAACCCCGGCCCTCCGCCACCGTGGTGCTGCTGCGCGACGCCGCCGCCGGCCCCGAGGCGTACCTGCTGCGCCGCCGCACCACGATGGCCTTCGCCGGCGGCATGTACGCCTACCCCGGCGGCAGCGTCGACCCGCGCGACCGGGAGGTGCGCCCGCCGTGGGCCGGCCCGTCCCCCGCGGAGTGGGCCGAGCGCCTGGGCGTGGACGAGCCGACCGCCTGCGCGGTGGTCTGCGCCGCCGTCCGGGAGACCTTCGAGGAGGCCGGCGTGCTGCTGGCCGGCTCCGACGACCGGACGCTGGTCGAACCCGGCGACTGGACCGCCGAACGGGCCGCGCTGGAGTCCCACGAGCTCTCCCTCGCCGAGTTCCTCACCCGCCACCGACTGGTGCTGCGCAGCGACCTGCTGGCCGCCTGGGCCCGCTGGGTCACCCCCGCGTTCGAGGAACGCCGCTTCGACACCTGGTTCTTCGTCGCCGCCCTGCCCGCCGGACAGGCCGCCGCGGACAGCGTCGGCGAGGCCGACCGGGTCGCCTGGATGACGCCCGCCGACGCGGTGGCCGGCTTCCACGAGGGCCGTTTCGGCATGATGCCGCCGACCATCACGGTGCTGCGCGAACTGACGCCGGTGGGCAGCGCCGCCGAGGCGCTGAGCGCCGCCGCGGGCCGCAAGGTGACCCCGGTGCTGGGGTGGGCCGAGTTGGACGGGGACCGCATGACGGTGCGCTGGCCCGGGTATGACGAACTGACTGTCGACGGCGTGTTCCCGGCATGAGAACCTTCCCCCGGAAAGCACGGCAGCCGCCGCGCCGACCAGTGCCTTTTCGCTGCGCCGGTACCGACCGCGCCCCTGGAAGGAGACCTCCGATGACTCACAACGACGTGGCTCGCCGGACCTCGGCCATGCCTGCCCGCACCGTCACCCCCCGCGCCGCCGCCTGCGAGGAACCAGGGGCCGCGCCCGCCGCCGCCCGCCTGCTGGTCCGCGAGCTGCCCGCGCGGGCGCTGGTGCGGTCGCTGCCGCTGCGGCGGCTCGGTCGGGCCGAGGTGGACGCCGCGTGAGCGGTCTGCTTCCGGGAGACCCCGCCGACCACGTCGGCGGGGTCGCCACCCCGCGCGCGCAGTGCGTGCTCGCGCCGAACCCGTCCCCGATGACGCTGGACGGCACCAACACCTGGCTGCTGTCCGAGCCCGGCTCCGACCTCGCCGTGGTGGTCGACCCGGGCCCGCTCGACGAGACCCACCTGCGACGGGTCGTCAGCACCGCCGAACAGCAGGGCAAGCGGATCGCCCTCACCCTGCTCACCCACGGCCACCCCGACCACGCGGACGGCGCCGCCAGGTTCGCCGAACTCACCGGCACCGCGGTACGCGCCCTCGACCCGGCGCTGCGACTCGGCGACGAGGGACTGCACGGCGGCCAGCGGCTGGAGATCGGCGGCCTCGACCTGCGGGTGATCGCCACCCCCGGGCACACCACCGACTCGCTGACCTTCCACCTGCCCGCCGACGGCGCGATCCTCACCGGCGACACCGTCCTCGGCCGCGGCACCACCATCATCGACCACCCCGACGGCCGCCTCGGCGACTACCTCGCCTCACTGCGCCACCTGCACGCGATGGCCGCCGAACACGGCGTCCGCACCGTGCTGCCCGGCCACGGCCCGGTCCTCGCGGACGCGCTCGGCGCCGTCGACTACTACCTCGCCCACCGGGCCGGCCGCCTCGCGCAGGTCGAAACCGCGATCGAGGCGGGCTGCCGCACGGCGGCCGAGGTCGTCGCCCGGGTGTACGCGGACGTGGACCGCGCGCTGTGGCCCGCGGCGGAACTGTCGGTCGAGGCCCAGCTCACGTACCTGAAGGAGCACGGCCTCATCTGAGCGGGAGCCACGGCGGGCGAGCGCGAGAACGTGGGCGCGTGGGGCACCTCCCGGCCCGCCAGGGCTGGGGGAGAACTGCGCGACAAGCGCGAAGCACGTCCGCAAGGTCGCAATCAAGTGCAGGTCATTGCCCTGCGTCGCGATCTTGCGGACGTGGTGCCTTCCGCTTCGCGCAGTTCCCCGCGCCCCTGGTTGTGCTCTCCCTGCTGGTTCGTCTACCGGGAGCGGCGCGACAGGCGCTCGACGTCCAGCAGGACGACCGCTCGGGCCTCCAGCTTCAGCCAGCCGCGGCCGGCGAAGTCCGCGAGGGCCTTGTTGACCGTTTCGCGGGAGGCGCCGACCAGCTGGGCCAGCTCTTCCTGGGTGAGGTCGTGGGCGACGTGGATGCCCTCGTCGGACTGCACGCCGAAGCGGCGGGAGAGGTCGAGCAGGGCCTTGGCGACGCGGCCGGGCACGTCGGAGAAGACCAGGTCGGACATCACGTCGTTGGTGCGGCGCAGGCGGCGGGCGATCGCGCGCAGCAGAGCGATGGAGACCTCGGGGCGGGCGTGCAGCAGCGGGAGCAGGTCGCCGTGGCCGAGGCCGAGGAGCTTGACCTCGGTGAGGGCGGTGGCGGTGGCGGTGCGCGGGCCCGGGTCGAACAGCGAGAGTTCGCCGATCATCTCGGAGGGGCCGAGCACGGCGAGCATGTTCTCGCGGCCGTCCGGCGAGGCGCGGTGCAGCTTGACCTTGCCTTCGACCACGACGTACAGCCGGTCGCCCGGGTCGCCCTCGTGGAACAGCGACTCGCCGCGGGCGAGCGTCACCTCGGTCATGGAAGCGCGGAGCTCGGCAGCCTGGTCGTCGTCGAGTGCCGCAAACAGCGCGGCGCGCCGCAGAACGTCGTCCACGAGCTTCCTCCTGCTGGTGTCATGGGCAGTGCTATTCACCACCAAGGATGACGCATGTCGCTCCGATCATATGAGGAGGGGGTGTGCCCGGGGGTGGCCTACGCGGCCATTCGCGCACTTTGGGTGACCGCCGCGACGGTGCCCGTCCGGCGGCGTGTCGCCGGGCGGGCGGCGGCGCGGGTCAGCCGCCGAGTGCCTGAAGGGCGAATGCGCGGGTGCCGGCGACGTGCTGGCGGGCGAGCACGGCGGCGGCTTCCGGGTCGCGGGCCTTGATGGCGTCCAGCAGCTGCTGGTGCTCGGTGCACATCGGGGCGCTGGTCTCGGCGTCCGAGGTGAGGCGGAAGAGTCGGCGCAGCCGGCCGTCGAGCGGGGCCATCATGTCGCGCAGCAGCGGGTTGCCGGAGAGCTCGACGATCTCGCGGTGGAAGTCGGCGTTCAGGTCGGCGGTCTCGCGCACCCGGCCGGCCTCGGCGGCCTTGCGGGTGCGGGCGAGCAGGCGTTCCAGGCCGCGGATGCCGGCGGCGGTGGCGTGCCGTGCGGCGAGGCTGGCGGCGAGGGCCTCCAGGGACTCGCGGACGGCGAAGAAGTGCTCCGCGTCGGCCGGCCCGAAGTCGGCGACGACGGCGCCGCGGCGGGCCTGGACGGTGAGGAAGCCCTCGCGTTCCAGGCGCTGCACGGCCTCCCGGACGGGGATCCGGGACACGCCCAGGCCGTCGGCGAGCTCGCGTTCCACCAGGCGCTGCCCGGCGGGGTGCTCGCCCTCGATGATCCGCTCGCGCAACCGGAGGTAGACGAGGTCCGCCAGTGACTGGTGGGCGTCGCCGAGGTTGTCGGGCATCGGGGCTCCAGGCGGAAGCGGGCGGACGGAGCGGTCTGAGGATCAGATCATTCCAGATCGCAACCCGCTACCCCCTTGTCCGGTATTCGGTATACCAGTTACGTTGGCCGCCCAGCGGGTCGGAACGGCGTCCGGCGCCACGCCCGCACCCCCTTTCGACGAGCCCGTACAGGGCCCGCACGGGGTCCGCACAGGGCTCGAACGGAGCCCGTACGGAGCCCGTACACAGCCCGCACCGAGCTCGCACCGAGCTTTCGCCGAAGCCGAGGAGGCCCCCGTGGCGACCCACCCGACCCCAGGCCCGCAGTTGCTGCTGGACGCGACGCTGCCCGACGGCACCCGCGCCGACCTGCGGATCGAGGGCGGTCGGATCGCGGAGGTCACGCCCGTGCGGCCCGGCCGGGAGCCCGCCGCCGCCGGACCGGGCGAGCGCCGGCTGAACGGCGCGCTGCTGCTGCCCGCGCTGGTGGACGGCCACGCCCACCTGGACAAGACGTTCCTCGGCGCGCCCTGGCAGCCGCACCGGGAGAGCGCCGACCTGCGCACCCAGATCGCCTCCGAGCGGCAGCAGCGCCGCGAGGTGGCCGCCCGCCTGCCGGTGGCGGACCGGGCGGAGGCGCTGGCCCGCCGGATGGCGGCGCTCGGCACCGGTTTCGTCCGCTCGCACGTGGACGTCGACCCGGACACCGGCCTCGACCACCTGTACGCGGTGCTGGAGGCCCGCGAGCGGGTGCGCGACCTGATCGACGTGCAGCCGGTGGCGTTCCCGCAGAGCGGCGTGGTCGCCGAGCCGGGGGTGGCGCAGCTGCTCGACGCGGCGCTCCGGGAGGGCGCCGAGCTGATCGGCGGGCTCGACCCGTTCGGGTTCGACAACGACGTGGACGGCCAGCTGGACGTGGTCTTCGGCCTGGCGGAGCGGCACGGCGTCGGCGTCGACATCCACCTGCACGACGGCGGCGCGCCCGGCGTGGCGCAGCTGCGGGCGATCGCCGGCCGGACCGCCACGCTGGGCCTGGCCGGCCGGGTCGCGGTCAGTCACGCGTACTGCCTCGGGCAGCTGGACGAGCGTGAACTCGACGCCGTCGCGGCCGTGTTGGCGGACGCCGGGGTGGCCGTGATGACCAACGGCCCGGCCCAGTCGATGCCGCCGGTGAAGCGCCTGCACGAGCGCGGGGTGCTGGTGTTCGCCGGCTCGGACAACATCCGCGACGCGTGGTGGCCGTACGGGACCGGCGACATGCTGGAGCGGACCACCGTCATCGGCCTGCAGGGCGACCTGATGACCGATCAGGACCTGCGGCTGGCCGCCGACCTGGCGACCGGGCACGCCGCCCGGGCGCTCGGGCTGGCCGAGTACGGGATCGCCGTCGGGGGACGCGCGGACCTGGTCGCGGTGGCCGCGCACTCCGTGCCCGAGGCGGTCGCGGCGCACCCCGAACGGCTGCTGGTGCTGCACCGCGGCCACCCCGTGCTGGACCGACTCGCCCCCTGACAGACCCGAACTCCCCCTGTACCACCCCGTGTTCGGAAGGACCCCCACACCATGACCACCGTCTCCACCCCCACCGGAAGACCTCCCGCCGAGCCGGCCGCCGCCCCCGCCGGGCAACTCGGCAAGGGCCTGATCGGCACCACCGACCTGGTGTTCTTCGTGGTCGCCGCGGCCGCGCCGCTGACCGTGCTGGCCGGCATCGCGCCGTTCGCGATCGGCGTCGGCGGCGCGTCCGCCCCGGCCGCGTACCTGATCTCCGGCGCGCTGCTGGTGCTGTTCGCCGCCGGGTTCACCGCGATGAGCCGGTACGTGCGCAACGCGGGCGCGTTCTACGCGTACGTGGCGCGTGGGCTGGGGCGCACCCTCGGGGTGGTCACCGCCTATGTGGCGGTGGTCAGTTACAACCTGATCACCCCCGGCGTGGCGGCCGCGTTCGGCTACTTCGCGGCCGGGCACATCGAGCAGCGCACCGGCGCGCACGTGCCGTGGTGGCTGCTGTCCGGGGTGTGCGTCGCGGTGGTCGGCGTGCTCGGCTGGCTGAAGGTCACGCTGTCGGCGAAGGTGCTCGGCGTGGCGCTGGTGCTGGAGGTGCTGTCGCTGCTGCTGATGGAGGGCGGGGTGCTGGCCGACCGGGGGACGGCCGCGCTCGACCCGGTGTCCTTCGACCCGTCGCTGCTCACCCAGGCCGGGGTGGCCGGCATGTTCGTGCTGGTGATCGGCGCGTTCACCGGCTTCGAGGCGACCGCGATCTACGCCGAGGAGGCCCGCGACCCGGCCCGCACGGTGCCGCGGGCGACGTTCATCGCGATCGGCTTCCTGGCGGTGTTCTACGCGCTGGGCACCTGGATCGTGATGGGCGCGTACGGCACCGACCAGGCCGTCGCGCAGGCCCGTGCGGACGGCGGGCCCGACCTGACGTTCCGGGCCGCCGAGCGGTTCGTCGGACTGTGGCTGTCCGACAGCATGCACGTGCTGATCATCGTCTCGGCGTTCGCCTCCGCGCTGGCCTTCCACAACGCGGCCGCGCGCTACCTGTACGCGCTGGGCCGGGAGGGCCTGCTGCCGCGCGGCCTGGGCCGGGTGTCGGGGCGCACCGGGTCGCCCGGGACGGCGGTGCTGGTGCAGTCGGTGTTCAACGTGCTGGTGGTGGGCCTGGGCGCGGTGCTCGCCGTCGACCCGTACCTGGTGGTGCTGCTCTGGTCGAACAGCGTCGGGGTGCTCGGCATCATGGCGATGCAGGCGCTGGCGGCGGTCGCGGTGTTCGCGTTCTTCCGCAAGGACCGGCGCGGGCTGTCGGCGTTCCGGGTGGTCTGGGCGCCGCTGCTGGCGGCCGCCGGGCTGGCCGTGCTCACCGTGCTCGCGGTGTTCAACTTCGATCTGCTGACCGGCCGTTCGGGCCTGGTGAACTGGCTGCTGCTGGTGCCGATGCCACTGGTCGGCACGGCCGGCTGGCTGGTCGCCCGGCGGATCCGGCGCACCGACCCGGAGCGGTTCGCCCGGCTCACCGAGGTCGATGTCGAACGCGACTGAGCGCGGCGCGGAGCGGCGGCGCGGGCCCGTGACGGGTCCGCGCCGCCGCTTCGGCGTGCGTCAGCCGACGAGCGCGCCGTGCTCGGCGACCACCCGGCCGGCCTTCACCACCAGCTCGCGCTCCGGCAGGTCGACCAGCACCTGCGGCGGGCACTCGCCGTCCACCAGCAGGAAGTCGGCGGGCGAACCGGCCGTCAGGTCGGCCCTCGGCAGGCCGAGCAGGTCGGCGCCGCCGTGCGCGGCGAGCTCCAGGCAGTCGGTCAGCTCCCGGTCGGTGCGGGCGTCGGTGGTCCAGCCCAGCAGGTGCGCCCGGTGCAGCATGTCGGCGTTGCCGAACGGGCTCCAGGAGTCCCGCACCCCGTCCGAACCGAGGCCCACCCGCACGCCGTGCGCCCGCAGCACGCGGAACGGCAGCACCTGGTGCGCGGACGGGGCGACGGTGGTCAGCGCGATCCCGGCGGACGCCAACAGCTCGGCCATGGCGGCGAGTTCACCGTCCGGCAGCTCCGGCAGGCAGAACACGTGGCTGACCGTCACCCGGCCCTGCAGGCCCGCGGCGACGGTGCGGGCGGCGATCTCCCGCAGCGGGCCGAGGCCGGCCGCGCCGCGGTCGTGCAGGTGGACGTCCAGCAGCACCCCGTACCGTTCGGCCAGCGAGAACAGCAGGTCGAACTGCTCGCGGCCGTCCGCGCTGCCGCCGTCGAACCCGGCCGGGTCGATGCCGCCGACCGCGTCCACCAGGTGCTCGCGGGCCGCCTCGGTGAGCAGCTCGGCCGCACCCGGCGTGCGGACCACCCCGTGCTGCGGGAACGCCACCGACTGCACGTCGAGTTTCCCGGCGAGCCGGTCGGCGGCCTCCCGCAGGCCGGTCGCGCCGGCCAGGCCGTACGCGGGCGCGACGTCGACGTGCGCCCGGACGGCGCGGGTGCCGCGCGTCACCGCGTGGGCCAGCAGGCGGTGGGCGCGCTCGCCGATCGGGCTGTGCTGGCGCCGGAACAGCTCGACGTCCCCCGCCACGTACTCCGGCAGGCTGCCGGCCGGGCGGCGGCTGTACCAGGGCTCGCCCCAGGCGGTCTTGTCCGGGTGGATGTGCGCGTCCACCAGCGTCGGCAGCGCGATCCTGCCACCGCCCTCCACCACCACCGGATGGGCGTCGTCCGGCAGTTCGGTCACCAGGACGCCGTCCACGGCGGCCAGATCGGTGACCGGGCCGCCGAACGGGCGGACCTGGCGGAACAGCGTGGCGTGCATCGCTTCACTCCCGGGGAGGTGCTGAAAGAGTCTTCCGGGAGCAGTCGATCCGGTTTCGTTGAGGCAGTCAACTCGGCGCAGCGGTAGGCGAGTTGGCGATTCGTGCTGCCATCTTGCCGATCGGCGGGGCGGAGACGGTCAGCACCGGGCACGGGGCGTGGCCGCGGCAGTGCCGGGCGGTGCGGTCGCCGTGCGGGTGCGCCCAGCGGTGGTGCGGGGCGCCGAGCAGCAGCAGGTCGGCGGGGCCGCCGACCGCCGCGACCAGCGCCGGCCCGGGCAGGCCGGTGGCCACGGTGGGGTGGACCAGGATGTCGTTCGGCCAGCCGCCGAGGGCGACGTCGAAGGCGGCGTCCAGCAGCAGCCGGGCGGCCCGCTCCGGCACCTTGTCGTCGGGGCGGCGGGCGAGCACCGGGACCAGCACGGCGCCGCGCACCGACGCCTCCAGCGCGGCCCGGCGCAGGGCGGCCAGGCTGTCCGGCGAGCCGTCCACGCCGACCACCACGCGGGTTTCGTCGCGTTCCATGTCCGGACCTCCTCGTTCCCCCCACTCCAGTGAACGCCGCCGGCGGCGGCCCGGGCGTCAGGGCGGCGTTGGGAAACCGGCCGCGGGCGTCAGGGAGCCGTCAAGGAGCGCCGGGTGCGGGTCCGGGACGCGATCTGCTGGGTCGTGCGGGCCTCAGGGCCTGTCCTCGCCCCCGTCGCGGGGCTGCGACGCGGGATCGAGGACAGGCCCTGACCGGGGCCCGCGAGTTCTGGACGGAGGACGCGTGATGGAGCAGCGGCCGCGCATCGTGGTCGGGGTCAGCGGATCGCTCGGCAGCCTGGCGGCCGTGCACCGCGCGGTGGCCGAGGCCCGGCGGCTGGGCGGCGAGGTGCTGGCCCTGCACGCCTGGGAGCCGCCGAGCGGGGAGTTCGGCCACCGCCGCTCGCCGTGCCCGCCGCTGCTGTCGGCGGTGCGCGAGCTGGCCGAGACCACGCTGGTCGAGGCGATGACGGAGGCCTTCGGCGGCGCCGACCCCGGTGTCCCGGTCACCGCCCGCACCGTCCGGGGCCGGACCGCCCCCGCCCTGCTGGCCGCCGCCGACCGGCCCGGCGACCTCCTCGTCCTCGGCCCGTCCGGCTCCTGGCTGCACCGCGGCCTGCGCGGCTCGGTGCCCAGGGCGTGCCTGCGCCGGGCGGGCTGCCCCGTCCTGGTCGTACCCCGCCCCGAACTCGCCACCACCCTCGACGAGTTGACCGGCCACCTGTTCGCCGCCCGAGCCCTCGACACGGAGCTGCGCGGGCTGCTCGCGGTGTCCCGCGGTGCGTGAGCGGCTGCCGGTCGCGATGTCGGCCGCGACCGCACTGCTGCTCGGCGCGGCGACCGCACTGGCCCTCGCACCCCTCGGCGAACTCCGCCCCGGCTGGTTCGCCCTCACCGTCTTCGCCGCCGGCGGCGCCGCCCTCGGTACCCGCTCCCACCCGGCCGCCGCACCCCTGATCGCGGCCGCCCTCTGGCTCTTCCACAACGGCTTCGCCGAACACCACCACGCCCGACTCGGCTGGGACGGCTGGGCCGTCGAAACCCGCCACCTCGCCCTGCTCACCGGCGCGGCCCTGCTCGCCGCACTGGCCGCCCGCCTCCCGCACCGACCATAAGGACCACGTACAACAGAAGACGGCGGCAGTCCGGGCCGTGGGGGCCGGGACCACCGCAAACCGGACCGGCCCGGGCGATGCGTGGGGGCACCGCCCGGGCCCGTTCCGTTGCCGGCTGCGGTACCCGGCAGTCACGGGCGCTGCCGTTCCCGCCCCGGCCGTTCCACAATGGACGGTATGACTGCGCACGAGGACGGCCTGTCCGCGCTGGCCCGGCTGGTGGCCGGGGGCGGGGTGGCGGTGCTGAGCGGTGCCGGGCTGTCGACCGAGTCCGGGATTCCGGACTACCGGGGGCCGGACGGGGTCCGGCGGCACCGGGCGCCGATGACGTACCAGGAGTTCCTGGCGGGGGAGCCGGCCCGGCGGCGGTACTGGGCGCGCAGCCATGCCGGGCGGGCCGTGATCGCCGGGGCCCGGCCGAACGCCGGGCACTTCGCGGTGGCGCGGCTGCGGGAGGCGGGGCGGCTCTCCGCCGTGATCACCCAGAACGTGGACGGTCTGCACCGCGCCGCGGGCACCGCCGACGCCGTCGAGCTGCACGGCGGCCTCGACCGGGTGGTCTGCCTCGCGTGTGCCGCGGTCAGCCCCCGCGCCGAGCTCGACGAGCGCCTCGCCGCCCTCAACCCGGCCTTCCGGGACGCCGGTTCGCGGATCAACCCGGACGGCGACGTCGAACTCCCCGACGAGCTGGTGGCGTCCTTCACGGTCGCCGACTGCGCGCGCTGCGGCGGGATGCTCAAGCCCGACGTGGTGTTCTTCGGCGAGAGCGTCCCCAAGGACCGCGTCGAGCGCTGCTACCGCCTGGTCGACGAGGCCCGCGCCCTGCTGGTCCTCGGCTCCTCGCTGGCGGTCATGTCCGGCCTGCGCTTCGTCCGCCGCGCCGCCAAGTCCGGCAAGCCGGTCGCCATCGTCACCCGCGGCACCACCCGCGGCGACGACCTCGCCGCCCTCCGCCTCGACCGCCCGCTCGGCGAGACCCTGACGGCGCTGGCCGAGCACCTCGGCGCGTAGCTTCCCGAAGGTCCCGGAGACGGGGACGGGCTCCGGGCGCGGCCCGCGCGGCGGTGAGCGGGAGGCGGGGCGTCAAGGAGGCGTCAAGGTCGGAGAACCACCCGTATGGAGGGCGTCAGGAACCGTAAAGGCGGCCGGGCGCGCTGCTTGGCTCAGGGGGCCGGCGAGATACGCAGGCCGTTGTCCCGAGCCACCTTGGTGGATGCCATGTCGGATCTGATCTATGTCGGTGTCACGGTTGCCGTGTTCGCCGTCATCGCCCTGATCGCGCGGGGGGTGGAGAAGCTGTGACCGTGGAGAACATCGTCGGTCTCATCGTCGCCGCCGCGCTGGTCGGCTACCTCGTTCTCGCGCTGATCCACCCGGAGAAGTTCTGACATGAGTGCGACTCTTGCCGGCTGGCTCCAGGCGATCGCCCTGGTCGGTGCGCTGGCCCTGTGCTACCGGCCGCTGGGCGACTACATCGCCGGGCTGCTGACGTCCGCGAAACACCTGAGAGCCGAGAAGGCCCTGTACCGACTGGTCGGCGTCGATGGCGACGCCGACCAGCGTTGGCCGGTGTACCTGCGCTCGGTGCTGGCGTTCTCGACGCTGTCGGTGCTGTTCCTGTACGGGCTGATCCGCCTTCAGACGCATCTGCTGCTGAGTCTGGGCGTGCCCGAGATGGAGGCGCACCAGGCGTGGAACACCGCGATCTCGTTCACCACCAACACCAACTGGCAGTCGTACAGCGGCGAGTCCGCGATGGGCCACCTGGTGCAGATGACGGGCCTGGCGGTGCAGAACTTCGTCTCCGCGGCCGTCGGCATCGCCGTGGTGGCGGCGCTGATCCGCGGGTTCACCCGCAACCGCACCGACCGGGTCGGCAACTTCTGGGTGGACCTGACCCGGATCTCGCTGCGCCTGCTGCTGCCGATCGCGATCGTGTTCGCGCTGGTGCTGGCCGCCAACGGCGTGGTGCAGAACTTCCACGGCTTCCACGAGGTGACCACGCTGACGGGCGGTCAGCAGGCCGTCCCGGGCGGGCCGGTGGCCTCGCAGGAGGTCATCAAGCTGCTCGGCACCAACGGCGGCGGCTTCTACAACGCCAACTCGGCGCACCCGTTCGAGAACCCGACCGGCTTCACCAACCTGGTGGAGATCTTCCTGCTGCTGGTGATCGCGTTCTCGCTGCCCCGGACCTTCGGGAAGATGGTCGGCGACCACCGGCAGGGCTACGCGATCGTCTCGGTGATGGGCCTGTTCTGGGTGGCCTCGGCCGCGCTGATCACCTTCTTCGAGCACCAGCACGCCGGCGCCGCGCTGCAGGCGGCCGGTGCGGCGATGGAGGGCAAGGAGCAGCGGTTCGGCATCGCCGGGTCCAGCCTGTTCGCGGCGTCCACCACGCTCACCTCGACGGGCGCGGTGAACTCCTTCCACGACTCGTACTCGCCGTTCGGCGGCGGTCTGACGATCTTCAACATGATGCTCGGCGAGATCGCGCCCGGCGGTACCGGATCAGGCCTGTACGGCATGCTGATCCTGGCGATCGTCGCGGTGTTCGTGGCCGGTCTGATGGTCGGCCGCACCCCGGAGTACCTGGGCAAGAAGCTCGGCGGCCGGGAGATGAAGTTCGCCTCGCTGTACATCCTGACCACGCCGACGATCGTGCTGATCGGCGCCGGCACCGCGATCGCGCTGCCCGGCGAGCGCGCCGGGATGCTCAACTCCGGCGCGCACGGCTTCTCCGAGGTGCTGTACGCGTTCACCTCGGCCGCGAACAACAACGGCTCGGCGTTCGCCGGCATCACCGTGAACACCACCTGGTACGACACGGCGCTCGGCCTGGCGATGGTGTTCGGACGGTTCCTGCCGATGGTGTTCGTGCTGGCACTGGCCGGGTCGCTGGCCCGGCAGCAGCCCGTTCCGGCGAGCGCGGGCACGCTGCCCACCCACAAGCCGCTGTTCGTCGGCCTGCTCTCCGGGGTGGTGCTGATCGTCGTCGGCCTCACCTACTTCCCGGCCCTGGCCCTCGGGCCGATCGCAGAAGGTCTCCGCTGATGTCCACCACGCTCGAAAACGCGCCGCACAGAGTCTCCGGCGGCCTGCTCGACCCGAAGCTGCTGCTGGCCTCGCTGCCCGACGCGGTGAAGAAGCTCGACCCCCGGGTGATGGTGAAGAACCCGGTGATGTTCGTGGTCGAGGTCGGCTCGGTGGTCACCACCGTCGCCGCGATCGCCGACCCGTCGGTGTTCGCCTGGGCGATCACCGCCTGGCTGTGGCTGACCACGGTGTTCGCCAACCTGGCCGAGGCGGTCGCCGAGGGCCGCGGCAAGGCGCAGGCCGACACGCTGCGCCGCACCAAGTCCGACACGACGGCCCGACGGCTCGTCGACTGGCCCGCCGAGCAGACCGAGGAGGAGGTGCCGGGCACCGCGCTGCGGCTCGGCGACCACGTGGTGGTCGAGGCCGGGCAGATCGTGCCCGGTGACGGCGACGTGGTCGAGGGCATCGCCAGCGTCGACGAGTCGGCGATCACCGGCGAGTCCGCGCCGGTGATCCGGGAGTCCGGCGGCGACCGGTCGGCCGTCACCGGCGGCACCAAGGTGCTGTCCGACCGGATCGTGGTGAAGATCAGCTCCGAGCCGGGCAAGACCTTCATCGACCGGATGATCGCCCTGGTGGAGGGCGCGGCCCGGCAGAAGACGCCGAACGAGATCGCGCTGAACATCCTGCTGGCCTCGCTGACCATCGTCTTCCTGATCGCCGTGGTCACCCTCCAGCCGATGGCGACCTACGCGGGCGCCCCGCAGCCCACCGTGGTGCTGGTGGCGCTGATCGTGGCGCTGATCCCGACCACCATCGGCGCGCTGCTCTCGGCGATCGGCATCGCCGGCATGGACCGGCTGGTGCAGCGCAACGTGCTGGCGATGTCGGGCCGGGCCGTGGAGGCCGCCGGCGACGTCAACACCCTGCTGCTCGACAAGACCGGCACCATCACGCTCGGCAACCGGCAGGCCGCCGAGTTCCAGCCCGCCGAGGGTGTGAGCGTCGAGGAGCTGGCGGACGCCGCGCAGCTGTCCTCGCTGGCCGACGAGACCCCCGAGGGCCGGTCGATCGTGGTGCTCGCCAAGACGGCGTACGGCCTGCGGGCCCGCGCCCAGGGCGAGTTGGCGCACGCCGAGTGGGTGCCGTTCACCGCGCAGACCCGGATGTCGGGCGTCAACGTGGACGCCCGGGAGGTCCGCAAGGGCGCGGCCGCCTCGGTCTCCAACTGGGTGACGGGGCACGGTGGTTCGGTCGGCCCCGAGGTGGCGCAGCTGGTCGACGGGATCTCCGCCGCCGGCGGCACCCCGCTGGTGGTCGCCGACCGGGAGGGCGGGCGTCCGCCCCGCGTGCTCGGCGTGATCCACCTCAAGGACGTGGTGAAGGAGGGCATGCGGGAGCGGTTCGACGAGTTGCGCCGGATGGGCATCAAGACCGTGATGATCACCGGCGACAACCCGCTGACCGCGCGGGCGATCGCCCAGGAGGCGGGCGTGGACGACTTCCTCGCCGAGGCCACGCCCGAGGACAAGATGGCCCTGATCCGCAAGGAGCAGGAGGGCGGCAAGCTGGTCGCGATGACCGGCGACGGCACCAACGACGCCCCGGCGCTGGCCCAGGCCGACGTCGGCGTGGCGATGAACACCGGCACCATGGCGGCCAAGGAGGCCGGCAACATGGTGGACCTGGACTCCAACCCGACCAAGCTGATCGAGATCGTCGAGATCGGCAAGCAACTGCTGATCACCCGCGGCGCGTTGACGACGTTCTCGATCGCCAACGACGTGGCCAAGTACTTCGCGATCATCCCGGCGATGTTCGCCGGCGTGTACCCGGGCCTGCGGCACCTGAACGTCATGGGCCTGCACAGCCCGACCTCCGCGATCACCTCGGCGATCATCTTCAACGCCCTGGTCATCGTCGGCCTCATCCCGCTGGCCCTGCGCGGCGTCAAGTACCGCCCGTCCAACGCCAGTTCGCTGCTGTCCCGGAACATCGGGCTGTACGGCCTGGGCGGCCTGGTGGTGCCGTTCGTCGGCATCAAGGTGATCGACCTGATCGTGCAGTTCGTCCCCGGCCTCAACTGACCAGAGAGGAGAACGAGACATGCCCGTCTTCCTGCGCACCCACCTCACCGCGCTGCGGATGCTGCTGGTGATGACCGTGATCCTCGGCATCGCCTACCCGCTGCTGATCACCGGCATCGGCCAACTCGCCTTCCCCGCCAAGGCCAACGGCTCCGTCGTCTCGAACGACGGCAAGGAGATCGGCTCCAGCCTGCTCGGCCAGAGCTTCGACCTGCCCAAGCAGAACCCCGACGACCCGAACGAGCAGGCCCGGCCCGACCCGAAGTGGTTCCAGCCCCGCCCGTCGGCCGGCGGCTACGACCCGAAGTCCTCCGGCGCCTCCAACCTCGGCCCGAACAGCGCCGACCTGCTGAAGGCCGTCGAGGAACGCCGCGCCGCCGTCGCCGCGTTCGACGGCGTCGACCCGGCGAGCGTCCCGCCGGACGCGCTGACCGCCTCCGGCTCCGGACTCGACCCGCAGATCTCCGTCGCCTACGCCAAGGAGCAGGTGCAGCGGGTCGCCAAGGCCCGCGGCGTCAGCCCCGACCGGCTCGACCGGCTGATCGGCCAGTACACCGACGGCCGCTCGCTCGGCTTCCTCGGTCAGGGCGGAGTCAACGTGGTACTGCTCAACCGTGCGGTCGCCGACCTCACGTGACGATGTGTCAATTACGCAAGCAGGCCGACCCGGGCGCTCCCCCGCCCGGGTCGGCCGACCCCTGTCCGCCCCCGACCGTGAGACGAGCCGCCATGCCAGTTGACCTCGGAGCGCAGCTGCCCGGCCACCGGCGGGGCCGGCTACGGGTCTTCCTGGGCGCGGCCCCCGGCGTCGGCAAGACCTACCGGATGCTGGACGAGGCGCACCGCCGGCAGGAGCGCGGCACCGACGTGGTGGTCGGCTTCCTGGAGACCCACGACCGGCCCCGCACCGCCCGGCTCCTCGAGGGCCTGGAGCAACTCCCGCGCGCCCGAAGGCGCTACCGCGACACCGAGTTCGCCGAACTCGACCTGGACGCGCTGCTGCGGCGCCGCCCCGAACTCGCCCTGGTCGACGAACTCGCCCACACCAACATCCCCGGCGGACGGCACGCCAAGCGCTGGCAGGACGTCGAGGAGCTGCTCGCCGCCGGCATCGACGTGGTCACCACCGTCAACATCCAGCACCTGGAGTCGCTCAACGACGTGGTGCAGAAGATCACCGGCGTGCCGCAGCGCGAGACCGTCCCCGACGAGGTGGTGCGCCGCGCCGACCAGATCGAACTGGTCGACATGGCCCCGCAGGCACTGCGCCGCCGGCTCGCGCACGGCAACGTCTACCAGGCCGAGAAGGTCGACGCCGCGCTCGCCAACTACTTCCGGGTCGGCAACCTCACCGCGCTGCGCGAACTCGCGCTGCTCTGGCTGGCCGGCCGGGTCGACGAAGGGCTGCGCGACTACCGGGCGGTGCACAACATCGACCGGGTGTGGGAGACCCGCGAACGCGTGGTCGTCGCCCTCACCGGCGGACCGGAGGGCCCCACGCTGATCCGCCGCGCCGCCCGGATCTGCGACCGCACCGCCGGCGGCGAACTGATCGCCGTGCACGTCACCCGCAGCGACGGCCTGGCCGGCGCCTCCCCGGGCAGGCTCGCCGAGCAGCGCAGCCTGGTCGAGTCGCTCGGCGGCAGCTACCACGTGGTGGTCGGCGACGACATCCCCGAGACGCTGCTGACCTTCGCCCGGGCCCGCGACGCCACCCAGCTGGTCCTCGGCACCAGCCGGCGCGGCCGCACCAACCGCTTCCTCACCGGCCCCGGCATCGGCGAGACCACCGTCGACCGGTCCGAGGACATCGACGTCCACATGGTCACCCACGCGTTCACCGGCCGCGGCCGACTGCCCTCGCTGGGCCGCCGGCACTCCCGCCGCCGCACCGTGGCCGGGTACGCGGCCGGGCTGGCCGTCCCCTGGGTGCTGACCGCCGTGCTCTCCCAGGCGCACACCGCGCTGAACCTCACCACCGACGCGCTGATCTTCCAACTCGGCGTCGTCGGCGTCGCGTTGCTCGGCGGCGCGGTCTCCGCCCTGCTCGCCTCACTGGTCGCCTCGCTGCTGCTGAACTACTACTTCATCCCGCCGGTGCACGCCTTCACCATCAACGAGGCCAACAACTTCATCGCGCTCGCCGTGTTCGCCGCCGTCGCGCTGTGCGTGTCCACCGTCGTCGACCACTCCGCCCGGCAGACCGCCCGCGCCGCCCGCGCCACCGCCGAGGCCGAGACCCTCTCCACGCTGGCCGGCTCCGTACTCCGCGGCGCCGACGCCGTCCCCGCCCTGCTGGAACGCACCCGCACCTCCTTCGGCCTGGACACCGCCGCGCTGCTCGACCCCGCCAGCGGCGAAGTCCTCGCCCGCACCGACACCCCGGCCACCCCCGACGAACACCCCGAAGTCACCGAACTCCCGGTCGGCGCCGACGCGTTGCTGGTGCTCACCGGACGCCGCCTGCCGGACACCGACCACCGGGTGCTGGCCGCGTTCGCCGCCCACCTGGCCGCCGCCCTGGAACGCGACCGCCTCGCCACCGTCGCCGCCGAGGTCGAACCCATCCGCGCCGCCGACCGGATGCGCACCGCGCTGCTCGCCGCCGTCAGCCACGACCTGCGCACCCCGCTCGCCACCGCACTCGCCTCGGTCGGCTCGCTGCGCAGCCCCGACGTCGAGTTCTCCGCCGACGACCGGGCCGAACTGCTCGCCCTCGCCGACGAGTCCCTGGTCGAACTGACCCGGCTGGTCGACAACCTGCTCGACCTCAGCCGCCTCCAGGCCGGCGCGCTCACCCTGCACCTGCAACCCACCCACCTGGACGAGATCCTGCCGCGCGCCCTCGACTCGCTGCCCGACCCCGACGCGCCCGTCCAGCCCCTCGACCTCGACACCGCGCCGCCGGTGCTCGCCGACCCGCCGCTGCTGGAACGCGTCCTCGCCAACGTCGTCACCAACGCGCTGCGGCACAACGCACCCGGCGCACCCGTCCTGGTCACCGCCTCCGCGCACGCCGACCGGGTGGAGATCCGGATCGTCGACCGCGGCCCCGGCATCCCGCCCGAGGACCGCGACCGGGTCTTCCTGCCGTTCCAACGCCTCGGCGACACCGACAACACCACCGGCCTCGGCCTCGGCCTGGCACTCTCCCGCGGCCTCGCCGAAGCCATGGGCGGCAGCCTCGACGTCGAGGACACCCCCGGCGGCGGCACCACCATGCTGCTCACCCTGCCCGCCGCCACCGAAGAACCCCCCGAGGAAACCCGATGACCAGCGTCCTCGCCGTCGACGACGAACCCCGCCTGCTGCGCACCCTGCGCCTCAACCTGCTGGCCCGCCAGTACGCCGCGCTCACCGCCGACACCGCCCAACAGGCCCTGCGGCTCGCCGAACAGAGCCCGCCCGACGCCGTCCTGCTCGACCTCGGCCTGCCCGACCAGGACGGCATGGACGTCCTGCGCGCACTGCGCCGGTACAGCGCCGCACCGATCATCGTGCTGTCCGGCCGCACCGACCCCGCCGACCGCATCCACGCCCTCGACGGCGGCGCCGACGACTACCTCACCAAACCCTTCGTCATGGACGAACTCTTCGCCCGGCTGCGCGCCGTCCTGCGCCGCCCCGCACCCGCCGACGCCCCGCCGCTCGCCCGGATCGGCGACCACACCGTCGACGCCGCCGCCGCCCTCGCCACCGGACCGGACGGCCCCGTCCGGCTCACCCCCATCGAATGGCAGCTGCTCTCCGTGCTGCTCGCCGCCCCCGGCCGGCTGGTCGGCCGCCGCCAACTCCTCACCGCCGTCTGGGGCCCCGGCCACGACCACCACGGCAACTACCTGCGGGTCCACTTCGCCGCCCTGCGCCGCAAACTCGAACGCGACCCGCACCGGCCCCGGCACCTGATCACCGAACCCGGCCTCGGCTACCGCTACCTGCCCTGACGGGCGGCCGGACGGCGCCCGGCACCCGCTCGCGGCCCGCGCCGACTGGCCGCCCGCATCGCCCGCCCCGTCCGCCGTCCGAAAGTGACGTCACGTCAAAAAGCGGGCCCGGTACGACAAGCGCACTATGACAGAATCCGCCGGGTGACCATCCGGGTACTGATCGCCGACGACCAGGAGATGGTGCGCCGCGGCCTGCGCCGCATCCTGGAGACCCAACCGGACCTCCAGGTGGTCGGCGAGGCCGCCGACGGCGTCGCCACCGTCGAAGCCGCCCGCGCGCTGCGCCCCGACGTCGCGCTGGTCGACGTCCGGATGCCCCGGATGGACGGCCTGGAAGTCGTCCGGCAGCTCTGCGGACCCACCGCCGACCCGCAGGTCAAGGTGGTCGTGGTGACGACGTTCGACCTCGACGAGTACGTGTACCCGGCGCTGCGCGGCGGCGCCTCCGGCTTCCTGCTCAAACGCTCCGGACCGGCCCTGCTGATCGAAGCCGTCCGCGCCGCGATGGCCGGCGACAGCCTGATCAGCCCGTCCGTCACCGTCCGCCTGCTCCAGCACGTCACCGGCCGCCGCCCCGAGACCGCGCCGCTCGCCGAACCGCTCACCGCCCGCGAGCAGGAGATCACCCGCGAGGTCGCCGCCGGCCGCACCAACGCCGACATCGCCGCCGCCCTGTTCATCTCGCCCGGCACCGTGAAGACCCACGTCGCGCACATCCAGCGCAAACTCGGCGTCCGCAACCGGGTCGGCATCGCCATGCGCGCCTTCGAACTCGGCTACCTCACCGACCTGCCCGCATGACCGCCCGCCGGGTCCTGACCGCCGCGGCCGTCGCCCTGCTGCTGCTGCCCGCCGCGCTCGCCCCGTGGACGGCCTGGTTCCCCGCCCTCGCCGCCGCGCTGGTCCTCGCCCTCACCACGCTCCGCCCGCCGCCCGTCGCCGGGCCGGTCGCCGCCGCCCTGGTCTCGCTCGCCCTCGACGCCGGCCTCCCGGGCGACCACCTGCTGGCGCAGCTGTGGACGCCCGTCGAGTTCACCGCGCTGCTGGTCCTGGTGGCGCGCTCGGTACGGCGACTGACCACCCGTCGGGCCTGGGCCGTCGGCGCGCTCACCGCCACCGCCGCGCTGGCGCTGCCGCTGCGCTTCGCGCTGCGCCAGCCGCTTCCGGGGCCCGCCTCCGCGGCGGGGCTGCTGCTCGCCGCCGTTCCCCTCGCCGGCGTCCTCGGCGCCGCCCTCCACCTGCGCGGCCAGGACGACCGCCGGGCCCGCGCCGTCCGCGACGCCCGCCACGAGCAGCGCCTCGCCGTCGCCCGCGACCTGCACGACTACGTCGCCCACGAGCTCACCGGCATCCTGCTGGAGGTGCAGGCCGCCCAGCTCGGCGGCTACGACGAGGACGAGAACGCCCGGCTGCTGGCCCGCCTGGAGTCCGCCGGACAGCGTGCCCTCGCCTCCATGGACCACACCCTCGACGCGCTGCGCGCCCCCGACGGCGCCGGCCCGCGCCGCCACACCCTCGCCGAACTGCCCGCGCTGCTCGACCGGTTCCCCGACCGCCCGGCCCTGCACGGCCACGCCGAGCTCCCCGCGCTGCCGCCCGCCGTCGAGGACGCCGCCTACCGGGTCGCGCTGGAGGCCCTCACCAACATCCGCCGCCACGCGCCCGCCGCCGGCCGGATCACCGTCGCCCTCGCCCACCGGCCAGGCGCCGGACTGACCGTCACCGTCACTGACAGCGGCCCCGCCCACCCGCACGCCCGCCCCGGCGGCGGCACCGGCCTGGCCGCGCTGCGCAGCCGGATCGCCGACCTGGGCGGCGAGCTGACGGCCGGCCCGCACGGCCCCGGCTGGCAGGTCGCCGCGACCCTGCCGACCTGAGCCTGAACGCACGGACGGCGCGCGTGAATGCGCGAACGGCGCGCGGCCGCCCCTCGCAGGGCCGCCGCGCGCCGTCCACGACGCGAGTCCTACTCCTCGACCGGGGTGCCGTCGGCGGCGATCCGGGCGAAGCCGAGGTACCGGTGCAGCGCCTTCGGCAGCAGCACCGAACCGTCGGCCTGCTGGTGCTGCTCCAGCACCGCCGCGATGGTGCGGCCCAGCGGCAGACCCGAACCGTTCACGGTCGCCGCCGGGGTCGGCTTCCCGTTCTCGTCGCGGGTGCGGATGCCGGCCCGGCGGCCCTGGAAGGTGCCGAAGTCCGACACCGAGGAGATCTCCCGGTAGGTGTCCTGGCTGGGCAGCCACACCTCCAGGTCGTACGTCAGCTGCGACGAGAACCCGGTGTCGCCGGCCGCCAACATGACCACCCGGTACGACAGTTCGAGCTCCTGCAGGCACGCCTCGGCGTGCGACACCATCAGCAGCATCTGCTCCCGCGCCTGCTCGGCGGCGCAGATCCGCACCATCTCCACCTTCGAGAACTGGTGCAGTCGGATCAGCCCGCGGGTGTCCCGCCCGTACGAGCCGGCCTCCGAACGGAAGCACGGGGTGTGCGCGGTGAGCGCCAGCGGCAGCTCCGCCGGCGGGACGACCTCGTCCGCGTACAGGTTGGTCAGCGGCACCTCGGCGGTCGGGATCAGGAACAGGTCCCGGTCGGCGACGCCCGTCCGGAACAGGTCCTCCTCGAACTTCGGCAGCTGCCCGGTGCCGGTCATGGTGCGCCGGTTCACCAGGTACGGCACCGCGTGCTCGACGTAGCCGTGCCGGCGGGTGTGCAGGTCCAGCAGCAGCGCGACGATCGCCCGCTCCAGCGCCGCACCGGCGCCGCGCAGCACGCTGAACCGCGAACCCGACAGCTTGGTGGCCCGGCCGAAGTCCATGATGCCCATGGTCTCGCCCAGGTCGACGTGGTCCTTGGGCGCGAAGTCGAACGACTGCGGCTCGCCGACCCGGCGCACCTCGCTGGCGTCCGCGTCCGAGAAGCCGTCCGGCGCCTCGTCGGACGGCAGGTTCGGGATCGTCAGCAGCAGGTCCGTCAGCTCCTGCTGGACCTTCTCCAGCTCGGCCTCGTTCTGCTGGATCTGCTCCTTCAGCGAACGGGCGCTCTCCTTCAGCTCGGAGACGTCCCCGCCCTGCTTCGCCGTCCGCTGCACCTCCTGCGCGACCTGCTTCGACCGCGCCCGCAGCTCGTCACCGCTCCGAATGCCCGCGTTGCGCCGGGACTGCAGGGCCTCCAGCGCGGACAGGTCGAGCCGGTAGCCGCGACGGGCGAGCCGCCGGACGGCTTCGTCCCCCAGGTCGATCAGGGCGCGGGCATCATGCATCGGAGTCTGCTCCTCAAGGCAGCCAGGTGGGAGTCCCGACCGTAGCAGGGGCACGGATCACCCGGCAGCGCGTTTCGCTGCCGGCCGCGCCCCGCCGTCAGCCCTTGGCGACGAACTCCGCGAGCACCGGCGCCAGCACCTCCGGCGCCACCTCGTGGGTCTGGCCCTCCAGGGTGCGGTACTCGGCGTGCGCGGCGGCGGCCGTCGCCCGGGCCGCGTCCCGCAGCGACTCGGGGCTCAGCCCGCCGTCCAGCACCAGCACCGGCACGCCCAGCGCGGCCAGCCGCCCGACGGGCACCGGCGCGCCGCCCTCGCCGTCCAGCGCCTGCGCGTCGGTGGCCAGCGTCGGCGCGACCTCCTCGAACACCGGCCAGACGGGGGACTGCCGCATCCCGTCGACCATCGGCTCCGGCATGCCGACGTACGCCATGAACCGGGCGACCGCCGCACCCCGGTCGCCCGCGGCGATGTCCCGCGTCACGCCCGCCCGGTAGTCGGAGAACCGGGCCCGCTGCTCCTCGGTGGTGGTGAACGGCGGCTCGTACACGGCGACCCGCTCGACGCCGATGCCCGCACCGGCCGCCCGCAGCGCCAGCGCCCCGCCGGAGGACAGGCCGAACAGCGTCGCCGAGCCGCCCGCCGCCGCGACCAGCGCCGCCAGGTCCTCGACCTCCCGCTCCACGGCGTACCCGTCCAGCGGGCCGCTCTCCCCGCGCCCGCGCCGGTCGTAGCTGAACACCCGGTGGCCGTCGGCCAGTCGGTCGGCGATCGCGGTCGTCGGGCCGAACGCGCGGTGACACAGCGCGCCGTCCACGAGCACCACGGCAGGGCCCTCGCCCACCGCCCGGTAGGCGATCCGGGTGCCGTCGGCGGAGGTCACGAACTCGGTCGTCTTCAAAGCTCCTCGGGTGCGGTTCCGGGCGGGACGGGGCGGTCGGGCGGCGAGCGTGTGGGCGACCAGCGCGTTGGCATGGCCGTGGCCCAGGCCGTGCTCGCTCTTCAACCAGGCGACCAGCTCCATGTGCCTGGTCAGCGGCGAGCTGCGGATCAGCTCCTGCCACTCGGCGATCGGGCGCCCGTACTTCTGCTCGATCGAGGGGAAGTAGCCGGCCGGTCCCTTGACGCTCATCCCTGGTTCCTCCGCTTTCACTGTCGTCGTCGCCGTCACAGGTACGGACGAGTGGCTCCGCCGGAACTCATCGGTCCCCGGGGAAACTTCTCCGCGCCACGTCACCGACACCGCCCGGAACCCGCCGGCACCGCCTACGGTCGGGACATGGCATGGATCGACGACAGCACGATCGAGCGCGCCGCCGACTACCTGTGGACCGCGGGCCGGGTCCTGGAACAGCGGCGCTTCACCCACCTGTTCGACGCCCCCGACCCGGCGGGCGTCCTCGCCGCCCTGGACGCCTACCGCACCCCGGACGGCGGCTGGGCGTACGGCCTGGAACCCGACGTCCGCGGCCCCGCCGCCCAACCGCTGGCCGCCGGCGCCGCCGCCCGCATCCTCGGCGAGGCCGACGCACTGGCAGGCCCGCGCGGATCCGAACTCTGCGACTGGGCCGCCACGCTGGCCACCCCGGACGGCGGCGTGCCCGCCGTGCTGCCCAGCCTGCGCCGCTACCCGCACCCGCCGTTCCTGCCGATCGCCGACGAGCCGCCGGCCGAGCTGCTCTCCACCGGCCAGATCGTCGCCCCGCTGCTGCGCCACGGCGTCCAACACCCGTGGCTGACGGGCGCGCAGGAGTTCTGCCGCCGCGCCGTCGAGGCGATCGACACCACTCACCCGTACGAGGTGTTCACCGCCGTCGGCTTCCTGGACGCCTCTCCGGACCGCGCCTGGGCCGCCGAACAGGCCGCCCGCCTCGGCGAACTGGTGCACCGTCAGCAACTGGTGCTACTGGACCCGGCCCACCCGGAGCAGGTCCGGATCGCCCCCGGGTACGCGCCCCGCGAGTACCACCTGCCGCACGACTTCGCGCCCCGCCCGGACAGCCTGGCCCGCGCCTGGTTCTCCGACGCCGAGATCGAACGCGGCCTGGTCCACCTGCTGTCCGCCCAACTCCCCGACGGCGGCTGGCCGATCAACTGGGCCCGCTGGTCCGAGTCCACCGAGCACGAGGCCCGCCCGGGCGTCACCCTCGCCGCCCTGCTCACCCTGCGCGCCTACTCCTGACGCCCGTTCAGCCGACGGCGCGCTTCACCAGCTCCGCGATGCGCGCCGACTCGGCCTCGCCCAGGTCGGCGATCGCGTAGTACACCGGCCACATGTCGCCGTCGTCGAGCCGCGCGTGGTCGCTGAAGCCGATGGTCGCGTACCGGGACTTGAACTTGGCGGCGCTCTGGAAGAAGCACACCGGCTTGCCGTCCCTGTTGTTGTACGCGGGCATCCCGTACCAGGTCTTCGGGGCCAGCTCCGGCGCGACCTCGGTGACGATCGCGTGGAAGCGCTCCGCCAGCACCCGGTCCTCGGGCGGCATCTCGGCGATCTTCTCCAGCAGGTCCCGCTCCGCCTCGGCGGCCTTCGCGGCGGCCGACGCCCGCTTCGACTCCGCCTTCAGCTCCTTGGCGCGCTCCTTCATCGCCGCGCGCTCGTCCGCCGTGAAACCCTCGTGCTTCTCCGCCATGACCGGCTCTCCCGTTCCGCTGCCTCGCTGACGTTCCTCATCGTAGGAACGCCTCCACCGCCCCGGCTTCTCGGAAACTGACCGGTTGCCCGCATGCGGCAGCCCGGCCCGGGAGGCTCCCGGGCCGGGCTGCTCCGTGCGGCTCAGCGGGCCTTGAAGGTCCGCAGCCGCAGGCTGTTGCCGACCACGAAGACCGAGGAGAAAGCCATGGCGGCTCCGGCGATCATCGGGTTGAGCAGGCCGGTGGCGGCCAGGGGCAGGGCGGCCACGTTGTAGGCGAAGGCCCAGAACAGGTTGCCCTTGATGGTGGCGAGGGTCCGGCGGGACAGCCGGATCGCGTCCGCCGCCGAGCGGAGGTCGCCGCGCACCAGGGTCAGGTCGGCGGCCTCGATGGCGGCGTCGGTGCCGGTGCCGATGGCCAGGCCCAGGTCGGCCTGGGCGAGGGCCGCGGCGTCGTTGACGCCGTCGCCGACCATCGCGACCGTCCGGCCCTCGGCCTGGAGCCGCCGTACGGTGGCGACCTTGTCCTCCGGCAGCACTTCGGCGATCACGTCCTCGGCGGGGATGCCGACCTCGGCCGCCACCGACTCCGCGACCGTCCGGTTGTCACCGGTCAGCAGGACGGGGCGCAGGCCCAGTGCCCGCAGCTCGGCGATCGCTGCCGCGCTGGTCGGCTTCACCGCGTCCGCGACCTCCAGCACGGCCCGCGCCGCACCGTCCCAGCCGACCGCGATCGCGGTCCGACCGGCCCGCTCGGCCGCGGCCTTGGCAGCCAGCAACTCCACCGGCAGGTGCTGCGCCCAGTCGGCCAGCAGCGCCTCCCGTCCGGCGACCACCGCGTGGCCGTCGACCACGCCCTGCACGCCGAGCCCCGGAACGTTCTCGAAGCCCTCGACCGGCTCCAGCTCGCCGAACCTCTCCTGCGCGGCGGTCGCCACGGCCTGGGCGATCGGGTGCTCGGAGGCGTGCTCCAGTGCGCCGGCCAGCCGCAGGGCCTCGTCCTCGGTGGTGCCCGGGGCGGTGTGCACGCCGACCAGGGTCATCCGGCCGGTGGTCACGGTGCCGGTCTTGTCCAGCACGACGGTGTCGACCTTGCGGGTGTTCTCCAGCACCTCGGGGCCCTTGATCAGGATGCCCAGCTGGGCGCCGCGGCCGGTGCCGACCAGCAGCGCGGTCGGAGTGGCCAGGCCCAGGGCGCAGGGGCAGGCGATGATCAGCACCGCGACGGCCGCGGTGAAGGCGGCGGTCCAGCCCTCGCCGGTGCCCAGCCAGTAGCCCAGGGTGGCCAGCGCCAAGGTGATCACGACCGGCACGAACACGCCGGAGATCCGGTCGGCGAGGCGCTGCGCGGCGGCCTTGCCGTTCTGCGCGTCCTCGACCAGCTTCGCCATCCGCGCCAGCTGGGTGTCCGCACCGACCCGGGTGGCCTCGACCACCAGCCGGCCGCCGGCGTTCACGGTCGCGCCGGTCACCGCGTCGCCCGGGCCGACCTCCACCGGCACCGACTCGCCGGTCAGCATCGACGCGTCCACCGCGGAGCTGCCCTCGACCACCGTGCCGTCGGTGGCGATCTTCTCGCCCGGACGGACCACGAACCGGTCCCCGACGGCCAGCTGCCCGATCGGCAGCCGCACCTCGCGGCCGTCCCGCAGCACCGCCACGTCCTTCGAACCCAGCTCCAGCAGCGCCTTCAGCGCCGCGCCCGCCGTCCGCTTCGACCGGGCCTCGAAGTACCGGCCGGCCAGGATGAACGCGGTGACGCCGGCCGCCGCCTCCAGGTAGATGTTCGAAGCGCCGTCGGAGCGGGCGATGGTGAACTCGAAGCCGTGCCGCATGCCCGGCATGCCCGCGTCGCCGAAGAACAGCGCCCACACCGACCACAGGAACGCGGCGCCGGTGCCCAGCGAGACCAGGGTGTCCATGGTCGCGGCGCCGTGCCGGGCGTTGGTCCACGCGGCCCGGTGGAACGGCCACGCCGCGTACGTCACCACCGGCGCGGCCAGCGTCAGCGACAGCCACTGCCAGTTGTCGAACTGCAGCGCGGGCACCATCGCCATCGCGATCACCGGCACGGCCAGCGCCAGCGCGGTGATCAGCCGCTGCCGCAGCGGAGCCAGCTCGTCGGCCTTCTCCCCGCCCTGCTCCTGCTCCGCCGCCGGGGGCTCCGGCACGGCGGCCGTGTAACCCGTCGCCTCCACGGTGGCGATCAGATCGGAGACCTCCACGGGCCCGTCGATGACCACCTTGGCCTTCTCGGTGGCGTAGTTGACGCTGGCCTGGACGCCGTCCATGCGGTTGAGCTTCTTCTCGATCCGCGCGGCGCAGGAGGCACAGGTCATGCCGCCGATGCGGAGTTCCACCTCGGTGGAGGCGGGTGCTGCCTTGGTGGTCATCAGGGGCTCCTCGTGGTGTCGAACACCCCGGCCGGCGGCCGGGTCTCTTCGTTCTCAGGCGCGGCCGGTCAGTTCGTAGCCGGCCTCGTCGACGGCGACGCGCACCGTCTCGTCGTCGAGCGGGCCCGCCGAACCGACGGTGACCAGCCCGCTCGTCACATCCACCTGCACGGCCCGGACGCCGTCGAGCGCCTTGATCGCCTTGCCGACGCTCTGCTCACAGTGCCCGCAGGTCATCCCGGAGACGGCGAACACGGTGGTGACAGCGGCCGGCGCGTCGACGGTCACGGTGGTGGAGCAGGTGCCGTCGCTGGAGCAGCAGGACATGGGATCCTCCATTGAAGTTCTCAATACCCAGAGGGGGTATCCCTCCCGGCACCACCTTTATACCCCTAGGGGGTATCCACGGCAAGCCCCCACCACAAGCCGAAAGCCGGCACACCGCCACCCGCAGGCCCAGAAAGCGCAGGCCGGTCGCCTGCGCGCCCCAGGCGCGGGGAGCCGCGCGAACCAGAAGGGAGCCGAACCTCGCGCCGCCCTCGACGGCCTGCACCTGGCTGCGCCGTGGGCGGTGGGTGTCGTGCGCCCAGGAGCGCGGGGAACTGCGCGCTGCGGAAGGTGAAGCCGTGAACCCCGCTCGTCCCTCAGTGACTTGCACGCGCTTGCGCCCCTGGGTGGCAGGTGTCGCGCGCCAGGGGCGCGGGGAACTGCGCGCAGCGGAAGGCGCAGCCCTGAACTCCGCGCTTCTCTCAATGACTTGCACGTGCCGGCGCCCGTGGGCGGTGGGTGCCGTGCGCGCTCGGGGGTGCAGGGAGCGGCGCGAAGCGGGGTGAAGTCGAACCTCGCGCTGCTCTCGGCGGCCTGCACCTGGCTGCGCCGTGGGCGGCGGGTGTCGTGCGCGCCAGGGGCGCGGGGAACTGCGCGCGGCGGGAGGCGAAGCCCTGAACTCTGCGTCTCTCTCAATGACTTGCACACGCTTGCGCACTGCTCCACAGGGCCGCGCTCCGTTCCGGAAATCTCCCACCCCGCTGACCTCGCCCTTTCCTCCGCCCACCCCTCCGCGAGAGCCGAATCCCGCTCCCGCCACGCTTGACACATACCCCCGGGGGGTATCTACTCCTCGTGTCGCCAGGCCCCCCACCCCCTCCAGGGAGTCCGCCATGAACACCGCACTCAAGGTCGCTGCCTTCGCCTCCGGCCTCGCCCTCGCGTTCGGCACCGCCTACGGAGTCGGCCACGCCGTCGGTCGCACCCCGCCCCCGCCCCCGGCCCCGGCCTCGGCCCCGGCCCACCACCACTGATCAGGCGCCCCCGCACAGAGCGGAGCCCCGCGCACACCCACGTCGTCCACATACCCCCTCCCGGTATGTCCCCCGAAGGAGCCCCCGGCCATGTCCGACCTCAGCGCACCACCCGCGCCGCGCCGCTGGACGGCGCTCGCCCTGATCGCCCTCGCCCAGTTCATGGTCATCATGGACACCTCGATCATCGGCGTGGCCCTGCCGAAGATGCAGGAGGCACTCGGGTTCTCGCAGGAGAACCTCTCCTGGGTGTTCAACGCCTACGTGGTCGCGTTCGGCGGCCTGCTGCTGCTCGGCGGACGCCTGTCCGACCTGCTCGGCGCCAAGCGCGTCTTCGCGACCGGCTGGGCCGTCCTCGCCGCCGGCTCGCTGGTGGCCGGCCTGGCCGGCACCGCCTGGGTCGAACTGGTCGGCCGCGCCGCCCAGGGCGCCGGCTCGGCGCTGATCGCCCCGGCCGCGCTCACCCTGCTGATGACCCTGTTCGGCGGCCGCCCCACCGAACTGCCCAGGGCGTTCGCCCTGTACGGCGCGGCGGCCCCGGCCGGCGGCACCGCGGGCGTGTTCCTCGGCGGCCTGATCACCCAGTACGCCAGTTGGGAGTGGGTGTTCTGGATCAACCTTCCGGTGGCGCTGCTGGTGCTCGTCGCCAGTCCGTCCGTGATGCCCGCCGCCGCGGCCCGCCGCGGATCGATCGACTGGCTGGGCGCGATCACCGTCACCGCCGGTCTCGCCGTCACCGTGTTCGCCGTCGTCCGGGCCCCCGAGGTCGGCTGGGGCTCCGCGCAGACCTGGCTGGTACTGGCCGCCGGGCTGCTGCTGATCGCCGCGTTCGTCGGCGTCCAGTCCCGCCGCAGCGAGCCGCTGATGTGCCTCGGCATCTGGCGCAGCCCCAACCTGGCCGGCGCCAACCTGGCGCAGCTGCTGATGGCGGCGGCCTGGATCCCGATGTGGTTCTTCCTCAACCTCTACCTGCAGCAGGTGCTCGGCCTGAAGGCGTTCGCCTCCGGCGCGGCGCTGCTGCCGATGACCGCCGAGATCATGCTGATGATGATCGTCCTGGCGCCCCGGCTGATCGCCCGCTTCGGCCCGAAGCCGCTGATCGTCACCGGCCTGGCCGCGCTCGCCGCCGGCATGTACTGGCTGTCGCTGGCCCGCCCGGACGGCAGCTTCGCGGTCGACGTCCTGCCGGCCTCGCTGCTCGCCGCGGTCGGCATGGCGCTCGCCTTCATCCCCTCGCTGGGCACCGCGCTCGCCGTCCCGAACCCTGCCGAGGGCGGCCTCGCCTCCGGCATCGTCAACACCTCCTACCAGGTGGGTTCCGCCCTCGGCCTGGCCGCGATGACCGCCGTCGCCGCCGCCAACGGCTCCCGCGAACTCGGCGACCCGGCCGCCCTGACCCACGGCTTCTCCGCCGCCTTCCTCGGCGCCGCCGCCCTGGCCCTGCTCGGCGCGCTCGCCTCGCTGCTGACCCTGCGCACCCCGGCCCCCGCCGCCGAACCCGTGGAGGCTGCCGCCTGATCCCCCGTCAACCCGGCCGCCCGGCGCTCTCCCCGGAGAACGCCGGGCAGTCCGCCGTTGCCCGGGGCCGATCGGCGTAGCCTTCGTGCATGGCAGAGAGCAAGGTCACAAAGGCCGGGCGGCGGAAGAAGCCCGAGACCCACCTGGGGATGGTGCGCCGGGCCCGGAAGATCAACCGCGAGCTGGCGGAGCTGTACCCGTACGCGCACCCGGAGCTGGACTTCGACGGGCCGTTCCAGCTGCTGGTGGCGACCGTGCTGTCGGCGCAGACCACCGACCTGAGGGTCAATCAGACCACCCCGGCGCTGTTCGCCCGGTACCCGACGCCGGAGGACCTCGCGGCGGCCGTCCCCGAGGAACTGGAGGAGATCGTCCGCCCGACGGGCTTCTTCCGGGCCAAGGCGAAGTCGCTGATCGGCCTGTCGATCGCGCTGCGCGACCGCTTCGACGGCGAGGTGCCGCACAAGCTGGAGGACCTGGTCACCCTCCCCGGGGTGGGCCGCAAGACCGCCAACGTCGTCATCGGCAACGCGTTCGGCGGCGCGGGCATCACCGTCGACACGCACTTCGGACGGCTGGCCCGCCGCTTCGGCTGGACCACCTCGGAGGACCCGGTCCAGGTCGAGACCGACGTCGCGGCGATCTTCCCGAAGTCGGAGTGGACGATGCTCTCGCACCGGGTGGTGTTCCACGGCCGCCGGGTCTGCCACGCCCGCAGGCCCGCCTGCGGGGCCTGCCCGATCGCACCGCTCTGCCCGTCGTACGGCACCGGCGAGACCGACCCGGAGCAGGCCCGCAAGCTGCTCAAGTACGAGCTCGCCGGACAGCCCGGCCAGCGCCTGCGGCCCCCGGCCGACTTCCCGGGCGAGGCCGCGGCCCGCGCCGAGGTCGCGGCCGGACACCCGCTGCCCGACACCGCCCCGGACGCGGTGCGGGCGGCCCGCACGAACGTGGGAGACCAGGCATGACGACACCCGCAGTGCTCCGCGACGGCCTGCCCGGATGGCTGCTGCCGGTGCGCGACGCCGCCGAGCGGACGGCGCCGGAGCAGCTGAGCCGCTTCCTGCCGCCCACCGAGGGCGGCCGACCGTCGGCGGTGCTGATGCTGTTCGGCGAGGGCCCGGCCGGCCCCGACCTGCTGCTGATCGAACGGGCCCGCAGCCTGCGCTCGCACGCCGGACAGCCGTCCTTCCCCGGCGGCGCGCTGGACCCGGAGGACGGCGACCCGGCCGGCTCCGGCCCGCTCGCGGCGGCGCTGCGCGAGGCCGCCGAGGAGACCGGGCTCGACCCGTCCGGCGTGCAGCTGTTCGCGCAGCTGCCCGCGCTGTACATCCCGGTGAGCGGCTTCGTGGTGACGCCGGTGCTCGGCTGGTGGCGGCGCGAGTCTCCGGTCGCGGTGGTGGACCCGGCGGAGACCGGCGCGGTGTTCCGGGTCCCGCTGGCGGAGCTGACCGACCCGGCGAACCGGGCCCGGCTGCGCCACCCGTCGGGGCACACCGGCCCGGCCTTCCAGGTGGCCGGCCGGCTGGTGTGGGGCTTCACGGCCGGGGTGATCGACCGGGTCCTGCACTTCAGCGGCCTGGAACGGCCCTGGGACAGCCGACGCACCGTCGAACTCTCCGAGGAGGCCGCGGCGCTGGCGCTGCGCCCCCGCTCCTGACCGCCGCTCAGCGTCCGACGCGCAGCGGGGCGAGCGTCGAGACCACGTCCCCGGTGTACGGGTTGTCGTTCTCGGAGTGCCACTCGTCGCTCGCCGAGCCCGCCGCCCACGAGGCCGCCCCGAGCACCAGATAGATCACCAGCAGCGCCTTCGCGGCCCCGGTCAGCACCAGCGGCCGGGTCGCGGAGCGGCTCGGCTCGGCGTTCGACGGGTCGCCGAACACGTCCTTGGGGTAGGCGGAGGTGAGCATCATCAGGTACGCCTGGAACCGCATCCGGTAGCGCAGCACGGCGGCGGTGGCCTCGAACAGCGCCTGCGGCATCCGCCCCATGATCAGCACGATCAGCCAGTGGATCACCGACACCGTCCACCACCCGGCCTGCAGCAGGCCCTGGACGATCGCGGCGGGGACGACCAGCAGCAGCCGGAAGAACACCGCGAGCCGGTTCAGCGGCTCACCGGGTCGCACCTCGATCCGCACCGGGTGCTCGGGCGCGGCGAAGCGGAACGGCGGGTAGCGGTCGACCAGCAGCAGCATCGCGCCGTAGACCCTGGTGTCGTACGCCAGGAACCCGGAGAGCCACTCGGCGGCGAACCGGGGGAGCCGGCCGGTGAACAGCGCGCCGAACCAGCCGATCACCACGACCACGAAGGCCACGATCGACAGCACCCACAGCACGACGAACTGCGGGATCAGCAGCAGCAGGCGCAGCAGCACGGTGAGCCGGTTCTGGCGGGCCGACGGCGGAAGGTCCAGGGCGGGCCGGAATTCGCTGCGGTCCACGACCGGCACGTCCCACCTGGGCTGTTCCATGACACGACTCCCTGATCCCTCGTCAGCTGTCCGGATGGTCAGACAGTCGCAACCATTCCGGGCGCGCTGCCCGCCGGGCTGACCCGATCGGGCGACACCGGGCGGCCGTTGTCCCCCGCCCGGTGGGTCGTGGGAGGGTATCCGGGTGAACGTCCTGGATCTGCTGCTGATCGCCGCCGCACTGGGCTTCGCCGTCTCCGGCTATCGGCAGGGATTCGTGGTCGGCGTGCTCTCCGTGCTGGGTTTCCTCGGCGGCGGCCTGATCGCCGTCCAGCTGCTCCCGCTGCTCCTGCGTCATCTCTCCCAGGGCACCACCGCCTCGGTGGTGGCGGTCGTGGTGGTGATCGTGCTCGCCGCGGTCGGCCAGGCGATCACCACGCACTTCGGCTGGAAGCTCCGCGGACGGATCGGCCGCGCCAAGGTCAAGACCCTGGACGCGATCGGCGGCTCCCTGGTGAACGTGCTGTCCATGCTGCTGGTGGCCTGGCTGATCGGTTCGGCGCTGGCGGGCACCTCGCTGCCGACGGTCTCCAAGCAGGTCCGCACCTCCAAGGTGCTCGGCTCGGTGCAGTCGGCGCTGCCGTCCGACGCCCCGAACTGGTTCTCCGACTTCAGCAAGGAACTCGCCCGCAACGGCTTCCCGCAGGTGTTCAACCCGTTCGAGCAGGAGCCGATCACCGAGGTGGATCCGCCCGACCCGGCGCTGGCGGGCAGCGCCGGCGTGCAGAAGGCCAAGGGCTCGCTGGTGAAGGTGCTGGGCACCGCCGCCTCCTGCGGCAAGACCCTGGAGGGCTCCGGCTTCGTGTTCGCCCCGCACCGGGTGATGACCAACGCGCACGTGGTCGGCGGCGTCGACGAGCCGACCGTGCAGATCGGCGGCACCGGCCAGCTCTACGACGCCACCGTGGTCCGCTACGACTGGCAGCGCGACATCGCCGTGCTGGACGTCCCACGGCTGAACGCCCCGCCACTGACCTTCGCCGGCGAGGCGCGCACCAACGACTCGGCGATCGTCGCGGGCTTCCCCGAGAACGGCGCCTTCAACGTCCAGCCCGCCCGCATCCGCGGCCGCATCCAGGCCAACGGCCCGGACATCTACCACCGCGGCCAGGTCGTCCGCGACGTCTACTCGATCCGCTCACTGGTCCGCCAGGGCAACAGCGGCGGCCCGCTGCTCACCCCGGACGGCCAGGTGTACGGCGTGGTGTTCGCCAAGTCGCTGGACAGCTCCGACACCGGCTACGTGCTGACCGCCGCCGAGGTGAAGGAGGACGTCACGCAGGGCGCCACCGCCTCCGGCCGGGTCGGCACCGAGGGCTGCGCGCTCTGACCCGCCGCCTGCCGAGCATTCTCTGACGCCCCGTCGGCACCGCCTGGTAGCGTCGGCCGAGCTCACCCGAACGGCCCAGCCGGGCCGCCCCGCGGCGGAGCCCGACGGGAGGTTCGACAGACGTCATGATGGGTCACTCGCACGCGGTCAGCGGTGCGCTGCTGTTCGCGGCCACCGCGCCGTTCGTCCCACCGCTGATGGGCATGCATCTGACGCCGGCCGACGTGCTGATGGGCACCGTGCTGTGCGCCGGCGCGGCGCTGCTGCCGGACCTCGACCACCACGACGGGACGATCGCCAACTTCCTCGGCCCGATCTCCAAGATGCTGTGCCGCTTCGTCGCCTGGGCCTCCGGCGGTCACCGGCACGCCACCCACTCGCTGCTGTTCGTGGCCCTGATGGGCGGCGGCAGCTGGGCCGGCATCACCTTCCTGGGCCGCTACTTCACCATCGGCCTGACCTTCTTCCTGCTCGCCATGGCGATCAAGGCGCTGCGCCTGCACCCGCCGGGCCACGGGGCGGGGGCCTGGATCACCGTGGTCGGCCTGGCCGCGCTCGGCACCTTCGGCATGCTCACCTGGCTGCCCAACGCCCCGGGCTGGCTGCCGTACGCGGTGGCCCTGGGCACCCTGGCGCACCTGATGGGCGACTGCCTGACCAAGCAGGGCTCGCCGCTGCTGTGGCCGCACAAGCAGCGCTACGAGATCGTGCTGATCAAGCGCACCGGCAACGACATGGAGACCAAGATCCTGGTCCCGGTGATGACGGTGGCGACCTTCGGCCTGCTGCTCTGGTCCACGGCGATCTCCCCGACCGTCCTCGGCTGAGCTCTCGCTGACGCGAAGACAGGGACGCGGGGAGACGCGCGCGAGCGGGTGGGCGCGAAAACAGGGGCGCGGGGAACTGCGCGAAGCGGAAGGCACCCCACCGCAAGATCGCGACGCAGGACAATCACTTGCACGTGATCGCGACCTTGCGGACGTGACCTGCGCTTGTCGCGCAGTTCCCCACACCCCTGCTTTCGCGCCCGACTGCGTTTCGCCCTCGCCGGGCGCCTAGCCCTCGCGGCGCAGCCTCGCGCCGACCCAGCGCGCCCGCCGCCCGATGATCTTCGGAATGCCGAGCCGGTACCCCGTGCTGCGCGGCGTCCGCTCGGTGGGCTGGTAGGGCCACTCCGGCTGCGGGGCGTGCTGCTGCGAGCTGCTGCTGCCACGGCGGCTTCGGCGCGGCTGGGCTTCTCGATCGGGCATCCAGGTCATACCGGAGGGATTCCCCTGGGCCGCCCGGAGTAACCGCTTCGCGCCGTGCGACTGGCTTATGCGTTTGTCATATGAACACCGTCAAATCCCGGGAGTCACACCGGGGTTGGCGTCGAACGGTCAGCCGTCCTTGTGCTGCCGGACCCACCCGATCAGCTCCGCCGTGAACTCCTCCGGCACCTCCTCGTGCGGGAAGTGCCCCACCCCCGGCAGCAGCCGCCAGCGGTACGGCGCGGCGACGAACTCGCCCGCCCCCAGCGCGGTGCGCGACAGCAGCACCGGGTCGGACGCGCCCTGCACGTGCAGC
Organism: Kitasatospora sp. NPDC092948; assembly: GCF_044754805.1. NCBI lineage: Bacteria > Bacillati > Actinomycetota > Actinomycetes > Kitasatosporales > Streptomycetaceae > Kitasatospora > Kitasatospora sp. NPDC092948. Next base: position 565,286 of record NZ_JBIVPU010000002.1, on the reverse strand, counting down.
ACCGGCGCGGTGATCTGCTTCTTCATCCGGCGCGCGAACTGGATGCCGTCCGGCCTGGCCATCGAGCGCATCAGCCAGCGGTACGGCTCGATCGAGCAGTGCGCGGTGCTCGGCACCTGGATCGCCCGGCGGTACGACGCCACCGCCTCCTCGGGCAGCACGTTCGGCCCGGTCCAGGCCCGCAGGTACTCGCCGACCAGCGCCCCGTCGTCGGCGACCAGCCGGCGCTCCGGGATCCACGGCCGCTGGAAGCCCAGCACGTGCTCGAACGCCGCGATCTGCTTCCGGTCGGTGAGCAGCGCCCGCCGCAGGTGCCGCGGGTGCGCGGCCGACACCACGGTCAGGCTGCGGATCACCGAGGGACGCATCACCGCCGCCACCCAGGCCAGCGTGCCGCCGGTGCCGTGCCCCACCAGGTGCGCCTGCCGCTCGCCCAGCGAACGGATCACACCGGTGACGTCCAGCGCCAGGTTGCCGGGGTCGTAGCCACGCGGAGTGCGGTCGGAGCCGCCCATCCCGCGCAGGTCCAGCGCCACCGCCCGGAAACCCGCCTCGGCGAGCGCCGTCAGCTGCTGCCGCCACGCCCACCAGTACTCGGGCCAGCCGTGCACCAGCAGCACCAGCGGGCCCTCGCCGATCTCGGCGATGTGGAAACGCGCGCCGTTCGCGGCCAGATCGCGGTGCGTCCACGGCCCGGCCGAGCGGACGCTCCACGGTTCCCCGGCGCCTGGCCGGACGGGAACGGGGGCGGGCTCATCCACGGGCTTCTGGTCCAACGACATACCCGCAGCCTGTCATACCCGCGTCCTCCGTACCTGCCCGGCACTCACACCGGGACGCAAACCGTTACCGGCCGCCGATCACTGGATCCGGCCCAGCGCCCGGTCGATCTCCTCCTTGGTGGCCGGCCGCGGCTTGGCGTTCTTCAGCACCTGCGCGGTGGCCTGCGCGCCGGCGATGGTGCGCTCCGGCTTCCGGATCTTCTTGGCCTGGTACCAGATCCACCCGGCGAGCACGAGCGCGATCACCACGTACGCGCCGCCGATGATGGTGAACGACCAGCCGGCGGTGATGCCCAGCGCCTGGAGGCCGTAGGCGAAGCCGAAGGAGAACATCGGCAGCGACGCCAGCAGCACCACCGCGGCCAGCACCCCGCCGACGACGGCCTTGCCGGCGCGCGACACGTCCTCCTTGATCTCGGCCTTGGCCAGCGAGATCTCGTCGTGCACCAGGCTGGAGAGTTCGGCGGAGGCGGCGGCGAACAGCTCGCCGACGGTGCGCTCACCCTCGTACGGGATGCGGCCGTCGCCGTTCGGGTTGGTGGCTCCTGCGGCCATCGGCGGTCTCCACTTCGCTGGCTGGATGCGGCGTACTGAGGGTGCGTCACGCACGGGTGTCAGCTCAGCATCATGCCTCTACCGGCGAGTCGGGCACCACTCCGGGTCCCCGGCGGACGGCGTGTCACCGCTGTTGTTGGTACACATCGGGGATGCCGTCGCCGTCCGAGTCGCGGTCCTCGTCCTCGCACAGCTGCCGGTAGTACCGGTTGCGGCGCTTGAGCAGCAGGGTGCCGACCACCGCGCAGGTCAGCGAGCCCACCAGGACGGCCTCCTTGCAGAGCTCGGCCAGATGCGGGTCGCCGACGAACGCCAGGTCGCTGATCAGCAGCGACACCGTGAAGCCGATGCCCGCCACGGTCGACAGCGCGAACATGTCGGACCAGGTCAGCTGCGGGTTCAGGCGAGCCCTGGTGTAGCGGGCGGCCAGCCAGGTGCCGCCGAAGATGCCCACCGACTTGCCGATCAGCAGGCCGATCACGATGCCCAGCGGCGCCGCCTCGGTGAACACCTCGCCGAGCACCTTCGCGGACACCGGCACCCCCGCCGCGAACAGCGCGAACATCGGCACCGCGAAACCCGCCGACAGCGGACGCACCAGGTGCTCGACGTGCTCGCCGGGGGAGTGCTCCTCGCCCTCCTCGCGGTGGCAGCGCAGGATCAGGCCCATCGCCACACCGGCGACCGTCGCGTGGACGCCGCTCTCGTGCATCAGCGCCCAGATCACCACGCCCAGCGGCACCATCAGCCACCAACGACCCACCCCGCGCCGGTGCAGGAACCAGAACAGCACCAGCCCCGCCAGCGACGCGCCCAGCGCCCAGAAGGTGATCCCGGTCGAGTAGAAGACCGCGATGATCAGGATCGCGATCAGGTCGTCCACCACCGCCAGGGTCAGCAGGAAGGCCCGCAGCGCGGACGGCAGGTGGCTGCCCACCACGGCCAGCACGCCCAGCGCGAACGCGATGTCGGTGGCGGTCGGGATCGCCCAGCCCGCCGGATGGCCGTCGCCGACCACGTTCACCACCGTGTACAGCACCGCCGGCAGCGCCACTCCGCACACCGCCGCCACCACCGGCAGCAGCGCCGCGCTCGGGGTGCGCAGCTCCCCGGCCACGAACTCGCGTTTCAGCTCGATCCCCGCGACGAAGAAGAAGATCGTCAGCAGCCCGTCCTGCGCCCAGGCCTCCAGCGGCAGGTCCAGGTGCAGTGGCGCGGACGGGCCGAAGGTCAGCCCGCGGACCGTCTCGTAGGCGTGCGGCCAGACGTTGGCCCAGAGCAGCGCGGCGACGGCGGCGCCCAGCAGCAGGATTCCGCCGACCGTCTCGGTGCGCAGTGCGTCGGCGAGGAAACGGCGTTCGGGCAGCGGGAGCAGACCGAGGAACTGGCGGCGCTCGTTGGACGGGCTGGCCACGGGGGGACCTCCTGAGGCGGGCGGCATGCGGACACACGGGTGGTGCAGTGCCGACCAGACTTCCCGGCGCGCCTCAGAACCTCGATGGTTCCCTGCCATCCTACGGGGCGCGGCAAGAGGTATGTCGTTCTGTCCTACTTTATGAGCGTTCGGCCTTCGAGGAACGACAACGGGCCGGGCCCGCCCCGATGTCTCACGGAGCGGGCCCGGCCCGGTGCCTGACGGTGGATCAGCCCTCGGAGCCGTTGGCCGACTGCTGGGACTGGATCAGGTTCATCACCGAGGAGTCGGCCAGCGTGGTGGTGTCGCCCACCTCGCGGCCCTCGGCGATGTCGCGCAGCAGGCGGCGCATGATCTTGCCGGAGCGGGTCTTCGGCAGCTCGGAGACCACGTTGATCTGCTTCGGCTTGGCGATCGGGCCGAGCGTCCTGCCGACGTGGTTGCGCAGCTCCGCGACCAGCTCGGGGCTGTCGGACGCCGTGCCGCGCAGGATCACGAACGCCACGATCGCCTGGCCGGTGGTGGCGTCGCTCGCGCCGACCACCGCGGACTCGGCCACCGCCGGGTGGCCGACCAGCGCCGACTCGACCTCGGTGGTCGAGATGTTGTGGCCGGACACCAGCATCACGTCGTCCACCCGGCCGAGCAGCCAGATGTCGCCGTCCTCGTCCTTCTTGGCGCCGTCGCCGGCGAAGTAGCGGCCCTCGAACCGCGACCAGTAGGTGTCGATGTAGCGCTGGTCGTCGCCCCAGATGGTGCGCAGCATGGACGGCCACGGCTCGGTCAGCACCAGGTAGCCGCCGGAGCCGTTGGGCACCTCGCGGGCCTCGTCGTCCACCACGGTGGCGGCGATGCCCGGCAGGGCGCGCTGGGCCGAGCCCGGCTTGGTCTCGGTGACGCCCGGCAGCGGGCTGATCATCATCGCGCCGGTCTCGGTCTGCCACCAGGTGTCGACGATCGGGGTCTTGCCGGCGCCGATGTGCTCCCGGTACCAGACCCACGCCTCCGGGTTGATCGGCTCGCCGACCGAGCCCAGCACCCGCAGGCTCGACAGGTCGTAGCGGGCCGGGATGTCGTCGCCCCACTTCATGAAGGTACGGATCGCGGTGGGCGCCGTGTAGAGGATGGAGACGCCGTACTTCTGCACGATCTCCCAGAACCGGCCCTGGTGCGGGGTGTCCGGGGTGCCCTCGTAGATCACCTGGGTCGCGCCGTTGGAGAGCGGCCCGTAGACGATGTACGAGTGGCCGGTGACCCAGCCGATGTCGGCGGTGCACCAGTAGACGTCGGTCTCCGGCTTCAGGTCGAACACCGCGTGGTGGGTGTAGCTCGCCTGGGTCAGGTAGCCGCCCGAGGTGTGCAGGATGCCCTTGGGCTTGCCGGTGGTGCCCGAGGTGTACAGGATGAACAGCGGCTGCTCGGCGTCGTGCGCCTCGGGGGTGTGCTCGGCGGACTGGCCGTCGACCAGCTCGTGCCACCAGACGTCGCGGCCCTCGGTCCAGGCCACCTCCTCGCCGGTGCGGCGCACGACCAGGACCTTCTCCACGCCGTCGACCTTGGTCAGCGCCTCGTCGATGGCCGGCTTCAGCGCGGACGGCTTGCCGCGGCGGTAGCCGCCGTCGGCGGTGATCACCACCTTGGCGTCGGCGTCCTGGATGCGGGAGGCCACCGCGTCGGCCGAGAACCCGCCGAAGACCACCGAGTGGGCGGCGCCGATACGGGCGCAGGCGAGCATCGAGACCACCGCCTCGGGGATCATCGGCAGGTAGACGGCGACCCGGTCGCCCTTGGCCACGCCCAGCTCCAGCAGCGCGTTGGCGGCCTTGGAGACCTCGTCCTTCAGCTGCGCGTAGGTGATCGCCCGGCTGTCGCCCGGCTCGCCCTCGAAGTGGATCGCGACCCGGTCGCCGTTGCCCGCCTCGACGTGCCGGTCGACGCAGTTGTACGCCACGTTGAGCTTGCCGTCCGCGAACCACTTGGCGAACGGCGGGTTCGACCAGTCCAGGGTCTCGGTGGGCTCGACCGCCCAGCTCAGTCGGCGGGCCTGCTCGGCCCAGAAGGCCAGCCGGTCCTCGGAGGCCTGGGCGTAGGCGTCGGCGGTGACGTTGGCGGAGGCGGCGAGCTCCGCGGGCGGGGCGAAGCGCCGCTCCTCCTTGAGCAGGTTGGCCAGGCTCTCGTTGCTCAACGCGCACTCCTCATCGAGTCTCAAATACCGGGAACCCCGTGCGGAGGGATGGTCCCGTGTGTCCCAGCGCACAGCTCACCAGGCCAAGAGCCGTGTTGACAAGAGGCTCCGGAAAATTGGTGTAGACCTTTGATCGGCAGCAGGCTGCGCCCCAGGTGGACGCCTCCGGTGCCGCTCGGCCGGTCTCCCGGACGCCTTCCCGCCCCCGGGTCCGATCAATCCCGCCCAACACCTTGACGACCCCCGCCCCCGGTACTCCACTGACGGTACGCAACCCATCACCGTACGCGACAGTGACGGGGGTTCTGCATGACCGACACCTCACCCCGGCCCGGCGACTTCGGCGTCGTCCGCATGGACGGCAGCACCGGCCGCCTGATCCGGATCGGCCAATTCCTCAACGGCGACGGATTCTCCGACTACGAACACGCCTTCGTCCTCGTCGGCGACGGCCTCGTGGTCGAGGCCCAACCGGGCGGCGCGGCGCTCCACCCGCTCAGCGAGTACGACGGAAAACCCGTGCTCTGGTCCACCGGCCGGATACCGCTCACCGACGACCAACGCACCGCCATCACCGCCGCCGCCCACTCCCACCTCGGCACCCCCTACTCCTTCGCCGACTACCTCGCCCTCGGCGCCCACCGCCTGCACCTCCCGGCAGGCCCGCCGCTGCGCAAGTACGTCGCCTCCACCAAGCACATGATCTGCTCGCAACTCGTCGACCAGTGCTACCAGGAGGCCGGCGTCCACCTGTTCGACGACCATCGCTGGCCCGGTTACGTCACCCCTGCGGACCTGGCCAACCTGCTCAACCACCGAACCGGCGGTTGACGCACAATCAGGGGCGCTGGAGATACCTCCACGCGCCCCTGTCTCCTTCTTCACGACCGGCAGTTGGCGGTCCCGCGAACGGTGACCGGCGGCCGACGAGTGACATTCGACGGCTGCCGATCGGCGACCGGTCGACCCGCTACGCGGCCAGCTCGGGTTCCGACTCCTGCGCGGGCTCCGCGTGCACCGGAGCGAATCGACCGGACCGACCGTCCATCACATAGGCCTGTGCGGCGGCGAAGTCGAAGTACATCCCGACCAGCCGCAGCGATCCGTCCGCCACCCGGCGCTCGACGGCCGGATTGACCATCAGCTGATCGAGCTGCTGCACCACGTTGGTGATGCACAGCTGCTCGGCCTCGTCCACCGCCGCGCGGCCCTCGAACTCCGCGGGGGCCCGGCGCAGTCGGGCCAGCGAGCCGCGGCCGTTGCGCAGCCAGCGGGCCAGCGCCGTGGGCGGCCCGGTCTGCTCCGTCACCCCGTCCAGCAGGGCCTTCATCGCGCCGCAGCCGGAGTGCCCGCAGATCGTGATCGAGGAGACCTCCAGCACCTCCACCGCGTACTGGACCGCGGCGGCCACCGAGTCGTCCGCCGCGCCCGGCTCGTACGGGGCGGGCACCAGGTTGCCGACGTTGCGGACGGTGAACAGATCGCCCGGGCCGGAGCTGGTGATCATGCTGGTGACCATCCGGGAGTCCGCGCAGGTGAGGAAGAGCTGCGAGGGCGTCTGGCCGTCGCGGGCCAGCCGGGCCAGCTCGTGGCGGACCAGCGGGGCGGTGTGCTGCTGGAAGCCGCGCACCCCGTGCAGCAGCCGGACGTGCGGATCGTCCTCGTTCTGCTCGATGCAGTGGTGGCCCACCCAGGGCGTCCACGCGCTGCAACGGTGCGGCCCCGGGGCGTCGTCGACCAGCACGGTGCCGTCGGGATCGAGCACCTCCTGTGCCTGATGGTCCGTCAGCATCGAGACCTGGGCCCCCGTGGCCCGGTGGTCCGCACGCCAGGCGTGCAGCGCCTCGAACGCGGCGTGGTCGAGGAAGGAGCCGTCGTGCCGGACCGTCACCCGGGCGCCGGCCGGGATCCGGGCGAACGCCCGGCTCAGCCCGGGGACGGCCATGAACGTCAGCGGGCCGTGGGTCCGGACGGTGCGGGAGCCGTCCGGCTCGACGATCACCTCGACATGGGCGCGCGTCAGCCGGTAGAGGGCGAGCAGCACCGCGACCGAGCCGCCGAGGACCACACCCAGCGGGACGCCGAGCAGCACCACGCCGAGCACGGTGGCCAGGTAGACCGGGAACTCGCGGTGCCGGTGCACCCGGCGGATGTGCGCGAAGCTCACCATCTGCACGCCGACCACCAGCACCAGCGCGGCGAGCGCGGCCAGCGGGATCCGGCGCAGCCCGGCGGTCAGCAGCAGGGCCGCGACCAGCACCCAGCAGCCGTGCAGCACGGCGGACGCCCGGGTGGCCGCCCCCGCCTGCACGTTGGCGGTGGACCGCACCGCGCCGCCGGCCACCGGGAGGCCGCCGAGCAGCCCGGAGAGCAGGTTGGACACGCCCTGGGCGCGCAGCTCTCGATCCAGGTCGCCGGTGCGGCGGGTCATCCGGTCGACGGCGACGGAGGACAGCAGGGACTCCACGCCGGCCACCGCCGCGACCGTGAGCACCAGGCCGAGCAGTGCCGCCCAGTGGTCGGCCAGCACGCCCGGCGAGGGTGGTGCGAAGAACCGGTGGTGTTCCCAGAGCGGGAGTTCGACCCGGGCCAGGCTCAGTTCGGCGATCAGCGAGAGCGTGGTGGCGGCGGCGACCGCGACCAGTGCGGCGGGCAGCCGGGCCAGCCGGGCGCCGAACCGGCCGGCCGGGCCGGGCAGCCTGTCGAGCTTCGGCCAGCCGTACAGCACGGCGAGCGCGAGCAGGCCGACCGCCAGCGCGGGTGGGTGCGGACCGGCCAGCTCGGCGGGCAGCGAGCGCAGGTCGGCCAGCGCCGAACTCTGCGGCGAGCCGCCGAGGATGACGTGCAGTTGGGCGATCGCGACGGTGACGCCCACCCCGGCCAGCAGGCCGTGCACCACGGCGGGGGAGATCGCGAGCGCGGCGCGCGCCACCCGCAGGGAGCCGACCAGCAGTTGCAGCAGACCGGCGGCGACCGTCACCAGGCAGGCGATCTGCCAGCCGTACTGGGCGATCACCCCGGCGGTGACCACGGTGAGCGCGGCGGAGGGCCCGCTGACCTGAAGGTGGGTGCCGCCGAGCAGGCCCGCCGCCAACCCGCCCACGGCGGCGGCGACCAGACCGGCCGTCAGCGGCGCACCGGTGGCCAGCGCGATGCCGAGCGAGAACGGCACCGCGATCAGGAACACCGCGAGCGAGGCCGGCAGGTCGTGCGCCAGCAGTGCGCGCACCCGCCGCCCGGCCAGCTCGGCCAGGCCGGCCGGCGGCGCGTGGTCGGTCGGCGGCGCGTGGTCGGTGGTGTCGGAGGCGATGGGGGCGCTGGAGATGTCGAGGGTCATGTCTCTTCCCGTCTTCTTCCGGGGGGCTGCGAACGCAGTCGGGTGCGGTGGTGAGCTCTCGGCCGGATCGGCTGTCGTGGGTCGCAGCGGGTGTGGCGGGGCGGCCGGACAGTTGGGTGGCCGCGCGGGCCCGGGGCGCGCGGCGACGGCCAGTGGCGACCCGGGTTCAAGATTTGGCAAACCGAGAGTAATGAAACCTTTGCACAACGTGAGCGAGCGGTGGAAGCGCAAAAAGGGCTATTCACCACATCGTGTGGTACCCGAACCGGCCGGGAATTCGCCGGAAACGCCGCAGGGCCGGCCCGCCCCTCAGGGTGGACCGGCCCCGCGGGCCGCGCTGCTCAGACCCCCGCGGTCCGGGCCTGCTCGGCGCCCAGCACGTAGTCCGGGGCCACCTGGGTGGCCAGGTCGGAGCCGATCTTGGCGTTGCCCCAACTCTCGGCGTTGCGCAGGTGGAAGCGGACCGCCTGGGTGCTGTAGCGGCCCGGGTCGCGCAGCTGGAGGGCGGCGTCCGCGGCGGTCCGCATCCGGCCCAGCACCTCGCGGTTGGTCGGCTCCAGCTCGCGCAGCGGCGGCTCGTCCCCGCGCTCCAGGCGTCGCACCCAGTCGGAGTGCCCGAACGCGGCGTACAGGTCGTCGCCGACCTCGCGGCGCAGGAAGGCGAGGTCGTCCGCGCTCTGCACCTTGTTGCCGATCACCCTCAGATGGACGTCGAAGTCCTGGGCGTACTCCTTGTACTGGCGGTACACCGAGACGCCCTTGCGAGTCGGTTCGGCGATCAGGAAGGTCAGGTCGAAGCGGGTGAACAGGCCGGAGGCGAACGAGTCGGAGCCGGCCGTCATGTCGGTGACCAGGTACTCGTCCGGGCCGTCCAGCAGGTGGTTGAGCAGCAGCTCCACCGCGCCGACCTTGGAGTGGTAGCAGGCCACCCCGAGGTCCTCCTCGGTGAACGCGCCGGTCGCCATCAGCCGCACGGAGCCCTCGTCCAGGGCGATCGGCCGGGCGCAGGCCGTGTAGACCGGGTTCTCCTCGACGATCCGCAGCAGCCGGGAGCCGGGGCCGGGCGGGGTGGTCTTGATCATCTCCTCGGCGGACCGGATCAACGGGTTGGTGCCGCGCAGGTACTCCTTGATGTCCGGCAGGTGGGCGCCGAGCGAGGGCAGCGCCGCGGCCTGGGCGTCCGTCAGGCCGAGGGCCGGGCCCAGATGTTGGTTGATGTCGGCATCCACGGCGACCACCGGACAGCCGGCGGCGGCCAGGTGGCGGATGAACAGTGCCGACAGGGTGGTCTTGCCGCTGCCGCCCTTGCCGACGAAGGCGATCTTCATCTGAGTCTCCGGCTCTGTGGCTCTGTAGTGCTGTAGCTCTGTGGCTCTGTAGTGCTGCGGCGCTGTGGGCCGCGCGCTGCCGTGAGGGTGCGGGGGTGCGGTGGCACTGCCGCCTGCGGGCGCGCTTGTTGGAAATCGTTATCGTCACCGATTGCGGCTCATGCTAGCGGTGGTTTGGGGTGGCGCACATGGGGGAAGGGCGGATTGCCACGAAAGGGTGACCCGGGGGGTTGCCGCCCGGTCGCCCCGCCGATTCATTACTCTCGGGTAGGTGACCACAGGAACAGACCCGCTCGCCCCGCTGGCCCAGCTGGCCGGGGTCCCCGAGGCCGTCGCCGAGGTGCGCAAGAACGTCGACCGCCTCTACGGCCACCGCGTGATGCGGCGCCGGGCGGGCGAGGTGACGTCCGAGTCCGCGCTGCGCGGCGCCCGCGCCTCCGCCGCCCTGGAAGGCGTCGACTGGCCCCTGGAGGAGGTCCGCCGCCGCACCGACTTCGGAGCCGACGCCGACGCCCGGACGATCGGCGCCGCGCTGCGCATCTCGGCCGAGGCCGGCCAGCTGCTCAGCATCTGGCGCACCTCCCCGCTCCAGGTGCTCGCCCGCCTCCACCTGCTCGCCGTCGGCGACGCCGACCCGTCCGCCGGCCGTCCGCGCCGCGCCGGCGAGAGCGCCGCACCGCTGTTCCCGCGCGAACTCGCCGCCACCGAGGGCGCATCGCCCGACGGCCCGGTCGGCGAACTCCCGCCGCCGCCCCCCGCGGAGGAGGCGGCCGCCCGGCTCGACCAGCTCGCCGGGCTGCTGGCCGCCCGCGCCGACCGTCCCACCGGCGGCGCGCCCGCCCTGGTGGTGGCCGCCGTGGTGCACGGCGAACTGCTCGCGCTGCGCCCCTTCGGCAGCTACAACGGCCTGATCGCCCGCGCCGCCCAGCGGATCGTGCTGACCGCCGAGGGCCTCGACCCGAAGGCGATCTGCCCCGCCGAGGTCGGCCTCGCCGAACTCGGCACCGCCGCCTACCGGCAGGCGCTGCTGGGCTACCTGGAGGGCACCCCCGAGGGCATGGCCCGCTGGCTGACCCACTGCGCCGCCGGGCTCGGCCTCGGCGTCCGCGAGAGCACCGCGGTGTGCGAGGCGATGCAGCGCGGCATGGTCTGAACCGGCCGACTCCCCGGTGCAGTTGCGGCAGCTCGGGGGACATGGTTGCGGCGACGTCCGAGACTTCCGGGCGTCGCCGCTGGCACGGTGGACCGGGTTACCAGTGCATGCACCGTGCAATGCCCATCAGGCGGGGTCCTGTTGCCCATCGCCTGGTGCGGCGGCCCGACAGCGGGTCGGCTGCATGTGGGTGCCCGATTGTCCGTGCGTTTGGTCCGTGGGGCCTTAACTGCGTTGTCGGAACGACCCTGTTGGGTCCTGACCGGGTCTCGCGGGCCTAACCCATTTCTACCGCAGATCAGCCGAAAGGGGAACCCGAAAAGGGGTGCTTTGACGGGTTCCCCCATGGTTTGTCCGATTTGGCGAACCGCTGCCCGGCGCAGGACCGTTCCGCCCCCGCGCCGGTGGTGTCGCGGGGTCAGGCCGTCGGACGCCGCCGCCGCGCGCTGTACCAGAGCACCCCGGCCGTCAGCGCCGCCGCGCCGACCGCCACCGCGGCCAGCACCGAACGGCTGGGCGCATGGAACTCCGGGAGCCTGCGCGTCAGTTCGACCGGCCGGCTGAACACCAGCACCGGCCACTCGCGGGCCACCGCCTCCTTGCGCAGCGCCCGGTCCGGGTTCACCGCGGCCGGGTGGCCGACCGTCTCCAGCATCGGCAGATCGGTCGAGGAGTCGCTGTACGCATAGCAGTTGGCGAGGTCGTAGCCCTCCCGCTCGGCCAACTCGCGGATCGCGGCGGCCTTGTTCTCGGCGTACGCGTAGTACTCGATCTCGCCCGTGTAGCGGCCGTCCTCGACGTGCAGGCGGGTGGCGATCACGTGGTCGGCGCCCAGCAGTTGGCCGATCGGCTCGACCACCTCGGAGCCGGAGCTGCTGACGATCACCACGTCCCGCCCGGCCGCGTGGTGCTGCTCGATCAGCGAGGCCGCCTCGTCGTAGATGATCGGGTCGATCATGCCGTGCAGGGTCTCCGCGACGATCTCCCGCACCTGCTGGACGTTCCAGCCCCGGGTGAGCGCCGACAGGTAGGCCCGCATCTTCTCCATCTGGTCGTGGTCCGCGCCGCCGACCAGGAAGACGAACTGGGCGTACGCGCTCTTCACCACCGAGCGACGGTTGATCAGGCCGCCCTGGTAGAACGGCCGGCTGAAGGCCAGGGCGCTGGACTTGGCGATGATCGTCTTGTCGAGGTCGAAGAAGGCGGCGGTCCGCGGCACGCCGTACCCGGGTCGGGCGGGCGCTGTGGTGTCCGTCACGGGCTCGGTGGAGTCCGGTGCGTCGGAGTCGGCACCGCGGTCGGCGAAGTCGGCGTTCTCGGTGGTGTCCACGGGAACCGAGGATAGAGGGACCGGCAAAACAGGCGGCCATTCGGTGGACCCGCGGGCGTGCGGGTTTGTGTTTCTGGGCGGTCGGGTACACCATGGAAGTCACGGATCGTTCGCGCGACCGTGCTAACCCGGTCCGGCTCCTCCCCCCCGAGCCGGGCCGTGGATAGACGACCCCCGCTCTCCCCCCCCGGCGGGGGTCGTCGCATGTCCGGGGCCATTTCCCTAGGCAATTGGGCCTCCAGGGAGTGGCGTGACGGGCGGTTCATGGGGGCACTCCGGCGGTTTTCGGGCCGCTGTCGAGGGTTCTTCGCACCCACTCATTTGTCACTCTCCGTAGTGGATCGGGCGTCATATCGGTATACCCGATGCGTCAATTCCAAGCTGTATTGGCCCCCGTCCGAGTGAGCCCGGTTATCCACAGGGCCGGGTTATCCACAGGCATTGCGAACTCGGCTGACGCATTCCGCGCCGTCCCGCACCGTGGTGTCCGCGCCGCCGCGCCGACCCGCCCGGGCCGCCGCGTCCGACGCGTCGTCAGACCGATCCCGCACCACGCGGAGGCCCGCCTTGTCCGCATTCGTCACCGACCCGCACGCCACCGGCCCCGAGCCCCCGCCCGGGCCACTGATCCTCACCGCCGACGAGACCCTCGCCGAACAGCTCACCCGGCTGTGCGCCGCCGCCGGCGCCGAACCGCGGCTGCTCAGCGGCGCCCCACCGCCCGCCCGGCTGTGGGAGAGCGCCCCACTGGTCCTGGTCGGCGACGACCTCGCCGAGCGGTGCGCCGACCTGCCCCGCCGGCCGGGCGTGCTGCTGCTCGGGCTCGACCTCGACGACGGCGAGATCTGGGTGCGCGCCGTCCGGCTCGGCGCGGAGCACGTGCTGTTCCTGCCGGACGCACAGCCCTGGCTGCTCGACCGGATCGCCGACGCCACCGAGGGCGTGGGGCCACCCGCGCTCACCGTCGCCGTGCTCGGCGGACGGGGCGGCGCCGGGGCCTCCACGCTGGCCTGCGCGCTCGCGGTTCGCGCCGCCCGCGCCGGGCACCGCACGATGCTGATCGACGGCGATCCGCTCGGCGGCGGACTCGACGTCCTGCTCGGCGCCGAACAGACCGGCGGCCTGCGCTGGCCCGACCTGGCCGCCTCGCGCGGCCGGATCAGCGGTGCCGAGCTGGCCAAGGCGTTGCCCGAGCCGCACCGGCTCAGCGCGCTGTCCTGGGACCGCTCCGACACCCTGACCATCCCCGCCGAAGCCATGCGCAGCGTCCTGGCCGCGGCCCGCAGACGCGGCGGGCTGGTCGTCCTCGACCTGCCCAGACACCTCGACGCGGCGGCCGCCCAGGCCCTCGAACAGGCCGACACCGGGCTGCTCGTGGTTCCCGCCGAACTGCGCGCGCTGGCCGCCGCCGACCGGGTCGCCGCCGCCGTCCGGATACGGCTCGCCGACCTGCGGGCCGTGGTCCGCACCCCCGGGCCGTCCGGCCTCACCGCCGCGGACGTCGCCCGCGGCCTGCACCTGCGCCTGGCCGGGGAGCTCGCCCCCGAGCCCGGCCTCGCCCTGGACACCGAACGCGGCGCCCCTCCCGGCCTGCGGGACGGCGGGCCGCTGGCCCGGTTCTGCGGGCGATTCCTGACCGAAGCGATGCCGCCCGTCGTGGCGGCCTGAGGAGAACCCATGGCCAACCGCCTGCACGCCGTAGAGACCCACCCGGCCGACCCCCGCACCGCCGACGGGCCCACCGCGGGGCCGAGGCCCGCCCGGCAGCCGGTCACCCGCACCCACCGGCGCATCCCGGTACCCCGCGCCCGGGCCCTGCTCGGCGCCCCGCCGGGGCCCGCCGAGGACGCCGCCCCGGCCGAAGCCGAACCGCGCACCGGGCCGCCGGTGCGCTACCTGGTCCGCCGACAGCAGCCGGCCGCACCCGAACGGGACGGTCCGCCGGGCGGCCCGCCCGCCGACGGAGCGGCCGAACTCGTCGACGCCGTCCGGCTCCGGCTCGCCGAGACGGGCGCGGCGCCCACCACGGGGTCGGTCGCCGCCGCGCTGCGCGCCGCCAGACCGCCGCTCGGCGGGGCCGACCTGCTCAACACCGTCCGCAGCCTGCGCGCCGAGATCGTCGGCGCCGGGCCGCTCGACCCGCTGCTGGCCGAGCCCGGCGTCACCGACGTCCTGGTCAACGGGCCGGACCAGATCTGGATCGACCGCGGCAAGGGCCTGGAACGCGCCACCCAGGTGCGCTTCCCGAACACCGACGCCGTCCGCCGGCTCGCCCACCGGCTGGCCACCGCCGCCGGACGCCGCCTGGACGACGCCCGGCCCTGGGTGGACGCCCGGCTGGCGGACGGCACCCGGCTGCACGCCGTCCTCCCGCCGATCGCCGCCGACTGCACCCACATCTCGCTGCGCACCTGCCGCAATACGCCCTTCACCCTCGCCGAACTGGTGGCCGCCGGCGCCCTGCCGCCGTCCGGCGCCGACCTGCTGGCCGCCGTACTCCGCGCCCGCCTGTCGCTGCTGATCTCCGGTGGCACCGGCAGCGGCAAGACCACCCTGCTCGCCGCGCTGCTCGGGCTGGTTCCGGTGAACGAACGCATCGTGCTGACCGAGGACTCCGCCGAACTCCGGCCGGACCATCCGCACGTCGTCCGGCTCCAGTCGCGCCCGCCCAACCAGGAGTCGCTGGGCGAACTCACCCTGCGGGACCTGGTGCGGCAGGCGCTGCGGATGCGGCCGGACCGGCTGGTGGTCGGCGAAGTCCGCGGCGCGGAGGTGGTCGACCTGCTGGCCGCCCTCAACACCGGCCACGAGGGCGGCTGCGGCACCGTCCACGCCAACACCGCAGCCGACGTGCCCGCCCGGCTGGAAGCCCTCGGCTCGCTCGCCGGACTCGACCGGCAGTCGCTGCACAGCCAGCTCCGGGCCGGGCTCGACGCCGTCGTCCACCTCGGCCGCGACCGCGCCGACGGCCGCCGCCGGGTCACCGGCCTGCACCTGCTGGTCGCCGACCCGGACGGACTGACCGCCACCACCCCCGCCGTCCGATTCGACCGCGACGGCCGAAGCCGCCCCGGCCCCGGATGGGCCCGGCTGCGGGAACTCTGCGCCGAACGCGGCGTCGAACTGCCCCCGCATCCCGAGGCGCGCTCCGAGCCGGCTCCGGCCGGGGCGGCCGGTCCGACCGGGGCGGCCGACTCGGTCGACTCGACCGGTCCGGACGGCGGTTCGGTTGACGCGCTCTCCTGCGAACCCCGCGTGGAGGTGTCGTGACGCTGCGTCAGATCGAGCTGGTGTGGGTGGTCGCGCTCTGCGTGATCGGGGTGGTGGCGTGGCGGCTGCTGCGCTCCGAAGCCAGGAGGTCGTGATGGCACGCGAATTCGAGGTCGTGGCGGCGATGGTGCCAGCCGGGAGCGTCGCCTGGGCGGCGCCGCTGTCGGGCGCGGTCGCCGGGCTCACGGCGGCGCTGTCCGGGGCGGCCTGGCTGTCTGCCGCACGGCGGCGACAGCGCGGTGACGGGCGGCTGCGGAACCTGCTGAACGGGCATCGGGCGCCGGACGGTCGGGTCGCCCGGGTCCGGGCCGAGTGGCAGCGGCGGCGACCGCGCTGGCTGGTGCCCGAACTGCTGCTGCTCCCGCTCGGAGCGGCGGCCGGGCAGAGCACCGCATCGGTGCTACCGCCGATCGGGGCGGCCTGCGCGGTGATTCCGCTCCGCCGGTGGCGTGCCCGGTACAGCGCAGGCCGGGCGGCACGGCAGCGGGCCGCCGCGGTGATCGACCTGTGCGCCGGCCTGGCGGCCGAACTGCGCAGCGGCGCGACACCCGAGCAGGCCATGCACGCGGTGGTCTCCCGGTCCGCTCCCGACTGGGCCCGCCGGCTCGGCCCCGAGCCGACCGCCCGGCTGGCGGCGGGCCGCTACGGGGCGGACCTGCCCGCCGCTCTCCGGCAGGTGGCCGAACTGCCGGGCGGAGAGGGCGCGGCGGCGGTGGCGGCCTGCTGGCGGGTCAGCACCGAGAGCGGCACCGGGCTGGTGTTCGGCCTGGAGCAGGTAGCGGACGCGCTGCGCGCCGAACGGGCCCTCGCCGAGGAGATCGCGGGCGAACTCGCAGGTCCGCGCACCACCGTGATCGTGCTGGCCGCCTTGCCCGCCGTGGGGCTGGGCCTGGGCGGCACGCTCGGCGCCCACCCCGCGCAGGTCCTGCTGCACACCTCGGCCGGCCTGCTCAGCCTGCTCGCCGGGACAGCCCTGGAGGCTGCCGGCATCGCCTGGACCGCCCGGATCGTCCGGGCGGCCGAGGACGCCCCGGCTCGGCCGCGCCGGGCCCGCGACGAGGCCGGCCCCGCCCCGGGCCGTGCCGAGACTCCGCCCGGGTGCGGGATCTCCCGCACCCGCCGGGGCCGGTGGCCCATCGCCGCCCCGGTCATGGCGGGGCGTCACCCGGCCGTTCGGGCGGATCGATGGGAGTGAACGGCTGCGGTGGGCCGGTCCGGGTCCGGGGCGACCCACCGGGCGGCGCGGGGGAGCCGCGCCGACTGCGGGGCGAACGGGGCGAGTTCGAGTCGATGGAGGTTTCGATGGAGGTGAGGTGGACGCCATGGTGATCCTGGTGCCGGTGGCTGCTGCGGGGCTGGTCGGCGAGGCACTGGCGTTGGTGCGGGGACGGGCGGCCCGGCGCAGGGCCGGGCGCTGCGTCCCGGCGCTGGCGGCCGCGCCGAGGCGGGTGGGCCGGGGCTCCCGGGTCGGGGAGGCCTCACGGCGGGCGATTCGCTGGGCGCGGGGCGACCGGCCGGTGGCCGTGCTGCTCGGGCTGTCCGCCGCCGTCCTGGTCGGCGGACGGGCAGGCCTGGCGGTCGGGTCGGTGGTGGGCTGGGCGGGGTGGCGGTGGCTGCCCAGGGTCCGGTCGCCCGGCGAACGCCGACGGGCTGCGGAACGGGATCGGCTGGTCCGTCAACTGCCGCTGACCGCCGACCTGCTGGCGGCCTGCCTCGGGTCGAGCGGTTCCCCGGCCGGAGCGGCTTCCGCGGTCGCGGACAGCGTGCCGTCGCCGATGCGGGACCGTCTGTTCGGCGTCGCGGCCCAGCTCTCCCTCGGGGCCTCCCCGGAGCGCTGCTGGGAGCAACTGGCCGCCGACTGCCCGCCGATGGTCCCGCTCGCCCGCTGCCTGGTGCGCGCCACCCTCAGCGGCGCGCCACCGGCCACCGCGCTCGCCGGCCTCGCCCAGTCCCAGCGGGCGGCGGCCGCCCGGGCGGCGCACATGAGGGTTCGCCGGGCCGGTGTCCTGGCGACCGCCCCGCTCGGGCTCTGCTTCCTGCCCGCGTTCGTGCTGATCGGCGTCGTGCCGGTGGTGACGGGCCTGACCGGCGCCTTCGCCCAGCGGCTCTGAGCCGCACCTGTCGAATTTCCACTCCTACGAAGGGATTTCACCGATGATGACTCTCTCCCTGCCGGTCCGGCCGGCCTCCGCAGTTCGCGCCACTCGCAGGCTCGGCGACTGGCTGCGCCACCGGTTGCGGACGATGGCGGAGGGGCCGCCGGACGCCGGAATGAGCACCGCCGAGTACGCGATCGGCACCGTGGCGGCGTGTGCCTTCGCGGCGGTGCTCTACAAGGTGGTGACCAGTGGCACGGTCTCCGGCGCGCTCTCGGAGATCCTCGACCGGGCCCTGCATGCGGTGTGAGCGCCGGGCCGGGCGCAGCGGGTCGTCGGACTCGGGGATGGTCACCGCCGAGACGGCGGTGGCCCTGCCCGCCCTGGTGCTGCTCGCGGCCATGCTGATCTGGGGCGTGGTCGCGGCCGGGGCCCAGATCCGCTGCGTGGACGCGGCCCGGGCCGGCGCCCGGGCCGCGGCCCGAGGGGACGGCGACGCCGCCGCGGTCGCCGCCGCAGCCGCCCCGGCGGGCGCCAAGGTCGCCGTCGCCCTGGACGCCACCACCGCCCGCGTCACCGTCGAGGCCCCCTGTCCGGGCCCCGGCCGCCTCGCTGCCGTCCTGTCGGTCCGCCTCGCCGCCACCGCGGTGAGCGCCCGCGAGGACGTGGCGGCCGACGACAACTGAGATCCGAGAGGAGGTAACCGCCGTGCGGGAGAAGCTGTATCGGGCGGCCCGGCGCCGTTGGGCGGGCTCGCCCGACGGCGGGTCGGCGACGGTGTGGCTGGTCGCCCTCGGCCTGTTGGGGGTGGTGGTGTTCTCGGCCTGCCTGATGGTGGGGCAGATGGTGGTGGCCCGCCATCGGGCCGAGTCGTCGGCGGATCTGGCCGCGCTGGCCGCCGCTCGGCGGCTGCTGCTGGACTCGGACGGCGGCTGCGGCCGGGCAGCCGAGTCGACGCGGGCTCAGGAACGGGCCGAGCTGGTCTCCTGCCGCGTTCTGTCGGACCAGGACGCCGTGGAGGTGGTCGTCCAGGTCCCGATTCGCGGCCTGCCCGTCCCGCTCGGGCCGGCCCGAGCCCGGTCCCGGGCGGGCCCGTTGTGGGCCTGGGGCGAAGGCGCCGGAGAAGCCGACGCACCGTCAACCGGTCGCGTCGCTCGCGGAGTCGTCGGAGTCGTCGGGGTCGGCGGTGCCCGGGTCGCCGGGGGCGTTGGCGAGGAGGACGGTGAGGAGGCGGATCGCGGCGGCCTTGTCGAGCGGCTCGTTGCCGTTGCCGCACTTGGGGGACTGGACGCAGGACGGGCAGCCGCGGTCGCACTCGCAGGCGGCGATGGCGTCCCGGGTCGCGGTCAGCCACTCCACGGCCCGGCGGAAGCCGCGCTCGGCGAAGCCCGCGCCGCCGGAGTGGCCGTCGTAGACGAAGACGGTGGGCAGCCCGGTGTCGGGGTGCAGCGGGACGGAGACGCCGCCGATGTCCCAGCGATCGCAGGTGGCGAACAGCGGAAGGAGGCCGATCGAGGCGTGTTCGGCGGCGTGGGCCGCGCCGGGGAGCTGGTCGAACGGGATGGTCGCGTCGAGGAGTTGGTCCTCGGTGACGGACCACCAGACGGCCCGGGTGCGCAGGGTGCGGGGTGGCAGGTCGAGCTTGCTCTCGCCGAGGATCTCGCCGGTGGAGATCCGCTTGCGCAGATAGCCGACGACCTGGTTGACCACCTCCACCGAGCCGAAGCTGAGCCGGGCCTCGCCCCACTCCTCGGTGGTGTCGGTGGACAGGATCGAGATCGAGGTGATGTCCCGCGCGGAGGTGGTGTAGGGCGGATTCGCGGGGGAGACCAACGCGACCGAGGACTCCAGGTCGAACTCACGGACCAGGTAGGTGCGCCCCTGGTGCAGGTGGACGGCGCCGGTGTGCACGGTGGTGTGCGCGGCCTCGGCGTCCACGGTGCCGAGCAGTCGGCCGGTGTCCGCCTCGACGATCTGCACGGGGCTGCCGCCGCTGCCGCGCAGGTCGACGCCGTCCACGGCGCGCTCCCGACGGGTCCAGTACCAGGAGCCGTCGGTCCGGCGGCGCAGCAGCCCGCGTCGTTCCAGCAGCGGGAGCAGGGGTTCGCTGGACGGGCCGAAGAGCTCCAGGTCGGCGTCGGTGAGCGGCAGTTCGGCAGCGGCGGCGCACAGGTGCGGGGCGAGTACGTGCGGGTTGTCGGGGTCGAGGACGGTGGCCTCCACCGGAGTGGCGAACAGTGCGTCGGGGTGGTGGACGAGGTAGGTGTCCAACGGGTCGTCGCGGGCGATCAGCACCGCCAGCGCGCCCTGGCCCTCGCGTCCGGCGCGGCCGGCCTGCTGCCAGAGCGAGGCCCGGGTGCCGGGGTAGCCCGCCAGCAGGACGGCGTCGAGGCCGGAGACGTCCACGCCGAGTTCCAGTGCGGAGGTGGAGGCCAGGCCGAGCAGTCGGCCGGTGTGCAGGTCGCGCTCCAGGGCGCGGCGCTCCTCGGCCAGGTAGCCGCCGCGGTAAGCGGCGACCCGGGCGGCGAGCGGGTGGCCGAGCTGCTCCTGGGCCTGGAGGGCGACCAGTTCGGCGGCCCGGCGGGAGCGGACGAAGACCACGGTCCGGGTGCCGTCGTGGACCAGGTCGGTGAGCAGGTAGCCGGCCTCGGCCGTGGCGGAGCGGCGGACGGGCGCGCCGTGCTCGCCGACGTTCTCGGTCAGCGGCGGCTCCCACAGCGCGAACACCAGCGGCCCGCGGGGCGAGCAGTCCTCGGTGACGGCGGTGGCGGGCAGGCCGGTGAGCCGCTGCGCGGTGACGGCCGGCTCGGCGGTGGTGGCGGAGGCCAACAGGAAGGTCGGCGACGAGCCATAGCGGGCGCACAGCCGCCGCAGCCGCCGCAGCACCTGGGCGACGTGCGAGCCGAACACCCCCCGGTAGGTGTGGCACTCGTCGATCACCACGTACTTCAGCGCCTTCAGGAAGGACGACCAGCGCGGGTGGGCGGGGAGTATGCCCCGGTGCAGCATGTCGGGGTTGGTCAGCACGTACGACGCGTACTGCCTGACCCACTCGCGCTCCTGCGGCGGCGTGTCGCCGTCGTAGAGCGCCACCCGGACCCGGTCGGGGACGAGTTCGGCGGCGCGCCGGCGCTGGTCGGCGGCCAGCGCCTTGGTCGGGGCGAGGTACAGCGCGGTGGCGCCGCGGCCGTTGCGGGCCTCGGTGCCGGTCAGCAGATCGCTCAGCACCGGGGCCAAATAGCCCAGCGACTTGCCCGAGGCGGTGCCGGTCGCGATCACCGTGGTCCGCCCGGCCGCTGCCAGGTCCATGGCCTCCGCCTGATGCGCCCACGGCAGCAGCACGCCGAGCTCGGCGGCGGCCGCGACCACCTCCTGACGGATTCCTTCCGGCCAAGGGGCGTAGCGTGCCTCCCGCGCGGGCAATTGCTCCGTATGGGTGAGGCGATCCGACCTGCCGCGCTCGCTGGAAAGCGTCGCGAGCAGGGCCTCGGGCTGGTGGTGACGGGGCGGCATGAAGACCCAGTGTGTCACCGGCGTGACGGAGAATCGCTGTTAACCATCGTGCGTCCATGGTCGCAAGTGGTTGAATGAAGCCCGTGACGGCCGCACGGCCGAGGGCCGCAACACCGAGGCTCCGACCTGACGGTTTGCCGCGCCCTGGGTCTGCGACCATGTGGTCGCAGCCGGTGGGCTGAAGATCGCAATGACGTAGCAAGGCAAGGTGCTGGAGGTTCCGTGGACCTGTCCCTGTCGACCCGTACTGTCGGCGATCGCACGGTCGTCGAGGTTGGCGGCGAGATCGATGTGTACACCGCCCCCAAGCTGCGCGAGCAGCTTGTCGAGCTCGTCAACGACGGCAACTACCACTTGGTCGTGGACATGGAGGGCGTGGACTTCCTCGACTCCACCGGCCTCGGTGTGCTGGTCGGCGGCCTGAAGCGGGTGCGTGCGCACGAGGGTTCGCTGCGACTGGTGTGCAACCAGGAGCGCATCCTGAAGATCTTCCGGATCACCGGTCTGACCAAGGTGTTCCCGATTCACAACTCGGTGGACGACGCCGTCGCGGCGACCGACTGACGTTCCGTCGGTCTGCTGTTCCGACCGAATCTTCTCGATCGACCGCCGCCGGTCGGCCGGGCGCTGAGCCCTGCCCGGCCGGCGTGGTCGGTGTTCCCGCCCCTGCCGTGCGGGCCGGTGTGCCCGGCGGCGGGGAGCAACCCCGGAGGGGAGACATGGCAACCGTCGAACTTCGATTCAGCGCACTGCCCGAGCACGTCCGCACGGCCCGGCTGGTGGCCGCCGCAGTGGCCAGACGCGCCGGGGTGGACGAGTCGGTGCTCGACGAGTTGCGGCTCGCCGTGGGCGAGGCCTGCTCCCGCGCGGTCGCGCTGCACCAGCGCAACGGCGTGGACGGTGCGGTCCGGGTCGCACTGACCGAGCAGGAGAAGCGTTTTCTCATCGAGGTCGCCGACGAGGCCGGCCCGGCGCAGGCCGCCGGCGGCGCGGCCGGCGGTCCGGAGGACGAGGACGCGCTCGGCCTGGCGGTCATCACCGGCCTGGTCGAGGACGTCGAGGTCGGCAACGGCGCGGACGGCGGCGTGATCCGGATGAGCTGGGCGGTCGCCCCGGCTTCCGACGACGACTGAGCCCTTCACCGCCGGCACGACGGCCTGAATCGCCCGCCTGAGTCCCGCGGGCCCGTGCGGACTCGTACCGTGAGCCGTCATGCCCGGCCGCACGCCGGCGGGCCCTGTCCGGCTACGGTGACCGCGTCCCGGCTTCCACCGGCAGGCGAGCCCCTTCGCCGTGGCTTCCTGCGGCTTCCGCACGCCCCCTGCGGGCCCGGGCCGTGCCGACCCCAGCCGAGCTGGGCGGATGCCGGTGGCTGTGGCCTTCCCGGTGGGCGGGGGCGGGTGGCCGTGTAGGTTCGCTGGTCGATGCCCGGGACCGGGTGTCAGCGACCGAAAGGGCCCCGGTGAATAAGCGACTGGTCACCGTCTCCGCGCTCGGCGCGCTGCTCGCGCTCGCCGCCGTCGGCTGTTCCGCCGACGACTCGGCGAAGCTCGACGGCTGGGCGAAGAACGTCTGCGATGCCGCGCGGGACCCGATCGCGCAGTCCCGGACGGCGCTCGCCGACACCGGGAACGTCAAGGAGGGCGAGTCGCCCGTCGACCTGCAGAAGCGGCTGTCCGCCGACCTGGCCGCGCTGGCCACCACCAATCAGCAGCTGGCGGACGCGGTGGACAAGGCCGGTGTGCCGAAGATCACCGACGGGGCGAAGATCCAGCAGGGCGCTGTCAACGAGCTGAAGCAGGTCGCGCAGGGCTACCTGGACGCGCAGAAGAAGCTGGACGGGCTGACCAACGCCGATCAGGCCAAGTTCGCGGACGGCCTGCGCAGCGTCGGCGACCAGGTCCAGCAGCTGTCCCAGGTCTCCACCGGCGCGCTCGCCACCCTGCAGAGCGGCGACCTCGGTGCCGCGATCAAGAAGCAGCCCGGCTGCAAGGCGGCGCCCGCCGGGGCGCCCGCGGCCGATCCGTCGGGCAGTGCCGACCCGTCCGCCGGCACCGACCCGTCCGCCGGGGCCTCCCCGGATGCTGCCGCCTCGCCCGGCGGCAACGGCACCCCGGCCTCCGGCGCGCCCGACCAGGCCGCCGCATCGCCGTCCCCGAACAAGAGCTGACGACCTGTCGGCCCGTCGCCGGGTGCGGTGGCCGGGCCGGGCCGGTCGGCGGGGGAGAATGGCGGGGTGACGAACAGCCCCGTTCTTGATTCCGGCCGGACGGCGGAACTGCGGGAGGCGCTGCTGAAGGCCTCCTTCACCGCTGACGGATTGCTCGACCTGCTCGGCCCGTCCGCGTACGCGGCGCTTGCCCGCAGCGAGGCCGTTCCGGCGCTGCGGGCGACCCGCGGCGGCTCGCCGCTGGAGACCCTGGTGCGGCTGTTCCTGCTGCAGCAGCCGGTGTCGGAGGCCGCCGCCGCGGCGGCCCTGCCCGTCGAGGGCCTGCTGGCGGACGGCTGGCTGGTGCGCGACGGCGCCGAACTGCGCGCCACCGTCGACGTGCGGCCGTACGCCGACGAGGTGGCCGGGCTGCCCAGCGCGGACGCCTGGGTGGTGTCCGACCTCGGCTGCGCCGTCGGGGGCGCGGGCGGCATCGGCTCCGGGCGGACGGCGGCCGGCATCGAGCGGCGCGACCTGGTGCTCGGGGTGGGCGGCGCGTCCACCACGCTGGCCAACCTGACGGTGCGTCGCCCGGTCCGCGAGGTGCTGGATCTGGGCTCCGGTTCCGGTGTGCAGGCGCTGCACGCGGCCCGGCACGCCCAGCGGGTCACCGCGACCGACCTCAACGCGCGCGCCCTGCACTTCACCCGACTGACCGCCGCGCTGTCCGGTTTCGACAACGTCACCACCGCCGAGGGCAGCCTGTACGAGCCGATCGGCGAGCGGCGCTTCGACCTGATCGTCTCCAACCCGCCGTTCGTGATCTCCCCGGCCGGCCGGTTCACCTACCGGGACGGCGGGATGGCCGGCGACGACCTGTGCCGCAGCGTGGTGCGCGGCGCCGCCGCCCACCTGGAGCCCGGCGGCTACTGCCAGCTGCTGGCGAACTGGCAGCACGTCAAGGGCGAGGACTGGCACGAGCGGCTGGCCGGCTGGGTGGCCGGCACCGGCCTGGACGCCTGGGTGGTGCAGCGCGAGGTGCAGGACATCGCCCAGTACGCCGAGCTGTGGCTGCGCGACGGCGGCGACCACCGCGGCGTCGAGTACCGGGCCCGGTACGAGGAGTGGCTGGACAGCTTCGAGTCGGCCGGGGTGGAGGGCATCGGCTTCGGCTGGATCACCCTGCGGGCGTCCGGCGCGGCCGATCCGGTGGTGCGGATCGAGGAGTGGCCGCACCCCGTGGAGCAGCCGCTCGGCCCGCACATCGAGGAGTGGTTCGCCCGCCAGGACTTCCTGCGCGGCCACGACGACGCCGGCCTGCTGGCCGCCCGCTACCTGCTCGCCGACGAGGTGGTGCAGGAGCAGATCGGCGCACCCGGCTCCGAGGACCCCGAGCACGTGGTGCTCCGCCACAACCGGGGCATGCGGCGCGCCACCAAGGTGGACACCGTCGGCGCGGGCTTCGTCGGCGTCTGCGACGGCACGCTGGCCGCCGGGGAGATCGTGGACGCGATCGCCCAGCTGCTCGGCGAGGACGCGGCGCAGCTGCGGGCCCGGGTGCCCGAGTCCCTGCGGCTGCTTACGGAGCAGGGATTCATCGAACCGGTCCGCTGATTCGGCCGCCTCGGAACAGCGGTCGCCGGCGCCGTCCCGGCGGTGACATTGATCACCCGGTGGGTGGACGGACCAGTCGGTTCACCCGGGTGACCTTCGCGGCCCGGCCGCGTTGAACACCCGGGTGCCGGACCGTCCGGCGGTCGCGTTCACCCGGGCGTTCCCCGGGCGTGGCCGGTCGGACGCCGGTTGTCCGCCGCGGGTTGTCCACCGACTGCCAGGGTGCTGTCCACAGGCTGTGGGCAGTGCGGGGGAGGACCGGGTGGAGACGCCGACGACGCTGGTGGGCGGGGCGGTCCTGGTGGCCTTCGGGAGCGCGCTGCTCCTGTGGTGCGCCGTGGAACTGCGCCTGCGCCACCGTCTGCGCCGGCACGGCGTGCCCGCCACCGCCCAGGTGATCACCGACCAGGACCGCGCCGACGCGATGGACAGCAGCCCGCTGCTCTCCTACCAGGTGGACACCCCCGGCGGCCCCGCCGACGCCGGCTACGGCACCGTCCACGAGCTGCGCCCCGACCCGGCGGGCCGCCTGGTGCTGTCCCGCCCGCGCGGCCACACCCCGCTGCGCCGCCCGCCGCGGCTGGCCTCCGGTGCGGCCGTCCAGGTCGCCTACGACCCGCGGCGGCCGGACCGGGTGGTGCTGGCCGCGCACGAGGAGCTGCCCTCGCTGCCCGCGGACCTGTTCTGGGCGCTGCTCGGCACCTCGGCACTGGCGGGCGGCCTGACCCTGCTCGCGCTCGCCCTGCGCTGAGCGGACCCACGCAGGGCTGAACTCGCGCAGGCCGAACTCGCGCAGGGCTGAACTCGGGTGGGACGGTCCAGCTCTGGGCGAACCTCGCGCCGTACGGACCGGATCCGGTCCTGACTCGCCCCGCCCGCCCGCCAGGCCCCGCGCCGACCGGCCGTGGCCGCCTCTCGGCGACGGCCTCGTCCGATTACGGAGCGCACTGTTCCGCTCCGGCTCCCGGCCGTCGTCCGGCCTGCTCTCCGCGGTGTCCGGGGCCCGGACGAACCCGGCCGGGCTGCCCGGGGAGGGCATGGTCCGCTTGCGGCGGAAGCCTTGCTTGGCCGGGAAAGACATGCCCCGGGACCGGCCATCGGGTTACCGTTCGAGTGGCGTCGGTCGGCCTTGCCGGTGAAAAAGCGGCATCCGTCCGTTTGACAAGGGTGGCCAGGGTACGGTCACACTCCGCTGGTGGGACCGTCGCTGGTGCGACTGCCCAGGAGCTTTGGTAACGACCGGGAGAGAAGAGCGAAGGTGTCCCCGAGCAGCGAGACCGCGCACGGCAAGCGACTCGTCATCGTCGAGTCGCCGGCCAAGGCCAAGACGATCAAGGGCTACCTCGGGCCCGGCTACATCGTCGAGGCCAGTGTCGGTCACATCCGCGACCTGCCCGGCACGGCCGCCGAGGTTCCGGACGAGTACACCGGCGAGGTGCGTCGCCTCGGGGTCGACGTGGATCACGACTTCGCACCGATCTACGTGGTCAACCCGGACAAGAAGTCCCAGGTCACCAAGCTGAAGTCGCTGCTCAAGGAGTCCGACGAGCTCTTCCTGGCCACCGATGAGGACCGCGAGGGCGAGGCCATCGCCTGGCACCTGCAGGAGGTGCTGAAGCCCAAGGTGCCGGTGCACCGGATGGTCTTCCACGAGATCACCAAGGACGCCATCCAGGAGGCCGTGCGCAACCCGCGCGACCTGAACAAGCGCCTGGTCGACGCGCAGGAGACCCGCCGCATCCTGGACCGCCTCTACGGCTACGAGGTCTCCCCGGTGCTGTGGAAGAAGGTCATGCCGAAGCTGTCGGCGGGCCGTGTCCAGTCGGTCGCCACCCGCCTGGTGGTCGAGCGCGAGCGCGAGCGGATCGCCTTCACCTCCGCGTCGTACTGGGACCTGGTCGGCACCTTCGGCACCGGCCGCAGCTCGGCCGACGCCGCCAACCCGGAGAACTTCGGCGCCCGGCTGATCTCGGTCGACGGCAAGCGGGTCGCCACCGGCCGGGACTTCGGCACCGACGGCCGGCTGAAGTCCGCCGCGAACACCCTGCACCTGGACGAGCAGGCCGCCCGTACGCTGGCCGCCGCGCTGGAGCAGACCGCGTTCAGCGTCCGCAGCGTCGAGTCCAAGCCGTACCGCCGCTCCCCGTACGCGCCGTTCCGCACCACCACGCTGCAGCAGGAGGCCAGCCGCAAGCTGGGCTTCGGCGCCAAGCGGACCATGCAGGTCGCGCAGAAGCTGTACGAGAACGGCTTCATCACCTATATGCGTACCGACTCGACCACGCTGTCGGAGACCGCGGTCACCGCGGCCCGCGCGCAGGTCACCCAGCTGTACGGGGCCGACTACCTGCCGGACGCGCCGCGCACCTACACCTCCAAGGTGAAGAACGCGCAGGAGGCGCACGAGGCGATCCGCCCGTCCGGCGACCGGTTCCGCACGCCCGCCGAGACCGGGCTGTCCGGCGACGACTTCCGGCTGTACGAGCTGATCTGGATGCGCACCGTCGCCTCCCAGATGAAGGACGCGGTCGGCCAGTCCGTCACCGTCAAGGTCGGCGGCCGGTCCGCCGACGGCCGGGACGCCGAGTTCTCCGCCTCCGGCAAGATCATCACCTTCCACGGCTTCCTGAAGGCCTACGTCGAGGGCGCCGACGACCCGAACGCCGAGCTCGACGACCGTGAGCGCCGCCTGCCGCAGGTCGCCGAGGGCGACCCGCTGGCCGCCGAGCGGCTCACCCCCGAGGGCCACGCCACCAAGCCGCCGGCCCGCTACACCGAGGCCTCGCTGGTCAAGGAGCTGGAAGACCGCGAGATCGGCCGCCCGTCCACGTACGCGTCGATCATCGACACGATCATCAACCGCAAGTACGTGTTCAAGAAGGGCACCGCCCTGGTGCCCTCGTTCCTCTCCTTCGCCGTGGTCAACCTGCTGGAGAAGCACTTCGGCCGGCTGGTCGATTATGACTTCACCGCGAAGATGGAGGACGACCTCGACCGGATCGCGGCCGGCCAGGCCGAGTCCGTGCCGTGGCTGAAGCGCTTCTACTTCGGCGCGGGCGAGGCCACCGGGGCCGCCGCCGGCGGCGCGGTCGACGCGGGCAACGGCGACGGCGACCACCTCGGCGGCCTGAAGGAACTGGTCACCGACCTCGGCGCGATCGACGCCCGGGAGATCAGCTCGTTCCCGATCGGCGACGGCATCGTGCTCCGGGTCGGCAAGTTCGGTCCGTACGTGACGCGCCCGGCCGCCGTCGAGGGCGAGCCCGAGCAGCGTGCCGACGTTCCCGCCGAGCTGCCGCCGGACGAGCTGACCGTCGAACTCGCCGAGGAGCTGTTCGCCCAGCCCAGCGGCGCGCGCGAGCTCGGCACCGACCCGATCAGCGGCAACCCGCTGGTCGCCAAGGCCGGCCGGTTCGGCCCGTACGTCACCGAGGTGCTTCCCGAGGGCACCCCGAAGACCGGCAAGAACGCCGTCAAGCCGCGCACCGCCTCGCTGTTCAAGTCCATGGACCTGGACACCGTCACGCTGGAGGACGCGCTGCGGCTGCTCTCGCTGCCCCGGGTGGTCGGCACCGACCCCGAGGGCAACGAGATCACCGCGCAGAACGGCCGCTACGGCCCGTACCTCAAGCGCGGCACCGACTCGCGTTCGCTGACCAGCGAGGACCAGCTGCTCTCCATCACCCTGGACGAGGCGCTGGCCATCTACGCCCAGCCCAAGCAGCGCGGCCGGGCCGCCGCCGCCCCGCCGCTGAAGGAGCTCGGCAACGACCCGGTCAGCGAGAAGCCGGTGGTGGTGAAGGACGGCCGGTTCGGCCCGTACGTCACCGACGGGGAGACCAACGCGACGCTCCGCAAGGACGACGACGTGGAGACCATCACCCCGGAGCGGGCGTTCGAGCTGCTCGCGGACAAGCGCGCCCGCGGGCCGGTGAAGAAGGCCGCCAAGAAGGCCCCCGCGAAGAAGACCGCCACGGCCGCCAAGAAGACCACCGCGGCCAAGAAGACGGCGGCCAAGAAGACCGCGGCGGCCAAGACCACGGCGACCAAGACCGCAGCGGCCAAGAAGACCACCGCCAAGAAGACGGCGGCCAAGAAGTCCGCGAGCGCCGAGAACACATCCGAGGAGAGCTGACGGACGCTGCGTAACGGGCCTGTTCGAATCCGGGCGGGCCCGTTAAGGTCGGGCCCGTGCACTCGCTACGCTGACCGTATGACGAGCGAGGAGCAGCCCCCGACCGCACGCGCTGCCGCCAGCGGCCTCCCCGAGGTCGCCCCAGCGGGGACGCCGGGTGAACGGGCCCGTGCGCTGCTCCGGCTGCGGCCCTACCGGAAACTCTGGACGACCCAGCTGCTCGGCGGCGCCGCCGACCGGCTGTCGGTCCTGGTGCTCGTCCCGCTCACCGTGGTCGCCGCCGTGCTCGGCGGACAGTTCGGGCACGGCTACCGGTCGCTGGCGCTGGCCGTCGCCGCCCTGTTCGCGGCCCGGCTGCTGGCCTTCGGCCTGTTCGGGGCGGCCCTGCTCGGCCCGGTGCACGCCCTGGTCGGCGGCCTGATCGACCGCCGGTGGAGCCTGCTCGGCGCGGACCTGGTCCGGGCTGTGCTGATCGGCCTCGCCCCCTGGTGGGTGGTCTGGTCGCCCGGCTCCGCCACCTGGCTGCTGCTCGGCTCGGGGTTCCTGGCCGGCGCCGCCGAACGGGTCTGGACCGTCGGCAAGTCCGCCGCCGTTCCCGCGCTGCTGGCCGTCCCCGAACAGGTCGGCCCGCCGTCCGCCGCCTCGCTGGACGCCGTCCGCACCCTCGACCTGCGCACCGGCTGGGCCGCGCTGCCGCTGGCCGCCGCCGGACTGGTCGGCTTCACGCTGGTCAACAACGTGCTGGCCGCGCTCGGCCTGCACTGGCTGCGCGACCACCAGCTCACCGCCGCCGCGCTCGGCGCCGCCGCGCTGTTCGTCGTCAACGCCGCACTGCTGTACTTCCAGGAGCTGCCCGCCGGCGTGAAGACCCCGCCGCACTCCCCCCTTCAGGGTCTGCGCGCCCCCACCGACGCGACGCCCGGCCCGTCCCTGAAGAAGGGCCGCACCGGCTCCGCCCCGTACTTCACCTTCTCGATCGCCGCCGCCTACGCCTCGATGGCCGGCGTCGCCGCGCTCGGACTGCTCACCGCCACCGAACATCTGGCCGGCCCGATCGGCTACGGCCTGCTGGTGCTCGCCGCCGCCGGCGCGCCCGCCGTCGGCATCCGGCTCAGCCGCGCCACCCTGCCCGGCCTGTCCCGCCGCCGACTGCTCGCCCTCGGCCTGGTCACCGCCGGCGTCGCGCTGATCCTCGCCGGACTGGTCCTCGACTTCGTCCTGGTGCTGCTGCTCACCGTGCTGGCCGGCCTCGCCGCCGGCGTGGTCATCGCCACCGGACGCGGACTGCTCGCCCAGGAGATCGAGGAGATCCGCCTCGGCAAGGTCACCGAGCACCTGTACGCCGTGCTGCGGGTGGTCGTCGCCGTCGCGCTGGTCGGCGTCCCGCTGCTGGCCGCCGGCTACGGCGAGGTCTCGCTCGGCCACGTCGGCACCGGCAGCTTCACCTTCATCCACGGCGGCGCCGCGCTCGCCGTCTCCACCGCCGGACTGCTCACCCTGGTGCTCGCCGCCGTCGTCCTGCTGAAGACCGACGACCAGCGCGGCGTGGTCCCGTTCGGCCGTGAGCTCGTCCAGGCGGTGCGCGGCGACGCCGGGGCCGCGCCGCACCGGGTGGCCGGCAAGGGCTACTTCATCGCTCTGGAGGGCGGCGACGGCGCCGGCAAGTCCACCCAGGCACAGGCCCTCGCCGAATGGATCCGCGCCAAGGGCCACGAGGTCGTCGTCACCCGCGAACCCGGCGGCTCCCCGATCGGACAGCGCCTGCGCGCCCTCGTCCTGGACGTCGGCAACACCGGCCTGTCGCACCGCGCCGAGGCGCTGATCTACGCCGCCGACCGGGCCGAACACGTCGAGAACGTCATCCGGCCCGCCCTGGAGCGCGGGGCCGTGGTCATCACCGACCGCTACATGGACTCCTCCATCGCGTACCAGGGCGCCGGCCGCGACCTGGCGGCCACCGAGGTCGCCCGGATCTCCCGCTGGGCCACCGGCGGGCTGGTGCCCGACCTGACCGTCGTCCTCGACGTCGACCCGACCGCCGCGCGGGATCGTTTCACCGAGGCGCTGGACCGGCTGGAGTCCGAGCCCACCGAGTTCCACCAGCGGGTCCGCTCCGGGTTCCTCGCGCTGGCCGCCGCCGACCCGGCCCGCTACCTGGTCGTCGACGGCAGCCAGGCGCCCGCCGTCGTCACCACCGCCGTCCGTCACCGGCTCGACCGCGAGCTGCCGCTCTCCGACCAGGAGAAGGTCGCCAAGGCCGAGCAGGAGCGCAAGGCCCGCGAGGAGGCCGCGCGGCGCGCCGCCGAGGCCGAGGCCGCCCGCAAGGCCGCCGAGGAGGCCGAGCGCAAGCGGCTCGCGCTGCTGGAGGAGCTCCGCGCCGAGCAGGCCGAGAGGGACCGCCTGGCCGCCGAGGAAGCTGCCCGGGTCAAGGCCGAGCAGGAACGCAAGGCCGCCGAGGAAGCCCGCCTCGCCGCCGAGGCGGAAGCCGTCCGCAGGGCCGAGGAGGAGGCCAAGCGGCAGGCCGCCGAGCAGGCCCGCCTCGCCGCCGAGGCCGCCGCCGCCCGCAAGGCCGCCGCGGAGGAGGCCGCCCGCGTCGAGCTCCAGCGCCAGCGCGACCTGCAGCGCGAGGAACAGCGGCGGCGTGCCGAGGAGGCGCTGCAGCGGGCGGAGGCCGCCCGGAAGGCCGCCGAGGCCGAGGCGGAGGCCGAGCGGACCGCGCTGCTGCCGAAGGTCGAGGAGCCGGCGGCCGAGTCGGACAGCGAGACCACCCGGGAGCTGCCGAAGCCGGTGCTCGACGAGACGGCCGTGCTGCCGAAGGTCGAGGACGCCGAGACCGCGGTGCTGCCCAAGGCCGAGCCGGGGCCCAGGTCCGCGCCCGCGTCCAGGCCCGCGCCTGCGTCCAAGCCCGCGCCCGCGCCCAACCCCAAGCCGGAGTCCAAGCCCGCGCCCGCGCCCAACTCCAAGCCCGCGCCGGAGTCCAAGCCCGAGGCCAAGCAGGTGCCGCCCGGACTGTTCCGTGACGAGGACGACTCCTCGCGCACCCGCGAGCTGCGTCCCCGGCCGGACTGGGCGGAGGAGACCCCGCTCGACGACCTGCCCAGCCTGACCGACAGCCTGCTCGGCTCCCGTGAGGAGTGGGCCCGCTGGGAGGCCGAGGGCCCCGAGCCGGAGCAGGACCAGCAGCCGAAGCGGGGCTGGCGCCGCCGCAAGGACTGACTGCCGGACTGACCGCCGGCGAGATGCCGCAGTCGCGCAACGGCCCGGGCTGTCACTGGACAGCCCGGGCCTTCTGCCGTCCGGGCTGTCGACATCGGGTCCGGTCGGTCGGTCGCCGTCCGGGCCGGGCCGGGCCGGGCCTGGCCGGGCCTGGCCTGGCCGCTGTGATGCGGACCGGACAGCTGATGTGGACCGGACGGCCGGTGCGGGCCGGGCTGTCGCCGTCCGGCGTTAGGCTCGTCGGGTCGGTGAGGGCGAGGAGGAGCGCGGCGTGAGTGTGTGGGACGACCTGGTCGGACAGGACCGGGTGGTCGAACAGTTGCAGGCGGCCGCACGGGCAGCCCGGGCCGCCGTGCTGGCGGGCCGCGGGGAGGCCCCCGAGGGCAACGCCTCGCTGATGACGCACGCCTGGCTGTTCACCGGCCCGCCCGGTGCGGGGCAGGTGACGGCGGCCCGCGCCTTCGCGGCGGCGCTCCAGTGCACCAGCCCGGACCTGGACCTGGGCGGGACGCCCGGCTGCGGATTCTGCGACGGCTGCCACACCGTGCTCTCCGGCAGCCACGCCGACGTCAAGCAGGTGCGCACCGACGGCCTGTCGATCGGCGTCGGCGACATGCGCGACCTGGTGCTGCGGGCATCGAGCTACCCGACCGGCGGCCGCTGGTCGGTGATCCTGGTGGACGCCGCGCACCGCCTCACCGAGGCGGCCGCGAACGCGCTGCTGAAGGGCGTCGAGGAGCCCTCGCCGCGGACGGTGTGGCTGCTGTGCGCGCCGTCCGTGCAGGACGTGCTGCCGACCATCCGCTCGCGCTGCCGCCTGCTGGTGCTGCGCACGCCCCCCGCGGAAGCGGTCGCCGACATGCTGGTCCGGCGCGACGGGGTGGATCCCGAGGCGGCCCGGCTGGCCGCGCTGGCCGGGCAGGGCGACATCGACCGGTCCCGGCGGCTCGCGGTGGACGACGAGGCCCGGGCCCGCCGCGCCGAGGTACTGCGGATCCCGCTGGAGGTCGCGGACCTGGGCGGCTGCCTGGCCGCCGCACAGCGGCTCGTCGACACCGCGAAGGCCGATGCCGAGGCGCTGGCCGAGACCCAGGACGCCAAGGAGACCGACGACCTGCGGGCCGCGTACGGCGCGTCCGAGGGCAGCCGGGCGCCGCGCGGCATGGCGGGCGCGGTGAAGGAACTGGAGAAGCGGCAGAAGAGCCGGGCGACGCGGACCCGCCGGGAGACGCTGAACGTGGCGCTCGGCGACCTGCTGGGCTTCTACCGCGACGTGCTGGCGATCCAGCTGGGCGCGGGCGGGGCGCTGGCCAACGAGGACCAGCGGACGGCCGTGCAGCGCGTGGCGGGCGAGGGTGCGGCGGAGAACACGCTGCGCCGGATCGAGGCGGTGCTGGCCTGCCGGCGGGCGCTGGACCGGAACGTGGACCCGCTGCTGGCGGTCGAGGCGATGACGGTGGCGCTGCGGGCGGGCTGATCCGTCGGCTGTGCGGGGCGGCTTCGTGGGGCGGCTTCGTGGGTCGGTCATGCAGATCGGCCGTGCGGGTCGCCCGTGCGGGGCGGCTTCGTGGGTCGGTCATGCAGATCGGCTGTGCGGGTCGCCCGTCCGGCCAGGTCGCGGCTGAAGGCTTTCGGGCCCGGTGGTCGTTAGCTCGTTCGAGTGAAGGTGGGGAGACGCCCGTACCGCGCGGCGGCCCTGGGCCGCGTGGTCTTGCACCCTGTGCACTGGCCACGCGCTCGCGTCCGGCCGGTCCTTCCCCGAGGTGGTGCGTTCCCCATGCCCCGATCGCTGCTCGTCCTGTTGTTGCTGGTGGCTGCGGCGGCGGGCAGTTGGCTGGCCCGGTCGGCGATGGTGCGTTGGCGGGACCTGCGGGCCGCCCAGACGTACGAGCTGGCGGCGGAGGCGCGTCCGGTGCTGGTCCGGGCCGGGGCGGCGGCGCTGTGCCTGATGTGCGTGAGCGCGCTCGGGGTGGCGGTGCTGCTGGGCGGGCGGTCCGGCCGGGTGACGGTGCGGCCGGCCGTGGCGGCACGGCAGGAGGTGGCGGCGGTCGGCGGGGAGCGGCCGGCTCCGGTCGCCGCGCCCGCGCCGCCGATGGAGGTGCTGTTCAGCAACGTGAGCCGTCCGGCGGGTGGCGAGTTGCTGCAGGGCGAGGTGCCCGGTCCGGACGGGCGGCCGCGCGCGGTGCGGGTGTGGCTGCCCGCCGAGTACCAGCAGGAGCCGGCGGCCCGGTTCCCGGTGGTCGTGGTGCACTCCGGGTCGGCCGGGCGGACCGCCGACCAGGACCTGCCGGGCGTGTTCGACGGTGCGGCGTCGGCCGTCGAGCTCGGCAAGGCCCGCCCGTTCGTGCTGGTCGCCCCCGAGGCACCGAGCGGCACCGGCCACCCCTGCGACCTGGTGACCGCCGCCCCGCAGGCCGTCGCGGACGACCAGGTGCTGCGCGCGGCCGTCGGCGCGGTCTTCCGCACCCGTCCCGCCGGCCCCGACGGCTGGGCTGCGCTCGGCGTGGACGGCGGCGCCCCGTGCGCGGCCGCGGCCGGGCTGACCAGGCCCGACCTGTACGGGGCGGCCGCGGCGGTGTCCGGCCGGTACGACGGGCGGGCGCTGGCGGCGGCCGCCGGCGAGGCGCCTGCCGGGGCGCCGGTGCGGCTGCTGCTGGCCGCAGCGAAGCGGGACGCGGACGGGCTGGCCTCCGCCCGGGAGGTGCAGACGGCGCTGCGGGACGCCGGGGCGCGGGCGGAGGTGCGGATCTCCGACCTCGTGCAGGACTACTCGGCGGACCGGGAACAGCTGCGGCTGGTTCGGGTGGCGATGCAGTACCTGACGGAGCAGCTGTCGAAGCCCTGAGCGGCCGTGGGACGTCCTGGGCGAGGCTGTTGCGCGGTGGGCTCCTCGGGCGGTCTGCGGTGTGATGATCGGCCTAAGGGGGTGGCGTCCGGGTGCGGCGGCCTGCCGCCACGGGGCCCGGGCGCGGCCGTCGTGGTCGCCGGGCGGGGGGCCTCCCGGCGGCTAGGCTCGATCTCCCGGCGACGGCCGGGCGGCCGGCCGGTGGGCCGGCCCGTCCCCAGGGGAGAGGACCCACGTTCATGAGAGTCGCCCGGCCCCGCCGGTACCTGTCCGTCGCCGCGCTGGCCGCCGCCGCGTCTCTGCTGCTGGCGGGCTGCTCGGGCCACTCGGCGCCCACGGCGGGCGGCCCGACCGGCAGCCCGGCGGACAGCCACGCGCCGGTCCCCGCG
The DNA here is from genome assembly GCF_044754805.1 of Kitasatospora sp. NPDC092948. Classification (NCBI taxonomy): domain Bacteria; kingdom Bacillati; phylum Actinomycetota; class Actinomycetes; order Kitasatosporales; family Streptomycetaceae; genus Kitasatospora; species Kitasatospora sp. NPDC092948. The sequence goes on along the minus strand of NZ_JBIVPU010000002.1, from coordinate 529,975 downwards.
AACGGCGCCACCCCGTTGGAGCCGCTGCCCACCGAACTGCCGGCCGGGCTCGCCTCCTACTACGCGCAGCAGCTGAGCTGGAAGGCGTGCAGCACGGACTTCGAGTGCGCCACCTTCAAGGTGCCGCTGGACTACGCCCACCCCGGCGACGGCCACGACATCGAGCTGTCCGCGGTCCGCAAGCCCGCCGCCGACCAGGCGCACCGGCTGGGCTCGCTGCTGCTCAACCCGGGCGGCCCCGGCGGCTCGGCGATCGAGTACGTGCAGAGCGTCGCGTCGCGCTACGACGGCGGGGTGCGCTCCAGCTACGACCTGGTCGGCTTCGACCCGCGCGGCGTCGGCAAGTCCGCGCCGATCACCTGCCTGACGGGCGACCGGATGGACGCCTACTCGGCCGCCGACATCACCCCCGACGACCAGTCCGAGATCGACGCCCTGGTGGCCGTCGACAAGGAGTTCGCGGCGGGCTGCTCGGCCCGGGCGGGCGAGCTGCTCGGCCACGTCTCCACCGTGGAAGCGGCCCGGGACATGGACATGCTGCGGGCGCTGGTCGGCGACCAGAAGCTCAACTACGTCGGCAAGTCGTACGGCACCTTCCTCGGCGCGACGTACGCCGGACTGTTCCCGAGCAAGGTCGGCAAGGTGGTGCTGGACGGCGCGATGGACCCGTCGCTGGACGCCGTCACCGGCAACATGACCCAGGCCGGCGGCTTCGAGACCGCGTGGACGGCGTTCGCCAAGGACTGCGTCAAGCGCGACGACTGCCCGGTCGGCCGCACCGAGCAGGAGGCCGGCGACAAACTCACCGCCCTGTTCAAGCAGCTCGACGCGCAGCCGATGCCCACCGGCACCGACCGTCCGCTCACCGAGGCCCAGGCGCTCACCGGCGTCGCCGAGGCGATGTACACCGAGGCCCTGTGGCCGCACCTGCGCGCCGCGCTGGCCAGTGCCCAGGGCGGCAGCGGCAGCGGGCTGCTGCAGCTCGCCGACGAGTACTACGGGCGTTCCGCCGACGGCAGCTACGAGAACCTGATGTACGCCAACATGGCCGTCAACTGCCTCGACCTGCCGGCCTCGTTCACCGACCCGGCGGCGGTCACGGCCGCGATCCCGGCGTTCGAGAAGGCCGCGCCGCACTTCGGCCGCGACATGGCCTGGATGGCGCTCGGCTGCGCGTACTGGCCGGTCAAGGCCACCGGCGCCCCGCACACCGTCCGCGCGGCGGGCGCCGACCCGATCGTGGTGGTCGGCACCACCCGGGACCCCGCCACCCCCTACGCCTGGGCCAAGTCCCTGGCCGGGCAGCTGGAGTCCGGGCGACTGCTCACCTACGAGGGTGACGGGCACACCGCGTACGGACGCCACAACACCTGCATCGACGACGCGGTGAACCACTACCTGCTCAGCGGGGCGGCGCCCGACAACGGGAAGGTCTGCAAGGACTGACCCCGACTGCTGTCCGAATGACGGACGCTCATGTCAGGAGTGTTCATACCTGAAGGGGCTGGCGCTACCATGGCGCAGCCCCTTCGGCGTTCCTGCCTCCCGGACCCTTGGAGACCGTCGTGCTCGGCGTCCACGACCTCACCACCTACGTCCTCGGCGCGCTGGTCATCGTCCTGCTGCCCGGACCGAACTCCCTCTACGTGCTCTCCGTCGCCGCCCGCAAGGGCATCCGCACCGGCTACCGCGCGGCCTGCGGCGTCTTCCTCGGCGACCTCACCCTGATCAGCCTCACCTCCCTCGGCGCGGCCTCCCTGCTGCGCGCCAACCCGGCCGTCTTCGCCGTGGTCAAGTTCGGCGGCGCGGCCTACCTGCTGTGGATAGGCGTCGGCATGCTGCGCGCCGCCCGGCAGATGTGGCGCGAACGGGCGGTCGCCACCGCCCCCGCCGACGCCCCGACCGAGCAGGACACCGAGCGCCCGTTCCGCCGCGCGCTGGTCATCAGCCTGCTCAACCCCAAGGCCATCCTCTTCCTCCTCTCCTTCTTCACCCAGTTCGTGGACGCCTCCTACAGCGCCCCCGCCCTCTCCTTCGCCCTCCTCGGCGGCGTCCTGCAGACCTTCTCCTTCCTCTACCTCTCCCTCCTGATCTTCGCCGGCACCTCGCTCGCCAACGCCTTCCGCCGCCGCAAGCGCCTCTCCGCCGGCCTCACCTCCTCCGTAGCCGTCCTCTTCGCCGGCTTCGCAGCCAAACTCGCCGTCTCCTCCGCCTGACCGGCCGGCCTCCGCCACCGCGTACGGATCACCCCCGAAAACTGTGTAGACTGACCCGCGTTGCCGATGCGACCCTGGGCCCACCAGCCCGGTTTCCCCCGGCAGCGGTGCCGCCTTAGCTCAGTTGGCCAGAGCAACGCACTCGTAATGCGTAGGTCATGGGTTCGAATCCCATAGGCGGCTCCATCGGAACCCCAGGTCGATTTCTCGGCCTGGGGTTTTTGCGTGCAGCCCCTTCTCTGCAGCCCTTTCCGGCGGGGGAGTTCGCGGGCGAGGCGGTGTGTCGGGTGTGGTGGGCCTCGAGGGGTGGGGGTCAGGTGCGGCGGGTGGTGAGGAAGTCGGACCAGGTGGCGGTGCCGTCGGGGTGGGCGGGGGTGGTGAGGTGGCCCTGGCGGAGGGCGGTGGCGAGGCGGCCGGGGAGGCGGAGGGGGAGGACGCGGTGTCGGCGGGGGTGGGTGGCACGGAGCCAGCTGGCGGCGAGTTCGGTGGCGGGGTGGATCTCGGGGCCGCCGAAGTCCGGTGCGTGGCCGGCGGGTTGGCCGAGGGCGAGGGTGACCAGGCGGTCGGCGACCTCGGCGGGGTGGACGGGCTGGCACGGGGTGTCGGCGAGCATGGGGAGGACGGGCAGCTTGGCGAGGGCGGTGAGCATGCCTTCGAGGAACACCGGGAACTGGGTGGCCCGCAGGTTGGTCCAGCCGAGGCCGGACTCGGCGAGCAGCTGCTCGACTTCCAGCTTGGCGCGGAAGTACGCCGTCGGGACCTTGTCGATGCCGACGATGGAGATGTTGACGAGGTGCCGGACGCCGGCCCGGCGCGCCGCGTCGAGCAGGTGGCGGAAGGCCGGCAGGTCGTCCTTGGGGTGGCGCGGGTCGCTGGCGCAGTGGATCACCGTGTCGACGCCGCGCAGCGCGGCGTCCAGGCCGGTGTCGGCGAGGAGGTCGCCGGTGTGCCAGTCGGTGGCGCCCGCGCCGGGGACGCCCGGCGGGGTGGTGCGGCGGGTCAGGGCGCGGACGGTGAGGCCGGTTTCGTGCGCCCGGCGCAGAACTTCTCGGCCGAGTACGCCGGTCGCGCCGGTCACCAGCAGGGTGCGGTCGTCCATGGGGGTCGGTTCCTTCCCGGAGAGGCCTGTCGAGGGGTCTGTCGAGGAAGGAACCGGGCAGTCAGGCGTTCTGTGACAGCGGGCGGTGGCGGGCCGCGAAGTGGGCGAGTTTGTCGGGGTTGCGCAGGATCCGGACGGTGGTGACGCCGTCCGGGCCGACGTCGATCGCGCCCAGCGAGGTGAGCCGGTCGCCCTCCCAGCCGAGTACCGCGGGAAGGCCGTTGGCCTCGGCGGCCTCGAACCGGACGCCGTCGGTGAAGCGGGCGAACAGTCCGGCGAGGAAGCGGGCGGCGTTGTTGCGGCCGGCCACCGGGCGCAGCGCGGAGCGGACCTTGCCGCCGCCGTCCGCCCACACCACGACCTGTTCGGCGAGGAGCTGTTCCAGCCGGTCGAGTGCGCCGTCGGCGGCGGCGGAGAGGAAGCGTTGCAGCAGGGCGGCGTTCTGGGCCGGGTCGGGTGCGGGGTGCGGGGTCTCGTCGGTCAGGTGCCGGTGGCCGCGGTGGTAGAGCTGGCGGGCGGCGGGTTCGGAGCAGTCCAGCACGCCGGCGATCTCGCGGTGGCTGTAGGCGAACGCGTCGCGCAGCACCACCGCGGCGCGCTCGGGCGGGGTGAGTCGCTCCATCAGGGTGAGGACCGCGAAGGACACCGCCTCGCGCTGCTCGGCGTGTTCCATCGGTCCGAGGGCGCCGTCGCCGGTGGCGACCGGTTCGGGCAGCCAGCTGCCCGGGTACTCCTCGCGCCGGGCCCGGGCGGAGGTGAGCCGGTTCAGGCACAGGTTGGTGAGGACCTTGTTCAGCCACGCCCCGGGTGTCTCGATCTGCCCGGGCAGTGCGCCGTGCCAGCGCAGGTAGGCGTCCTGCACGGCGTCCTCGGCTTCGGCGGCGGACCCGAGCATCCGGTACGCGAGCGAGAACAGCCGCGGCCGGTGGGTCTCGAACTCCTGTGCCGCGTCCATGGGCCCACGTTAGTGGGCCCGAACGGGACGGCCGTGCCGGGGCCCCGCCGCGCGCGGGGCCCCGGCGGCCGGTGCCGTCAGGCGGAAGTGGCGGCGGTGAAGCGGGTGGTGACGTCCTGCCAGTTGACGACGTCCCACAGGCGGGTGACGTAGTCGGGGCGGACGTTCTTGTACTGGAGGTAGTACGCGTGCTCCCAGGCGTCGAAGGCCAGCAGCGGCACGGTGCCCTGGCCGACGTTGCCGTGGTGGTCGTAGACCTGCTCGACGATCAGGCGCTTGCCGAGCGGCTCCCAGGAGAGGATGCCCCAGCCGGAGCCCTGGACGCCGACGGTGGCGGTGGTGAGCTGCTGCTTGAACGCCTCGAAGGTGCCGAAGTGCTCGGTGATGGCGTCGGCGAGGGCGCCGTCCGGGCGGTCGCCGCCCTCGGGGGAGAGGTTCTGCCAGAACAGCGAGTGCAGGACGTGGCCGGACAGGTTGAAGGCGAGGGTCTTCTGCAGGCCGACCAGCGAGCCGAACTGCTCCTTGTCGCGGGCCTCGGAGAGCTGTTCCAACGTCAGGTTGGCGCCGTTGACGTACGCCTGGTGGTGCTTGGAGTGGTGGAGCTCCAGGATTTCGGCGGACATCGCCCGCTCCAGGGCGGAGTAGTCGTAGGGCAGGTCAGGCAGCGTGTAGGCACCCATGGTTGAGCAGCCCCTCTCGGTCGACGGATGATCCGTTGCGAGGGCCACCTTATTGCAACTTGTTTGCAGGAGCACCGAGGGGGCATTAAGGGCGGGTGTCGCTGGGTGTCGTCGGGTGTCGTCGATGTCACGGGCCGTCAGGGAGGGCGTACGGCATCGGCCACGGGCCGTCGGGGAGGGGCCGCGGCATCGGCCGCGGGCCGTCAGGACGGCGGCGCGTCGTACGCCTCCTCCCGCAGCCGGTCCTCGGACGTGCCGCGCCGCCAGTAGCCGGCGAAGGACACCGCGTGGCGGTCCAGCCCGCGCTCCCGCACCAGGTGCCGGCGCAGCTCCTTGACGGTGCCGGCCTCGCCGGCGATCCAGGCGTACGCGGCGTACGTGGCGTCGGCGGGCAGCTCGGCCTCCCGGGGGGATGTCAGCAGGCGGGACGGCGAGCCGGGTTCGCGGATCAGCCAGGTGATGTCCAGTCGGTCCGCGTCGGACAGGTCCTGGATGTCGGCGGCGTCCGGCACCTCGACCCACGCCAGCGTCCGGGTTTCGGCGGGCAGCCACTCCAGGATGGCGCCGACCGCGGGCAGCGCCGTCTCGTCGGCCAGCAGCAGGACGGTGCGGGTCCCCTCGGGCGGACGGAAGCCCACCGAACGGTTGTCGGCGACGGTCGGGCCGAGCAGCACCACCCGGTCGCCGGGCTTCGCCCCCGCCGCCCAGGTGGCCGCCGGACCGGCCGGGGCCGGGTCGGCCGGGTCGGTGCCGTGCAGCGCGAAGTCCACGTCCAGCTGCGGCGGTTCGGTGCGCCGGGCGCGGACGGTGTACGAGCGCATCACCGCCCGCTCGGACGGCGGCAGCGCCCGCCAGGCCGCGAACCAGCCGTCGCCGTCCCGGTGCGGGAGCAGCGGCTCGGCCTGGCCCGGGTGCGGCAGGAACAGCGAGCAGGACTGGTCGCGCCCGCCGCTCGCGAAGCCCGCCAACGCCTCGCCGCCGAAGGTGACCCGCAGCATGGTCGGGCCGAGCCGGCGGGTGCCCGCCACCTGCGCGGGGAAGAACGCGAACTCCTGGACCGGGTCGCTCATTCGACTGCCTCTCGGACGGGGCTCAGCTCAGCTTCCGGGACTTCTGGATCGAGGCGGTCAGGCGCTCCACCAGCGGCGCGAACCCGGCGTACGAGAACCGCGGCACCGCGTCCCACGGGGTGATCTGCTCGGCCTTCACGGCGGGCAGCTGCCCCCAGGCGGGCTTGGCGGCCAGGTCCTTGGGCTGAAGGGCGGTGGAACGCTGGTCGAGCAGCAGCAGGTCCGCCGCGTACTTGCCGGCGTTCTCCCAGCTCAGGCCCTCGTAGTAGTCGCCGCCGTCGGTCTTCTCCGGCTGCACGAACTCCACGCCCAGCTCGGCGAACCAGAGCAGGTCGCAGGAGATCTTCGGGTTGGAGACGTAGAACAGGTCGGGGCTGCCCGAGCAGGCCATCACCTTGAGCCCGCCGGCCGCCTTGACGGCCTGGCGCAGCGCCTCGGAGGCCTGCTCGAAGCGGGCCTTGGCGTCGACGACCTTGGGTGCGCCCAGGTCGGCGCCGAGCGACTCGGCGAGCTTGGCGTAGTGCTCGATGGGCTGACGGATCGACACCCGGCCGGTGGAGGTCAGCACCGCGGGGGCGAGCTGGAGGATCTTGTCCTTGGACTCGTCCGGGACGTACCAGTACGCGTCCGGGTCGTACATGTGGGTCACCAGCAGCTCGGGGCGCAGCGCCGCGTACTTCTCGATGGAGAACTCGCCCCAGGCGTTGCCGATGATCTCGACCTGATCGATGTTCAGGCTGCCGGCCTGCGGGTCGGCCTTGCCGTCGGCGGCCCGGGTCTCTCCGAAGACGCCGACCAGCTGCTTGTCCAGGCCGAAGTCGGCGAGGGCGGCGGCCGCGCCGGTGAAGGCCACCACCCGGGTGGGGGCGGACTTGGCGGTGACGGTCTTGCCGCGGTCGTCCGTGTAGCTCCACGGGCCCTTGCCGGAACCGGAGTTCGCGCCGCCCGCCGCCCGGTCGGCGTCCTTTCCGGAGCCCTTGTCGCCGGAGGATCCGCAGGCGGCGAGGGCCGCGCCGAGGGCGGTGGCGCCGCCGGCGGCGAGCAGGCCGCGACGGGTCGGGCGGAAGGAGAACGGCATGGCGGTACCTCGGTTCGGGGCGGGGGATCGGTGCAGGGCGCGGGGAGCCCGGCCGCAGCGGCAGGCGCTAGATAGGTTAACCTAACCTAAGTTCCGGCGGGTTGGCCTCCGAGGCCCCGCACCGCGCCGTCCCCGACCGATCCGGAGCACCCTTGAGCGCCATCCGCTCCCACCCGACACCCGGCACCGCCGCCGCCCGCCGCGGCCTCCCGCGCGCCCTCGGCCCGGCCGCCGCAGTGCTGGCGCTGGCCGTCGTCCTGGTGCTCAGCCTCGGCCTCGGCGCACGGCAGTTGAGCCCCGTCGAGGTCTGGCACGGCCTCACCGACCCGACCGCCCCCGGCTGGACCGTCGTGCACGAGATGCGCCTGCCGCGCACCCTGCTCGGCCTGCTCGCCGGCACCGCGCTCGGCCTGGCCGGCGGCGTCATGCAGGCCCTCACCCGCAACCCGCTGGCCGACCCCGGACTGCTCGGCATCAACGCCGGAGCCTCCGCCGCGGTCGCCACCGCGGTCTCCCTGCTCGGCGTCAGTTCCTTCACCGGCTACGTCTGGTGGGCGCTGGCCGGCGCGGCCGCCGTCTCCGCGCTGGTCTACGCCGTCGGCGGCGGACGCGGCGCCACCCCCGCCCGGCTCGCCCTGGCCGGCTCCGCACTCAACGCCACCCTGTACTCGTACGTCAGCGCCGTGATGCTGCTGGACACCGCCTCGCTCGACCGGATGCGCTTCTGGACGGTCGGGTCGCTCGCCGGCGCGCAGCCGTCCACCGTGCTCGGGGTGCTGCCGTTCGTCGTGGTCGGCGCGGTGCTCGCGCTCGGCCTGACCCGGCCGCTGAACGCGCTCGCCCTCGGCGACGACGCGGCCCGCGCGCTCGGCGCCCGGCCCGGGGCGGTCCGGGCCGCCGCGATCCTCGCCGTCACCCTGCTGTGCGGCGCGGCCACCGCCGCCTGCGGGCCGATCGTCTTCGTCGGCCTGATGGTCCCGCACCTGGTCCGCGCCCTCACCGGCCCCGACCTGCGCCGGCTGCTCCCGTACTGCGCGGTGCTCGCGCCCGTGCTGCTGCTCGGCGCCGACGTGCTCGGCCGGGTGCTGGGGCGGCCCGGCGAACTCCAGGTCGGCATCGTCACCGCCGTCCTCGGCGGGCCGTTCTTCCTGTACTTCGCACGACGCGGGAGGGCCCGGGCATGACGGCGACGACACGAACGGCGAACGGCCCCGGGACCGGGGCGACGACCCGGCAGGGGAGAGGGACGGGCATGAGGACGCTCCGGGTGGCCGGGTGCTCGGTGCGCTACCGGCCCCGCGTGCTGACCGTCTGCGGCGGGGCGCTGCTGGTGGCCCTGGTGGCGGCGGTGTTCGCGCTCGGACACGGCGACTACCCGCTCGCCCCCGGCGACGTGGTGCGGACGCTGCTCGGCGACGGCAGCCCCGCCGAGGACTTCATCGTCAACCAGCTGCGCCTGCCCCGGGTCGCCACCGCGCTGCTGGTCGGAGCGGCGCTGGCACTGGCCGGCGCACTGTTCCAGACGCTGGTGCGCAACCCGCTCGGCAGCCCCGACATCCTCGGCTTCACCCAGGGCGCGTCCACCGGCGCACTGCTGGTCGTGGTGGCGGGCGGCACCAGCCAGGCGCTGGCCGGCGCGGCGGTGGCGGGCGGACTGCTCACCGGCGCCGCGATCTACGCACTGGCCTGGCGCGGCGGCGTCCAGGGCGCCCGACTGGTGCTGGTCGGCATCGGCACCGCCGCGATCCTCACCGGCGTCAACGGCTACCTGCTGACCCGCACCCAACTCATGGACGCCGCCCGCGCGGTGCTCTGGCTCACCGGCAGCCTCGACGGCCGCGGCTGGGACCAGGCCCGCCCGCTGGCGATCGCCCTCGCCGTACTGCTCCCGCTGGTGCTGCTCGGCTGCGGCCCCGCGCTGCGCGCCCTCGAACTCGGCGACGACGCGGCCGGCGGCCTCGGGGTGCGCCCCGAACGCCTGCGGCTCGTCCTGCTCGGCGCGGCCGTGCTGCTCGCCGCCCTGGCCGCGGCCGCCGCCGGTCCGGTCAACTTCGTCGCCCTGACGGCCCCGCAACTCGCCCGCCGGCTCACCCGCGCGCCCGGCCCCAACCTGGCCGCCTCCGCCTGCACCGGCGCCGCCCTGCTGGTCACCGCCGACTTCGCGGCGCAGCACCTGTTCGCCGACCACCAACTGCCGGTCGGCGTGGTGACCGGCGTCCTCGGCGGCGGCTACCTGGTCTGGCTGCTGGCCGGGCAGCGGCGGGCCGGGCGGCTGTGAGGCGGGTGGCTGCGGGCCGGGCGGCCGTGGGGCAGGTGCGGAAAGCGCTTTCTCCGGGCGGCGGGAAAGCGCTTGCCCGTTGCGGTCGGCAAGCGCTTTCCGCACCGCCCGCCCGCCCCTCGCCCGCCGCCCGCCCGTCCCCTTCTCCGACCGCCCGTCCTCGTTCCCGCCCGCCCCTCCTCGCCCCTCGTCCCTCGCCCCTCGTCCCCCGTCCCTCGTCCCCCGTCCCTCGTCCCTCGCCCCCCGTCCCGAACGGAGCTGTCCCGTGGCCCAGTCCGAGTCCCGTCTCGCCGGTCGTGAGCTGACCCTCGCCTACGAGAAGCGCGTCATCGCGGAGGGCCTGAGCGTCGACATCCCCGACCACTCCTTCACCGTGGTGGTCGGGCCGAACGCCTGCGGCAAGTCCACGCTGCTGCGGGCGCTGTCGCGGACGCTGAAGCCGACGGCCGGTCAGGTGCTGCTGGACGGGCAGTCGATCGCCACGCTGCCGGCCAAGCAGGTGGCGCGGACGCTCGGGCTGCTGCCCCAGTCGTCGATCGCGCCGGACGGCATCACCGTGGCCGAACTGGTCTCGCGCGGGCGGTACCCGCACCAGGGGGTGCTGCGGCAGTGGTCGGTGGAGGACGAGCGGGTGGTGGCGGAGGCGATGTCCGACACCGGCGTCGCGGACCTCGCGGAGCGGCCGGTGGACGAGCTGTCCGGCGGACAGCGGCAGCGGGTGTGGATCGCCATGGCGCTGGCCCAGCAGACCCCGCTGCTGCTGCTCGACGAGCCCACCACCTACCTGGACATCGCGCACCAGATCGAGGTCCTCGACCTGTGCGCCCGCCTGCACCGGGAGCAGGGCCGCACCCTGGTCGCCGTGCTGCACGACCTCAACCAGGCCGCCCGCTACGCCACCCACCTGATCGCTCTGCGGGACGGCCGGCTGGTCGCCGCCGGGCCGCCGCAGGACGTGGTCACCGCCGAGCTGGTCGAGGAGGTGTTCCGGCTGCCGTGCCGGGTGATCCCCGACCCGGAGACCGGCACCCCGCTGGTCGTCCCGGCAGCCAACAGGCGCGTGACGTCCGGGAGTTGATGTCAGGGGAGCAGCGCCGCCACGGACTCCACGGTGTCCGCCTCGGCGGCCCGCTTGTCCTCCCGGTAGCGCAGCACCCGGGCGAACCGCAGCGTCACGCCCTCCGGGTACCGGGTGGAGCGCTGGACCCCGTCGAAGGCGATCTCCACCACCAGTTCGGGCCGCACCACCACACCCCACCGCTCCTCGCGGACCGCCAGCTCCCGCAGCCGCTCCGTCTGCCATGCCAGCAGGCTGTCGGTGAGGCCCTTGAACGTCTTGCCGAGCATCGCGAACGTGCCGTCCGGCCGCCGGGCCCCCAGGTGCAGGTTGGACAGCCGCCCGGTGCGGCGGCCGTGCCCCCACTCGGCGGCCAGCACCACCAGGTCGAGGGTGTGGACGGGCTTCACCTTCAGCCAGGACGAGCCGCGCCGGCCCGCGCTGTACGACGCGTCCAGCGACTTCACCACCACCCCCTCGTGCCGGTGCTCGGCGGTCGCCGCGCGGGTGAACTCGCGGGCCGACCGGCGCTGTTCTGGGTCGGACGGGTCGTCCACCCGGAGCTGCCGGACCCGGGCGGACTCCGGTACCAGGGCGGCCAGTTCGGCGTGCCGCTCGGCGGCGGGGGCGTCCAGCAGGTCCCGGTCGCCGACCAGCAGCAGGTCGAAGAAGACGGCGGAGAGCGGAAGTTCGGTGTGCTCGCCGTGCGAGCCGACCCGGCCGGAGGTCTGTTGGAACGGCCGCGGCAGCCCCTGCTCGTCCAGTGCCAGCACCTCGCCGTCCAGCACGATCCGCTCCTGCGGCAACTCCCGGACCAGCGCCACCACTTCGGGCAGGCGGGCGGTGATCTCGGCGAGTGTGCGGGTGTACAGGCGGACCTCGTCGCCGTCCCGGTGGGCCTGGATCCGGATGCCGTCCAGCTTCTCCTCCACCGCGCACGGGCCGAGCCGGTCCAGGGCCTCGTCCACGTCCTTCGCGCTCTGCGCCAGCATCGGCTGCACCGGGCGTCCGACGGTCAGCCGGAAATCGTCCAGTGCGGCCGGCCCTTCGGCGACCAACCGCCCGGCCAGCGGCCCGAGTTCGCCCGACAGCATGAGCGCCCGCCGGACCGCCCCGGCCGGTGCGCCGACGGCTGCCGCCAGGCCCTCCACCGCCACCGCGTCCAGGGCGCCCTGGCGCAGCTCGCCGGAGAGCAGCCCGAGCAGGAAGTGCTGCTCCTGCTCGGTGGCCAGCGCCATCAACTCGCCGACCTGCCGCTTGCGTTCACGCTGCGAACCGGGCCCGGCGAGGGCCGCGAGGGCGGACAGCCGGCGGTCCAGCTCCAGCACTTCCAGCGTCGCCCCGGCGGCGGGCGCGGTCCGCTCCCGCAGTGTCTGCCACCCCACCCCGACCTTCCGCTGCGGCAACCGCCCGGCCAGGTACGCCACCACCAGCGGCGCCTCCTCGGCGGACACCCGCCCGAACAGCTCGGCCAGCACCCGCACCTTCTCCGACCGCGCCGCCGTCCCCGCCAGCCGTGCCGACGCCCCGGCCACCTCTGCCACCAGCATCCCGACCACCCTCCGGCGCACGGCCCCACCCACCACCGTACGAGCCCGGATGCGAGACCCGCCGTCCCAAAGGTGACCGTTCCGGGAGATTGCGCCGGATACTGGCGGTATGCGCCTGAATGCGGAGAACCCTGAGTATCCCGAGGACGACGACCAGCCGACGCCGACCGTGCTGGAGGGCGTCGAGGAGGAGCGGGAGGCGGTGGAGCCGGAGGTGGACGACCTGGAGGTGTTGCGGCGGCAGCGCGAGCTGGGGTCGGCGCCGGCCGACGAGGGGGACGCGGTGGAGCAGATCCGCGAGGTCGGGGTGGGCGACGAGGACCACCGGGCGGACTGACCGGGCGGTCAGATCGCCTTGCGGCGCTGGAGCCAGGCGAACGCCGCCCAGCCGGGCAGGACCGGCAGGATGAAGGTGAACAGCCGGAGCAGCAGGACGGCGGCCAGTGCGCCGTTCTGGTCGATGTGCCCGGATGCCACCAGGATGGTCGGCATCAGCACCTCCACGCCGCCCACGCCGCCCGGCGTCGGTACGACGTTGCCCGCCGCGTTGCCGGCCAGGAAGCTCACCGCGACGGCGTTGAACCCCGGGTACTGGCCGATCGCGCGGGTGCAGCAGTACAGGCAGAGCACGAAGCACATGGACACCAGCAGCTGGCCGGCCACGCCGGTGGCCAGCCTGCCGGGCTGCTGGGCCAGGTCGAGCAGGCGCGGCAGCACCTCGGCGCGCAGCGGCCGCAGCAGGGTCTGGGCACGCCGCCGCAGCGACGGGACGGTGGCGATCGACACGGCGACGAGCGCGACGGCCGCGCCGGCCAGCCACAGCACCCAGCCGTCGGGCAGCGACGAGGACTCGGCGCCGGGCGCCGCACCGGCCGAGCTGTCCGTGCCGACCAGGGCGCTGAACACGGCGAGCTGCAGCATGTGCAGCACCAGGCCGAACAGCTGGCTGACGCCGATGCTGGACATCGCCTGCGCGGTGGGGATACCCGCGCACTGCAGGTAGCGGGTGTTCAGGGCGAGTCCGCCCACGCCGCCGGGCCCGACCACCTTGACGAAGGAACCGGCGGTCTGGGCGGCCAGCGTGGTGCGGAACGACAGTTTCTCCGGGACGAAGCCGCTGAACGCGAAGGTGGCGATCGGGTAGCTGGCGGCGGCGGACAGTGCCGCGCCGGTCAGCCACAGCGGGTCGGCGTCGGCGACCAGCGTGATCGGATTGCCCCCGCTGCCGAACAGGAACTGCAGCAGCGTGTACCCGACCGCGATGCAGGCCACCACGGTGAGCAGGGTGCGTGGGCGCAGCCGCTCCAGCCGGACGGGTTCGGTGGCGGCCTGCGGCATCTGCCGCTGCACCTCGGTGCGCAGGGCGCCGGCCAGCTCCTTGTGGCGGGCGAGTGCGGCGCGGGTGTCGCGGGCCAGGGCGATCGGCTGCAGCAGCGGCAGGGCGGCGCCGACCGGGCCCTGCCCGAGTACGTCGATCGCGGCCCGGACCGCGCGCTGCGGCCCGGCGTGGACAGCGAGGACGGCGAGCATTCCGGCGACGTCCAGGCGCAGCAGCAGGTCGCCGGCCGCGATCTCGCCGCGGCCCAGCCCGACCAGGTGGACCCGGCCCTCCGCGTCCAGCAGCACGGTCTGCGGGGAGAGCGAGCGGTGGGCGATCCGGCGGCGTTGCAGCAGCGCCAACTGCTGCCAGGCGTCGCGCAGTTCCGCGTCGGTCGGGGCGTTCTCGGGGGCGCCGGGCAGGTCGGGGGTGCACTCGGTGAAGAGTTCGGCGAACGGCCGGGCGTCGATCCGGTGGTAGGCGACCAGCGCGGCGTCCGGGCCCAGCTCGACGGCGGCGACGGGTGTCCGGGTGCGGGCGCCGGCGGCCGTGGCGGCGTGGCCTAGCAGGGTCTGGTGCTCCAGCCCGGCGCGCAGCGGGCGCAGGCCGAGCGGGCGGGGCGCGGTGCGCAGCCGCAGCGCCAGCCACAGGTGGCCGAGCAGTCCGCTGGCCTGGCCGTGCCGGTCGAGCAGGTGGACGTCCAGGTCGGGGCGGCCGTCGCGCTGGGTGACCAGGTAGCGGCTCGGCCCGACCGGGAGGACCGCGTCGGGGCGCACCCCGCTGGCGGCCAGTGCGAGGCCGATCTGCGCCTCGGTGGGCGTGCCGACCGGCTCGCCGACGGCGTACCGGGTGGCGTGCGCGGTGGTCCAGCCGAGCAGCAGCGACAGCACCAGCGACAGCGGAGTGGCGTACCCGGTGATCAGGCCGGACAGGGCGGACAGGGCCAGGGTGACGGCCAGCGCGGTGCGCCAGCGACGCCGGCCCGCGGTGCCGATCGCGGTCATGAACGCCAGCACCGGCGCGAGGTGCCCGTACACGGGGTCGGTGCGGCCGTCGCCGCCGGGCAGGGCGTGGGTGAGCGTGGTGAGGTCGCCGACCAGCAGGTCCAGGCCGAGCGAGAGGCCGTACGCGAGGACAGCGGCGAGGACGCCGTCGGTGACCCGGCGGCCGTCGGCGCCCACCAGCCGGTCGACGGCGTAGCCCAGCGGCACCAGCAGCAGCGCGCCGCCGCAGAGTGCGGCCGCGAGCTGGACGGGCGGCCAGGGGAGCAGGTCGGCGCCGCGCGCGACGTCGGTGTCCAGGCCCAGCGCGGAGGAGCGGGCGTAGCTCGCCAGCAGCAGGACCAGGGCGATCCAGCACAGCCCGGAGACCAGGCGGATCAGGGCGGCCGGGTGCCGGACCCGGTCCGCGAGCCCGCTGCGCGGGGCGGGTTGCGCGGGATGCCGGTCCTTGGATTCGTCGGCTTGTATCACCGTGGCCACGCGGCATGGTCCCACACCGCGAGGGGCCTGAGCTGGCCTTTCGGTGAAGGGAGTTCAAGGCGTTGTGGTGAATACAGGTCGATAATGGTCATATCGGGCCGGTGTGGGTCGGCGAGGGCCGACATCGCTCGGCGCGGGCCCCGGAAACCCGCGGCAGGCCGGTCGAGCCCGGCGCGGACCGGTGAAGCCCGATGAAGGCCGGTGAAGCCCGATGAAGGCTGTTGAAGGGAGGTCGGCGATGACCAAGCGATCGACCGACACGACGACCAGGCTCCGTGAGGGCAGCGCGCAGGTGCTGGAGCACCGCACCATGGAAGCCGATCCGGTGCCCCTCGCGCCGCAGCTGCACACCGACACCGCGCGCGCCGCCGAGACCGGCGGCTACCCCGGTGACGCCGTGTTCAGCCACGGCGGGCGCCGGACACCCGAGGCGGCCGGCCCGGCCGACGGGCCCGCCGCCCACACCGAACTGCCCGGGCACCGGCACCGCGGCGCGGAGCGGCACTCGGAGCACTGAACCCCCGGCGGGGGTGAGAGAGTTGGCGCCGCACGCTGCCACCCCCGCCGAAGGAGCCCCATGGCCGACGCCCCCGAGTTCGCCTCCCGCGAGGACTGGCTCGCCTCCCTGCACCGCGTGTACGCCGCCGCGGGCTGCCTGATCACCGACCCCGAGGGGCGCGTGCTGATCGTCAAGGCCGGCTACCGGGACAACTGGCAGTTCGTCGGCGGCACCGTCGACCTCGGCGAGAACGCGCAGCAGTGCGCCACCCGCGAACTCCACGAGGAGACCGGGCTGCACCGCGAGGCGGGCGACCTGCTGGCCGTCGCCTGGACCCACCCCAGCGGCGAACTCGGCCACCCGGCCTGCCACTTCCTCTTCGACCTGGGCGTCTTCCCGGCCGACACGCCGATCGTCCTGCCGGCCGGCGAACTCGACGCGTACCAGTGGGCGACCGTCCCCGACGCGATGGCCCTGCTCGGGCCCGCGCGGGCGCTGCGCCTCGAAGCGGGGCTCGCCGCGCGGGCGGACGGGCGGGCGCGGGTGGTGACAGCGCCGAACTCCGGCTTCTGAGGGGGAGCGAACGCAGGCGAGCACGAACGCAGGCGGGCCGGGAGGTGCCCCCACGCGCCCCTGTTTTCGCGCCCACCCGCTCTCGCGCCCACCCGCTCTCGCGCACGTTTCCCCGCGCCCCTGGTGGTGCCCCTCCGCTACGCCCTGAGCCAGACGTACGCCGCCGAGACCGGCTGCCCCCGGTGGCGGGACCACTTGGGCTTGAGGGCGATCCACTCGTCGCCGACGGTCTGTTCGCGCATCTCGGCGAGTTGCCAGCCCGCGGCGAGGCCGGCCGTGAGGTGGTCGCTGACCAGGTGGACGTGGGTGGTGATGGCGACGGGGCCGTCGGGGCCGTCGTAGTGGGTGGGCATGCCGGCCGACATGATGAAGGCGGGGTGGAGGCCGACCAGGACGAACAGGCCGTCGGGGCGGACCAGGCGGTGGGCCTCGCGGTAGAGCGGGCCGAGGTCGGCGAGGTGTTCGTCGACGAGGGAGCAGGCCGCCAGGTCGTACGCGCCGGCCGCCAGGCCGGTCGCGGCGAGGTCGGCCTCGGTGAGGCTGCGGTGGGCGCCGCGGGCGCGGGCGCGGTCCAGCATCTCGGGGGTGAGGTCGACGCCGTCGACCGCGCCGACGCCGCGCTCGCGCAGCCAGGCGCCGGTGCGGCCGGTGCCGCAGCCGAGGTCGACGGCGGTGCGGGCGCCGGCCCAGGCGGGGACGGCGAGCCGGGCGAGGACGTCGACGTCCATCGCGTCCTGGACGGTCTGCTCGTAGCTGTCGACCCAGCCGGCGTAGCCGGTGCGGACGTCGACGGTCGGGTAGCCGCGGGTGTCGAAAAGGGAGAAATCCGCCATGCGGCGCAGTATGGTTCGCGCCCCACCGGGGGCGCGAACCATTTAACGATCCGTCAGTTCGGTTCGAGCAGGCGGGCCCTGAGAGCGGCGACATCGGCGGCGGGCAGCCACTGCGGGGCGTCGAACTCGGCGAGCACCGCGTGCAGCGCGCCCTCGGCGGTGGTGCCGGCGTCGGCGAGGACGCGGGCGATGCCGGACTCCTCGTCGGGGCGGTCGAGGAGGGTCCACAGCGGGCGCAGGTTCGCCGCGGACAGCAGGTAGTCCTCGGCGATCGCGGCGGGCTCGACCCCGGCGAGGGCGAGCAGCACGAGCGCGGCCAGGCCGGTGCGGTCGCGGCCGGCGCCGCAGTGCACCACGACCGCGCCGTCGCGGGCGTGGGCGACGGCGGAGACCAGCCGGGAGACGGCGTCCCGGCAGTGGTCGAGGTAGGGGCGGAAGGACAGCGGGGTGCCGTCGAGGGCGCCGAAGCGGGCCCACCAGTCGGGGCCGGCCAGCGCGTCCAGCGGGACACGGACCAGGTCGACGGTGTCGGGGGTGGGCAGCAGCGGCCGGTACTCGACCTGGTCGCGCAGGTCGACGACGGTGCGGACGCCGTAGTGGAGCAGGGAGTTCTGGCCCTCGGCGGTGAGCCGGTCGAGGTTGTCGGCGCGGACGATCGCGCCGGTGCGGGTGCGCCGGCCGTCGCGGGTCGGCAGGCCGCCCAGGTCGCGGACGTTCAGGCAGCCGTCCCAGTCCAGCCGGCGCTGCTCGTGCGGCGCCGCTGTGCCGGATGTCGTGACCGTCCCCGCCATGTGGTTCCCCCCGGAGGTGTTGTTCAGTGCCGGCGCGTCCCCGTGCCGGTACTGATGGGGACTCAGCCCGCTTCGCCGTGGTTCCCGGGCGGGAACTCCCAGAGCGGGCGGCCGAGGGTGTCGAACGCCCGGACCAGCCCGAAGCGCAGGTCGCGGGCGGACAGGAAGCCGCGGGCGGCACCGGCCAGGACCTGCCGGGCGGCCGGGTCGTGGCGGCTCCACGCGCCGTGCAACTCCAGGACGCTGTCGGTGAGTTCGGCGCGCTGGATGCGGGCGACGCCGGCGATCGCGAGGGCGCTGTTGACGCCGTCGAGGGCGGTCGGCGGCAGGTAGGGGCCGCGGTCGTCGGGGCGCAGCCGGCGGCGCAGTTCGGGCAGCGCGTAGCCGCGGACGGCGGCCACCGAGTCCTCGACGGCGACCTGCCAGCGCGGGCCGGGCGCGACCTCCCACCAGACCTCGCCGCCGACCGGCATCACTTCGCCGATCGGGGCGCGCCAACGCTCCAGGCCGGTGGGGACGTTGGCGTCGGGCCGGACGCTCCGGCGGTCCCACGCGGCCTTGTCGGTGACGGAGAGGTTGACGGTCCAGCGCACCCGCCCGTCCGTGTGTACCGCCTGCACGCCGAGCACCGCCCACCGGTCGCGGTCCGGCAGCGAGAACGAGTGCCGCCAGCCGCGGAAGCCGAGGGCGCGCAGGGCGGGCGCGAAGTGCTCGCGGATTCCCGTCGTGTACAGCTCCTGGGCGGTGCTCATGGCGTCTCTCGGTCTCCGTGCTGGTCGGGCGGGGCGGCCGGCGGCCGCCGGGTTCCGGACGGGGGCGGAATGCCCCTCTTTTGCACGGTATGGCGGGTGAGCGGGGGGAATCCGCAGGCGAACGACAGCGGTCGGCGGGACGAAGGTCGGGCCGCTTCGGGTCCTTGGTCCCGGAACTGACGGCCCGTCGGCCTGCACCGCGCGCACACCCGGTGGGACCGCGCCCCACACCGGGCCGCCACCGCTCCGTCACGGGGCCGCCCCCCGCCCCGCGGCTGGGCCGGGTGGTTCGGATGGCGCATGATGTGGCGGGTGCACAGTGCTGAACATCACGGGGCGGACGACGGCGACCCGCGCGGCCGTCCGGGCGCACCGGACCGCCCGCCGGGCCGGCGGGCCGATCTCGCCGCGGCGGTCCTGGCCGCCCAGGACGGCGACGAGGAGGCGTTCCGGGTCCTGTTCCGGGCCGTCCAGCCCGGGCTGCTGCGCTACCTGCGGGTGCTGGTCGGCGGCAGGGCCGAGGACGCCGAGGACATCGCGTCCGAGGCGTGGCTGCAGATCGCCCGCGACCTGCCTGGATTCCGCGGCGACGCGGACGGCTTCCGCGGCTGGGCCGTGACCATCGCCCGCAACCGGGCCATGGACCACCTGCGCCGGGTGCGCCGCCGTCCGGTCGCCGACCTGCCCGAGGAGTACTTGGCCGAGCTGGCCGCCGTCGAGGACACCGCGGGCCAGGCGATGGCCACCGTCGCGACCTCCGACGCCCTCGCGCTGATCGCCTCGCTGCCGCCCGACCAGGCCGAGGCGGTGCTGCTGCGGGTGGTGCTCGGGCTGGACGCGGAGAGCGCCGCGAAGGTGCTGGGCAAGCGGGCCGGCAGTGTCCGGATGGCTGCGCACCGGGGGCTGCGGCGGCTCGCCAAGGCCCTTGACCAGAACGGGGGAGCGGCCGCCGGGGTGCCCCGTCGGGCGGCCGGGAAAAAAATCTCCGCGCAGGGTGTGACACCGGCGCAGGTGCCGACGCTGAGGGATATGAGATGAGCACCAACCGATCCCGCCGGATCGATCGCACCACCGTCGAGCAACTGCTCGACGGTGCGACGGTCGACCCGGAGGCCGGTCAGGACCCCTCCGCCGGGCAGCAGCCCGCGCCGGGACGGCCCGAGCTCGCCGCCCTGCTCGCCGCTGCCGCGGCGACCGGGACGGCCGACGACGGCCCGCTGCCCGGCGAAGAGGGGGCGATGGCCGCGTTCCGGCAGGCTCGTCGCCTGCCGGCCCCCAGTCAGCACCGGAGACGAAAGATGGCGGACACCGCGCTCGCGCGGGCCCTCAGCGCGAAGGCCATGGCCGTCGCGCTGGGCGTGACCGCCGTCGGCGGGGTCGCCGTCGCCGCCGGAACGGGTCGGCTGCCCGAGGTCCTGGGCGGTCCCGCCCCGGCGCCGCCGGCCGTCACTGCTCAGCCGGCGCCGTCCTCCGGCACGCCCGACGCCCCGTCGACGAGCACCGCCCCGGGCCGCACCGCGAAGCCGTCCAACAGCTCCGTCCGTCCGGGCACCGCCTCCGGCCGGCCCACCGACCCGGCGTCCACCGACCCCGGGCAGGCGCCCGACCTGGCCGCGCTGTGCCGGGGCTTCGCGACGCGGGTCTCGGGCGGCGCCAAGCCGAAGGAGGCCGCCGTCGACCCGGCGCTGGCCGACCTGCTGCGCGCGGCCGGCGCCCCGGAGAAGGTGAACGGGTACTGCGCGCAGCTGGCCGCCCACGGCGGCGACCAGGGCGGCGACCGGGACAGCCAGGGCGGCCACGGCCGCTCGCCGTCGGGCCCGTCCGCGTCCCCGTCCCCTTCGCCGTCGGCGACCTCGCCGGGGCGGTCGGGCCACGGCGGGGACCAGCCGTCCAAGGGCGGGGGCAACAGCCAGAACTGACACCGACTCCGGACGGACGGCGGACACCCGAGGGCCCGCCGGCCGACCGGCCCCGACTTCGGGACGGCCGGCGGGTCCCCCTGTGCCCGCCGGCCGTCCCGGACCGACTTCCGGACGGGCGCACGGCTCCCCCGGGCCGCGCCCGTCCGGAAACCGCTCCGGTCGGCCGCCTGGACTCCCCCGGGTCCACGGCCGTCCGGACCAGTTCCGGACGGACGGCTGAACTCCCCCGGGTCCACCGTCCGTCCGGAGCCCCACCCCGGCGTCCCGCCCGAAACCTCTGGAGTCCCCGGTGACCGACCTGACGCACCGCCAGGCGAGCTGGCGATGAGCTTCCCGCGTACTTCGCTGCGCGTCGAACGCGCTGCCCGGCGGGCCGTCCACGGCTCGCCGCGGATCGTCCGCGCCCTGCTGACCGCCGCGCTGGCCGCGCTGACCGCCGCACTGCTGGTGCAGCGCCCGTAGGGGGCCCGTGCCGGGCCCGCTATGGTTCACGGGTGCCCGACCGAGGTGAGGGGAGTATCCGATGATCGGACGCGCGCTGAACGGGCGCTACGAGCTCGGCGAGATACTCGGCGTCGGCGGAATGGCCACCGTCTACCGGGCCGTCGACCACCAGTTGGGCCGCCCGGTCGCGGTGAAGGTGCTCAACGGCGGGCTCGCCGACGACCCCCGGTTCGCCGAGCGGTTCGCCCGCGAGGCCCGGATGGCGGCGCTGCTGGTGCACCCGCGGATCGTCACGGTCTTCGACTCCGGCATCGACCAGGGCTCCCCGTACCTGGTGATGGAGCTGGTGCACGGCGACACCCTGGGCCGACTGATCGCCGAACAGGGCGCCCTCCCGGTGGAGCGCGCCGTCGGCATCGCCGCCGCCGTGCTGGACGGGCTGGCCGCCGCGCACGTCCAGGGCCTGGTGCACCGCGACATCAAGCCCGGCAACATCATGATCACCCACGACGGCGGCGTGAAGGTGGTGGACTTCGGCATCGCCCGGGCCGGCTCCTCCTCCGGCCAGCAGCTCACCCAGACCGCCTCGGTGATCGGCACCGCCGCCTACCTCTCCCCGGAACAGGCCACCGCCGGCGAGGTCGACGCCCGCGCCGACCTGTACGCGGTCGGCTGCGTGCTGGTCGAAATGCTCACCGGCGCACCGCCGTTCACCGCCGACACCCCGGTCGCGATCGCCTTCAAGCACGTCACCGAGTACCCCGTCCCGGTCACCGCCGTCCGCCCCGACGTGCCGCCCGCGCTGGACGCCGCGATCCTGCGGCTGCTCGCCAAGCACCCCGCCGAGCGCCCCGCCGACGCGACCACCGCCGTCGCCGAACTGCTCGCCGCCGTCCCGGCCGCCCCCGCCGACCGCACCGCCGAACTGCTCGGCGCCGCCACCCAGGTGCTGCCGCCGATCCCCGCGACCATGGCGCCGCCCCCGCCGCAGCAGCCCTGGACCGAGCAGCACCGCACCTCGGTGCTCCCGCCGATGCCGATGCGCCTGCCCGCCCGCCCCCAGGACGAGGAGCCCGAGCCCCGGCGCGGCCGCAACCCGCTGGTGTACGCGGGCGTCGGCGCCGCGGTGTTCGCCTGCGTGGCCGGCATCGCCGCCTTCTCGCTCAGCGGCGGCGGCAGCGGCGGCGCCCCCGCCGCGAACGTCCAGCCGGTGGCCGGCACGTCGTCCGCCGCGAGCAGCGCCCCCGCCGCCGCCTCCCCGTCCCCGAGCGCCTCGGCCCGCCCCAGCACCTCGGCCAAGCCGTCCGCCAGCCCCAGGCCCACCCTGGTCTCCCAACTCGCCCAGCTGCGCGCCGACATCGCCCAGGCCACCTTCGCCCGCGACCGCGACCGCCAGGACGTCCTGACCGGTCTCCTCGACCAGGCCACCCAGGACGTCAACGACCACCGCTCCGACGACGCCGAGAGCGCCCTCAAGGACGCCCAGCGCGTCCTGCGCGACCTGGGGAAGCGCAAGGCCGTCGACAACCCCACGCTGAACGGCTGGAACGGCCGCCTGAACGCGCTGATCGGCGCGGTGCACGCGCAGGCGAAGCAGGAGGACCAGTAGCGGGACGGATCAGTCGCCGCCGCGGGCCCGGCTGATCGTCCGGGTCCGCACCTGGCGGGACAGCGCCGTCACCCCCGTAGTCAGGAACACCACGGTGTACAGCAGTTGGATCATCACCACGATCCGGGCCACCTGCCCGGCCGGGTGGATGTCGCCGTAGCCGACGGTCGCCATGGTGATCACCGTGAAGTACAGCGCGTCGACCTTGGTGGTCAGGCCGACCAGCTCGCCCGGCTGCTTGGACATCCCGAGGTACGCCGCGGAGAACACCACCAGCGCCCCGGACAGCAGCGTCAGGATCACCGGGACGTGACGTCCCGACTGGCCCAGGAACTGCCGCCGGGCCTCGCGCAGCAGGCCCGCTCCGACCAGGGCGAGCAGGGCGACGAAGCTCAGCCAGCTGACCAGCGGGTGGTGCGGCCCGAACCAGTCCAGCGGCACTGTGAAGTAGGCGGTCAGCAGCAGTACCGGTCCGCCCAGCAGGGCGAGGTACGTCCGGGCCAGCTCCTTCATGCCGGTGCGGCCTTCCCGCCGCCGTCGGAGCCGTTCGACGGCCCGCGGTCGCCGCCGCCGGGGCCGTTCGACGGCCCGTCGGTGCGGCCCGCCGGCTCGTCGGGCCGGACGTCGAGGAACTCCAGCACCGCGAGGACGGCCAGCAGCACCACCGCGATCCGGAGCACCACCGCCGCCGTCGGGTAGCCCCAGGTGAGCAGCACGATCGCGGCCACCGCGACCGCGCCCCAGCCGAGCCACGCCTTCCGCAGGTGCACGAACCGGCCGACCGGTCCCAGCCGCATGCCGATCCCCTCGGCGGCCCGCCGCACCGCGCCCAGGCCCGCCTGCCACAGCTGCCGCACCCAGCCGGCCCGCCGTCCCGGCCCGCTCAGCCAGGCCGCCAGCGCGATCACGACGCCCAGCGCCAGCAGCATCCGGACCGCCGCCCGCAGGTAGCGCACCAGGGTGTCGTAGACCGCCGCCGCGGCGGCCCGGTCGACGTCGGCGGGCAGCCGGTCCAGGTAGAGCGCCCGGAACACGGTCAGCCCGATGCCCAGCAGGACCGCCGCGACGGCCATCGCGAGCGCCGTGGTGACGGTGGCCCGGCGGTGACGCGCCGCCAGCAGGATGCCGCCGACGGCGCACAGCCCCGCCAGCACCGGCACCCAGAGGCCGGCCAGGTCGAGCAGCCGCAGCCCGGTCCTGGCCTTCTTCACGGTGTCCGACTGCACCAGGACGAAGTCGGTGTGCACCTCGGGGATGTTCGCCGCCACCCCCAGCCCGTTCGCCACCAGCCGGTCCTTCACCTGGGCGATCACCGGCGCCAGGTCCAGGGTGACGGCGTCGCCCTCCACCTGCGCCGCGCCGCCGCCCTCCCCGGTCAGCACGTTGGTGAACGCGGCGTGCGCGCCGCGCAGGATGCCCTCCCAGATGCCGGGGAACGCGTCCGACCGGACGACGTTCAGCACCTGGTCGTGGACGAATCCGGTCAGCCCGTCGGTCAGCGCCGACCCGACCTGGCCCAGCAGCGCGTTCAGGGCCGGCCGGTCGGTCGGCGCGACCTCGTTCAGCAGGTCGGAGACCGGCAGCTGCTCCATCACCGCGCCGGTCGCCCGGTCGGCGACCGCCTCCTGCACGGCCGGGTCGGACGCCAGCGGGGCCATCGTCGACACGAACCGGTCGGTGTCGGTGACCTGCGCGCGGCTCCAGGTGGCGACCACGCCCAGTGGGGTGAGCACCGCGGCCAGCACGATCAGCACGGCGGCGAGGAACGATCGGGCCCGGTGCCGGCGGGGCCGCTCCCGCGATTCCAGGGAGGCGACCCGGGACCGCAGCGCGGCGAGCTCGCGCTCGTCCGGGGAGTCGTCCGCCATCGCCGCCGTCCTGGTGATCCGCCGTCAGGTGACACCAGCAGATACCAGGACCGGGCGGTCAGCCACTCGGACGCGACGACGGAGCCCCGGACCGCGACGGGGCGGTCCGGGGCTCCGGAAGACCTTGCGACGCCGACCCGGTCGGTCGGCGGGGCGTCAGGCCGTGGTCGTCTTCGAGGGCTCGGAGGCCTTGGTTACGACGGTCGGCTCGACGGCCTGGCGGGGCTGCTCGGCCTGCGAGGCGGCGGTGCCGTTCTGCGCCTCGGCGGGGGCGTCGTCCTCGCGCAGGGCCTTGGTCTCGGCCTTCAGGATGCGCATCGACTTGCCGAGGCCGCGGGCCATCTCGGGCAGCTTCTTCGAGCCGAACAGCAGGACCAGCACCACCACCATGATGGCGATGTGCCAGGGCTCAAGACCGTTACGGAACATCCCTGACCACCGGTCCTTTCGTGGAAGTTCTCGCTGTGACGTCTGGGCCGGGCGGAAAGCCCGACTCGGCCAGTATGCCTGGCCTTGTCGGCGAACGTATACACCCGTCGGCAAACAGCGGCCGAAATGCAGGTGATACGAGTCATGTGGTCTGTACCACCTGGGAGTTCTCTCCGGCGGGCCGCCGCGCGGGGCTCAGGTGGCGCATCAGCAGGTGGGCGGCGAGGGCGGCGCCGAGCATCACCAGGACTCCGACCACCGCGGCGACGTGCATGCCGGCGGTGAACGCGTCCCGGGCGGCGCCGAGCAGCCGGTCGGCGGCGTCGGTGGGCAGGTGGGCGGCGGTGGTGACGGCCCCGCCGAGGGTGTCGCGGGCCGCGTCGGGGGCGGAGCCGTCCATCCGGGCCCGGTAGATCGCGGCGCCGGCCGCGCCGAGCACCGCGATGCCGAGCGAGCTGCCGAGCTCCTGCGCGGTCTCGGAGGTGGCCCCGGCGGCGCCGGCCCGTTCGGCGGGGGCGGCGGAGAGCACCATCTCGCCGGTGATGCTGACGGTGCCGACCGCGCCGGCGGCGATGATCCCGGCCGCGGTGAGCGGCAGCGCCAGCGAGGAGCCGGGGACCACGAAGGCCATCGCGGCGAAGCCGACGGCACTGGCCAGGAACCCGGCGGTGAGCAGCACCGCGGGCCGCACCCGGCCGGCCAGCGCGCCGAAGCCGCCGACCGCCGCGCCGACGCCGACGCTGGGCAGCAGCGCCCAGAGCGAGGCGGCGAGCGGGCCGTAGCCCTTGACCAGCTGGAGGTACTGGGAGGTGAAGAGGCAGAAGCCCATCATGGCGAACATCGCGATGGTGTTGACGGTGATCGCCCCGCTGAAGGTGCGGATCCGGAACAGCGACAGGTCGATCAGCGGGTGCGCGGCGGTGCCCAGCCGGACCATCAGACCGACGCCGATCAGCAGGCCGGCCAGCAGGACCAGCGCCGGGCGGAGGCTCCAGCCGTCCACCGCGAGGGTCTTGACGCCGTAGACGACGGGCAGCACGGTGCCGATGGACAGGGCGGCGCCGACCAGGTCGAAGCGGCCCTGCTGCGGGGCGCGGTACTCGGGGAGCAGGAACGGCGCTGCGGCCGTCACCAGCAGCATCACGGGGACGGCGATCAGGAAGGCCGAGCCCCACCAGAAGTGCTCCAGCAGCAGCCCGCCGACCACCGGCCCGAGGGTGGCGCCGGCCATCATGACGCCGCTCCAGGCGCCGATCGCGGCCTGCCGCTGCTCGGGGTCGGGGAACATGTTCCGCACCAGGGCCAGGGTGGACGGCCCGAAGACCGCTCCGGCGATGCCCAGCAGGGCCCGGGCGGCGATCAGTTGGTTCGCCCCGTCCGCCCAGGCGGCCGCCAGCGAGGCCGCGGCGAAGGCGGCGGTGCCGCCGATCAGCAGCCGGCGCCGACCGATCCGGTCGCCCAGCGCGCCCATCGGGATCAGCAGGCCGGCCAGCAGGAACGAGTACATGTCCATGATCCACAGCTGCTGGGTGCCGCTGGGGCGCAGGTCGGTGGCGATGAACGGGACGGCGAAGAACAGCACGCCCATGTCCATGGCGAGGACGAGGGTCGGCAGCAGGAGGAGGGCGAGGCCCAGCCATTCGCGTCGGCCGGCGCGGCCGTGGTCGGAGGTCATGGCCAGGACTGTACGGACGTCTTGCACGACTGTCTAGTACAAGTGTCTCAATCAATCGTTCCAGACGTTCGAGCAAGACAACTGTCTTGGACTGCCGTAGCATCGGGGCATGGGAAATCGCGAGGACCTGCTGGCCAGCGCCAAGCACTGCCTGTACGAGAAGGGCTACGGGCGCACCACCGCCCGGGACATCGCCAACGGGGCGGGCGTCAGCCTGGCCGCCATCGGCTACCACTACGGCTCCAAGGACGCCCTGCTGATCCGGGCGCTGGTGGAGGCGATGGGGGAGTGGGGCACCGCGATCGGCTCGGCGCTGGCCTCCTCGGCGGACATCGCCGACCCGAGGGAGCGGTTCGTCCGCTCCTGGGACGCCATGCGGGACAGCTTCGAGACGCACCGGGGGCTGTGGACGGTGCAGTTCGAGATCCTCGGGCAGCTGGGGAGCCTGCCGAAGCTGCGCGAGCAGCTGGCCGAGGCGCAGAAGCTGGGCCGGCTCGGCCTGGCCGCGCTGTTCCAGGGCAAGCCCGAGCACGAGGACACCCCGGACGAGCTCGCCAAGGGCGTGTTCTACCAGTCGCTGCTGCTCGGCCAGGCCGCGCACTGGCTGATCGACCCGGCCGGGGTGCCCGGCGGCGAGGACTACCTGCGGGCGCTGACGCTGGTGTCCGGCGAGGTCCTCGGCGCCGGGGTCTGAGTCCTCGTCAGGCCGTGACGGCGGTGAGCAGCACCACCGCGTCGGTGTGGGCGAGCAGGCCGTGCCGCTCCTGCGGGACGGAGTGCAGCTCGCCCGCCGTCGCGTCCTGCTGCCGGCCGGCCACGGTCAGCGCGACCCGGCCGCGCAGCACCTGGAGGCTGGCGGCGACCGGGGCGTTGTGCTCGTCCAGCACCGCCCCGGCGCGCAGCGCGATCACGGTCTGCCGCAGCACGCCGTCGTGCAGCAGCAGGTGGGCGCTGCGGCCGTGCGGGCTGGCGGCGGCCTTGGCGGCGTGCTCCTCGGCCAGCGCGTTCAGGTCGATCCGGGCCGGCTGCTCGGTCATCGCGTTCTCCTCCGTCGGCCCCCCGGGGTTCCCGGCCCGACCCTAGGCAGGCTTCCGGGGTGTCGCGCGCTGGGCCACGCGCAGGGGTCAACGCGGGGTCCGTTCGGCGTGCGGGGCCCGGGAAGCGGCCCGATGGTGGTCCTATGGCGACCAATCAGAAGTTCTTCGGCGGTTTCCAGGTGAACCGCGGCATGCTCACCGTCGGCGCGGCCCTCACCGGGATCGGCGCCCTCGTCGGACTGACCGGCACGGTCCTGGTCTGCGCCGCCCTGGCGAACGCGGGCCGGGGCTGGTTCCAGCAGCTGGAGACCCATCCCGCGGCGCTCGCGCAGCGCACCATGCACCAGGCGAAGGCCGCGTCGGCGGCCGGACTGGAGGCCTGGCGCAGCTGCCCGAACTGATCGCGGACACCACGGAGGCGGGCACCCCACCGGGTGCCCGCCTCCGCGACGCCGTCCGCCGGCCGAAGCCGAACAGCCCTACAGGCCGAGCGACTTGGCGATGATGGTGCGCATGACCTCGCTGGTGCCGCCGTAGATCCGGAACACCCGGTTGTCGGTGTAGAGGCGGGCGATCGGGTACTCCAGGATGTAGCCGTAACCGCCGTGCAGCTGGAGGCACTTGTCGATCACCTCGGAGGCCGACTCGGTGCAGAACAGCTTGGCCGCGGCGGCGTCCGCCACCGTCAGCTCGCCGTGCTGGTACAGCTCCAGCGCCTGGTCGACCATGGCCTGCTGGGCGAGCACCTGGGCCTGGCAGTCGGCCAGCGAGAACTTGGTGTTCTGGAAGTCGGCGACGGCCTTGCCGAACACCTTGCGCTCCTTGACGTACTTCACCGCGAACTGCACCGCGGCGGCGGCCGAGGCGTACGCGCCGACCGCGATCGCCAGGCGCTCCTGCACCAGGTTGTGGGTCAGGTAGGAGAACGCCCTGCCCTCCTCGCCGAGCAGGTTCTCCACCGGGACCTCGACGTCGGTGAAGGCCAGCTCGGCGGTGTCCGAGGTGCGCAGGCCGATCTTCTGGAGCTTGCGGCCGACCGAGTAGCCCTCGGAGGAGGTGTCCACGCACAGGATGGACAGGCCGGCCCGGCGGTCCGCCGGGTCGTAGGGGGCGGTGCGGCAGACCACCAGCACCAGGTCGGCGAGGACACCGCCGGTGATGAAGGTCTTGGCGCCGTTGAGCACGTAGTGGGTGCCGTCGGCGGACAGCTTCGCGGTGGTGGCGATGCCCGCCAGGTCGGAGCCCGCACCCGGCTCGGTCATCGCGATCGCGGTCATGATGTCGCCCGAGACGAAGCCCGGCAGCCAGCGCTGCTTCTGCTCCTCGGTGGCGTACTCCATCAGGTACGGCAGCACCAGGCCGGTGTGCACGCCGGAGGACCCGAAGGTGACGCCCGCGCGGGCGGTCTCCTCGTAGATCACCGCCTGGTACTTGAAGCCGCTCTCGCCCGCGCCGCCGTACTCCTCCGGCACCTCGATGCCGTAGACGCCGAGCTCGCCCAGCTTGCGGTAGAAGTCCCGCGGCGGGTGGCCGGCCTCCTCCCAGCTCTCGTAGACCGGGACGACCTCGTTCGCGATGAAGTCCCGGATGGTCTCCCGGAAGGCCTCGTGGTCCTCGTTGTACACGGTGCGGCGCACGGTGCGCTCCCTTCGGCGGCGGCTGATCGCGCAGTCAAGTTAATCGCCGGTAGCTTGCGGTGTCCAGGGTGGGCGACGGCCGGTCGGAGTGCCATCGTCCGAGGTCAGCCGAACAGTCGGGGCCCTTGGGACGCAGGCGTCGGGCCGGTCTGCTGGGATGGCGCCCGGGGGGCGCGCACGCCCCGGCCGACTGCGACGGGAGCCGCATGAACAACGAGAACACCGCGAAGCTGGCGGTGCTGATCGACGCCGACAACGCCCAGGCGTCGATCGTCGAGCATCTGCTGGCGGAGGTCGCCAAGTACGGCACGGCGCACGTCAAGCGGGCCTACGGCGACTGGACCGGCACCGCGCTGAAGGGCTGGAAGGCACAGCTGTTGGAGCACTCGATCCAGCCGATGCAGCAGTTCGCGTACACCACCGGCAAGAACGCCACCGACGCCGCGATGGTGATCGACGCGATGGACCTGCTGTACA
Source organism: Kitasatospora sp. NPDC092948 (assembly GCF_044754805.1). NCBI lineage: Bacteria > Bacillati > Actinomycetota > Actinomycetes > Kitasatosporales > Streptomycetaceae > Kitasatospora > Kitasatospora sp. NPDC092948. The sequence goes on along the minus strand of NZ_JBIVPU010000002.1, from coordinate 500,647 downwards.
CCGGCCGGTTCGACGGTTTCTGCCTGGTCTCCAGCGACAGCGACTTCACCAGGCTGGCGTCCCGGATCCGCGAGTCCGGGCTGACGGTGTACGGCTTCGGGGAGCGCAAGACGCCGCGGGCGTTCGTCGCGGCCTGCGACAAGTTCATCCACACCGAGAACCTGACGGTGCCGGCCCACGCGCACCCGCACGCGCACGCCGTGGTCCCGGCCCAGCCGGTGGCGGTCCGGGAGCTGGACGCGGCGATGGCCGAGCTGCTGCACAGCGTGCTGGAGGCGGCGTCCGGCGACGACGGCTGGACGCACCTGGGCGAGTTCGGCAATCAGATCCGCAAGCGCAAGCCGGACTTCGACCCGCGCACCTACGGGTTCCAGAAGCTGATGCCGCTGCTGGAGGCGAGCGGGCAGTTCGAGGTGGTCAAGGTCGACCCGGGCGAGGGCAACCCGCCGATCGCCTACGCGCGGAGCCTGCGCCGGTAATTCGGGGCGCGGCGGCCTTCCGGAAAGCCGGTGCGAAAGTCGTACCGGTGGGGGGCCTGCCGTTTCGTCCATGTCGATAAACGGCCCGGGATTTCGGCTGGTTGGCGGGATCCCGGGCGATTGCCGGTGCCGCACCACCGAGTTGACCGAGTATCGACAGAAATCGAGGAAATCAGAAAACAGTGGTCGCCAGATTGTCGTACTGGCACACTGGGGCCTCATGTCTGATGGCCTTCCCCCCGCTCACGGCGCCGACGGAAGTGGCGTCGAATTCCCCGCGCCCGAGAACTCGGAGAATCTCCGCACCACGGAGGTCGATCTCGGCGGCCTGGTGGGCGTACTCGCCACCCACCTCTACTCGACGCCCCTGGTGGCACTGCGCGAACTCGTGCAGAACGCCCACGACTCGCACACCCGGCGCAAGCTGGAGGACCCGGAGGGCGCCTACCGGCCGCTGATCCGGGTGACCGGCGACCCGGCCGCGCGAACCGTGGCGATCGAGGACAACGGGGCCGGCCTGACCGAACCCGAGATCCACGCCTACCTGGCCACCGTCGGCACCGGCTACACCCGGATGCTGCGCGACCTGACGGGCAACCAGGAACTCATCGGCGCGTTCGGACTGGGCTTCCTGTCGGCGTTCTCGGTGGCCGAGGAGGTACGGGTCACCACCGTCTCGCACCGCGAGCCGCACGCCGCGCACACCTACCGCAGCCGCGGCGGCGAGCAGTACAGCGTCGAGCCCGCCGCGCCCCGCCCCGCCCCCGGCACCGTGGTGACGCTGCGGCTGAAGCCGGAGCACGCCCACCTCGCCGACGAGCACGCGCTGCGCGAAGTCCTCGCCCGGTACTGCGTGCTGCTGCCCATCGAGGTGTTCGTCGGCGACGACGACAGGGCCGTCAACAGCGTCGTGGTGCCCTGGCGGCAGGACGTCACCGGCTCGCCCCACCTGCACCGGATGCGCTTCGCCTCGGCGTTCGCCCGCAGCTTCGAACCCCTGACGGCCTTCCCCGTCCAGCCCGCCGACGACCGCACCGACGCCGTCGGACTCCTGTGGGTGCAGGACGGCGGGACGTACGGCTCCACCGACAACCGCGACCTCGCCGTGTACCTGCGCGGCATGCTGCTCGCCGACGACGCCCGCGACCTGCTGCCCAGCTGGGCCGGCTTCATCGGCGGCGTGGTCGAGTCCACCCGGCTCACCCCCACCGCCAGCCGCGAGGACCTCCAGCGCGACGACCACTACCGGGCGCTCCAGCAGGCTCTCACCGACGCCATCGTCGACGGCCTGTACGAGACCGCCCGGCTGCACCCCGCCGCCTGGCGGCGGATCCTCTCCCGGCACGGCCAGGAACTGCTCGGCGCCGCCCTCTGCGACGACCGGCTGTTCACCCTGCTCGCCGACGACGTCCCCGTCCCCACCTCGCAGGGCGAACTCACCGCCGGTGCCCTGCGCGCCGCGGGCTCCGGCGCCGTGCACGTCGCGCTCGGCAGCGGCGGCGGCTTCGAGGAGATGCTGTACCGCGCCATGCAGGTCCCGATCGCCCGCGGCGACCGGTACGCGGTGCTGCCGTTCCTGCGCCGCTACGCCCAGCTGCGGGACTGCCGGATCGTCGAACTCGGCAGCGAGAGCGGCAACCGCGAACTGTTCCGCGCCCCCGACCTGCCGCTGCCCGCCGAACAGCACGCCTGGCTGAGCGCCGCGCTCACCGACGACGGCGAACAGCTCGTCCCCGCCCGGTTCGACCCGCCCGGGCTGCCGCTGGTGCTGGTCCCCGACCGCGAGGCCGAGCTCAAGGCCCGGATCGAGGACGACCGGGCCGACGCCCGGATCCCGTCCGCCGCGCTCCAGCTGGCCCGGGCGTTCACCGCGCGCACCGACGGCACCGTCAAGGCCCGGCTCTACCTCAACCTGGCCTCGCCCGCCGTGCACGACCTGCTGGCCGCCTACCGGGCCGGACACACCGGCGCGGCCACCGCCGCCGCGCTGCTGCGCTCGCTGAAGGTGATCATGGCGGCGGCGTCCGGCTCGGCGGGCGGCGACCTGACCGCCGCCCTCGGCGGCATCTCCACCGCGGTCGCCGCACTCACCGCCGCCGTCCCCGCCGACGGCCTGTCGGTGGTGCCCGACACCATCGACGCAGACACTCCGCAGGGGGACGAGGAACGATGACCACCGACATCTGGTCCTGGGTGCAGGACACCCACCGTCAGCTCGCCGAATCCGGACAGCACCGGCTGGCCGGCGCGCTCGTCGAGATCGCCGGCCACGCCGTCGAGGGCCGCAACGAGCAGCTCGACGCGATGTACCCCGAGGCGCTGGCCTCGGCCCGGGCGCTCGGCCTGCCCTGGGTGGAGGTCTTCCTGCGGCACTGGCGGCTGCAGAACCTGCTGAACAAGCGCTACCAGGGCGAGGCCGCGATGTCCGAGGCGGTGTCGCTGCTGGAGTTCGCACACCGCGAGGAGACCGCCTCCTGCCCGCAATCGGTGTGCGCCGTCCAGGACTTCACCATCTGCCACGCCAACATCGACGGCCCCGGCTACGTGCCCGAGCGGCTCGCCGTGCTGGAGGAGACCCTGCAGCGGGTCGAACCCGCCCGGGCCTGCTTCGACTGCCTGTCCCGGGAGTACGCCGACACCCTGGAGGACGACGGCCGCCCCGCCGACGCCCTCACCCACCTCGACCGCGCGCAGACCCGGATCCTCGCCGCCGGCGAACAGGTCTCGCTGTCCTTCGCGCACAGCCGGGCCTCCGCCCTGCACCGCCTCGGCCGGTACCAGGACGCCCTGAACGCCTACGACACCGCCGAACACGCCTACGTCGCCGCCGGGAACCGGCTCGACGACGACGACCGCCGCAAGCTCGCCGTCGGCCGCGCCCTCCAGCTCGCCGCCCTCGGCCGCACCGACCTCGCCCTCGAACTGCTGCCCGACGCCGAAGAGGCCGACCGCTACCCCGACATCCGGCACCGCTGGACCTCCGCCGTCGAACTGCTCACCGCCGCAGGGGAGTTCCCCAACGACGCCGAGCTCGGCGCCCGGCTGGCCGGCTGGGCCGGCGAACTCGACACCGCCGGCTCGCACCGCCCCTGCCTGATCCTGGTGCTGGCCGCCGGCCGGCTCGCCCTCGCCCGCGGCGCCCGCGAGGTCGCCCGCACCCTGGCCCGCACCGGCGAACGGAAGCTCGGCCAACTGCGCCGCACCGACGGCGTCGCCGAGCAGGTGGCCGCCCTCCGGGCCGCCGCCGCTGCCCTGCCCCACCGCGAACTGCCGGTGCCCGCCGACAAGTTGCCGAAGTGGCTGGCCGAGCACCGCCCCGAGCCGGAGGCCGGCGCCGACCTGCTGGCCGCCGCCCTCGCCACCGACGCGGCACCCGACACCGTGCTGGTGCTCAACCTGGCCGGCGCGCTCGGCGCCCTCGGCCACGCCCGCGCCGTCACCGAACTGCTCTGGGAGCAGCTCGAACTGGACCCCGGCAACGACCACCTGACCGGCATGCTCGGCGAGCTGCTGATCGACGCCGAGGACGGCGACGGCATCGACCGGCTCGCCGCCCGGCTCTCCGCCGACCCCGCCGACGCGCACTGGCTGCGCGCCCGCTGGGCCGCCGCGCAGAGCCGCTGGGCCGAGGTCGGCGAGCAGTGCGCCGCCGTCCTCGCCCACGAGCCGGACGCCCTCAACACCCGCCGGCTGGCCGCCGCCGCGGCCACCCGCCGCGGCGACCACGCCGAGGCCCAGCGGCTCTACCAGGACCTGCTGGAGCACGCCCTCGACCCCGCCGAGGCCGGCGAGGACGAGCAGCACCGCACCGTCCAGACCCCCGACCTGTGGCACCTGATCACCGCCGCCACCGCCAACCGCGACTGGCCGGCCGTCCGCGCCACCGGCGCCCGGCTCGGCATCGAGTTCGACGCCGACAGCGGCCCGGTCGACGAGGAGTGGCAGCTGATCGAGGTCCGTGCCCCGCGCCACAACGGCACCACCGTCGACCTGCCCGCCGTCCGCACCGGCCCGGCCACCGCCCGGGTGCTGCCGGTGCTCGGCGACGACCACGACCTCAACCACGGCGACGTGGTGGTGTTCGCCCCCGCCCTCCTGAACGACCACCCCGAGCCCGGCGAGGAGGAGGACTGGCACCCGGTCTTCGAACACCTCACCCTGCTCGACCCCGCCGGCTACACCACCTACTGGATCGACGGCTGCTGCCCCGACGACGACACCTGGTACGCCCTGCGCGACGCCCTCCAGGAAGCCGGCTACGCGGTCTGGGCCTACAGCGGCGACCAGTACCGGATCACCGACCCGCACCACGAGGGCGAGACCCTCCCCGGGATCTACGCCGCCCTCGGCGTCCCGCCCACCGCCACCGCCAAGGACGCCGACACCCTGCTCGCCGAACTCACCGCCGCCTGGCCCCACCCCCTCGCCTGGCCCGACCTCGCCGAGGCGGCGGGCACCGACCTGGCCCGACACCGCAAGATCATCGACGACTACGACCTGTAGCCCGCCCCCGCCCGCCCGCGATCCGGTCACCCCCGGATCGCGGGCCGTCGGCCCGACGGCGACACCGGCCGCGTCACCAAGCGCAAACGCTGCGCCCGGCACGGTGCGCCGATCCGGTTGCCGGAGCCGTTCGATCTGGTGTTGGACACTGCGGGTTTCTGAGAACGTCGCAGCTCACGCCGGTGTGAGCTGGGCGGCAGTGGGTACCCCTTGTTCGCACCGGCGACGGGCATCGGGCAAGGTGGAGCCAGTAGGCAGCCCGACCGGGCGGCTGCCGGGGTGGCGGAGGATAGCTGTGTCCGAACGCGAGCCGGAGGGCGCACCGGCGCAGGAGGCGCCGCCCACCGAAGGGCTGCTCGGGCCGGACGTGCCGCCCATCGAACGGACCGTCAGCGTTCCGCATGCGCCGGAGCCCGCGCAGACCGAGGGGTTGCTGGGGCACACCGAGACGGTGGAGGCCGCGGTCCGGGCGCGGAATCCGCTCGCGCAGGACACGCTCACGCCCGAGGAGTGGAACGCCGCCGGCTACACGCCCGCGTACGGCCTGGACCTGACCGAACTGCACAAGGGCGCCCCCGGCGACGCCCCCTGGCCGGACCGGATGCGGACCCTGCTGCGCACCCCCATGGCCGAGCGGCCCGCGTTCGAGCGCAGCGCGCGCGAGCTGCACCCGTCGGCCGGTGCGCAGGCCCAGCGCAACGTGCCCCGGGTGCTCGACCTGTCGCTGCGGATCGGCGAGCTGCTGCTGGCCAGCGGCGAGGCCGCGGAGGACGTGGAGGCCGCGATGCTCGGCATCGCGCACGCCTACCGGCTCGACCACTGCGAGCCGCAGGTCACCTTCACGCTGATCTCGATCTCCCACCAGCCCTCGCTGATCGACCCGCCGGTCACCGCGGACCGGGTGGTGCGCCGTCGCACCTCCGACTACACCCGGCTGGCCGCCGTGTACGAGCTGGTCGCCGACATCACCGCGGAGAAGGTCACCGTCAACGACGCCTACCGCAGGCTCGCCGGGATCCGCCGCAACCGGCACCCGTACCCGGCCTGGCTGCTGTCGATGGCCACCGGGCTGCTGGCCGGCGCGGCGTCGTTCCTGGTCGGCGGGAAGCTCGACGGCAAGGCCTGGCTGGTGTTCGCGGCCGCGTTCGTCGCCGCCGTGGTCGGCGACCGGCTGGCCTCGTTCATCGCCCGCCGCGGGCTGCCGGAGTTCTACCAGTTCGTGATCGCCGCGATGCCCGCCGCACTCTGCGGCATCCTGCTGTCCTTCAACGAGCTGCACCTGCGCGGCTCGGTGGTGATCACCGGTGGGCTGTTCGCGCTGCTGCCCGGACGGGCCATGGTCGCCGCCGTGCAGGACGGCCTGACCGGCTTCTACATCACCGCCGCCGCCCGGCTGCTGGAGGTGGTGTACCTGGTCGCGGGCATCGTCATCGGCGTGATGCTGGTGCTGTACATCGGCGTCAACTACAACGCCAAGCTGCGGCCCGACGAGTCCATCGGCGGCACCTCGGCCTCCCCGCCGGTCCAGCTGATCGCCGCGATGGTGCTGGCCCTGGCCTTCGCGATGCTGCTGCAGACCGACCGGCGCTCGCTGCCGATGGTGGTGCTCAACGCCGGCATCGGCTGGTCCACGTACGGCGTGCTGGTCTACAACGCGGGGATCTCCGCGATCGTCGCCACCGGCCTGGCCGCCGGCCTGGTCGGTTTGTTCGGCCAGCTGCTGGCCCGCTTCCAGGCGTCCTCCGCGCTGCCGTACGTGACGGCCGCGATGGGCCCGCTGATGCCCGGTTCGGCGCTGTACCTCGGCATGCTGGCGTTCGCCCAGGGCCACGCCTCGAACGGACTGGTGTCCGCCAGCCGGGCGGCGGCGCTCGCGATGGCGCTGGCCATCGGCGTCAACCTCGGCGGCGAGGTGGCCCGGCTGTTCCTGAAGAACCCGGGCGCCAGCGACCGCGACGCCCCGCACCTGCTGATCCCGCGCCGGGCCGCGAAGCGCACCCGCGGCTTCTGACCGGCCGACCGCACCCGACCGAAGGCACCACCTGATGCTCAGCGCCCTGCTCGACGGCTACCACCAGCACATCGTGGCGGCCCACAAGCAACCGCTGTTCCTGCTGCTGGTGGGGTTCATCGCGTCCTTCGTGTTCATCCGCTTCAGCACCCGGATGATCCGCGCCAAGGTCCGCTGGTGGCCCGGCAACATCACCCCCGGCGGGCTGCACATCCACCACATGGTGTTCGGCCTGGGCTTCCTGCTGCTCGGCGGCATCGGCACTTTCGCCACCAACGGCGGCCACCCGTGGATCGACTGGTTCGGCCTGTCCTTCGGCATCGGCTGCGGCCTGGTGCTGGACGAGTTCGCGCTGATCCTGCACCTGGACGACGTGTACTGGAGCGAGCAGGGCCGCAAGTCGGTCGACGCGGTGATCCTCGGCATCCTGCTGACCGCGCTGCTGCTCACCGGGTACGTGCCGCTCGGCCTGGTGCCCAACCAGAGCACCCGGTGGGGCGTGGTCGCGGTGATCGCCGGCAACGCGCTGGTGAGCCTGGTCGCGCTGCTCAAGGGCAAGGTGTGGACGGGCCTGCTCGGCATCATGGTGCCGGGCCTGTCCTGGATCGGCGCGATCCGGCTGGCCCGCCCGTCCAGCCCCTGGGCGCGCTGGCGCTACGCCGACCGGCCCCGCCGGATGGCCCGGGCGAACCGGCGCGAGCGCCGGCTGCACGCCCGCACCGACCGGGCGCGCACCTGGCTGTTCGACCTGATCGCCGGGGCGCCCGACAAGGTGCCGGCCGGCCACCCCAAGGCGCACGCGGTGGCCGAGCGGATGGCCGCCCGGGCGCTGGCCCACCGCCACCCCTCGCTGCCGTCGGGCGGCCGACGGGCCGCCGCCCCGGCCACCGACCCGGCCCGGCGGGCCCGCGCCCAGCGCCGCCGCCGCACCGTCCGGGCCGGGCGTCCGCGCACCACCGTGTCCGGCCGGGCGCCGCAGCGGACGCGCTGACGCGGCGGACGGGCCGGCCGACCCCCGTCCGGCGGAGGCCGGCCGCGCGGGTTCGTGGGCGATCCACCCGCCCTGCGCAGGCCGCTTTTCCGACCGTCCGACATCTCACCCGGGTGGCGCATGGCGATGGCGCTGACATCCCGTCAGGCTTGAGAATCTGAACGGTGCGTGGCCGAATCGTCACGCGGCGGAACAGTCGGTCGAAATCCTCCGGCGGACCGTCAGAACGCGCCGAGGAAGGACCGTCATGCCCCGCAGGCTCGTCCCCGCCCTCCTCGCCGCCGCCGCCCTGCTCACCCTGCTGCCCGCCGCGAGCGCCCCCGCCGCGCCCGTCGCCGCCGTCCGGCCCGCCGACGACCCGCCCGGCGACGAGGCGTACCCGTCCGCCGAGGACGTCGCCCGGGCCAAGTCCGACGCCGACGCGAAGGCCGCCGACGCCACCGCCCTGGAGGCCCGGCTGGCCGGCGCCCGCACCGAACTCGACCGGGTCGGGCAGGCCGCGGAGCAGGCCGTCGAGGCGTACAACGGCGCTCTCGCCAGGCTCGCCAAGGCCCAGCAGGCCGCGAAGGCCGCCGCCGCCCGCTCCGCCGCCGCCGAGGCCGCCCGGGCCAGGGCCGCGGACCGGGCGGCCGGGCTGGCCGCCGAGATGTACCGGCAGGGCGCCTCCCCGCAACTCGCCGCACTGGACGCCCTGCTGGGCGCCCGCGGGCCCGGCGAACTCTCCGCCCAGGCCGCCGCGGTCGGCATCGCCGGCTCCCAGACCCGGCAGATCCTCGACGACGCCACCGGCACCGCGAAGGCCGCCGCCCGCGCCGCCGCGGACGCCCGCACCGCCGAAGCCGCCGCCCGCGCCGCCGCCGACACCGTCCGCGCGGCCAAGGACGCCGCCCAGCGCAGGCTCACCGACCAGGAACGCCAGGTCGCCGAGATCGGCCGACGCCAGGAGGCCCTGCTCGCCGAACTCGCCGCCGCCCGCGACACCAGCGTCGAACTCGAACGCCAACGCCAGGACGCGCTGGCGGAGATCGCCCGCCGGGAGGCCGAGGAGGCCGCCCGCAAGGAAGCCGAACTCGCCGCCGCCGAAGCCTCCCGGCACCACCCCGTCCCCGACCGCGACCAGCCCTGGTCCGCCGAGGGCGCGGACGCCGCCATCGCCTTCGCCCGCTCCGTCATCGGCCAGCCCTACATCTGGGGCGGCGAAGGCCCGCAGGGCTACGACTGCTCCGGCCTGACCATGATGGCCTGGCGCAAGGGCGGCAAGAACCTCACCCACTTCGCCGCCGACCAGTACGCCGAGTCCACGCCCGTCACCTACGACCGCCTCCGCCCCGGCGACCTGGTCTTCTGGACCAAGACCGGCCGCGCCGCCGACATCTACCACGTGGCGATCTACATCGGCGACGACCAGATGATCGAGGCCCCGCGCCCCGGCACCGTGATCAAGCAGGCCAGCCTCTGGATCATGGGGCGACCCGACTTCTACGCGCGCCCCTGACGGGCCGTCGGGGCGCCGGCCGCCGTCCCGACCCGCGCCCGTCGACGCCGGCGCACGGGCCGGTTCCGCCGCGGCGGGGAGCCCGGATTCCGGTGCTGCGGACGAGGCCTGACGGTCCGTCCGGCGTGGCGGCGCGCGGGCGGGAAAATCGGGTGACGGGTATCGGGGCCGGCCGTACGGTGACCGGATGGGCAATGACGTGCAGCAGCATTCCGACCAGGGCATCGAGATCCGGCCGATCACCCGTGACGAACTCGCCGTGTGGGACCGGGCGATCGGCCGTGGCTTCCTGCGGCCGCACATCGCGCCGGCGATGGAGTGGCGGGAGATCATCTTCGAGTCGGGGCGGATGCAGGCGGCGTTCGACCACAGCGACCCGACGCCGGACGGGCCGCGCTGCGTGGGCACGTTCCGCAGCTTCGACACCGAGCTGACCGTTCCCGGCGGCGCGCGGCTGACGGCGGACGCGATCACTGCCGTCACCGTCAGCTCCACGCACCGCCGGCGCGGGCTGCTGAGCGGGATGATGCGCAGCGACCTGGCCGCCGCCCGGGAGCGCGGCCTGCCCGCGGCGATCCTGATCGCCGCCGAGTACAACATCTACGGCCGCTTCGGCTTCGGCCCCGCCACCCGCAGCACCGGCTGGCGGGTGGACGTGCTGCGCGCCGGCGGCCTGCGGGCCGGGCTGCCGGTGCACGACGGGCACCGGATCGACTTCGTCACGCTGGAGGAGGTCCGCAAGCTCGGCCCCGAGCTGTACGACCGTTGGCGGCTCACCCAGCCCGGCGCGATCGGCCGCCCGGAGCACTGGTGGCGGCTGCGCACGGGCGACATCGACCTGCCCGGCTTTGAGTGGAAGGAGGGCTTCACCGCCCTCCACCGGACGGCGGACGGCACGGTCACCGGCCTGATCAACTACACCGTCGACGAGAAGTTCGACGGTGCCTACCCGGACTGCCCGCTGAACGTCCGGGACTTCCTCGCCCTCGACCAGCAGACCGCCAACGCGCTGTGGAAGCTCGCCTTCTCCGTCGACTGGGTGCGCCGCGTGATCGTCCCGACCCTGCGACCCGACGACCCGCTGCCGCTGCTGCTGAACGACCCGCGCGCCGCCGTCCCGCACGAGGACGACGCCGACTTCACCTGGCTGCGCCTGCTCGACCTGCCGGCCGCGTTCGCCGCCCGGCAGTACACCGCCCCCGGCCGCCTGGTGCTGGACGTCACCGACCCGGAGGGCTGGACCACCGGCCGCTGGGCGCTGGAGACGGCCGCCGACGGCACCGGCCGTCTCGCCCGCACGGAGGACGCGGCCGACCTCGCGCTCGGCGTCGGCGCCCTCGCCACCCTCTACCTGGGCGGCGACACCGCCACCCGGCTGACCGCCGCCGCCCTCGTCACCGAGCTCACCCCCGGGGCCGCGACCCGCGCGGACACCTTGCTCCGCCCGGCCCGCACCCCCTGGAACCCGGACAGCTTTTGACGGTGCCTCAGACGGTGGGGGGCTGCTTGGCGGCGGTCTTGCCTATGGTCGGCAGGATGAAGTCCTGAATGAGCCCCTTGGCGTCCCGGACGATCGGTCGGAATATCCGATAGCGCGACAGATTGATCACCCGGGCCGCCATGGGGGTCGACCGGCGGACGAATTCACGGGTGCGCTCGGTGTCCTCGGTGCGGTCGAAGACCCAGTAGAGGACGATGATCATCAGGTGCAACCACAGGACGTCGGGCAGGAGTTCGACCAGCTCGGCATCCAGCTTGGGGGCGAGCTCGGAGCCCTGCAGGACGTCGCGGAACAGCTCCACCGCGGTGGCCCGGGCCGGGTGCGACTCGTTCGAGAACGGGCTGAGCGAGCTGGTCGGATCGGCGGCCGTGCGGAAGAACTGCGCGGAGAACTCGTGGTACGGCTCGGCCGTGTCCAGCCAGGAGGTCAGCGCGATCTCCAGCCGGGTGGCGAAGTCCTTGACGCCGGCCATCCGCTTGCGGGCGTCGGCGGCGTGCTCGTACGTCATCCGGTCGTAGAACCCCTGGATCAGGAACTCTTTCGCGGAGAAGTAGTAGTACGCGTTGCCGACCGAGACGCCCGCCTCGGTGGCGATCGCCCGCATCGTGGTCTTCTCGTAGCCGCGCTCCTGGAACAGCCGCATCGCGGTCTCCAGGATCAGGGCCCGGGTGGCCTCGCTCTTGTCCGTCTTCGGCTGGGCCCGGCCGCCCGCGAGTTCGCCGGTGGGCACCGCGGCGCCCGGTTCACTCCGGTCGCTCGCGCTCTCCGCGTCGCCCGACCCTGCCGGGCCCCCGTGCGGCCGTTCCCGGTCGTTTCCTGGCACCTTCGCCCCGCCTGCCGTTCGCTACGCCCCAGTTGCCTGTGGAACCGATTCACCTGTGGAACCGAGCCTAGCCCGGACCGGGACAACTCCGGACCGGGAGGGCGAAACGGCACCCGGCGGGCGGCGCCGGTGCCCCCCGACACCGGTGCGCGACCCCCCGCCCCGGCTGCCCGTCCGCCGTCGGAGCAGACGGACGGATCCCCTCCTGGCCGGGGCCGACAATTTCGAACGCGTTCAAAACTGCTCGGGGATGACTCTAGGGCACCGTGTGATCACGTTCAACCCTCGGGGGTGTGGAAGGCTGACGACATGCCCGCCACTCTGCGCGAAGGCGGCGCACCCGACGCCGCCGCCGTCGCCGCCCTGCTCATCGCCAGCCGCCGCAGCGCCTACGCCGGCCTGGTCCCCGACGCGGCGCTCGCCGCCGACGGCTCACTGCCGGTGCTGTGGGAACTGCGGCTGGCCGCGGACTACGGTCCGCCTGCCGACACCCCCACCCTGCTGCTCGCCGACGACCCGGACGGCACCCTGGCCGGCTTCGCCTACCTCGTCCCGGACGGCGCCGTCGTCCGCCTGGAGCAGCTGCACGTCCGCCCCGACCGCACCGGCCACGGCCTCGGCGCCCGCCTGCTGCACGCCGCCCTCGCCCGCCACCCCGACCGGCCCGTCCGCCTCGACGTCCTGGCCGCGAACCGTCGGGCGATCGCCTTCTACGAACGCCACGGGGCGCGTCGCCTCGGTCGCGGCACGGCGCACTTCCCGGACGGGACGGCGCTGCCCGAGTACGAGTACGGCTGGCGTTAGGGAGTACCGGCGGTCGCGGCCGGGCGGTCCGTGGACTTCCCGGACGGGACGGTGCTGCCCGAGTGCGAGTACGGCCGGCGTTGGCGAGCACCGGCGGTCGCGGCCGGGCGGTCCGTCAGGGCACGCGGCCGGCGCGGACGGCGGCCGGGAGCGCGGCCAGCAGGGCGAGGACGGCGGCGGTCACCGGCAGGGCGTAGCCGGCGCCGGGGCCGGCGTGCTGGACGAGCGCGCCGCCGAGCGTCGCGCCGGTGGAGATGCCGACCAGGATGGCGGAGACGGCCAGCGCCATGGTCTCGTTCAGGCGGTGCGCGGGCTGGAGTTCCTGAGCCAGCGTCATTCCGCTGATCATGGTCGGCGCGGTGCCCATGCCGGCGGCCAGCAGGGCCGCGCCGAGCACCGCCACGCCCGCCCCGGAGCGGCCGGCGGCCAGGGGGAGCAGCATCAGCGCGGCCATCGCGGCCGCGCCGAAGGCGAGTCGGACCGCGGCCGGGCGGCGCGGCCGGATCGCGCCGAACGCCAGCCCGGACGCGCAGGAGCCGGCCGCGACCAGCGCCAGCAGTACGCCGCCCGCCGACTGCCGGCCGAGCGCGTCGGTGTAGGCGAGGGTGGTGACCTCCTGGGCGCCGAACAGCACGCCGGCCGCCAGGAATCCGGCCAGCAGCGCCGGGAAGCCCCGGGTGCGGAGCAACCCCCTTCCGCCGGAGGCGTGTTGGGCGGGCGCGGCGAGCGGCGGCTCGGTGCCGCGCTGGGCGGCGAACAGCAGGGTGCCGACGGTGCCCAGGACCCAGGCGGTGAGCAGTCCGGCCTCCGGGGCGAGCGTCGTGCACAGCACCATGCCGAGGACCGGCCCCGCCATGAAGCACAGCTCGTCCAGGGACTGTTCGAGCGCGTTGGCCCGGTGCAGCACCGCGGCGTCGGCCCGGTGCAGGTGCGCCCAGCGGGCCCGGGCCATGCCGCCCAGGTTGGGGCTGGTGCCGGCCAGCACCCAGCACAGGAACAGCGTCCAGTCGGGCGCGCCGGAGTGCAGGCACAGCATCAGCGCGCCCGTCGGCAGCGCGGTGGCGAGCACGGCGGGGACGGCGACCCGGGCCTGTCCGAGCCGGTCGACCAGCCGCCCGAGCAGCGGCATCAGCGCCGCCCCGGACAGCACCCCGACCGCGGAGACCGCGCCGGCCAGCGCGTACGAGCCGCGGCGGTCGGCGATCAGCACCACGGTGGAGACGCCGCACATCGCCAGGGCGAGGCGCCCGAGCAGGCCGGCCAGGGTGAACGCGAGGGAGCCCGGCGCGGCGAACACCGGGCGGTAGCGGGCGAGCGGCAGCGACAACGCACGACTCCGAGGGAGAGGAAGGGGGATGACCCCACCCTCGGACAGGGTGCGGGGTGCGGTCCAACACCTAAATCCGCGCGATTCACCGGATCCTGTTGTTAATCTCCCGCCGTGCCCCGTGACGTCCACCCCCGCCTGCTGCGCAGCTTCACCGCCGTCGCCGAGACCCTCCACTTCGGCCGCGCCGCCGACCGGCTGCACCTGGCCCAGCAGGCCGTCAGCCGGGACGTCCGGGCGCTGGAACGGGAGCTCGGCAGCCTGCTGTTCCAACGGTCCACCCGCAGCGTCGAGTTGACCGGAACGGGCGCGGCGCTGCTGCCGAAGGCCCGCCGGCTGCTGGAACTCCAGGACGAGATCACCGCGCTCGGCGACACCCGGGCGCTGCTGGTGGACGTCAACAGCCCCGGCGGCGACCGCGAACTCACCGCCGAGAAGGTGCTCGCCGCCGCCCGCCGGCGCTGCCCGGACACCGAGCTGCTGGCCCGCTACCTGGGCGGACTCACCGCCGCGGCACAGGAGTTGGCGGCGCACCGGCTGGACGTCTCGTTCGGGCGGTACGCCGGACTGCCGGCCGCCGTGCGGTCCCGGCTGGCGCACACCCCGGTGCGGCTGGAGCCGATGGCGGTGTTCCTGCCGCTCGAACACCCGCTGGCCGCGCTGCCCGCCGTGCCGCTGGCCGCGCTGGCCGGGCACCCGGTGGACGTGTTCGCGGGGCAGCCCGACACCGCCGAGTGGACCGACCTCGGCCTGCGGCTGCTCGCCGAACACGGCCTGTCCGCCGCGCCCGGCCGCACGCCGCCGGTCGGCGCCACCGAGTTCGCCCGCTACCTGACCAGGCACGGCAGCCCGATCCTCACCACCACGGACGGGCCGGACATCCCGGGCGGGATCGCCCGGCCGCTGGTCGACCCGGTGCCGCTCAGCCTGGTCGGCCTGGTGCACCGGCCCGAACTGCGCCACCCCGGGCTGGCCGCGCTGCGCCGGGCGACGGCCGAACTCGTCGCCGCGGAAGGCTGGTTGACGCGTCCGGCGGGGAGCTGGCTGCCTGCGGAGGACGCTGCGCTGCTGCGCTGAGAGGTCGGGCCGGGTGGCTGCGGGCGGTGGCCGGAACGCGGGGTCCGGAAGCGGCGGCCGGAAAGCGGCGGTCGGAAGCGGTGGCTGCGGACGGTGGCCGGAAAGCGGGGTCCGGAAACGGCGGCGCCCCCGCCGAGGGGGAGGCGGGGGCGGTACCGGGGGCCGCGGGGCGGCCGGGGCAGGCGGTCTCAGGAGGCTCGCACGGCGGAGATGTCCAGGCTCAGCTTGACCTTCTCGCCGATCAGCACGCCGCCGGTCTCCAGCGCGGCGTTGTAGGTCAGGCCCCAGGAGGTGCGGTCCACGGAGGTGCCGCCCTCGAAGCCGACCCGGTTGGCGCCGTACAGGTCGGTGGCCGCGCCGGTGAACTCCAGGTCGAGGACGACCGGGCGGGTGGTGCCCTTGATGGTCAGGTCGCCGTGCATCCGGTAGGTGTCGCCGTCGATCCGCTCGGCGGAGGTCGACTTGAAGGTGATCTCCGGGAAGGTGGCGGCCTCGAAGAAGTCACCGGTGCGCAGGTGCTCGTCGCGCTGGGCCTGGTTGGTGTGGACCGAGGCGACCTTGATCACCAGCTCGGCGGTGGAGGCGGCCGGGTTGGCGCCGTCCAGGTGCAGCTTGCCCTCGTACTCGGTGAACTCGCCGCGGACGTTGGTGACCATTGCGTGCCGGACCGCGAAGCCGATCTTCGAGTGGGTCGGGTCGATGCTGTAGTCGCCGGTCAGGTGGGCCAGGTCCGGGCCCTGGGCGGCGGCCGGGGCGACGGCGGTGGCGGTGTTCTTGCTGCGGTTGAAGATGCCCATGGCTTCTCTCCTTGGTGAGGGTCGAAGCCGTGTTGTTGAGGCTTCAACTTGTTGGTGACTTCACCGTACCGCGATCTGGTTCAAGTTTCAACCATGAAGTCCAAAGTTGAACCATCTGCTCGGGTGCACCGGTTTTCCCCAGCCTGTGGACGGGCCTCCGCGACGGTGGAAAACCGGGTGCGCCGGGCGGACCCGGCGGCCCACACCGGCCGTCGAACCCGCCGACGCTTCCCGAAGAGACTCGTGCAGTCAGCCGTTACCGTGTCGCCGTCCCAGGTCCCCACGTGCCCCCGATCTCGCGCCTGCCTGCGTTCGCGCCCACGTGCGTTCGTGACCGCAACTATCGTGGGAGCCCCCACCCACCCCTCGTTCCGGAGGACCTCCCCCATGTACGTCCTGCACGCGCTGTGGCGGGCCGACGGCCGGCTCGGGGTGTGGGCGGAGGACGCGGCGGCGTTCACGGGGCGGTCGGTGCAGGGCTCGCGGCACCCGTTCGCGTGCTCGGCGGCGGAGGTGGCGGGGCTGCTCACGGCTGTCGGCGCGGGCCCCGCGTGGCTTGCCGCGCGCGGCGCCGAGCGGTGGGTGAGCCTGCGGTTGCCGACGCTAGGCTCGCGGCCGACGCCGTCCCCCGAACTCCCGGTGGGGTCGACGGCGAAGGGGCTGGCGCTGCAGGCGTGGCGGGTGCCGGCGCTGCTGTTCGAGCGGGCCGAGGCCGCGCAGCTGTTGGGCGAGCTGTTCGACCCGGTCTGGCCCGGGACCACCGTCGAGCTGTCCGACGGCCGGACGGCGGAGCTGGCGTACGGGGCGTCGCTGCGGTGGCTGACGGCGGTGCACGACCTGGCGTGGCGGCTGGTGGGGCGGGGCCGGGTGCTGCCCGCGCTGGTCGAGGAGGAGAGCGGGTGGGCGGCGCGGTGGCGTCCCGCACCCGACGGTCCGGCCGGCCGTGAGGCCGCCGCGCTCGCGGCGGGCTGCCCGCCGATCGCCCGCGCCGAGGACGGCGCCGAGCGCACCGGCAGCGCGCTGTTCACGGCCGTCCTGGACGCCCTCACCGACCACGAGACCCGCACCGCGCTGGAAGCACCGCCGACGGCCGAGTCGCCGAAGGGCTGGCTGGAAGCCCTCCGCGGCACCGACCCTCGCCTCCCCGCCGCGCCCGACCCCGACGTCGTGGAGCGCCTCGCGGCGTGGTGCGCCGGGACGCAGCCCACCGGCGACGTCCGGCTGGCGTTCCGGTTGGCGGAGCCGCTGGGAACCGCGCCGGACGACCCGGACGCCGAAGTCCCGGACGAGACCTGGCGGTTGGACGTACTGGTCGGCCCCGTGGACCGGCCGTCGCTGCTGCTGCCGGCGGCCGAACTCTGGTCGGACGGGCCGGGACCGGCGGCGTTGAGCCGCCGCCTCGGGGATCCGGTGGAGGCGTACCTCGCCGAACTCGACCGCGCTGCCCGGCTCTGCCCGGACCTGCGCGCCGCGCTGCACCGCACCCGGCCCACCGGCGTGGACCTGGACCGGGCGGGTGCGCTCGCGTTCCTGCGGGACGCCGCCCCGCTGCTGACCGCCGCCGGGTACGGCGTGCTGCTGCCCGCGTGGTGGCGCCGCCGCCCGCGGCTGGGACTGGCCGCCACCGCGCGCAGCGGCCCGGCGCCCGGCTCGGTGCAGCGCGCCGCGCAGGCCGACCGGGACGCCGTGGTGGACTTCCGCTGGCAGCTCGCCGTGGGCGAACAGCCGCTCACCCAACAGGAGTTGGAGGAGCTCGCGGGTGCCCAGCAGGGCCTGGTCCGGCTGCGCGGCCAGTGGGTGGAGGTGGACGCGTCCCAACTCGCCGCCGCCCTGCGGTTCCTGGCCGCCCGGCGGGACGATCCGCAGCTCGACGCCGCGACGCTGCTGCGTTTCGCGCTGGACGACGGCGCGGTGGTCGACGGACTGCCGGTCACCGTCGTGCACGCCGACGGCCCGCTCGGCGACCTGCTCGCCGGCCGGCTCGGCCGCCTCCCGGGAGCCCGCCGCGCCGCACCCCCGCCCGGCTTCGCCGGTGCTCTGCGCCCTTACCAGGAACGGGGGTTGGCCTGGCTTGACGCCCTCGGCCGGCTCGGGCTCGGCGCGGTGCTGGCCGACGACATGGGCCTCGGCAAGACCGTGCAGACGCTCGCCCTGCTGGCGCTGGAACAGACCCGCGGCGCCCGCGGCCCCGTCCTGCTGGTCTGCCCGACCTCGCTGGTCGGCAACTGGCAGCGCGAGGCCGCCCGCTTCGCGCCCACCCTGCGGGTGCACCTGCACCACGGCCCCGACCGCAGCGCCCCCGACCCGGCCGCCGACCTGGTGATCACCACCTACGGGGTGCTCCAACGGGACGCCGCCGCGCTGCGGGGGATCCACTGGCGGCGGGTGGTCGCGGACGAGGCCCAGCACATCAAGAACCGCAACTCCCGGCAGTCCCGGGCGATCCGCTCGCTGCGCTCCGGCCCGCGGATCGCGCTCACCGGCACGCCCGTGGAGAACCGCCTCGCCGAGCTGCACGCCGTGCTGGACTTCGCCAACCCCGGCCTGTTCGGCAGTGCCGAGCAGTTCAAGGAGCGCTACGCCGTACCGGTCGAGCAGTCCGGCAACCGGGAGGTCGCCGCGCAGCTCCAGCGGCTCACCGGGCCGTTCCTGCTGCGCCGTCTGAAGAGCGACCCGGAGATCGGCGAACAGCTGCCCGCCAAACAGGAGTTCACCGTCCGCTGCAACCTGACGCCGGAGCAGGCCGGGCTCTACCAGGCGGTGGTCGCCGAACTGCTGCGCCGCCTGGGCGGGGTGCGCGGCGTGGAGCGCAAGGGCGCCGTGCTGGCGGCCCTCGGCCGGCTCAAGCAGGTCTGCAACCACCCCGCCCAACTCCTGCACGACAACTCGCCGTTGGGCGGCCGGTCGGGCAAGGTGGAGCGGCTGGTCGCGCTGCTCCGGGAGGCCCTGGCGGAGGGCGACCGGGTGCTGGTGTTCACCCAGTACGCCGAATTCGGCGCGCTGCTCCAGCCGCACCTGCGCCGCCGTCTCGGCACCCAGGTGCTGTACCTGCACGGCGGCCTGTCCGCGCCGCGCCGGCAGGAACTCGTCGACCGTTTCCAATCCCCGGACGGGCCAAGGGTGTTCCTGCTGTCGCTGAAGGCCGGCGGAACGGGACTCAACCTGACCGCCGCCAACCAGGTGATCCACCTCGACCGCTGGTGGAACCCCGCCGCCGAGGACCAGGCCACCGACCGCGCCCATCGGATCGGCCAGCACCGCGAGGTCCAGGTCCGGCGGCTGGTGTGCGTCGGCACCGTCGAGGAACGGATCGCCGAACTACTCCAGGCCAAGCGTGAGTTGGCGGAGGCCGTGGTCGGCGTCGGCGAACAGTGGCTGACCGAACTGCCCACCGAACAGCTGCGCGAACTGCTCACCCTGTCCGCCGACGCCGTGGGGGAGTGACACCATGACGACCCGCCCCACCGACCCCGACCGCCCGCTCGACCAGTGCCTGGACACCTTCTGGCAGGGCGAGTTCACCCTCCGCCCACCCGACACGCCCGGTGAGCGCCCGGATCCGGCCCTCGACCACCTCGGCCCGAGCGGCCTCACCGAGCGGGGCCGCGATGTCGCAGAGCTGCTGGTCTCCGACTATCGCCGTCTGGTGGAAGGCAGTTGACGATTCGCGTGCCACCGGGGCGAATTCGGCCTGGCTGCTCGATCGGTGTCCGGGCGCTCTCCGGCAGGGTGAGTTCACCTTCCGCCCGCATGGTGCGTTTGGTGGGCGCCCGGATTCGGCCCTCGGCCGTCTCGGCCTGAGCGGCCTCACAGTGCGGCCTCACAGTGCGGGGTCGCGATGTGGCCGAGTTGCTGGCCTCCGGCTGCCGCCGCCTGGTGGAAGGCGGTTGACGCCTCAGTCCAGGAACTCGGCTACCAGCCGGGCGAATTCATCCGGCTTCTCGACCCAGGGGCGGTGCCCCACGCCCGCCAGCACCTCCAGCCGGGCCCCCGGGTGGAGCGTGGCGGCCAGCCGGGCCGGGGCGGTGCCGATCATTCCGTCCAGCTCGCCCGCCAGCACCAGCGCCGGCATCGCCACGGGGGCGGCCTCGCCCGCGCCTTCGTAGAACGCCGCCCGCATCCACGGCGCACCCGGAACCAGCTCCGGATCGAACGCGGCGGCGCGCGCCCGGTCGTCCCAACTGCCCCAGAAGAACGGGGTGATGCGCGCCGTCAGCTCCGCCGGATCGCCCTCCCCGGCGGCCAGCGCCGCCGCAGCCCGAGTCGCGTCCTCGTACCAGGGCTGGTCGGAGCGGGCCCCCCGGATCGCCGCGAGCTCCGCCTCGTCCGGCTCCCGGGCACCCCGCCCGACCGGCGTCACCAGCACCAGCGACCGTACCCGGTGCGGGAATTCGGCGGCGTAGCGCTGTGCGGTCAGGGCACCCGCGGAGTGGCCGAGCAGGTCGAAGGAGTCCAGCCCGAGGTGCTCGCGCAGCGCCTCCACGTCCTTCACCTGCGTGCCGAACGCGCAGCTCGCCCGATCGGCGGGCTCGGCGGACCGGCCGCTGCCGCGCGGATCGAACCGGATCAGCCGCCGGTGCGCGTCCAGGCCGCCGAGCGTTCCCAGGTAGCGGACATCCGCGCCCGGCCCGCCGGGGATCGCCACCAGCGGGGCACCGTCGCCGAGTTGGTCGTAGTGCAGGGCGGTTCCGTCGTGCGCCTGAAAGATCGTCATGCGGCGGATCGTGGCATGCGTCGAACCGGCGCGCCGACCATTCCACCCTTTGGTCAGATCAACCCGTGCCCGCGCAGCGCCGCCCGCAGTCCGGCCGCGCCCCGGAAGTGGTGGCCGGACATCCCGAGCGCTTCGGCGGCAGCGGTGTTGCCCTGACTGTCGTCGACGAACAGGCAGGCGGACGGCGGTACTCGGACCCGCTCGGCCGCCGCGAGGTAGACCCGCGCCTCGGGCTTGGCCGCACCGAGGCGCGCGGTGTTGACCACCGCGTCGAAGGCGGCGTCCAGCCCGAGCGCGGTCAGGTCCGCCTCCAGCCGGGTGGTCCCGTTGGACACCAGCACCACCGGCACGCCCCGCCGCACGTCGGCGAGCAGCGCCAGCACCTCCGGATCCACCCGGGACGGCTGCCGCCCCCAGGCCGCGACCACCTCCCGCGCCCGCACCGTCGACCCGCACACCCCGACCAGGTCCGCCGCGACGGCGGCCCGCCACTGCTCGTCGGTCACCTGCCCGGTAACGGCCGGCAGCAGCCGCTCGTCCCGGAACGCCGCGCCCGCGACGGTGCCCGGCGGCAGCCCGTACGCCGCATCGACCTCGCCCAGCTCGCCCCAGACCCGCAGCACCCCGTCCAGGTCGCACAGCACCGCGCCGATCTGTCGATCCGTCATCTCGCCTCCCCTTTGTCGTGCTGCGGACGTTACTGCCCTGGCCCGGATGCGTCCGGCCGTCGGCGTACTGCGCTGACGGCGGTGGCGGCCAGGGGCCACCCGTTCGTCCCCCGGCGCGGCCGACAGGGGGCCTGATGGCCCGCACCGCCTCGCCGCGCTGTGCTCTGCCCTGAACCGGTGCCGCCGGCGGGGCAGACGGTCCGCCTGCATCCGCGCCCGGGCGGTCGTCCACGACACCGTGCCCGCTGGAGCACGAGCCGGGATGGTTGCCGGTCGCCACCGTGGCGTGGCGCTCCTCCTCCGCGGTCGGCGGGGCGCTGGCCGAGCCGCCTCAGCCCGCCGACGTGTCGAACCGCGGTCAGCACGTGCCCGAGCCGCGCGTCCGGCACCCGAGGACCGGTGCAGGCGCGAGCGGCCCGCGCGACCCCCCCGGATCCGGGGTCGGCCCGGACGCCGGCCGGTCGCGGGGCGCCGCTGCGTGCACCCGCTAGCAATCTGCTTGCAACTGCAAGCGCTCGGGTGCAGACTTCCGGTATGGCATCACTGAACGTGGGCTCGCTCGGCGAGTACATCCGGGAGCAGCGGCGGAACGCGCAGTACTCGCTGCGGCAGTTGGCCGAGGCCGCCGGGGTGTCCAACCCGTACCTGAGCCAGATCGAGCGCGGGCTGCGCAAGCCCAGCGCGGAGATCCTTCAGCAGATCGCCAAGGCGTTGCGGATCTCGGCGGAGACGCTGTACGTACAGGCCGGGATTCTGGAGGAGCGGGACGAGCAGGGGCCGGGGCTGCGGGCCGCGATCCTTGCCGACCCGCAGATCAACGAGCGGCAGAAGCAGGCCCTGCTGGCGGTGTACGAGGCCTTCCTGAAGGAGAACCAGGCCGCCCGCCCGGCCGCCGCCGCCCACCCGACCGACCCTGTGTGACCCGACCGGAGGACCCGACATGCCGATCAGCGACGAGCTCAAGAAGACCCTCACCGACCCCACCCCGCTGTACGCCCTGGCCGGCGCCGGCGACCTGGCCTACGAGAAGCTGCGCGAGGTCCCCGGCCAGCTGGAGGCGCTCGCCGCCGACCGCAAGGGCACCCAGGACAAGGCCGCCGCCGCCCTTCAGGACGCGGGCAGCAGGCTGGTCGAGGCGCAGGCCAAGGTCACCGAGGCGGTCACCGCGCTGCCCACCGACGTGAAGGAACTCCAGGCCAAGGCGCAGGAGTTCGCGATGCAGCAGGTCGGCCGGGCGCTGGAGTTCGCGGTCAAGGCCAAGGAGGTCTACGACGAGCTCGCGGTCCGCGGCCGCACCGTGGTGGACGCCGCGAACACCGACCGGGCGGAGACCGACACGGTCGTCGAGGCCGACATCGAGGAGGTCGTGCTCGCCGAGGTCGTGGTGGACGAGCCCGCCGTCGAGTCGAAGCCCGCCGCGAAGAAGCCCGCCCGCGCCCGCAGGGCCGCCGCCGATTCCGAGTGAGAAGTGCGGGGAACGGCACATCGCGGAAGGCCGTTGATTCGGGCAGTGCCCGTGCCAGGATGGAAGAGAGAGTGAGGAGCACCAGGTGCAGATCCTGCATTACGACCTCCTGAACCCGTTCTGGTGGCTGGCGACGGCGGTCATCGGCTACAAGGTGTTCGCGTTCGTGGACGCGGCGATCCGCCGCGAGGACGCGTACCGTGCGGCCGACAAGAAGACCAAGGGGTTCTGGCTGATCGTGCTCGGCCTGGCGCTGGGCGCGGACCTGCTGTTCGGCGCCAACCCGATGACCGGGCTGCTGACGCTGGCCGGCCTGGTCGCGGCGATCGTCTACGTGGTGGACGTCCGCCCGGCGATCAAGCTGCTCACCGACGGCCGCGGTCGGGGTCGCGGCCGCGGTCGCAACCCCGGGCCGTACGGCCCCTGGTGAGACACCTGCACGGACGAAAAGGGGCGGCCCCGCACGGGGCCGCCCCTTCGTCGTGCAGAACCGGCTGGTCGGACCGGCCGGTTGGACCGGCCGGTTGGTTCGACGGGCTGTCAGCCCATGATCACCGGCAACGGGTTGCGTTCCAGCAGCAGCACCGCGACGTCGTCGGTCAGCGCCCCGCCGTTCAGCTCCTCGACCTCGGCGATCGCCGAGTCCACCAGTCGGCCCCGGGTCAGCCCGGCGGCCTGGTGGTCGGCGATCAGCTCGATCAGGCCCTCCTGGCCGAGGCGCGGCGAACCCGCGCCGACCTTCCCCTCCACCAGTCCGTCGGTGTAGAGCAGCAGCCGCCAGCCCGGGGCGAGCTCCAGCCGCAGCGCCGGCCAGACCGACTGGGTGGCGTCGCACGGCAGCAGGCCCAGCGCCGGGCCGGCCTGGTCGGACGGCAGCAGCGCGGGGGCGGCGTCCGGACCGAGCAGCAGCGGCGCGGGGTGGCCGGCCAGGAACAGTTCCGCGCCCTCCGCGCCGCCCTCCGCGCCCGGCGGGTCCAGCACCACCATGCAGAGCGTCGCGAAGATCTCGTCGCTGCGTCGTTCGTGCTCCAGCACGTGCTGGAGCGTGGTCAGCAGGTGCTGGCCGCTGAGGCCGGCGAACACCAGGGTGCGCCACGCTATCCGCAGCGCCACGCCGAGCGCGGCCTCGTCCGGGCCGTGGCCGCAGACGTCGCCGATCACCACGTGCACCCGGCCGTCCTTGGTGCGCACGGCGTCGTAGAAGTCGCCGCCGAGCAGGGCCCGGCGGCGGCCCGGCCGGTAGCGGCGGGTGAAGGCCAGGCCGGCGCCGTCCAACAGCGGGGTGGGCAGCAGGTGGCGTTGCAGGCGGGCGTTCTCCTGGCCGCGGATCTCCGCCTCCACCAGCCGGCGCTGCGACTCGTCGGCGCGCTTGCGCTCCACCGCGTAGCGCAGCGCGCGGGCCAGCAGCGGGCCGGCGGTGTCCTGTCGGACCAGGAAGTCCTGGGCGCCGGCGGCCACCGCGGCCGCGCCGAGTTCGGCGCCCGCGGTGTCGGTGAGGACCACCACGGCGGTGTGCGGGGCACGCTGAAGCAGTTCGCGCAGCCCGTCC
The DNA here is from genome assembly GCF_044754805.1 of Kitasatospora sp. NPDC092948. Lineage (NCBI taxonomy): Bacteria > Bacillati > Actinomycetota > Actinomycetes > Kitasatosporales > Streptomycetaceae > Kitasatospora > Kitasatospora sp. NPDC092948. The sequence goes on along the minus strand of NZ_JBIVPU010000002.1, from coordinate 476,443 downwards.
AGGCCGTCGTTGCCGGGCGGCAGTTCGCCGGGAGCGCCGAGGTCGAGCAGCACGCAGTGGAACTCGGGGTGGCGGATGCCGCGCCGGGCGTTGCCGGGCAGTGGCGGCAGCAGGGCCAGCGCGTCACGGATGCCGCCCACCCGGTGCAGTTCGGCGTGCTCGCCGAGCTCGTCGGCGAGCGACTCGAGCAGCAGGTGCTCCGGCCCGTCGGCCTCGATCAGCAGTACCCGGAAGGCCGCCGTCCGGGCCGGCTCGCCGCCGGTCGGCGTGCTGCGCGGATGCGGTATCGGCGCGGCTCCCGTCGTTCGGCCCGGGCGCTGCTGGTGTGCGCCGTGCCGGCTCTGACTGCGTGCGGCGGTTCCGGCGCCGTTGGTCGCGTCGGGTGCCCGCCCGTCTCCCGTAGCGGGCATCGGTCGGTCCTTCCTTTCCCCGACAGGCCAACGGCCGGTGTCCGTCCACGGTGCCCGTGTGGCACCGGGCATCGGGGAGCTTCCCGCGACCATAACGTGATCTCCGAGGATTTCTTTGCCTGAGCGGCGCCGATGTGGTTATTGCCACGCGTGCGGTGGCGGTTCTTCATAGGGTTCTCGCCACCACGGAACCGGAGTTGACGGGAGTTGAGCAGCGGTGACACGGATCACGCTGGTGCAGGGTGACATCACGGAGCAGCGGATGGACGCCGTCGTGAACGCCGCCAACAGCTCGCTTCTGGGTGGTGGCGGAGTGGACGGGGCGATCCACCGGGCGGGCGGGCCGGAGATCCTCGCCGAGTGCCGGAAGCTGCGGGCCTCCCACTACGGCAAGGGCCTGGCGACCGGCCGGGCGGTGGCGACCACCGCGGGCCGGCTCCCGGCGCGCTGGGTGGTGCACACGGTGGGGCCGGTCTACCGGGCGGAGGACTACCCGCAGCGCGCGGAGCTGCTGGCCTCCTGCTATCGGGAATCCCTTCGGGTGGCGACGGAACTGGGGGCGCGGACGGTGGCCTTCCCGGCGATCTCCGCCGGGATCTTCGGCTGGCCGGAGGACGATGCCGCTCGGATCGCCCTGACGACCGTGGCCGAGGCGGAGCCCGACCTGGACGAGGTGCGTTTCGTGCTGTTCGGTGCCGAGACGTACGAGGTGTTCGCGCGAGTGCGGGACGAGCTGGCGGGGCAGAAGGAGTAGGGGCGCTGAAGGGCGTGCAGGGGGCGCGCGACGGCGCACTCGGGCGCTCCCATGGTGGCGCGCCAGGGCGTCAACACGCCAGGGGTAATCGACAACTCGTTCGAGTGAACCGCCGAACAGCTGTCCGGACAGCGGGAGTTCGGCTGCTCAGCGCGGCGCCAGCGCCGCCCAGTCCACCGTCAGCTCGCCCTGCCGCCGCCGGGCCGGCACGTCCCGCAGCGGCCAGTCCGCGGCCAGCGCCGTGCACGCCGCCACCCAGCGCTGCCGCGCGCCGAACGCCCCCAGCGGGGCCGCCGCCGCCCACGCCCGGTCGAAGTCCCGCAGGAAGGCGTGCACCGGCCGGCCGGGCACGTTGTGGTGGATCAGCGCCTTCGGCAGCCGCTCCGCCAGGTCCGAGGGGCGCTCCAGGCTCCCCAGCCGGGCCGCGAAGGTCACCGTCCGCGGCCCCTCCGGGCCGAGCGCCACCCACACGTGCCGCCGCCCGATCTCGTCGCAGGTGCCCTCCACCAGCAGCCCGTCCGGCGCCAGCCGCCCGCACAGCCGCGACCACACCTCGGCGACCTGGTCCTCGTCGTACTGCCGCAGCACGTTGGCCGCCCGGATCAGCTGCGCCCGCGCGCCGTCGGGCAGCGGCACCTCGAAGCCGCCGCGCCGGAACTCCAGCAGCGGCGGGTCGGCCATCGGCAGCGCCGCCGCCACCCGCGCCGGGTCGATCTCGATGCCCACCACCCGGACGTCCGCCCGCACCGCCCGCAGCCGCGCCGCCAGCTCCACCGCGGTCCACGGCGCCGCCCCGTACCCGAGGTCCACCGCGACCGGCGGGGCCGCCGACGCACGCAGCGCCCGGCCCGCCGTACAGGCGATCCAGCGGTCCATCCGCCGCAGCCGGTTGGTGTTCGTCGTCCCCCGAGTGATCGTCCCCACCGGCCGGCTCGACCGGCCCCGGGACGACGGCGTGTCGCTTGCGGCCATGGTCACCAAGCCTACGCAGCGCCCGGAAAGTCCTCGGACCCCCGGTCCGCCGACCGGAATCCCGACGCCCGGCGAGCCGATCGCACACTGCCGGTCCGCCGACGGGAATACGCGACCTCGGCGACGAGGTTGGCATCCTTGACGTCCTACCGCCCGCAGCTCCCGGCCGCGGGCGGCGGCACGTGGACGGGTCGGAACCGGCCCGTACACGGCACCATCAGCACAGACGCAGCGACGGGCAGTGCCCAGGGAGGCTTCCGCAGGTGACCCACCACCTCGTCCGCATGCCCCGCGGGGAGTCGCGGTCGACCGCAGCCCCCGTGCTCCCGCGCCGCCCCCGCCGGATCGCGATGCTGAGCGTCCACACCTCGCCGCTGCACCAGCCCGGCACCGGCGACGCCGGCGGCATGAACGTGTACATCGTCGAGCTGGCCAAGCGCCTCGCCGACCTCGACATCGAGGTCGAGGTGTTCACCCGGGCGGTCAGCTCCGACGACGCGCCGACCGTGCAGCTCGCCCCCGGCGTGCTGGTGCGGCACGTCACGGCCGGTCCGTTCGAAGGCCTGTTCAAGGAGGACCTGCCCGCCCAGCTGTGCGCGTTCACCCACGGCGTGCTGCGCACCGAGGCCGGCCACCGCGCCGGGTACTACGACCTGGTGCACTCGCACTACTGGCTGTCCGGCCAGGTCGGCTGGCTGGCGGCGGAACGCTGGGGCGTGCCGCTGGTGCACACCATGCACACCATGGCGAAGGTGAAGAACGCGGCGCTCGCCGAGGGCGACACCCCGGAGCCGGCCGCCCGGGTGATCGGCGAGACCCAGGTGGTCGGCGCGGCCGACCGGCTGATCGCCAACACCGCCGAGGAGGCCGCCGAGCTGGCCCACCACTACGCGGCGCGCCCCGAGCAGCTGGCCGTGGTGCACCCGGGGGTGAACCTGGAGGTGTTCCGGCCCGCCGAACGGGCCGCGGCCCGCCACCGGCTCGGCCTGCCGCAGGACGCCGCGGTGCTGCTGTTCGCCGGCCGGATACAGCCGCTGAAGGCACCGGACGTGCTGCTCAAGGCGGTCGCCCGGCTGCTGGAGCGCCGCCCGGACCTGCGCGAGCGGCTGGTCGTCCCGGTGGTCGGCGGCCCGTCCGGCACCGGCCTGGCCCGCCCCGAGAGCCTGCACAAGCTGGCCGCGCAGCTCGGCATCAACGACGTGGTGCGGTTCCACCCGCCGGTCGGCCAGCAGCAGCTGGCCGACTGGTACCGCGCGGCGACCGCCCTGGTGATGCCCTCGCACAGCGAGTCGTTCGGCCTGGTCGCCCTGGAGGCGCAGGCCTGCGGCACCCCCGTGGTGGCGGCCGCGGTCGGCGGGCTGCCGGTCGCGGTCCGCGACGGCGTCACCGGCACCCTGGTGCCCGGCCACGACCCCGACGCCTGGGCGCAGGCGCTGCTGCCGTACGTCACCGACCCGGCGCTGGCCGGCACCCGCGGTGCGGCGGCGGCCCGGCACGCGGCGGCGTTCGGCTGGCTGACGGCGGCCGGCTCCACCGCGGAGGTGTACGCGGGCGCGATGGCCGGGAGCCCGACCGAGGCGGCCCGCCGGGCGCACCGGTCCTGACGGCGGGTCATTCCGTCGCCCCGGCGTGACCGGGGCGACACCCCGTCCGGGCGGGCAGCCGGTTAGCGTGGGGGCATGGCCGCCAAGGACGACGCACTTCCCCTCCTCCGTGCCGCGCTCGACGAGGCCGGTGTGGCCTGGGAGCCGGCCGCCACCGACCCGTACACGCTGGTCGCCACGCTGCCCGGCACCCGCAAGCTGTCCACCGCCTGCGCGCTGCGGGTCGGCGACCACACGCTGTCGGTGAACGCCTTCGTGATCCGCCGCCCGGACGAGAACCACGAGGGCGTGTACCGCTGGCTGCTGGAGCGCAACACCCGCCTGTACGGCGTGGCCTACGCCATCGACCGGCTCGGCGACGTCTACCTGGTCGGCCGGCTGCCGCTGGAGGCACTGACCGCCGACTCGGTGGACCGGCTGCTGGGCACCGTGCTGGAGAACGCCGACGAGCCGTTCAACACCCTGCTGGAGCTGGGCTTCGCCACCGCGATCCGCCGCGAGTGGGAGTGGCGCACCAAGCGCGGCGAGTCCACCCGCAACCTCGCCGCCTTCGCGCACCTGGCGAGCGAGACCCCTCCCGCCGACAGCTGAGCCCGGTATCCTCCCGTCCGGGGAGGGCGCCGATGGATGCCGAACATGCCGCCGCACAACGGACGTTGGCCTGGCTGGAGGCCGAGCTCGACACCGGGCTGGTGGAGCGCCGCCGCCGCCGCGACCGGGACCGGCGACGGGCCCTGACCCTCCAACTGTCCACCGTCGGCCTGTCCGCCCTGATCACCGTGCTGCTCGGCGTCAAGGTCGGCGGGACGCTCGCCGACCGGCTGGCCGACGCCGCACTGGTCTGCGGCGCGCTGGTCACCGTACTGGCCGCCTGGGCGGCGTTCTTCGGACACCGGACCCTGTGGATCCAGCGCGTCGAAACCGTCCACCGGCTGAGCTCGCTGCGCCGCCGCCTCGCCCTGCTGAAGGCCGAGTACGGCGACGACGTGCCCGATCCCGAGCGGGTGACGGCGCTGGTGGAGGAGCACCGGCGGATCCTGGACGACGAGCACGACTCGTGGGTGCGGCTGCGCCGGGGCGAAGGCGGCGGCGCAGCCTCCTGAGCGCTCGCCAGACCGTCAAACGGTCAAACCGTCAGACCGTCACGCCGACCGACTGCGGCGGTGCGGCGGCGGCGACCCGACCGGCTGGGCGCCCGTCAGACCGTCACGACGGCCGGCTCCGCGGTCTGCGCCACCACCTCGGCGGGCTGCGGCGAACGGCGGGCGATCGGCACGTACGCGACGGCCGCCAGGGTGCCCGCGACGGCGCAGGCGCCCCACAGCGCCCAGCCGCCCCCGTACTGCAGCAGCAGGCCGCCGCCCGCCGGGCCGACGAAGGACGCCAGCGACCAGGACAGCGAGTACACGCCCTGGTAACGGCCGCGGGCCCGGGCCGGGGAGTGCTCGGCGACCAGCGCCATCATGGTCGGCGCGTTCATGATCTCGCCGACCGTCCAGATCCCCACCGCCAGCGCGTACATCGCGACCGAGGAGTCCGCCACCGCCGTCAGGCCGAAGCCCCAGCCGGTCAGCAGCGCGCTCACCACCAGCAGCGCGGTGCGGCTGCGGCCCTCCATCAGCCGGGTCAGCGGGAGCTGGAGCAAAACGATCAGCACCCCGTTGAGGCTGACCACCAGGCCGTACTGCTCGGTCGAGACACCGTGCTGCCCCATGTCGACCGCCAGCGTGGTCGAGCCCTGCTGGAACACCAGCGCCAGCAGCAGGTTCACCCCGACCACCGCCATGAACGGGCCGTTGCGGAACACCGCGCCCAGGCCGACCGCCGGGGCCGACGGCTCGTCGGCGGCCTCCGCGGCCGCCTGCGACAGCGTCTCGGGGACCTTCACGAACACCACCACCGCGCACAGCAGGGTGGTCAGCGCGTCCAGCAGGAACAGCAGGAGATAGCCGTGCACCGCGATCAGGCCGGCCACCGCGGCCGAGGCGCCGAAGCCGATGTTGATCGCCCAGTAGTTCAGCGAGTACGCCCGGGTCCGGTCGGCGGCCGGCACCAGGTCGGCGATCATCGCCGAGACCGCGGGGCGGGAGGCGTTGTTCGCCAGGCCGACCAGGAACGCCACCGCGGCGATCGCCACCTGGCCGTCCGTGAAGCCCAGCACCGCCGTGAACACCGCCGTCGACACCTGCGCCACCAGCAGCGTGGGCCGCCGCCCGAGCCGGTCGGTCAGCACCCCGGCGCCGACCGCCGCGATCGCCGAACCCAGCCCGAACAGGCCCGCCACCAGGCCCGCGTACGACGCCGAATAGCCCCGCTCGTGCGTCAGATAGAGCGCCAGGAACGTGACCACGAAGCCGCCGAGCCGGTTCACCAGCGTCGACGTCCACAGCCACCAGAACTGGCGCGGTAGCCCACCGCCCGCCCTGCGTACTTCGGACACCAGGCGGGCGAGGAACATGGGGGCTCCCAGGGGCGACGAAACAGTAAGCGGCGTAACTGCGGAACGCACATTACGACGCACGTGGACAGCCCGGCCAGCGAATTTCCCCTCCACTAAGCTGGCCCCATGGCTGACACGACCTACCGCTTGATCCTGCTCCGCCACGGCGAGAGCCAGTGGAACCAGAAGAACCTCTTCACGGGATGGGTCGACGTCGACCTCAACGAGAAGGGCGAGAAGGAGGCGGCCCGCGGCGGTGAACTGCTGCTCGCCGAGGGCCTGCTGCCGGACGTGCTCCACACCTCGCTGCTGCGCCGTGCCATCCGCACCTCGCAGATCGCCCTCGACAAGGCCGACCGCCACTGGATCCCGGTCCGCCGCAGCTGGCGCCTGAACGAGCGCCACTACGGCGCCCTGCAGGGCAAGGACAAGGCCCAGACCCTCGCCGAGTTCGGCGAGGAGCAGTTCCAGCTCTGGCGCCGCTCCTACGACACCCCGCCGCCCGCCCTCGCCGACGACGCCGAGTACTCGCAGGCCGACGACCCGCGCTACGCCGAGATCCCCTCCGAGCTGCGCCCGCGCACCGAGTGCCTCAAGGACGTCGTCGAGCGCATGCTGCCCTACTGGTACGACGCCATCGTGCCGGACCTGGCCGCCGACAAGACCGTCCTGGTGACCGCCCACGGCAACAGCCTGCGCGCCCTGGTCAAGCACCTCGACGGCATCTCCGACGAGGCCATCGCCGGCCTCAACATCCCCACCGGCATCCCGCTCGTCTACGAGCTCGACGCCGACTTCAAGCCGGTCAACCCCGGCGGCCGCTACCTCGACCCGGAGGCCGCCGCCGCCGCCATCGAGGCGGTCAAGAACCAGGGCAAGAAGTAAGCCCCACGGCACAACGGCCCCTCACCTGCGCTTTCGGCGCGGGAGAGGGGCCGTTGTCGGTGCCGGGCCGGCTGCGGGCCGCAGGCCTTCGCGCCGGGACGCCGTCGTTTCGACGGCCGTGGCCGGACCCGACCTGATCAGGCGCGGAAATCGGCTGTTCCGCGATGCCGACCGCGAGTGCCTTCTATATTCGGGCTCGGATGTGCTCTTACGAACACCGGGGGATTCCGTGCCGAAAGGCTATTGGGTCAGTGTCTACCGCGCCGTTTTCGACGCCGAGAAGCTGGCCGCCTACAACGAGCTGGCCGGTCCGGCCGTCCGGGCCGGGGGCGGGCGGCTCCTCGCCCGTGACGGCCGGGTCGTCGCCTACGAGGCCGGGATCGTCGAGCGCACCATCCTGATCGAGTTCGACAGCTTCGAACAGGCCGTCGCGGCCCGCGAGAGCGACGCCTATCAGGAGGCGCTGGCCGTGCTCTCCGACGCCGTCGAGCGCGACTTCCGCATTGTCGAGGGCCTCGACTGACGGTTGGCGACCTGCCCGGCGTCCGGCATCGTCGGCGCCCGCCTGAATGGGGTATTTCAGGCGGCCCGGGGGCGGGTGCGTCAACTGCCGGGCGGGGGCGAGTGGTTCAGACCACGAAGAATGGTTCAGACCATTGACGGGGGTCGGTGGGGGCTTCTAGCGTGGTGGTCAATGTCAGCGCGGGCATGCCAAAGCTGGCCGCAACCCCCACGCGGTCCCGCGCCTGCCCGTGCATGTACTCCATCCACCCCCACGGAGGAGCACCATGCGCAAGCGCAACATCCTGGCGGTCGGCATCGCGGCCGCCGCAGCGACCCTGGCGACGGCGATCCCCGCCAGCTCGCACGGGTACATCACCACCCCGCCGAGCCGGGCCGGCCTGTGCGGCGCGGGCGTGGTGAAGAAGTGCGGCGACATCCAGTGGGAGCCGCAGAGCGTCGAGGGCCCGAAGGGCTTCCCGGCGCAGGGGCCGGCCGACGGCACGCTGTGCGCCGGCGGTGACGCCCGCTGGGCCCAGCTGGACGACCCGCGCAGCGGCGGCTGGCCGACCACCAAGGTGACCGCCGGTCAGCAGCTCACCCTGACCTGGACCTTCGAGGCCCGGCACGCCACCACGCAGTTCCGGTACTTCATCACCAAGCCGGGCTACGACGCCACCACCAAGATCACCCGGGCGAACCTGAACCCGACCCCGATCCTGACCGTGCCCTACGGCGGCAAGGAGCCCCCGGCCACCCTCAGCCACACCGCCACGCTGCCGTCCGGCCTGACCGGCCACCAGGTGATCCTGGCGGTCTGGGACATCGCCGACACCGGCAACGCGTTCTACCAGTGCATGGACGTCACCTTCTGACGCACGAGCACGCACGAACACGCACGGGCACACGCCGGCACGTATGAGCGCGCGCGGGCGCGCGCGGGCACACGCCGACACGCACGAGGGCCGGGCACCGACGGGTGCCCGGCCCCTGTGCGCGCCGTCAGTGACCGCCGCCGCAGCAGTCGCCGGTCGCGCCGCCGCACTGGCAGGGCGCGCCGGACTGGCAGCCGCAGCCGCAGCCCGGGCCGCAGCCGCAGCCCGCGGCGAGGACCGGCAGCAGCTTGGCGGCGGTCGGGGCGAGTGGGCTCGGCGGGGGAGTGGTCGGGTTGCCGGTCGTCTTCATCGCGCTGCAGCCTCCTCGTCCGGGCGGAGCCGGGCAGCCCGGTGGACGCCCGTCCCTTCGAGTGAAACGGCAGCCCGACGTACCGTCAACGGGCGTGCGGGGGTGGACAGTTCGCGCGGCGTGCGCCCCCTGGGGGCGCACTGGAGAAAGGTTTACTCGGCCGAGTCCGCGGCGGCGATGAACTCGTCCACGTGCTCGCCCGTGACCAGGAACACCACGCGCTTGGCGACCGACACCGCATGGTCGGCGAACCGCTCGTAGTACCGGCCGACCAGGGTGACGTCCACCGCGGTCTCGATGCCGTGGTGCCAGCGGTCGTCCAGCAGGTGCGAGAACAGCTCGCGGTGCAGCGCGTCGATCGCGTCGTCGTCCGCCTCCAGCTCCAGCGCCTTGTCCACGTCCTTGGTGGCGATCACCAGGCCGGCCTTGGCCACCAGGCGCTGCGCGAGCTGCCCCATCTCCAGCACGATCGGGTGCAGGTCGTTCGGGACGGCGGTCTCCGGGTAGCGCAGCCGGGCGACCTTGGCGACGTGCCGGGCCAGGTCGCCGCAGCGCTCCAGGTCGGAGCTCATCCGCAGCGAGGTGACCACGATCCGCAGATCGGTGGCGACCGGCTGCTGGCGGGCCAGCAGGTCGATGGCCCGGTTCTCCAGGTCGTGGTGCAGGTTGTTGACCTTCTCGTCGGCGGCGATCACGCTCTCCGCCAGCTCCAGGTCCGCGTCCAGCAGTGCGGTGGTGGCCCGTCCCATCGCCGAGCCGACCAGGCGGGCCATCTCGACCAGGCCGTCGCTGATCGAGTCGAGTTCCTCGTGGTACGCGTCGCGCATTGCGCTCTTCTCCTCCAGTACCGGTGTCGGTGGCGGTGCCGACCGGACGCCCCGCACCGGGCGGCCCGATGCGGGGCCGACCGAACGGACGGCCGCTGCTGGTGGCGCGAATGGTAGCCGCGTCACCGCCCACACGGGCTTGCACGGCCCAGACTTGTCCGTTCGGGCGACCCCCTGCGGCCTCAGCGGTGAATCAGCAGCATCGTGAAGGTGAATTCTCGGCAACGCCCGGCCGATGCCTTGATCGCACCCTTACGGAGCTCGCCCGAGCACCATTTACGCTGGCAGGCATGGACGTGAACGTGGCCGCCGCCGCTGCCTGCGCCATAGCCGGGCTCGGCGTCGGCCTCACCGCCTCCATCGCCTTCCGCTGGAGCGAGCGCGAGCAGAACCGGGGAAGCAACGGCAGCAGCAGGAATACGGGGCCGGAGCCCCTTCAGGAACCGGCCCTGCCGCCGGGCGTGGACACCGTGCTCTCGGTGCTGCGCTCCTGCGCGATCGTGCTCGGCGACGGCGACGAGGTGGTCAAGGCCTCCTCCGCCGCCTACGCGATGGGCCTGGTCCGCGGCGGCAAGGTGGCTGTCGAACCGATGCTCTCGCTGGCCCGCTCCACCCGCCGGGACGGTGAGATCCGGCAGATCGAGCTGGAGCTCACCCGCCCCGGCGCCTCCGCCCGGGCCGCCGAACCGCTGGCGGTCTCGGTCCGGGTCGCCCCGCTGGGCTCCCGGCTGGTGCTGGTCCTGGTCGAGGACCGCACCGAGCGCCGCCGGATCGAGGCGATCCGCCGCGACTTCGTGGCGAACGTCTCGCACGAGCTGAAGACCCCGGTCGGCGCGCTCTCGCTGCTCTCCGAGGCGGTCGCCGACGCCGCCGACGACCCGGAGGCGGTGCAGCGCTTCGCCGGCCGGATGCAGGTCGAGGCGACCAGGCTGGCCAGCCTGGTCCAGGAGATCATCGACCTCTCCCGGGTCCAGGACGACCGCTTGAAGGTCGACCCGGAGCCGGTCTCGGTGGACGAGCTGATCGCCGAGGCGATCGACCGCTGCCGGCAGACCGCCGCCGCCAAGCAGATCGTCATCGCCGCAGGCGGCACCACCGGCCTGTACCTGGTCGGCAACCGCGGCCAACTGGCCGCCGCACTCGGCAACCTGGTGGAGAACGCGGTGAACTACAGCCCGCCGCGCACCAGGGTGGCGATCGCCACCCGCCGGATCTCCAGCGCCGCAGCGCTGGGCGAGGCGGACGGCGAGCTGATCGAGATCTCGGTGACCGACCAGGGCATCGGCATCTCGGAGAAGGACCGCGAGCGGATCTTCGAACGCTTCTACCGGGTGGACCCCGCCCGCTCCCGCCTCACCGGTGGAACCGGCCTCGGCCTGTCCATCGTCAAGCATGTCGCCGCCTCGCACCGCGGCACCGTGTCGGTGTGGAGCGTCGAGGGCCAGGGTTCCACCTTCACACTGCGGCTCCCCGCCGGGCAGGCCCCGGTCGAGGACCGCGCATCCTCTGCAGCACCCACACATCCTGCCCCGGAGGCCCGATCGTGACCCGTGTACTGGTGGTCGAGGACGAGGAGTCGTTCAGCGACGCCCTGTCGTACATGCTCCGCAAGGAGGGCTTCGAGGTGGCGATCGCCGCCACCGGGCCCGACGCGCTGGAGCAGTTCGAGCGCAACGGAGCCGACCTCGTGCTGCTCGACCTGATGCTGCCGGGCCTGCCCGGCACCGAGGTCTGCCGCCAGCTGCGGGTCCGCTCCAACGTTCCGGTGATCATGGTCACCGCCAAGGACAGCGAGATCGACAAGGTCGTCGGGCTGGAGATAGGAGCGGACGACTACGTCACCAAGCCCTACTCCACCCGCGAGCTGGTCGCCCGGATCCGCGCGGTGCTCCGCCGCCGCGGCGAGGACGCGAACGGCGACGGCGCCGCCGCCCCCGGCGCGCTGGAGGCCGGCCCGGTCCGGATGGACGTCGACCGGCACGTGGTGACGGTGGACGGCGCCAAGGTCGACCTGCCGCTGAAGGAGTTCGACCTGCTGGAGATGCTGCTGCGCAACGCCGGCCGGGTGCTCACCCGGATGCAGCTGATCGACCGGGTGTGGGGCGCGGACTACGTCGGCGACACCAAGACCCTGGACGTCCACGTCAAGCGCCTGCGGGCGAAGATCGAGCCCGACCCGGGCGCGCCGCGCTACCTGGTCACCGTCCGCGGCCTGGGCTACAAGTTCGAGCCGTAGGCCGGCTCCGCGCCGTAGGGCGCGTCCGCGACACACCACGAAGGGGCCCCGCCGCGGCGGGGCCCCTTCGTGATGCTGTCCGGTGTCAGTGCGCGGACGGCGACGGGCTGCCGGCCGGGGCGCCGGCGGCACCGGTCGGGGACGCCGACGGGACCGCGCCCGGGGAGGCGGTGACGGCGGGCGACGCCGAGGACTTCGACTGCGGACCGAAGCCCTGGTAGTAGCCGGCGGCCGGCTGCACGTTGGCGTTGGCGGTGGCGTCGCCGGCGTTCTTGAAGCTGAAGGTGGTGTCGGTGTAGCCGCCGACCGAGACCTTGGCGCTCGACACCTGGGCGCCCGCACCGCCGTTCGGGCCGCCCAGCAGCACCGACTCACCGGCGTGGATGACGATCTGCGAGACCTGCGCGCCGTGCTCGTCGGTCAGCTGGGCAGCGGTGCCGCCGACCTTGATCCCGGTCAGCACCAGGTCGTCCTTCGGCGCGGGGTTGGCGATGTTCGCGGTGACCGCGAGCGGGCCCGTGTACTCGCCGGCCGAGCCCTCGGGGGCGACCACGACGATGTTGTTGAGCTTGGCCGAGTTGTCGATCGAGGCCGCTGCATTGTCCGGCTTGATCTGCAGCGTGTCCGCGTCGTTGCCCGCCGCACAGGCGGACAGCGGGACGATCGCGGCGAGGACGAGGGCGGCGGCAGCGCCGCGTCGAAGGCTCCGGCTCACGGCGGCGACTTCTCCTTGGTGGGGACGATCCACGGAAGAGGGGATCACGGTCGGTGGTCGAAGGCCACACTACCGACCACATATATCCGGCTCTCACGGGGTGGCCCCGTGTCGCGGTCCGATCACGATCCGGGCGGCTCGGCGAGTCGGGGGCAAAAACTCAAGATCCAATCATGGTTTCGGGAGTGTGACCAGAGGTTTGACCGCCCTGGTCAGACCGCCTCCGACCTGCGAGAAGCCCCCGTCGAACACCGGTCGCAGCATGCGACGGGGGTGGTTGTCAAGCCCTGGGACCCGCCCTGACCTGCGAAAACGCCCTTCGGGTCAGCCGAAAAGCGTGTTATTCTGGAAAGCCACGGAAGGGGTCCTGTCACATGACGTTCAAGGTTGGCGACACGGTGGTCTACCCCCATCACGGGGCTGCGCTGATCGAGGCCATCGAAACTCGCCAGATCAAAGGTGTGGACAAGACCTACCTGGTGCTGAAGGTGCAGCAGGGAGATCTGACTCTTCGCGTTCCCGCGGAGAACGCCGAGTTCGTCGGTGTCCGCGACGTGGTGGGCCAGGAGGGCCTGGACCGCGTCTTCGAGGTGCTTCGCGCGCCGTACACCGAAGAACCCACCAACTGGTCGCGCCGTTACAAGGCGAACCTGGAGAAGCTCGCGTCCGGCGACGTGATCAAGGTCGCCGAGGTGGTCCGCGACCTGTGGCGCCGCGAGCGTGAGCGCGGCCTGTCCGCCGGCGAGAAGCGAATGCTCGCCAAGGCGCGCCAGATCCTGGTCAGCGAGCTCGCGCTCGCCGAGAACACCAACGAGGACAAGGCCGAGACGCTGCTCGACGAGGTCCTCGCCTCCTGAGGCCGAAGGCCCCGGAGACGGCCTCGGCACAACGGAGACGGCTTCGAGCGCAACTCGGCTCGACGTAGCGCCCGATGGCACCCGAAAGGGCGCCTCGGGCGCTTCGCCATGCCCGGAAGGCCCGGAAGGGGAACGGCACGGCGAAACAGTGGCGGAAGGGACGGCGCGGTTCCACTAACGTGCAGTCAGGAAGGGGGCCTGCCCGCTCGCGAATCCGCGTTCGGCACGGGCCATACCCATCGCGACCAAGGAGCCAAACCTGAACGCCTCAGCACAGCTCGCGGCAGCGGTCGTCCCGGCCGCCGGACGCGGCGAGCGACTCGGCCCCGGCGCCCCCAAGGCGCTGCGCGAACTCGGCGGCGTGCCGCTGCTGGTGCACGCGGTCCGGGCACTGGCCCGCAGCCGGGCGGTCGGCCTGGTGGTGGTGTGCGCGCCGCCGAACGGCGTGGCGGAGGTCGTCGCGCTGCTCGACAGCCACGGCCTGGACGGCAAGGACGTCCGGGTGGTGCCCGGCGGCGCCAGCCGGCAGGAGTCGGTGCGGCTCGGCCTGGCCGCGATCCCGGCCGGCACCCGGGTGGTGCTGGTGCACGACGCGGCCCGCCCGCTGGTCCCCGTCGAGGTGGTGGACGCGGTGGCCGCCGCCGTCCGGGCCGGCGCCGAGGCGGTGGTGCCGGCGGTGCCGCTGGCCGACACCGTCAAGCGGGTCGAGCCGCAGCCGGCCGGCCCCGAGCCGGTGCTGGACACGCCCGACCGCTCCACGCTGCGCGCCGTGCAGACCCCGCAGGGCTTCGATCTGGCCGGTCTGGTCGCGGCGCACGAGAGGGCCGTCGCCGAGGCCGTCGAGGTGACCGACGATGCCGGGCTGATCGAGCGCTTCGGCGGCCGGGTGGTCGTGGTGCCCGGCCACGAGGAGGCGTTCAAGGTCACCCGTCCGCTGGACCTCGTGCTCGCCGAGGCCGTACTCGCCCGCCGGAGGGCCACCGATGCCTACTGAGACCACCATCCCGATCCTGCCGCGGATCGGCATCGGCACCGACGTGCACGCCTTCGAGGCCGGCCGGCCGCTGCGGGTGGCCGGGCTGGACTGGCCGGGCGAGACCGGCCTGGCCGGGCACTCGGACGCCGATGTGGCCGCGCACGCCGCCTGCGACGCGCTGTTCTCCGCCGCCGGGATCGGCGACCTGGGCGCGCACTTCGGCACCGACCGCCCCGAGTGGGCGGGCGCGGCCGGCGTGGCGCTGCTCGGCGAGGCCGCCCGGCTGGTGCGGGAGGCCGGGTTCGAGATCGGCAACGTGGCGATCCAGGTGATCGGCGTCCGTCCGAAGATCGGCAAGCGCCGGGCCGAGGCGCAGGCGGCGCTGTCCGCGGCGGTCGGCGCGCCGGTGTCGGTCTCCGGCACCACCACCGACGGCCTGGGCCTGACCGGCCGGGCCGAGGGACTCGCCGCGATCGCCACGGCGCTGGTCTATGAACGGCCGTCCGCCTAGCCTGGACTGACGGTGCGTCACTTCTCGGTCACAGGAGGAATCATGGGCGTGGAACTCGCCGACGGCGTGAAGGCGCTGCTGGACACGAAGAGCTTCGCGGTGGTCTCGACGATCCAGCCGGACGGCAGCCCGCAGTCCTCCGTAGTGTGGGTCAAGCGGGACGGCGACGACATCCTGTTCTCCACCGTGCAGGGCCGCCGCAAGCACCTCAACCTGGTCCGCGACCCGCGGATCACCCTGCTGGTCAACCCGTCGGACAGCCCCTACCAGTACTTCGAGGCGCGCGGCGAGGTCACCATGACCACCGAGGGCGGCCGGGAGCTGATCAACGAACTGGCGCAGAAGTACCGGGGCCAGGACTACGCGTGGGACGAGCCGGACGCGGTGCGGGTGGTGGTGCGGCTCAGCCCGCGCAAGGTCGTCAACCACGTCTGACACCGAATCGAGCCGAGTAGGCGGAAGGTGGCGGGGCACCCCCCGCCGCCCACTACTCTGGACGCTGTGAGCCTTCGCCTGTACGACACCATGACCCGCCAGGTACGCGACTTCGTCCCGCTGGTGCCGGGCTGTGTCTCGATCTACCTGTGCGGTGCCACCGTCCAGGCGCCCCCGCACATCGGGCACATCCGGTCGGGACTCAACTTCGACGTGATGCAGCGGTGGTTCCGCTACCGCGGCTACGAGGTCACCTTCGTCCGCAACGTCACCGACATCGACGACAAGGTGATCGCCAAGGGGCGCGAGCAGTCCACCGAGTGGTGGAAGATCGCGCACGCCAACGAGCGGGCGTTCAACGAGGGTTACGACGCCCTCGGCTGCCTGCCGCCGAGCGCGGAGCCGCGGGCCACCGGCCATGTGCCGGAGATGATCGAGATGATGCAGGGCCTGATCGAGCGCGGCCACGCGTACGAGGCGGACGGCAACGTCTACTTCGCGGTCACCACGTACCCGGACTACCTGGCGCTCTCCAACCAGGAGTTGGAGAACCTGCGGCAGCCCTCCGGCGACAACGAGACCGGCAAGCGCGACGCGCGCGACTTCGCCATGTGGAAGGCCGCCAAGCCCGGCGAGCCGAGCTGGGACACCCCGTGGGGCCGCGGCCGTCCCGGCTGGCACCTGGAGTGCTCGGCGATGGTGCACAAGTACCTGGGCAGCTCGTTCGACATCCACGGCGGCGGGCTGGACCTGATCTTCCCGCACCACGAGAACGAGATCGCCCAGTCCAAGGCGTACGGCGACGACTTCGCCAACTTCTGGGTGCACAACGCCTGGGTCACCATGAGCGGCGAGAAGATGTCCAAGTCGCTGGGCAACTCGGTGCTGGTCTCCGAGATGGTGCAGCGCTGGCGGCCGATCGTGCTGCGCTACTACCTGGCCGGCCCGCACTACCGCTCGATGATCGAGTACAGCGAGGAGTCGCTGCGCGACGCCGAGACCGCGTTCCAGCGGATCGAGGGCTTCATCGAGCGCGCCGTCGAGCGCTGCGGCGCGGTCGACGCCGCGCCCGAGGTGCCGCTGGCGTTCGCCGAGGCGATGGACGACGACCTGGGCGTGCCGCAGGCCCTCGCCGTGGTGCACACCGCCGTCCGGCAGGGCAACAGCGCGCTCGGCGCGGACGACAAGGAGTCCACCGCGGCCCGGCTCGCCGAGGTCCGGGCGATGCTCGGCGTGCTCGGCCTCGACCCGCTGGACGACTTCTGGGCCGGCGGCGGCAGCCAGGGCGAGGAGCTCACCGGCGTGGTCGACTCGCTGGTCAAGCTGGTCCTGGAACAGCGCCAGGCGGCCCGTGAACGCAAGGACTTCGCCACCGCGGACGCCATCCGCGACCAGCTCGGCCGGGCCGGGCTGGCGATCGAGGACACCCCGTCCGGCCCGCGCTGGACGATCAACCAGTAGCCCCTCGGGGCGCATGGGGGCCGTACCTTTGTATGGGTGCGGCCCCCACGCACGAAGCAGACGCAGAGACAGGAAGTACAGCCATGGCCGGCAACAGCCAGCGCAGGAACCGCCGCAACCCCGGGTCGAAGAAGGGCGCGAGTGTCGGTACCGGCGGCCACAGCCGGAAGGCACTGCAGGGCAAGGGCCCGACGCCGCGCGGCGAGGAGCGCAAGGGACACCCCAAGCAGCGCGCCGCCAACGCGGCGCTGAAGCGTGAGCGCGACGCCAAGTCCCGGGCCGGCATGCGCCGCTCCGGCGGCCCGCGCAGCGGCCGCGGTGGCGCGGGCGCAGCCGAGCTGGTGGTGGGCCGCAACTCGGTGGTCGAGGCGCTGCAGGGCGGCGTGCCCGCGACCGCGCTGTACGTGCAGCAGTTCATCGACACCGACGACCGCGTCCGCGACGCCTTCCAGGCCGCCAACGAGCGCGGCATCCCGCTGATGGAGGCCCCGCGCCCGCAGCTGGACCAGATGACCGGCGGCCTGAACCACCAGGGCCTGGTGCTCCAGGTCCCGCCGTACGAGTACGCGCACCCCGACGACCTGCTGGAGGAGGCGGCCAACACCGGGCAGGACGCGCTGATCATGGCGCTGGACGGCGTCACCGACTCCCGCAACCTGGGCGCCGTGGTCCGGTCCGCCGCCGCGTTCGGCGCGCACGGCGTGGTCATCCCCGAGCGCCGCGCGGCCGGTATGACCGCCGGCGCCTGGAAGACCTCCTCCGGTGCGGCGGCCCGGCTGCCCGTGGCCCGCGCCACCAACCTGACCCGCGCGCTGGAGGCCTACCAGAAGGCCGGCCTGATGGTGGTCGGCCTGGCAGCCGACGGCGAGGCCGAGATCGGCGAGCTGGACGCGCTGACCGGCCCCGTGGTGATCGTGGCCGGCTCCGAGGGCAAGGGCCTGTCCCGGCTTGTGTCGGAGACCTGCGACCTGCGGGTGCGGATTCCGATGCCCGGCCAGACCGAGTCGCTGAACGCCGGTGTCGCCGCCGGCATCGTGCTGTACGAGGCCGCCCGGCTGCGCGCCAAGCGCTGACGCCGGCGTTTCGTCACGCTGCGTGACGCACCTCCGAAGGTCTTCCCGGGGTTTCTCCGGGGGATCCTCCGGAGGTGCGTCACTTTCATGAGTCAACCGATCGGGTTCGATCGCGCCCGATCGGATTTCTCATGATCACTTCAAATCCCCGTCCGGAATGCACCCGGGAGAGTGTCCTCCGGGCCCGTCACCCGGTTAGAGGGGTGTGGACACCAGAACACCTCGGCGTTTCGGGCAGCGCCCCGCGGCGATAGACGACGGCCCGGGCCTCAACACGGTCCGGGTTCCGTCCGACCCGGCGAAGCTCAGCAGCACCCAGGCCAGTTTCCGGGTCAGGCTCTCCGGCCCGGTGACCGCACTGATCGACCCCCCGACGGGCGCCGCCTTCGGAGACCCGTACGGCACCCGCCCGCTGGTCACCCCGCAGGTCGTGGTGCCCGCGGCGGCCGCGGCGCCCGCCCTGGCCGGGATCACCGCTGCCTCCGTCACCGGCGCCGCACCCCGCCGCAAGACCCGGGTGGTCACCTGGAGCGGCCAGGCCGGCCCCGGCGACACCGCCGCCACCCGGCTCCTCGACGCCGTCCGGCTGAACACCGTGCCCGCCCCGGCGAAGGCCTTCGCCGAACAGGACACCCAGCAACTGCAGGCCGTCCCCCGGCAGTACGGGGGCTCCGGCGCCGCCACGGGCTCCGGCCCGGCCCCGGACGAGACCTCGCGGGTGGGCATCGCCGAGCTGCTGGACGACTCCGTGCGGGTCGGCGGGCACAGCTGGCACCCCGAGGGCGAACTGCCCGAGGTGCCGTCGCTCGGCGAGGGCTCCAAGCACGCCTGGTACCCCGGCCGCCGGGTCGACCTCGGGCTGGTGCTGCTGCCGCTGCGGGTGCTGCTCGGCTCGCTGTCGGTGTACGCGGGCTTCAACAAGCTGTGCGACCCGGTGTACTTCGACGGCGGCGAACGCGGCTCGATGATGCGCTGGCTGTCCTCGCTGCACCCGTGGAAGGTCGCCCAGCCGCTGCTGGACTTCGCGATGGCCCACCCGGTCGGAGCGGGCCTCGCGGTCTCCTTCGCGGAGATCGTGATCGGCGTGCTGTCCATCCTCGGCCTGTGGCAGCGACTCGCCGCCGGCGGCGCGATGGCGCTGTCCGCGGCCCTGCTGTTCACCGTCAGCTGGCGGGCGGTGCCGGCCTACGACACCCCCGACCTGATCTTCCTCGCGGCCTGGAGCCCGCTGCTGATCGCCGGCGCCCCGTTCGCCTCGCTGGACGGCCGGATCGCGCTGGAGGCGTTCCGCCGCCACGGGCCCGCCGAACCCGCCGCCGTCCGGCGGCGGATGCTGCGCCGTCGGACGGTGGTCACCGCGGTGGTGGTCGGTCTGACGCTGCTGAGCGGCTCGCTGCTGGGCGCCGCAGTGCGGACCGGCCGCACCGCGCCGGTCCGCCCGTCGACGGACTTCGGCACCCCGGTGTGGCCGAGCAACAGTCCGTCGCCCTCCCCGGCCAGCCCCTCGCCGACGCCCACGCCGTCCCCGACCAAGGCGACGCCCTCGCCCAGCCGCAGCGGCACCAAGCCCAAGCCCAGCACCGGCCCGACCGGCAGCTCCCCCTCCTCCCCGCACGCCGGGACGGGCAGCGGGAGCGGCTCTGGGAGCGGCTCCGGAGCCGGCGCCGGGGCCACCAGCTCCGGCGGCGCCACCGGCGGCGCGGGCGGCACGCCCAGCACCCCCCGCTCACAGCCCTCGCAGGGGGTGATCGGCGGGCTGCTCGGCAGCGGGCCGCCGCTGCTGGAGCTCGGCATGCGACCGGCTGCCGCGGGCGGGACGGTCTGACGCAGCGACAGGGCCCCTTCCGGGAGGAACTTCTCCTGGCAGGGGCCCTTTGTCGTGCGTGTGGTGTGCTGTCGTGCGGGAGAGCGGTTGGTGCTGCTGCGAAACGGGGGAGGCACGCCGACAGGGGCGCGGAGAACTGCGCGACAAGCGCAAGGCCCGCCCGCAAGGTCGCGATCAGGTGCAGGTCACTGTCCTGCGTCGCGATCCCGCTGACGGGTGCCTTCCGCTTCGCGCAGTTCCCCGCGCCCCTGTCGGCGTGCCTCCCCGGCTGTGCTCGGGCTATCCGACGACGCCGGCGGCGAAGGAGCCGTCGCAGACCGGGCGGGCGAAGGAGCGGGCGCGCTGGACGTCGCCCTGGTACTTCTTCACCGCGGCGCGGCCGAGCTCGCCGGCCAGGGTGCTGCAGTACGGGGTGAGCGAGGGCTTCTCCCGCATGGTGCGTTCCAGGAGGTCGAGCGCGGTGCCCGGGTTGTGGTTCTTGAGCTCCTCCATCAGATCCACCCGGAGGGCCTCCTGTGCGGCCATGCCCTGGGTGTTGGGGGAGGTGGAGGTCCGGCCGATGGTGCCGTCCCCGCTGGACGCCGCGACCACCTGCTGGTCCAGCCCCGTCGGTGGGGCCCATGGGACACGGGTGACGGCGAGGGTGCCGGTGGTCACGAGGACGACCGGCAGAGTGAGGGCAACGGTCTGGCCGATTCGGCGAACGAGCTGTTTCACGCACAGGAGAGTAGCGGTGCGTGGCGGAACAGGCGCGCCGCGTTACCCCAACGAGTGACGGGTGTCCTGTTTTGTTCCGCCATCGGGTTGACGAAGGCCCCCGGGAACGGCGGAACCCCCTGCCGACAGCTGTCGGCAGGGGGTTCCGGTGCGGCCGTCGGCGGCCGCGTCGGCGGCTCAGCGGCTGAGGCGCTCACCGGTGGTGGCGAAGACGTGGGTCTCGTTGCCGACCGGGACGACGTGGATGGTCTCGCCGCGCTGCGGGATCTCCCGGCTGTGCACGCGGACCACGATGTCCTTGTCCTGGCCCGACACCTGGGTGGTGCCGTACACGAAGCCGTCCGCGCCGAGCTCCTCGACCACGTTGACGGTGACGGCGACGCCCTCGACGCCACCGGCCGGGACGATCTGGAAGTGCTCGGGGCGGATGCCCACCACGACGTTCTTCGCGGAGCCGGCCTTCGCCAGGTCCTCGCGGTCGATGTTGATCACCGAGCCGCCGAACTTGACGCCGCCGTCCACCAGCGGAACCTCGATCAGGTTCATCGCCGGGGAGCCGATGAAGCCGGCCACGAACAGGTTGGCGGGCCGGTCGTACATCGCGCGCGGGGCGTCGACCTGCTGGAGCACGCCCTTGTCGAGCACCGCGACGCGGTCACCCATGGTCATGGCCTCGGTCTGGTCGTGGGTGACGTAGACCGTGGTGATGCCCAGGCGGCGCTGCAGGCCGGCGATCTGGGTACGGGTCGAGACGCGGAGCTTGGCGTCCAGGTTCGACAGCGGCTCGTCCATCAGGAAGACCTGCGGCTGGCGGACGATCGCGCGGCCCATCGCGACACGCTGGCGCTGACCGCCGGAGAGCGCCTTCGGCTTGCGGTCCAGGTACTCGGTCAGGTCGAGGATCTTGGCGGCCTCTTCGACCTTGGTGCGGATGTCCGCCTTGTTCACGCCGGCGATCTTCAGGGCGAAGCCCATGTTCTCGGCGACGGTCATGTGCGGGTACAGCGCGTAGTTCTGGAACACCATCGCGATGTCCCGGTCCTTCGGCGGCAGGTGGGTCACGTCGCGGTCGCCGATGCGGATGGCGCCCTGGTTCACGTCCTCCAGGCCGGCCAGCATGCGGAGGGAGGTGGACTTGCCACAGCCGGAGGGGCCGACCAGGACGAGGAACTCGCCGTCGCCGATCTCCAGTTCGAGCGCGTCGACCGACGGCTTGTCGGCACCCGGGTAGATGCGGGTGGCCTTGTCGTACGTCACAGAAGCCATGCTGCTTCGCTCCTTCACCGGCAGGAACGTGCCGGACGATCCGAGTAAAGGTGGAGTGGTCTCTGCCGTCCCGGGTGGTCTGGACCACTGGCCCGGGTGCGACTCCTCGTGACGGTACCTGCCGACTCGTCCTTTTGTCAGCCCTCCCCCGCCCCCGACTTCCGCATCGATCCGGTCACGCCCGGCCGGAGGGGAAGTGCCACCAGCAGCCGACCGGGCCGCCGCACCCTGCGGATGCGGCGGCCCCGGCGCTTGCGGCAGTACTTCAGTGGTCCTGGAGGTTGAACGCCACCACGGCCATCACGAGTTCGGCCAGACCGATCGCGATGCCTGCGATCCGGCCACGGCGGGCCACCTGCTTGTACTGCGGGTGGAGCCGGACTTCGGGGTCGCGGGCCGAGGGCATGTCCTCGGGGATCTTGCCCATCCACCGCAGTGGCCCGGCTGCCAGGAGGAAGCCGATTGCGCCGACGAAGAGAATCGTCCGGGTCTGGCGGTTGAGCAGGGCCGCGGCGGAGTAGAAGACGATCGCCGGTCCGATGTTCCGAAGAGCAACGGCTCGCCTCCGTCGGGCCGGCGCCATCCACAGGACGGTGGCGGCCAGAACGCCCGAGCCCAGCGCGGCCAGTACCCAAAGGCTCCAGGTCGGTAGTGATTCGATATTGATGGCTCACCGTCCGAATCGGGTTGGGCCGTTGCCGACAGCCGGTCAAGATAGGCCCGGCCCGAGCCGGCGCACAAGAGTGCGACGGCCCGGCGAGGCCGCTTCCGAGGGAGCCCGACCCACTCCGAACGCCCCCGGCCCGGGAGATCGGGCCGGGCCGTCCCATATCCCGCCCACAACCCCGCATCCCCCCGTTCCCGCCCGGTACACTGCCCACTGGTGCCGCCGTGGATCCTGCGGACGGTCACCGCGCCTCCTTAGCTCAGCTGGCCAGAGCACCGCTCTTGTAAAGCGGGGGTCGTCGGTTCGAACCCGACAGGGGGCTCCGCACTTTCCGCACGTCAGTGACTTGCGAACGCAGAAGGGCCCCCGACCGGTATCGGTCGGGGGCCCTTCTGACATCTCAAACTGACATCAGCGACCCGGTCGACGGCGCTTCAGCAGCCGGTCCATGTGGCTCATCGCCTCCCGCTGGTTGTCCTGCACCACGTGGGCGTAGACCTCCATCGTGACCGCGATCTGGCTGTGCCCGAGGATCGCCATCAGGTCACGAGGCTGCACCCCGGCCGCCGCCAAGAGCGTCGCGCAGCCGTGCCGGGTGTCGTGCAGTCGGGCCGGCGGCAACGCCTCGGCCGCCGAGATCCGGGTGAACGACCGGCTGAGGTTGCGGGGCTCCACCGGCCGCCCCGTGCCCGTCGTGAACACGAAGTCGGACGGGCGCCAGTCCCGGCCGGCTGCCAGACGTTGGCGACGCTGCTCGGCCTGCCGCAGCCGCTGCCAGCGCAGCGGGGCCACGCACATCAGTGGCAGCGGGATCACCCGCGTCCGGCGCGACTTCGGGGTGTCGGCGTACAGCTCGCCGTCGACGCGCTGGAGCTGCTGGCGCACCGTCAGGGTCCGCCGGTCCAGGTCGACGTCCTGCCACCGCAGCCCCAGGATCTCGCCCCGACGGAGGCCGAGCGCCACGGCCAGCACGAACGCCGGGTAGAGCGCGTCCGATCGGGCCCCCTCCAGGAACAGCAGGGTGTCGTCCAGGCTCCACGGCCGCGTCTCGCGGTACTTCACGCGCGGGGCCTGCACCAGCTTGGCGACGTTGCGGGTGATCAGCTCGTCCCGGACCGCCGCAGACAGGGCGGTCCGCAGCACCAGGTGCGACTCCTTGGCGCTGGCCACCGACACCTTCTTCGTCACCGTGGCGATGAGCCGGCGGACGTCCGCCGTGCCCACCCCCTCCAGCGTTTTGGAGCCGAGCACCGGCAGGAGGTGCAGCCTGATGTGCATCTCGTACTTGTCGAAGGTGGTGCGCTTCCGGTTGGGCTTGACGAAGTGCTCCAACCAGTAGGGAAGCCACTCGGAGAGCTTCGCCGACCGGGTGGGGGTTGGGATGTTCTGGCGGTCCCGCCGGACCAGTTCCTGGCGCTTCTCGTCGCACTCCAGCCAGGTCGAGCCGTAGACGTACTTGCGGGCCCGGGTGCCGTCGGGCTGGAGGACGTAGACGGCCGCCTGGTAGCGCCCGTCCTTGCGCTTGGTCACCGTGCCGGAGCCGTTGGGGTTCCGCTTCTTCACCATCAGGCTGCCTCTTCCATCTTGGTGCGGATGTAGTCGTGGACGGAGGTGAGGGGGATGCGGCGGGAGCGTCCCTCGGTGAAGCTCTTGAGCTTCCTAGCGCGGATCAGGTCGTAGACCTTGCCGCGACTCATCCCGAGGACGGCCATGACTTCGGGGACTTTCAGTACGACAGGGGCGACTTGGCTCATGAAGGTCCACTCCTGCTGGTCGATCGGGTCCGGGCGTGTGTCCTAGGTGGGGATTTCTGCGTCATCGCGTCATCAGCGTCATGCGGGTGCTCTGACCTGCTGTTTTGCATGACGCAGCGTCGGGGTTGTGCGTCATGGGTGCGTCATGGGCTGCGTCACGGATGACGCAGCCCATGACGCAGATGACGCAGGATGACGCAGCGTCCGTCGTCTGCGTCATGCCCTTCACCGCAGGTCAGGGGCCGTTTTTCGGCCGTCATGACGCACATGACGCAGCGTTCCTCTACTTAGGAAAAAGGAGGGGCTGTCTGTTGGTGGTTGTGTGCGCCTCAGGGCGAAAGGAGGAGCCGCTTCGCGGCGCGTTCTGGGGCGGCGCGGCCGCCAACAGCAAGAGGAGCACGCGGTGCGAGCGCACGCCGTGCTCCTCTTGCTGTTCAGGTTCGGTGGTCGGGCAGTTCGGGTTGCTCGTGTTGGGGGGTGGGGGCGGGGCGGGCCATTTCGAGGTAGCGGCCGGTCATGGTGCGGCCGGTGTCGATGAGGACCTGGCGGGCGGCGAGGGTGGGTTGGAGGCGCTTGAGGCGGTCGGAGAGGACTTTGCCGGTGGTGGGCCAGCCCTTGGGCAGGGGGCGGGTCTCCTCGCCCGCGTAGAGGCGGCTGAGGCATTGGAGCCACTCGGTGGACGTCATCCGCTGCGCGCTGCCGGCGGCGATGGTCTCGGCGTGCTTGAGGACGGTCTGTGCGAGGAGGTCGCCCTCGATGACGTCGTCGTTCAGGTCGTCGAGGCTGGCTCGGTAGGCGGCGAGCGCTCCGAGGCCGGTGGCGGCGTCGAGCTGCGCGCACAGGTGGGCGAAGTCCGCCATCCGCAGGTCGGTGGGGGTCTCCGCCTCGGTGGCGCGGACCTGGACGGTGAGGTCGAGCAGGGAGCCGAGAACGACGGGCAGCACCTGCTCGTACTCGGTCCACAGTTCGGCCTCGGTGCGGCGCACCTTGGGCCGCTCCAGTCGCAGGGGTAGGAGGCGTTCGGCGAGGTCGGGGCGGATGACGCCGACGTCGATGCCGGTCAGCAGCAGTGGCCGGCGGTAGGAGGCGCGGTGGACGTCGCCGTCGGTGAACAGGGCGCGCTTGACGGACTCGGCTCCGGTGACGATGCAGCACATGGCGTCGGACAGGTCGGGGGTCATGTGGCTCAGGTTGTCGAGGGCGGTGACCCATCCGGCCGCGACGGCGGCGATGAGGTTCTCCTCGTCCTTCGGTGCCCGGCGCAGGTCGCCGCTCATGCCCTCGACGATCCGCACGAGCATCCGGCCGCCGGTGGACTTGCCCGCGCCCTGCGGCCCGGTGAGGAACGGCGCGGGGACGGGGACGGACGGGCCGAGGCAGCCGATGAGCCAGGCGACGGCCAGGCACTCGGAACTGGCGTTGGCGAAGTTCGTCAGCCGCAGCAGCAGGTCGATGCCCTTGCCGTCGGTGTCCTTGGCCGGGATGGGGAGTTCGCCGGTGAGTTGGGTGCGCCGCCAGCACACTTCCTGGGGGTCGGGGGTGAGGACGTCCCAGCCGGTGGGGTGGATGCGCACCGACAGGCCGTCGGCGCGCCCGAGGTCGAGCCAGGTCGCGCCGTCGAAGCCGGGGGCGACGCGGATGTGAACCTGCTGCACGGCCTCGGACATGGCGAGCGCTTCGATCAGGTCGAGCGCCTCCTTGAGGGCGGTGCCGTTGAACACGCCGACGCCGTCCCGGAACAGGCCGACCATGAGTTCCTGGCGGTGGCTGCCGGTGGTGCCCTGGGAGCGGATCGGCCGGGCGACGGGGTGGCCGATCCGCTGGGCGTAGACGGTGCCGTCGGCGGTGCGGAAGTACCGGAAGTGGGCCTGCGCGTAGTCGGCGATGACCTCACGCGCCGGGGTCTTCTCGTCCTCGGACACGGTCACAACCCCAACGTGGTCAGGGCGTTGGACCACGCGTCCGCGCAGTGCCGGGCGGTCTCGCCCTTCGCGCCGGCGGCGGCGAACAGCCGCTGCGTGTGGGCCTCGGTCAGGCACCCGCACCGGCCGTGCGTGGACAGGACCGCGAGGAACGCCCCGTAGACGGTGGCGTGCACGGCGGCGGTGGCGGCGGTGATGGTCTGCTCGGCCATGGCGATGCCGCGCTCCAGGAAGACGGGGCTGCGGTGCGGGCACCGGCCGCCCCCGGCCGGCACCGACACGGAGACACGCACAGGCCGGACCGGGGCGGACTCCCTCACGAGCAGGTCGCGGACGGCGTCCGGCAGGTCCGTCATGGTGCCGGTGCCGGAGCCGAGCCAACGGGCGTAGGACATGGACGACTTGACGTCCACGCCGGGCCGCACGGCGTTGGCGGACGGCATGACGCCCCGGTAGAGCCAGTGCTCGCCCCGGGTGGTGGTCACGATCCGGGTGGCGGGCAGGTTGTCGTGCGCCCACGCGATGGCGTCGGCGTTGTCGAGGTCGACGATGGTCAGGCCCGCGCCGCCGGGGTGGTAGGCCACCCCGTCCGCCTGCCGCCACGCCCGCGTCCACACGGGCGAGCCGATGACGGCGGGGTCGGTGGTGGCGGCGGCCCAGCCGTGGCACGGGTGGGGGCAGGTGCAGGGGCCGGGGGTCTTCATGTTCGGCCGGCCGCCGCACGCGTTCTTCGCGCAGGCGGGGCAGTTGCCGAACGGTACCTTCCCGGCCCGCAGCGGCAGCACGGGGATGCCGGATGCCGCAAGGGAGAGCGCCACGGACAGGTGGTCTCCCCGGATCAGGGTCTGTTCGGTCATGCTGGTGTCTCCAGTTCTCTAGATCGGTGCTGGATTGGCGGCGGCCCCGTTTCTTGGCAGAGGGGGCCGCCGTCGTTGTTGTTCGTCGCGGCTTCGGCGCAGACCTTGTGCGCGGGTCTGCGCTGCTCGTCGCGCAGTGGGGTGGGGTGGCCGCACCAGCGGCAGGAGAGGGTGCGGGTGCGGTCGTACTGCCGGGCGTCGCGCCAGTCGAGGGCGGCCACGGCCGGAGCCTCAGGCGGCGAGCGGGACAGGCGTACCGACGAGCCGGGCGAGGGCGTGGCGGCCGATCAGTTCGGTATAGGCCGGGGGGATGGCTTCGGTGAGTTCTTCGCGGACGTCGGTCCAGGTGATGCCCATGGCGTGCTGCATCTCGGTGATGGTGGCTTTGCCGCCGCCGGAGCCGTACGCGGCGACGTAGGGGCCGTCGTGGTACTGGCCGTGTCGCCAGCCCCGGACGCGGCCCCGGTGGCGGGGGTGGGCGGGGTTGGGCATGGTCCAGCCGCCGAGTTCGAAGTTGCGGTGCCGCAGGACGCCCAGCTCGAACATCTCGCCGCAGAGGCTGATGTCCTTGCGCACCGGGGCGCGGCCGTTGGGCTGCTCGATGACGTAGGGCCGGCCGGTGGACTCGGCGGCGGCGCGGGTGGCGGCGACCAGGTCGACGTGGGGGGTGCCCCAGCCCATGGCGGTGTTGGTGCCGACGGTGAGCGCGCATCCGGCCTGGCACGGCGGCGAGGTGTGGATCAGGTCGTACTCGGCCCCGTGGGCGCGGATGTACTCGACCGCGTCGCCCTGGACGAACCGGTACGGGTAGTTCGGGCGGGGGCGGATGTCGATGCCGGTGACGTCGAACCCGGCGCGGTGGTAGCCGGTTCCGGCACCCCCCGCGCAGCAGAACGCGTCCAGCACCCGCAGCCCGTTGGACGGGCGGGTGAGGTTCATTCGGGTTTCCTCCGGTCGCGGTGCGGCCCGGCGGGCGGCCTGGCGGGGCCGTCTCGCCGGACTGTCAGGGCAGGTGTCAGGCGCGGGTGTCAGGGGGCGTCAGGGCGCGTCTGACACCGCGTTTGCCTAGGGGTTTGGGTGTCAGGGGGTGTCAGGCGTCAGGGGGTGTCAGACGCCGGCCATGGCGGGGACGATCCGGTACCGGCCGGCCTTGGAGGTGGGTGCCAGACGGCCGTCCTCGACCATGCGGCGGAACTCGCCGGAGACCCACGGGCGCTTGCGGCCGAACCGCTCGGCGTGCTCCATGACGTCCTTCGGGCCGATCACCATCACGCCGTTCTGCTCGAACTCGGCGACGATGGCGTCCATCGCGGCGCGGGCCTCTTCGGGGGTGAAGTCGGGGCCGCCGTCGGCGGGTTCTCCGGCGAACGTCCAGTTCGCCATCGCGGGCGGGACCGCGCCGAGTTCGGCGTTCGGGTCGATGTCGGCATCCTCGGCGTCCACCCGGCCGTCCGCGCCGGTCTCGGTGTCGTCGGCGTCGTTCACGTACACGCTGGCCCCGTCCTCGGCTTCGGTGTCGGTCTGGCCGTTGGAGCGTTCGGTGTAGGCCTTGCCGACGGCGGCGGCCGCCGCGCCGGCGGTGACGGGGTCGACCTTCGCTCCGTTGCGGACGGACCACGCCGCGAGCTGCTCCATGACGCGGGCGGCGCGGCCGGTGAAGCGGAAGGTACGGGCGGGGGCGCTGTAGCGCTGCTCGTCGACGCCGGGGGTGACGAGGTAGCAGTAGCCGGGGCGGCGGTTGCCCCACGCCCCGGGGTGCGCGCCGGCGTCGAGCACCGACGACGGGAGCGCCATGCCCTCATCCCGGGTGTCCAGGCCGAAGGTCAGGACGGACGGGATCGACGCCCGGGTGCTGGTGGAGATCTGGTCGTGGCTGGGGCGCTGGAGGGAGATGACCAGCGCGATACCGGCGCTCCGGGCTTCCTGCGCGACGCCGGTGAAGGCGTCCTCTCCCATGAAGCGCAGGGTGTTCGCGGCCTCCTCGAACCAGGCGACCAGGTACGGCATGCCCGCGCAGCCGCAGGCGCGGCCCTTCTGGCAGGAGTGCGCCGGGTCGGTCTGGGGCTTGGCCGCCTGCGGGGTCCACTGGCGGTAGCCGTGGGCACCGAGCCAGGCGGTGCGGGCGGGGATGACCGCCTGGAGCGCGGTGACCATCGTTTCGGTCGCCGCGCCGCCTTCGACGGACCAGTCCATGCCGGGCCGCAGCGGGCCGAAGTCCTGGAACGACTTGGGGTCGGAGAACCAGATGATGACGTCGTCGCGGCCCATGATCTCGCAGACCACGTTGAGCGCGCCGTCGCCCTTGCCCGAGCCGGACATGCCGAAGATGCCCAGGTGCGTCGAGTTTCGGCCCGCAGCGGGGTCGCCGGGCAGCCACAGCATCATCGGTGTGCCGTCGTCGTAGCGGCCGATGACGAGCGGGTCGGCGATGGAGCCGCCGACGTGGGTGGGCGTCTCCCACTCGACCACCTCGGACAGCATGTCGCGGGGCACGATCACCAGGTCGCCGCGGCGGGCGGAGTCCGGGTCGGGCAGGTACCGGACGGCGGTGGGGGCGACGTCGAGCGCGGAGGCGATGTTGCCCAGCGAGCGGGTGACGTCGTCATTGGTCATCTCCCCTGCCGGGAGGGTGAGTTGGGCGGTGACCCGGTTCGGCTCCACCTCCATGTTGCGGATCTTCGCCCCGGCGAGCTTCACCTTCTCCAGCAGCGTCCCGTCGGCGTCGGCGGCGGACGCGATGGCGTCGGGGTTGCGGCGCATCACCTGGCGGACGTTCCACGACAGCGCCAGGACGCTGCCGCCGAGCCAGAACGCGCCGAAGGTGAAGCTGTTCCAGCCGGACAGGGCGACGGCGGTGAACCAGCTCGACCCGGCGGCGACGGTCACGGCGGAGTGCAGGCGGCGCTGCGGGCCGGTCTTCTTCGCGGCCCACCAGGTCGCGCCGGTCAGCGCGCCCGACCCGAGGGTGAGTCCGACGCCGTACCCGGCCGAGCCGTGCGCCGGCACCCACGCCACCGACGCGGCCACACCGGCGGCACCGGTCAAGATCCACGGCGGGGTGTACGGCTTCGCGCGGTGGGCGATCCACGCGGCGATGCCCTTGCCGGTGCTGGAGCCCTCCAGCGTCTCGCGATGCTGCCGCTCCGATTCGGCGGCGGTGTCCTTCGACTTCGACATGGCGTCGTCCCTCCTGGTCAGAACTGGAACGGGCGCGCCTGCGGGCGCGGCTGCGGGGTCATCACGTCGGCGTACTCGCGCTGGAACGCGGCCCAGACGGCGGCGGCGTCCTTCGCGGC
Organism: Kitasatospora sp. NPDC092948; assembly: GCF_044754805.1. Taxonomy (NCBI): domain Bacteria; kingdom Bacillati; phylum Actinomycetota; class Actinomycetes; order Kitasatosporales; family Streptomycetaceae; genus Kitasatospora; species Kitasatospora sp. NPDC092948. Next base: position 446,297 of record NZ_JBIVPU010000002.1, on the reverse strand, counting down.
GTCGGCCAGCGCCTCGGCTGCGCGGTACATCTTGCGGCCCACCGTGCGGGCCTTCATGCGCCGTTCGAAGAGGTGGGCGCCCGGGCCTACCGGGGCCTGCTCCAGGGTCGCCTTGAGGATCTCGGCGGCCACCGCCACCTCGATGGAGGCGTAGACGGTGAACGCGCGCAGGGCCTCGCAGTACGAGCGGACGTCGGCGGCGGAGTAGAACGCGGGCTCCGGCAGCGCCAGCGCGCTGGAGCGGTCCAGGCCGACGCCGGGGTTCGCCGCCGCGCCGAAGCCGTTCGCGCCGCCGGAGCCGCCCTTGTTCACGTTGACGTTGACGCCGAACGACGGGTTGAAGGACGCGCCCGAGCCGAAGCCGTTGCGGGTGCTGCTGGTCGCGCCGTTGCCGTTCGGCGTCGAGTGGTTGGCCATCGCGGTGCCTCCCCATGCGGGCCGGGACTGTCCCGACTCCCCACCCCCGCCCGGCACTTCAGCCGGGCAAGGACGGGCAGTCGTCAGTTCTGCCGCATGTCGCGGATGATCCACCGGATCACCAGCGCCGAGATCGCCAGCGCCAGCGCGGCCATCCCGACCGCCACCAGCGCCGCCGTCGTCGCCAGCAGCACCGGGATCAGCACCGCCGCCGCCCCCGCGCCGGCCGCCACGTACCCGCCGAACCGGGCCACGGCCGGGTCGCTCGGCCGGGGGCGCGTCGCCACCTCGGCCGTGACCGGGGCTCGGGCAGGGGCCGGCAGCAGGGCGGCGTTCTGGCCGGTGTTGAGCTGGGCGGCGACCAGCAGCGCCAGCCGTTCAAGGTCCACCGATTCGCCGTCCGGCGGCGGGACGGCGGCGAGATGACGGTTCATGACGGGATTTCCCTTCCGTGGTCGGGCGGATCAGCGGTCGAAGACGGCGCGCCGGGCGTCGGAGACGATCCAGCGGTGGTCGAACGCCATACGCGGGAGGCCGGACAGCGGCACCCACCGCACGGAGACGGCGTCGTCCCCGGCCACGGCCTCGGTGCCCTCGGGCACCCGCACCGCGTAGGCGGCACCGATGTACCGGCCGCGCGGGTCCCGGTCGGGCGCGTCGTAGAGGCCGACGAACACCAGGTCCGCCGGGTCGACGCGGATGCCGGTCTCCTCCAGCAGCTCCCGGGCGGCGGCGGCCCGGGAGGTCTCGCCCGGGTCGACGTGGCCACCGGGCAGCGCCAGGAAGCCCTTGAAGGGCGGCCAGCCGCGCTCAATCAGCAGCACCTCGTCGCCCCGGACGCACACCACGTCGGCGGTGTAGCGCAGGGCCTCGAAGATCTCGGTCTCGGACATGTGCGGCTCCTTGGGTCGGGTCAGGCGGAGGCGATGATGGCGGCGGCGGTCTCGAAGGCGTGGTGGAAGGCCTGGTCGAGGGCGTACGCGCCGTTCATGCCGTGGTCGGCGAGGGCGTAGTACTCGGCCTTGCCGATGGACTCGGCGATGTGGCGCAGGGGGTCGCGCCGGTCGGCGACGTAGTGCGTCGCGGCGGAGACGGCCAGCGCGGCGACGACCGGGACCGGCCGCAGGCGCATGCCGAGCACCCGGGAACCGATCAGCAGCGCAAGGCCCTGGGTGCCGACGTAGGTGGCGACGTGGGCGGCGCACGCGGCGCGGCCGGCGGCGCTGGACTCGCCCTCACGGTGGTCGTGCTGCCCCTTCGTCAGGGCCTGGTTGTGGGTCTGCACCCAGTGGTCGGCGACGTCGGCGGCGGAGCGGAGCAGGGCGTACGCGGCGGCGAACCGCGCGGCACGGGAGAAGGCCATTGCGGGCTCCAATCAGGGTGTGGTGTCAGGGAGTTGAATCTCGGCGATGCTTGCCGGAGACGTTGCTCCGGGCGGTCCACACCTGCTGGAGCCGGAGGAACCGGGCGTGGAGGGGGTCACCGGCCTTGCACGGCAGGTTGTCCCGGCACGCCGGGCAGTTGCCGACGTGCCGGGTGGCCGCCTCGAAGGCGGCCATGTAGGCGATGAACAGCCGGTCGGTCACGGCTAGATCTCGTCGCACAGGTCGCCGTAGCAGTCCCCGCAGAGCGTGACCAGCTTCGACTCGCCGGTCATCTCCCTGACGTACGGGTCGACGACGATCTCGACGTCCGGGCGAACGGTGTTGCAGCGGATGCACTTCATGGTCGTTTCTCCTTCGAGAGGTCAGGCGGCGAGAGGGGTGGCATCGGCGCAGGGCAGGCAGGTGCCGAGGTGCGCGGGCAGGACGTATCCGGCGTCGCGCCGGCAGGCGGGGCAGGTGCGGCGGGCGGCGTTCGCGGCGTCCAGCGCCCGGCGCTTCGCCAGCGTGAACGGCCGCACGGGCTTGGCGAGTTGGACGCGATAGAGGTAGGCGGCGCGCGGAGCCTTGGAGCGGCGCGAGCGCCACAGGATCTGCGCGGCCACCGGCTGGCCGCCCGGACGGAGGCCGCGTACGCGGAGCTGGCGGCGGGTCAACAGCCCGTCCGGGGCCATCCGCCACGGATAGGTCGGAATCCCGAACCGCTCCCCGTCCGGGTCCCAGAACCGGGGACGGCTCACGACGCCAGCCCCACGCGCTCTTCACCCTCGCCCGTGTCCGTGTCGTCGTCCGTCGGTGCGGGAAGAAGGTGAAGTCCCTCGGCCAGGCGAACACCACCCTCCACCCCGGCGCGTTCGGCCTTCAGCGACTCGCGCAGCACGCGGGCGCGGGCCGGAGAGGTGCGCAGTGCGGTGCGGATCCGATCGGCCGTCAACTCGCTCTCAGGCCAGTCGGCGGTGGCCGATCGGGCTTCGGTGAGCAGTTCCTCCTCGGTACGGATCGGCACCCGACCGCGAGCCGATCGCGGCACCGGTCCGGCCGATCGGCGCGAGCGTGACGGCACGATCGCCGCCGCCTGCTCCCGCACCGGCTCCGGGGCCGGGATCGGGTCGACAGGCGGCACGGGATCGGCCGACTCCTCCACCGACTCCACGGCGACGGGATCGGCCGATCCCGGCAGGTCAGACCCCGACCGGTTTGTCACAGTGCTGGTGTTTTCCGCTGTTTTGGGCTTCTGGTGGAGCACCTTGGCCACCAGATCCGATCCGAAGAAGATCGAGCCGACCGGCAGGCACGAGGCGAGCAGCACCAGCGCGTAGTGCGCGGGCGGCCAGTCGGCCAACCGGACCCGACCGCCGCCATGAAGTGCGGGCACCAGACCGTGCACGTAGTTGAGGACCAGCGACGCGACCGTGTAACCGCCCAGCACCCGCAGCGCGAACCGGCGATCCGATCCGGTCAGGATCAGCGCGGCGACCAGCGCCAGCGCCATCAACCCGTCCACCACCAACGGGTACAGGCCGGCGGCGACCTCGTCCGCGCCGACCGAGGTGGCCACGTCCTTCAACGCGTTCCACGACACCCGGAACGCCATCCCGACGACCGCCAGCAGCGCGGCGACCATCCAGAACTTCGCCTTCGCGTTCACGCCGCCACCCGCTCGACGCCGGCCGCGCGCCGGACCACCGCCGGGCGTCGCAGCGGCACCGGCGCGATGCTCAGCAGCCGCTCGGCGTAGGCGGCCAGCGCCGGGTCCTCCCGGCGCAGGTCCGCCAGCACCGCCAGTGCCACGTCCAACCGGGCCCCGTACTCCAGCACCGACTCGCCGGGCACACCGGCGAACAGCTCCTCGTCCACGCCCAACGCCAACTCCGCGAACTCCTCCGAGTCCACGGCGTGCTGGCCTGCGACAATCGACCTCACGGGTCTCTACCTCTCAGTCAGGTGAACAGGCCCGTAAGGGGCTGGCGCGCGACCGGCCAAGGAATGCGCGCCAGCCCACCCACGGGCCCGATGAAAGACAGCTCCGGCGCGTCCGGCGCTCGGGCTGTCGGCGAACGGGGAGGGAGTTGCACCCTCGCCCCCGCAGGGGCCCTCTACGGGCCGCTCGTTCGGTCTGCCTCCGCCTCACCCCAATCACCTCCTAACGCGGGGTTCTCGGCGGGACCAATGAAGTTGTCAAAGAGCCAGCGCTTCCTTCAGGGGGCTGTCACCCCACCCCTCCAGGCACGTTTAAGCAGGTCAAGCACGTATCAGGCATGAGCCATCAACGGGCATCTTGTCCCCCTGAAGCCACTGGCTCAACTGGTAGGTACAAGCTGCTGAACATGATGCTGCACTCACGCAGAGCGATCGTCAAGCCCATTGGTCCAACATGTAGGAACCAGTTGACCCAGTGGGGCATTATGGGAGGTATGAGTAGCCAGCCGCTGTACCGCCGAGTCGCAGACGTGCTCCGGAACGAGATCAACGCCAAGGCGTTCCCGCCCGGGGCCCGACTGCCCTCTGAACGCGATCTGTGTGACCGGTTCGACGCCTCACGGAACACGGTGCGCGCCGGCCTGAACGTCCTCGTGGCCGAGGGACTGATCTCGGCCAGCCAAGGGCTGGGCTATGAAGTCCGCTCCCACGAGGTGTTCAACCTGAATGCCTCTCGCTTCGAGAACCTCACGTTCCCTCAGAACGGGGACGCCTACAACACCGATGTGACTCACGCCGGCCGGAGGCCTCACCAGGAGTTCCGAGTTGAGATGCAACCTGCTCCGGCGATCGTGGCGGAGCAACTGCGAGTGTCTGAGGGGGCGACCACCGTGCTGCGGTTCTGCCACCGTTACGTCGATGGCGTGCCGTGGTCCACGCAGGCCACCAGCTACCCCATGTGGTTGGTCGAGAAGGCTCCGAGGCTGGCGGATCCGGGCGACATCGAGGAAGGGACCACCCGGTATTTGGCTGGGCTGGGGGTCGAGCAGGTCGGCTACTTCGATGACATCTCCACCCGCATGCCTACGCCGGACGAAGCGCGGCTTCTCCAGGCTGGAGCGGGTGTGCCGGTGCTGGTGTGGGTGCGGACCGGCTATTCGGAGGACAAGCCCATCCGATGCACCATCACCACGTTCCGCGGCGACCTCAACCACATGAACTACGAGATCGGAAACATCGCGGCGCGGGAGGCGGGAGAGTGATCATCGAACCAGCAACAGCGGCGGATCTGGAGCACCTTCTCGCCTTCCGGCAGGAGGCTGCTGCGTGGCTGAGTGCGCTTGGCAGCGACCAGTGGAGCCGCCCGTACCCGGCAGACAAGCTCCTGGACACGATTGAGGCCGACACAGTCTTCATGCTTCGGGACGCATCGGAGATCGTAGGCACCATCACGCTCACGCCCGACGCTGAAGACGGGCTCTGGACTGAGGCCGAGCTGAGCGAACCCGCCCGCTACGTCAACAAGCTGACCGTTTCGCGCGCGTACGCCGGCCGGGACATCGGGGGACGCCTGTTGAACTGGGCAGGTGCCCGTGCGGCCAGCGAGGGTGCAAAGTGGCTACGGCTGGACGCCTGGACAGCGAACGAGCGCCTGCAGCAGTACTACGTCGATCACGGGTTCACGCACGTCCGCACCGTTCGTGAGGGTGGGGCGGTGAACGGCGGACCGCGCGTCTCCGGGTGGGTCGCACAGCGACCTGCCGTGCCCGCAGAGCACGGTTTTGAGGACGCCACCGTGAAGGGTTTCACCAGCGGCAATCACTGGCGTTGTGACATCACCGGCTGACATCAACGTGCTTGAACACCTACGGGCGGTGGATGCCACAGGTGGATCGATTGCCTTCTGCCCGCTGACGCCGGGACACGTTGATCGAACCGTTGATTGAGCTTGTAAAGCGGGGGTCGTCGGTTCGAACCCGACAGGGGGCTCCGGGTGTGGAGGTTGACGGAGGGCCGGTCGGCGGGAGGGATCCCGGGGCCGGCCCTTCGGGGTTGGTGGGGTCAGGCGGTTTCGGTGGTGGCGATCAGGGCGTGGATTTCGGCGATCTGTTTGACGTCGGCGTTGGCGAGGCTGGCCAGGGCGTTGTGCCAGGCGGCGACGGCTTCGGCGGGGCGGCCGAGGTCGCGCAGGACGAGGCCGTGGATGTGTTCGGTGAGGCCGGTGCCGTAGCCCTCGGAGATGGCGGTGGTCCAGCTGAGGAGGTCGTGGCAGGCCGTCAGGGCTTCGGTGAGGCGGCCCTGTTGGCGGAGGGCCTCGATCCGGCCCTTCGCGCATTCGACGCGGATGCCCCAGGGGGCGGAGCCGGCAGGGAAGGCGAGGGCGGCGTCGAAGTGACGGAGGGCCTCGTCGAGGTCGCCGAGATAGAGGTTGACGACGCCGATGTTGTTCAGGCCGGCGACCTCGGTCGCGGTGATGCCGAGGCTGCGGCCGATCTCGATGCTGCGGCGGTGGTAGGAGATGGCCAGGTGCGGGTCGGTGGCTTCGACCACGGTGCCGAGGCTGCAGTAGGTCATGGCCACGCCGTGGGCGTCTCCGTACTCCTCGGCGAGTGCGACGGCGCGTTCCAGCACGGCCCGGGCCTCCTCGGTGCGGCCCAGGGCGGACAGCAGCACGCCGCGGTTGGAGGTGGCGTTGCGTTCGCGGTACCGGTCGCCGAGCTGTCGCCACAGGGTCTCGCTCTGCTCGATCAGGTCGAGCGCGGGCGAGTAGCGGCCCATGTCGTAGTGGGCGCAGGCCAGGTCGCCGAGTGAGTGCGCCTCGGCGAGGCCGTCGCCCGTCCGCCGGGCCACCTCCAGGGCGGTGTGGTTGAGCTGGGCGAGCTCCGGGTGGCGGCCGCGGGCACGGAGGTAGGGGAAGAGCCCCCGCACCGTCGGGAGCAGGTGTGCGGCGGCCCACGGCCGGTCGGCGAGCCGGTCCACCAGGACCAGCAGGTTGCCGTACTCGGCGTCGCCGAAGGCCAGCGCGGCGTCCCGGTCGAGTTCCGCGCCGGGGGCGACGGCGGGCAGGTGCCGGACCGAGTGCTTGGCCGCGTCCAGGGCGAGCGTCGCGGCGGACGCGGTGGCCAGGTACCAGTCGAGCGCGGCGCGGGTGAGGCGGACGCGCTGTTCCGGGTCGGCGGTGAGTTCGCGGGCGTAGTCGCGGACCAGGTCGTGCGGCACGTAGCGGTCGACTCGCGGTTCGTCGAGCAGGGCGACCTCGGCGAGGCGGTCGAGGGCGGCGGCGGCCTGGGCGGGCGTGAGGCCGAGGACGCCGGCCAGCAGCGGGGCGCTGTACTCGGGCAGGTCGAGGGCGCCGACGGCGAGCAGGGCGTCGGCGGCGCGCCGGTCGGGTCGGCGGGTGGAGGCGCGCAGCGAGTCGTACGTCAGGGCGAGCGACTGACGGATGCTCAGGTCGTCGAGTTCGAGTTCGTCGAGGCGGTCCTCGCCCTCCTCCAGGCGGCCGACCAGACCGCGGACCGGCAGGGTGCGGCGGGCGGCCAGGCGGGCGCCGACGATGCGCAGGGCGAGCGGGAGGCGGCCGCACAGTTGGACGAGCCGGGTCAGGTCGGTCTGTTCGATGGCGACCACGGTGCGGTCGGCGGTGGCGCGGCCCGCGAGGCGTTCGACCAGGGCGACGCTCTCGCGTTCGGAGAGGGTGTCCAGGCGCAGGTGGAGTGCGCCGTCCAGGGCGAGCATCGGGGTGCGGCCGGTGATCAGGACGGCGCAGCCCGGTCCGGCGGGCAGCAGGGGGCGGACCTGGGCGAGGTCGGCGGCGTCGTCGAGCAGCAGCAGGGTGCGGGTGCCGGCGAGGGTGGTGCGCAGCAGGGCGGCGGCGGTGTCCGGGTCGTCGGGCAGCGCGGACGACTCGATGCCGAGGCCGCGCAGCAGGGCGGTGAGTGCGGGCAGGGCGGCCAGTGGGGTCAGGCCGGGGGTGGCGCCGCGCAGGTTCAGGAACAGTTGCCCGTCCGGGAATTGCGCGCGCAGCGCGTGGGCGCAGGCCAGCGCGAGGGCGGACTTGCCGACGCCGGCCATGCCGCTCAGCACGGCCGTGGCGGGCCGGTCGGTGCGGGCCAGCAGGGCGGTGCGCAGGGCGGCGAGCTGGTCCTCACGGCCGAGGAAGTGCGCGGGTGGGGACGGGAGTTGGGCCGGTTTCGGGCGGATGGTCGAGGGTTCGGCGGTCGGCGTCTGCGGGTCGGCGAGGATGCGCCGGTGCACCTCCTGGACGGCCGGGCCGGGTTCGATGCCCAGTTCGTCGACCAGGGTGCGGCGCAGTCGCTGGTACACCGCGAGGGCCTGGGCGCGCCGCCCGGTCAGGTCGAGGGCCTGCATGAGCTGGCCGTGGAAGGCCTCACGGAGCGGCAGTTCGCCGACCAGGCCGGTCAGTTCGGCGATCAGCCCGTGCGGGTTGCCCCGGCGCAGTTCGGCGTCGAACCGCCATTCCAGGGCCTGAAGTCGGTGCTCCCGCCACTGTTCGAGCTGGGCGGCGTGGTCGGCGGCCGGCTCGGGGACGTCGGCGAGCGGTTCGCCGCGCCACAGTTCCAGGGCGGCGGCGGTCTCGGCCAGGACTCCCGGGAGGTCTCCGGACCGGTGGGCGGCGCGGGCGAGTCGGACCGCCCGGTCGAAGCGGAGGGTGTCCAGTTCGTGGTCGGCTACGTCCAGCCGGTAGCCGCCGGGGACGGATCGCAGGCGCTGTCCGGGGTCGTCGCCGAGGGCGCGGCGCAGCCGGGCGACCAGGTTGCGCAGTGAGGCTTCGGCGGTGGCGGGGGCGTCGGCGGCCCAGAGGGTGTCGGTCAGGCGGTCGAGCGTGACCGGTCGGTTGGCGTTCAGGAGCAGGACGGTGAGCAGGGCGCGGGCCTTGGGTCCGCGGATCGGGAGGTCGTTCTCGCCGTCGTGTGCCAGCAGACTGCCGAGCAAGCCGAATCGCACCCCTGTGCTCCCGCGCCGCGTGCAGGCCCTCCCGACTCCCGTCGGTGCACGTGTGGCTGATGTTATCCACCGGTTATCGGTCCACTCCAGACTGTGGCCATCGGACGGCGACCGGGCCGGGGGGACCCGGGGGCGACGGCCGATTCGTGGGTCCGGCCACCCGCCGGCGACCGGCCCCGCGTGCTGCCGACCCCCGGCCGTGCCCGCGCCGCTCCGCGTACGGCACGGGGGGACGGCGGACCGTCAGGACGGCGACGGAGGGGATCGCTGTGCTGGACGGCCCCGGAGCGGCGCCCGTCGGGGGGACAGGCGCCGCTCCGGTGCGACCGGAGAGGTCCGCCGGGCGGCCAGGCAGGCGACTCGGCGGCCCGGCAGGCGGTGTGACGGGTGGTCAGGACAGCAGCAGCGGCATGTCCCAGTCGTGCGGGGTGCCGCCCGTCGCGTACGAGTCGAGGGCGAGCGCGACGCCCGCGGCGCCGTCCAGGTAGCCGGAGACGTCCGAGGCGAACGGCTTGGGGGTCATCGAGAAGCGCAGGCCGAACGGGGCCTCCGGGTCGAAGGCGTCGAGCAGGCGGGCGGCGATCTCGTCGCGCCGCCGGTCGATCCGCGGATCCGTGAAGTGCTCGTTCAGGCGGCCCAGTTGGTGCAGGGCGCCGGCCCAGCCGTGGCACAGCGCGTGGTCGATGACGCCCCAGTCGTCGGCCGGGACGGCGAGCAGCCGCTCGACCGAGTCGCGGGCGACCGCCGTCCAGTCCGGCCGGTCCAGTGCCGCGCCGGCCATCTGCAGGGCGCGCGAGACGCCGGGCGCGCCGTAGCACCAGGACGGCCAGCCGGCGGGCTTCCGCCAGGTGTCCGGCCCGGCCAGGTACTCGGTGAGGTCCAGGTGGTTCGGCCAGTACGCGCCGTGCTCGTCGCGCACCGCCCAGTGGGTCAGCAGTGCGGCGGCGCTCTCCACCGCCTCCTGGTGGCCGGGCAGCCGGATGCCGTCCCGCCAGGCCAGTGAGAGCAGCATCAGCGGGCCGGCGACGCCGTGCGACAGGCCCAGGTTGAGGTGGCCGTCGGGCAGCAGGTGCTCGGAGCCGATCCGCGGCGCGTCCAGGGCCCACCAGCGGGGGATGCGCACCCCGCGGTGCTCGGTCTCGCCGCGGGCCAGTTCGATCAGGTAGCCGAGGACGCGCTCCAGCTCCTCGCCGCAGGTGTCGGCCCGGGCCAGCAGGTACCGGCCGACGCCGGTCATCCCGCGCACCAGCTCGTAGTGCCCGATGGTGGGCAGCGGGCCGTCCGGCACGGCGGGCAGCGCGGTCTGCACCAACTGCCGCTGGTAGGCGTCCAGTCGGTGCAGCGCGGTGGTGTAGCCGCCGGTGGCCCGGTTGGCGACCAGCACGGCGAACGCCAGCGCCCCCGGGCCCTTGAAGATCCCGCTGGGCGCGGTGTCGCCGTCGGCGGCGGCCCGGGTGCCGACGGCGAGCCAGCCGTGCGCCCGCTCCACCCGGTCGGCGCGCGGCCGGGCGCCGCCGCTGAACGCCAGCGACAGCCCCGGGCTGCCGCTGCCGAGCGTCAGTTCCACCCACACCCCCTCCGCCACCCCGTCCTCGGCGGCCTCGGCCGGAATCCGGGTGGCGGCCATGGTCGCGGCCGGGTCGGCGAGCCGGTCGAGGATCCGGTCGGACATCGCTCCGGCGGCCTCGCGCAGCTCGGACGAGGTCGCGGCGGTGGGTTCGATGACGGTCATCGGGGGCTCCGGGTGGTGAAGGGGAGGGCAGCGGAACGTAGGTGACGAGGCATCAAGCGGTGTGGGTGCGGCGGCCGAGCAGGGTGCGGGCCGCACCGCGCAGGACGGCGTAGCCGCGGGACTCGGCGGCGCGGTCGATGCCGAAGAGGCGGTTGTGGCGCATGTGCAGCAGGGACATCACGGCCTCGTCGCGGTCGGCCTCCGACGCGGCCCGCAGCAGGCGGCCGAACGCGTGCGGGGCGGGGGAGTCCGTCCAGAGGGTGGCCAGGGCGGGGACGCCGAGGAGTTCGGCGGCGTGCCGGGCGGCGTCGCCGGGGCGGATCAGGCGGTCGGTCAGGGCGCGGTGGCGCTGGTAGGTCCGGTGGTCGGCGGTCTTGTCGAACATCCGGTCGGCCCACTCGCACCAGTCCCAGTCGCCGAGCGAGTCCAGCAGCACGGCGTGGCCGACGGCGGCCAGCACCTCGTCCGGGACGGCCGCCGCCCCCGCCCGCCGGGCCTGCAGCTGGACGATCGCGGACTGGCTGTCCGTCAGGAACAGTTCCTCGGCGGCCTGCAGGGCGTCCGGCCCGAGGTACCGGTCGGTCTCCGGCCGGTACACGTCCAGCGCCATGGTGCGCAGCGCGCCGGCGTCGATCAGCCTCCGGACGTGCCGGCCGAGGGTCGGCAGGACGCGGCCGGCCAGCGTGCCGGGGTCGCCGTGCAGACGCAGCCGCAGGTGCGGTTCGGGGTCGCGGTAGCGCAGGAAGAACCAGCGGTCGATGTCGCCGTCGAGGTCGACGAGCAGCCGGGGCAGGTGCTCGGCGAGCAGCGTCTCGTGGGCCGCCGGGTCGGCGTACAGCTTGGCGAACAGCCAGTCCTCGCCGGGCAGATGCATGCTCGTCGGGGCGATCCGCGGAGCGATCGGCGACGCGGGCCGGGCGAGCGGCGGCCGGGTGTCGGCGGCCGGCTCCGGCGTGGGCCGGGCGAGCGGCGGGTGGGTGTCGGCGGCCGGCTCCGGCGTGGGGGCACGGAACAGCGGGACGACGATCTCGGTGCTGTGCCCGTGGTTCCAGCCGAGCCCGGCGCCGTCCGCGGTGAGGTCCTGGAACAGCTGGAACCGCGGTTCGGGGGCGGTGAGTTCGGCGCGCAGCAGCTCGGCGTCCCAGCTCTCCCGCAGGTCGATCGGGAACATCCGGTCGTTGCTGGCGATCTGCAGCCGGTCGGGCACCCGGTAGCGCTCGCGCCACTCGCGCAGGCCCTGGGCCCAGGCGGCGGGCCCGGCGGTGCGGGCGGCGTCGCGCAGGCGGCGGCCGGGCAGCCAGCGGCGCGGCGTGGTGAGGACCCGGCCGTAGCGGACGGCGGGCAGGTACGGCAGGGTGTCCAGGCCCGCCCAGTCCCAGCCGGACCACACCCGGGGGCGGGCCGCGGCCAGGTCGGACAGGAGCCGGGCGACCGGCGGGGCCTGCCCGTCCAGCGCGAGCATGTGCGGGAAGACCGGCGCCACCGGACGGCCGGTCTCCGGGTGCAGCAGGCGCAGCCCGTCCTCGCCGGCGGCGACCAGCAGGGTCCGCCAGTCCAGGCAGTGCGGGTCGCCGCGGTCGGCGGCCACCCCGATCGGCAGGCGGTGCGGCAGCAGCTGCGGGACCTGGACGATGTTCAGCGACCGCGGGTCGCGCGGGGCCAGTTCGACCTGGACGGGCAGCACCCCGTCCCCGGCGGGCCCGGCGGCGAGCGCGGCGAGGCCGTCGGTCAGGCCGGTCAGGTCGGCGAACCGTCCGGCGGTGGCGCCGGCCGTCCAGGACCCGATGTGCGGGCTGCCGAGCAGCAGGAACTCGCCGCGGTCGAGCGCGGCCGTGGAGTCGGCGAGCAGCTGGAAGCAGAGCTCCAGGGTGCGCGGCGGACGCGTGCTGCCCGGGGCGTGGCCGGCGGCGTCGGCCAGCCGGGCGATGTCGGCGTCGTCCAGCACCACGTCCCGGCCGGACAGCACGGCCTGCTGGACGAGTTCGGCGACGGCGTTGCGGCGCGGCCGGTCGGCGTCGTCGCCGGGCCCGGTGCGCGCGTGCGACGGCAGCGCGCCGCCGTACTCGGGCGGCAGGCCGAGGCCGCGGTGCGGGTCGGTCAGCTCGCCGAGCGGGACGGCGCTCGCGGTGCCGTAGCGCTCGATGAACCGCTCCCGGTAGTCCCGCAGGTGCTCCAGCGAGGTCCACTCGGGCGTGATCGCCCAGATCGCCGCCGCGTACCGGCGCACCTCGTCGCCGATCGCCTCCGGCAGCACCAGGTCGGCGGGCATCCGCAGATCGACCTGGACGGGCGGCCGGTCACCGGCCCGGTCGGCCGGGTCGAGCGCCCGGACCTCGCGCAGCAGGGCCCGCCACGACTCCAGGCCCTCGCCGGGCCGGTCGCGTTCGTGCACGGCCGCGGCGGCGCGGACGGCCCGCAGGCCCTCGGCGGCGCCGGGCACCGCCCCGTCCACGGCGGACTCGATCCGGGTCAGCAGCGCGTCGTCGATCCGGTGCGGGGTGAGTGAGGTGAGCAGGAAACCGTGCTGGACCAGCCCGGCCAGCACCCCGTCGATCCGCTCGGCGGGCAGCTGCGGGAAGCGCTCCGCCAGGTCGGCCAGCAGCGCGGCGTAGCCCACCGGCCGGGCCGCCAGCTCGCGGACCCGGGCGACCAGCGCGTTGTCGCGCACCGAGATCTCGCGCTCGCCGGTGTGCCGCAGCAGCCGGCCGTCGCGCAGCACGGACAGGTCGTCCAGCACCACCTCGACCCGGCGGCGGACCTCCGGCACGGTCAGCCAGTCCAGCACCCGGCGGTGCAGCCAGCCGCCGTCCAGCCGCACCCGGACCTGGCCGGACCCGGCGGGCGAGGACTTCGCGGCGGCCCCGAAACCGGCCCGGCCGACGCCCGCGAACAGCCCGAACGGGGTGGGCCGGCCGCCCGAGCGGCGGGCGTAGCGGGTCAGGGTGCGCGCGGCGCTGACGGTCCGCTTGCGGCCCAGCGCCGCCGCGCCGTCGGGTTCGCCGAGGCGTTGCAGGCTCAGCGCGAGGCTGCCGCTGGCGACCTCGACGGCCTGCCGCAGCAGCGGGTTCGCGGCCAGCCGGCGCACCCCCGGAACGGGGTCGTCCGGGTCGATCCGGGCCTCGGCGCCCGTCCGGGGCGTGCTGGCCATCCGCACCAGCACCGGCTCGCGGATCTCGAACAGGTCCTGCTCTGGTCGCACGTTCGTGGTGCCCCTCTAGGTCGGAAACGGCGGGAAGCGGCGGCCGAACGACATGCGCGGGACGGGCCGTAGCCCGCCCCGCGCACGTGCTTCACCGACGTGTCGTCAGCAGCAGACCTGGCAGCGGGTGCCGATCGCGTAGCTGCTGGGGGAGGTGAAGGTGCCCTGGCCGAACGCCTGGGTCTCCTCCGAGACCTCCGCGATGCGAAGGTCGAGGTCGAGGTCGGTGTCCTGCTGCACGAGGATGTCGTTGCGCATGGTCCCCTCCAGAGGGCTCGTCGGTCCGGTCGGAACGGAGTCCCGGCCGCAGCACCGGTGGTGAACGGTCGTTCGCATTCGGTGCCGGGGCCAACTTTTTCCCGCCTTCCCACCATGTGGTGAGTGTCGTCCTGGCCAACCTGGCGGCATATGCCCGCCGCGCGCCCGCCCGCCGCCCCCGCGGCCCGCGCCACCTGCGGTTCACCCCTCGTCGGGCCGCCGGTCGCGCCCCGGCCGGACGGTGCGCACGCCGTCCATTTCCGGCCGGGGCGCGGGCGGCCAGGTTTCAGTGGCCAAAACCGTGAACGCTCCTGCTCCCAGGTGGTGGCAAGGAGAGAGCTGGGGCCTGTGCGACAGGAGTCCACGACCAGTTCGACACGCGTTCACCGCTTTGACTCAAACTTTGCTCCCCCGCGGCCGACCACCGATCAGTCCGCCGACCGCGGCGGGGCCTGCCGGGCCTCCTGGGCGTCCGCCGTCACCCGGTGCACGAACGTCGCGGTCAGGAACCCCACCACCGCGCAGACGATCACCAACGGCATCGAATCCGCGGCCTGGGCACCCAGCAGCGCCGCCGCCAGCACCGTGCTCGTCACCGGCAGCCGGGTGATCGCCGCCGTGCTCGCCGCCAACCCCGCCGCCAGCCCCGCCTCCACCCCCATCCCCGGCAGACCCCCCACCGCCACCCCGAGCGCCGCACCCAGCAGCACCGCCGGAAAGATCGGCCCACCCCGCAACGACCCCAGCGCCACCCCCCAACCCAGCCCCTTGAACACCACCAACGCCAGCAACGCCCCCACCGGCCAGGCCTGCGGATCCGCCGCCAACTGCCCCAACGTCGCCTGCCCCGACAACGCCGCCTCCTCCGGCGACCGGCCCGTCACCACCGCGTACCCCGTCAGGCACAGACCCACCAGCACCGCGCAGATCACCGTCCGCACTCCCGTGCGCTGCGCCGTGAACGCCGCGAACCGGTGACCCAGCGACTGCGCCACGACCACCACCACCGCGACCGCCACCGCCAACGGCACCCCCCACAGGAAGTCCCCGGCATCCGGCAGCCCCGCCTTCGGCACCACCGGCAGGGCCAACGCCCCGATCGACAGCCCCGTCCAGTGCCCGAAACCCGTGAACACCAGCGCGCCCACCCCCGACGCCAGCAGGCACGGCAGCAGCAGCAACGTCAGCTGCGGCCCGCCCAGACCCGCCGCCTCGACCATCATCACCACCGCCACCAGCGGACTCCCGAAGATCGTGGAGATCGCCGCCGTCGACCCGGCCGCACCCATCACCGGCCCCAGCCGCGGGCTCGCCGCCCGCTGCGCCCGGCCCACCGCCAGCAGCGCCAACCCGCTGCCCATCGCCATCAGCGGCGCCTCCGGACCCAGCACCGCGCCGAGCGGCAACGAGACCAGCGCGGCCAGCACCACCGACGGCACCTCCACCGGCAGCGTCGGCGGCCCGCCCAGCCCGTGCACCGGAACGTGCCCGCCCCGCCCCGGCAGCCGGGTCACCACCGGCACCAGCAGCAGACCCGCCAAAGCCAGCGCCGGCAGCCCCCACCACCACGGCGCCCGCCCGTACCCCAGGGCCTTCGGCGCGGACTCCCACACCCAGTGCTGCAACTCGTGCTCCAGGCTCACGAAGCCGAACGCCGCCAGCGAGACCGGCACCCCCACCGCCGCGGACACCAACAGCAGCCGCCCGTAACCCGGACTGCGCAGCAACGCCCGGATCCCGGGCGCGGATGCCGGGCCGGCGGCCTGCTCTGCCATCTGCGCTCCCTGTTCGCCGTCCACCCGGACACACCTGCTCCGACCGTCCTGCGGGCCGCCAC
This sequence comes from Kitasatospora sp. NPDC092948, assembly GCF_044754805.1. Classification (NCBI taxonomy): domain Bacteria; kingdom Bacillati; phylum Actinomycetota; class Actinomycetes; order Kitasatosporales; family Streptomycetaceae; genus Kitasatospora; species Kitasatospora sp. NPDC092948. The sequence goes on along the minus strand of NZ_JBIVPU010000002.1, from coordinate 430,587 downwards.
CACCGGCCATCCGGGCGCGCCGAACGGGCGAGCGGCGCTCGCGCGGGCCCGCCGCACCGGTCGTACCGTGGATCGAGGGGGCAGCCACCCGGGGGGACCGACCCGAGGAGAACGCGATGCCCGGCTCCATGACCATCGGCCACACCGACGCACTCGTGATGCTCAGCCACACCGACGCGGAGAGGCTCTCCGCAGTGCTGTCCGGCCTCTCCCGCCTCGCCGCGACGGGCCAGCTCCCCGCCGCCGCGACCGCCGCCCTCGCGGGCGGCGAGGTTCCGGACCGTGCCGAGCTCGCCACCTGGTGCCACAACCTGTCGGAGTACCTGCGCGAGCACCTCTGAACGGCGGAGCGGCGCGACACCCGGGAGAGCGCAACCGGGGGCGCGTGGGGGCACCCCACACGCCCCCGGTTTTACGTCTGCTCGCCCTTCTCGGCCCGGTAGGTTGGGGGAATGGAGCTGTCGTGGGTGACCGTGGCCACGCCGTTGCCGAGCGGGGCGATGAAGTTCGGGGTGACGGCGGACGGCGTGGCGGCGGCGACGTACACGGGGGAGGTCTTCGCGGGGCGGCCGGTGGGGGTGCCGGAGTGCGGGGATGCGCGGAAGCGGGCATTGGTGGAGGCCCGGGTGGGGGAGTATTTCGCGGGGCGACGGCGGGAGTTGGGGCTGCCGATCGACTGGCGGTTCGCGACCGGGCCCCATCTGACGGTGCTGCGCTGCCTGTTGGCCGAGGTGGGCTACGGCCGGACCGTCACGTACGGCGAACTCGCCGCCCGCAGCGGGGTGTTCGAGGGAATGGCCGAGCCGGGGGTGCCGGCCCGGACGGTGGGCCAGATGATGGGGGCCAATCCGCTGCCGTTGCTGGTGCCGTGCCACCGGGTGGTGGCGGCGGACGGGCTCGGCGGTTTCGGCGGGGCGTGGCACGGGGTGGAGGTGAAGCGGTGGCTGCTCACCCTGGAGGGCGCGCTGCCGCCGACCCTGGACTGGGACGGCCCCGCGGACTGACCGGGAGAGGGCCTGGAGCCTAGGCGGTCGGCAGCAGCGGGCCGTCGATCCGTTCCAGCGCGGGGGCCACGGCCTGCCGCGGCAGGATCGCCTGGATGCCGGACACCAAGGTGTATTCGCCGAGCGCGAGTTCGTCCGTCGTGGGCAGCAACGGGCGGTTGCCGAGGGCGAGTTCGAGTGCCGCGGCGGGCAGGTTGAGCCCGCAGAGCCGGAGTTGGTGCAGGCCGCCGGACGGGCGGGTGTTGATGTCGAGGACGACGGGGCGGCCGTCCGGCTCGTGCCGGAACTGGATGTTGGAGAGGTGGCCGACGCCGAACTGTTCGACCAGGCGGCGGGCCGGCTCCAGGTAGCAGGGGTCGACGGTGAAGCTGCGGCGGCGGCCCTGCTTGGTGCGGCCGACGGCGGCGAGCGGCCGGCCGTCCTGGTCGGCGAGGCAGTCCACGGACACCTCGGGGCCGTTCAGGTAGGGCATCACCAGCAGGTCGACGGGCGCGGCGGAGGACCTCAACGCGGCCAGTACCAGGTCGAGTTGGACCCGGGTGTCGACGTATCCGGCGAGCCGGCGGACGGTGAACGGCTCGCGGGTGAGGACCCGGAAGCCCTCGCCGCCGGCGCCGCTCGCGGGCTTCAGGCAGGCGGCCGCGCCGGTGGCCTCGATCTCCTCGACGGCGACCAGGAGTTGGGCGGCGGTGTCGGCGTGCCGCCACAGCGGGGCGGGCAGGCCGGCGGCGTCGAGGGCGCGGTAGCCCTCCGCCTTGCTGGCGAACAGGGCGATCGCGGGTGCGGGCGGGCAGATCAGCGTGGTGCCGAGCGCCTCGAACTCGCGGCGGCGCAGCGATATCGCCAACTGGTGCAGGCGGGGCAGGAAGACGTCCACCCGCCGGCGGGCGCAGAATTCCAGCGCGAATTCCACGTAGCTCTCGGCGGGGAGCCGGTCCGGTTCCAGCAGCCCGAGGTCGGCGGCGGCGAGCACCGGCGAGTCGGGGTCGACGTGGGTGGCCAGGATGTGCACCGGGCGCGGCGCGGACCGCAGCAGCTCGATGAAGAAGACGTTCTCGGCGTAGGTGCGGTTGAGCCAGACGCGGACGGGCGCGGTCACGGAAGTCTCCCTGGAGAAGGGCGTGCCGATGGGAGGTCACCGACCGGTTCGCCTGCGCTGCGGCGGCGTTCACCACGCGGTGTGGGGGCCACCTTAGCGCTGTTCCGGAGCGATTCGAACAATGCGGCGGTGAGCTGCTCGGACGGCTCGAAACCGGGCTCCGGCGGAGCCTTCGGGAGCGTTCGGCGGGGCGCGCGGAAGGACGTCGGGAGGCTCGGGCGGACCGGGCGGTGATCGGCCCCGCGCGTCGGTCGCACTGTTCGACCCGCACCTCTGAATCACCCGCACGAGTGATTGCCGGGGTGCCTGACCGACCGTCAGCATGGTTGCCGCCAACCGCCGTCGACGTGATCACGAGGCCCTCGTTCATGACCACCGAAACCACCGCCGGAACTCCCCAGACGAGGCCGCAGAGCAGCCTCTCGGTGGCGGCCGCCAAGAATCTCGCGTCGACCACCAAGTCGGCCCCGCAGATGCAGGAGATCAGCAACCGCTGGCTGCTGCGCGCACTGCCCTGGGTCGAGGTCTCCGGCGGCACCTACCGGGTGAACCGGCGGCTGTCGTACGCGGTGGGCCGCGGCCGGGTGAGCTTCGCGCAGACCGGCCGCCGGATCTCGGTCGTCGCGCCCTCGCTGCGCGAGGTGCCGGTGCTGCGCGACTTCGAGGACGACGCGGTGCTCGCCGAGCTGGCCGGCCGGTTCGTCCAACGGGATTTCTCCGCAGGCGAGTTGCTGATCGAGCAGGGCCGCGACATCGACGAGGTGTACCTGGTCGCGCACGGCAAGGTCGACAAGATCGGCACCGGCAAGTACGGCGACGACACGGTGCTCGGCACCTTCGCCGACGGCGACCACATCGGCGACGAGGCGCTCCTCATCGAGGACCGCCGCTGGCCCTACAGCGTCAAGGCCGCCACCTCCGGCACCGTGATGGTGCTGTCCTGGCCGTCCTTCCAGGAGCTGGTGGACCGCTCCGAGGCGCTGCGCGAACAGATCCTCGGCTTCGTCGCGGACGCCCAGCTGCCGCAGAACCGCAAGGGCGAGGCGGAGATCGACCTGTCGGCCGGCCACGAGGGCGAGTACGACCTGCCCACCGCCTTCGTCGACTACGAACTCTCGCCCCGCGAGTACGAGTTGAGCGTCGCGCAGACGGTGCTGCGAGTGCACAGCCGGGTCGCGGACCTCTACAACAAGCCGATGAACCAGACCGAGCACCAGCTGCGGCTGACCATCGAGGCGCTGCGCGAACGCCAGGAGCACGAGCTGGTCAACAACCCGGAGTTCGGCCTGCTGGCCAACACCGACCACAGCCAGCGGATCCACACCCACTCCGGCCCGCCCACTCCCGACGACATGGACGAGCTGCTCTGCCGCCGCCGCAGCACCAAGTTCTACCTGGCCCACCCGCAGGCGATCGCCGCGTTCGGCCGGGAGTGCAACCGCCGCGGCCTGTACCCGGAGACGGTGCAGGTGGACGGCAAGACGGTGCCGACCTGGCGCGGCGTCCCGATCTACACCTGCAACAAGATCCCGGTGGTGAACGGCTCCACCTCGATCCTGGCGATGCGCGTCGGGGACGACAACCAGGGCGTGATCGGCCTGCGTCCCGGCACGCTGCCCGACGAGGTCGAGCCCGGCCTGAACGTCCGCTTCATGGGGATCGACGAGAAGGCGGTCATCTCCTACCTGGTCACCGCCTACTACTCCGCCGCGATCCTGGTCCCGGACGCCATCGGCGTGCTGGAGAACGTGGACGTCGCCAACTGGCACGACTGACCCAGGGCCGGTCCTCGAACCCCCGCCCGCCCCGCACGGCGCCCAGCACGCACTCCCGCCGCACCGGGTGAAAGACCGAGTACACCCCGTACGAGGCCTTTCGCCCGGTCTGCCGGGAGGCACCCACCTGGGGGCGCCTCCCAGCCCCCGGGCCGGGGGGCGCCGCGGGGCCGCGACACGGATTCGAGGACAGGCCGTGGCGGCGGGCCCGCCGTCCCGGGCCCGCCCCGCCGACCGCGCCGGCACTCGGCCCGCGCGGAGATCCGCCTGCCCCGCACCGGGGGCGGGCCCAGGGGGAGGACTCACCATGGCCATCACCGTGTTCGAACGCGAACAGCACGGCGAGGAGACCTCGCCGGCCGAGGTCGCCCGCGACACCGCCGAGGCGCTCGCCCTGCTCGGCCGGGCCCGCACCGCGGTCGACCCGGCGCTGCGGGCCGCCGTGGACAGCCTCCCGGACTCGATGCGGCAGATCGCCGGCTACCACTTCGGCTGGCTGGAGGCCGACGGCACCCCGAGCGCGGCCGGCGCCGGCAAGGCGATCCGCCCCGCGCTCGTGCTCGCCGCGACCCAGGCCGTCGGCGGCCGCCCGCAGGACGCCGTCCGGGCCGCCGCCGCCGTCGAACTCGTGCACAACTTCACCCTGCTGCACGACGACGTCCTCGACCGCGACCACACCCGCCGTCACCGTCCCACCGCCTGGCGGGTGTTCGGCACCACGGGCGCCATCCTGGCCGGCGACGCCATGCACTCGCTCGCCCTGCGGGTGCTCGCCGAGGACTCCCACCCCGCCGCCTCGGCCGCGGTCCGCCGCCTCGCCGACTGCGTGGTCGAACTCTGCGCCGGACAGCAGGCCGACTGCTCCTTCGAGCAGCGCTCCGACGTCACCCTCGCCGAGTGTCTCGCCATGGCGGAGAGCAAGACCGGCGCCCTGCTCGGCTGCGCGTGCGCACTCGGCGCGCTGTACGCGGGCGCGGACGCCGCCACCGCCGACGCGATGGACGCCTTCGGCCGCGAGATCGGGCTCGCCTTCCAGCTGATCGACGACCTGATCGGCATCTGGGGCGACCCCGCGGTCACCGGCAAGCCGGTCGGCGCGGACCTGGCCGCCCGCAAGAAGTCCCTCCCGGTCGTCCACGCACTCTCCTCCGGCACGGCCGCAGGAGCCGAACTCGCCGCGCTGTACGCCTCCGGCCGCCCCCTCAGCCCCGCCGAGCTGGCCGCCGCCGCAAGCGCCGTCGACCGCGCGGGCGGCCGAGCCTGGGCCCAGGGGGAGAGCTGCGAACGGATGGCCACCGCGATCAGCCACCTGGCGGTGGGCGTCCCGGACCCGAGCCGCACCGACGAGTTGCTCGCGCTGGCGGAACTGGTGACGCGGCGCAGCTACTGAGCGCGGGCAGGTGGCAAACCAGGGGCGCGGGGAACTGCGCGAGGGGGAACGCGCACGTCGGAAAGATCGCGACGCAGGACAATGACCTGCACGTGATCGCGACCTCGCGGACGTGGTGTGCGCTTGTCGCGCAGTTCTCCCCCTAGCCCTGGCGGGCTGGGAGGTGCCCCCACGCGCCCCCGGTGGTTCACCCCCTGAGCAAAACCTCTTCCTTCTGCGCGTCGATCCCCAGCGGAGTATCCAACTGCCGGTACGAGACCTCCTTGCGCCCGCCGGACTCCAGCCAGGCCCAGGTGTCGGCGACGGTCTCGGCGAGAGGGCGGATGCGCAGGCCGGCGGCCGTCGCGGTCGAGGGGTCGGCCTGCCAGGTGCCGTGCCAGCCGTCGGTGACGGGGGCCCAGAGGGGGAGCTCCACCCAGGGGGAGACGTCGGCGGCGAGCAGGGTGGCGTCGGGGGTCCAGACGAACTCCGCGTCGGAGCCCGTCGCGGAGCGGCACGCGTCGAGGAACTCCCCCATCGTCGCCGAGCCGATCGGCGCGGTGGTGACGAAGCGCCCGGTCGCGCGCTTCTCGGCGAGGTCGAGGCCGAACGCGGCGAAGTCGCGGGCGTCGATCAGGCCGATCGGGTTCCCGGGGGCGCCGGGGGCGAGGACGCGGCCGCCGCGGGCGATCCGGTCGAGCCACCAGGGGAGGCGGCCGATCGGCTCGTGGGGGCCGATCAGCAGGCCGCAGTTGAGGATCGTCGCGGGGCCGAAGTTGTCGAGCAGGGCGCGTTCGCAGCCGGCCTTGAGGGCGTTGGCGAATGGCTGGTCCGGGCCGACGTCGCCGGCGCATTCGAGGGTGGGGGAGTCGGCGTCCACCGGCTGGGCGGGCCAGTCGGCGAAGGCGTGGACGGAGGAGACGAAGCCGTAGTGGCCGGCCCGGTCGCGGAGCAGGCGGGCGGTGGCGGCGACGTCGTGCGGCTGCTGGCCGGAGGTGTCGATCACCGCGTCCCACCGGCGGCCGTCGACCAGCCGGTGCAGGTCGTCGAGCGAGGTGCGGTCGCCGTGGACGGCCTCGACGCCGGGCAGGTCGGTGCGGCTGACGCCGCGGTTGAAGGTGGTGACGCGGTGGCCGCGGGCGAGCGCCTCGGCGGCGTAGGCGCGGCCGAGGAACTTGGAACCGCCGAGCAGAAGGATGTCCATGGGTTCAGGGTGTCCGCTCCGCCGGCCGGTCATCCGCGTGCTTAGCCACGGGCAGAGCGGAAAGGTCGGCGGGCGGTGCGTCGGAGGGTCGCGGCACCGGTCGGGCGGGGGCCGCATAGCATCCCCGGTGTACCGGTATGTCTGAATGATCCCTTTCGTGGGGGAGAAGGGTGGGCGGCATGGTCGGCCCGGCCAGCGCGGATCCGGCGGCGGTCCGGCGAACGGCGGCGCAGGCGTGGATCCGCGGGTACCCGATGCTGGCCAACTACGGGACGCTCCACGCGCAGGCGATCGACGACGCGGACCCCCGGTACGTCGGCGGCTTCGGCGTGTTCCGGCACTTCTCGCGCCCGTTCACCCCGGCCGACACGGACGTGGTCACACCGAACAACGACACCCCGTACTCGTGGGCATGGCTCGACCTGCGGGCCGAGCCGTGGGTGCTGGAGGTGCCCGCCACCGAGCGGTACCACGTGCTGCCGGTGCACGACCTGGACACCGCGTACGCGGGCTTCGTCGGCACCCGGACCACCGGGAACGGCGGCGGCCGCTACCTGATCGCCGGCCCCGGGCACCGGGCGGACCCGCCGGACGGCTTCGACGGGGTGGTGCGGACGGACACCAACCTGGCGGGCATCGTCGCCCGCACGTACCTGGCCGGGCCCGCCGACGTGCCGGAGCTGCGCCGCGTCCAGGACGGGTACCGGCTGAAGCCGCTCAGTGAGCACCTGGGCACCCCGCGGCCGGTGGCGGCCGAGCCGGCGTGGCCGGTGTGGCGCGGCGAGGAGGTGCTCGGCAGCCTGGAGTTCTTCACCTTCCTGGACTTCCTGCTGGGCTTCTTCCCGGTCCTGCCCGCCGACGCCGAGCTTCGCGAACGCCTGGCCGAACTCGGCGTCGGCACCGGCGACTTCGAGCCCGCCGCGCTGCCCGCCGAAGTCCGGACGGCGATGCTTGCCGGGATCGTGGACGGCCGCGAGCAGCTGGCCGCGGCAGCGCCGGGCGCGGCCGCCGGGAGCGCCCTGTTCGGCACCCGCGAGCAGCTCGGCACGCGGTACCTGGACCGCGCGTGCGGCGCGCTCACCGGCCTGTACGGGCTGCCCGCCGAGGAGGCCTGGTACGGCGGCTGGGAGTCCGAGGCGGGCGGCCGGCTGCCGGTCGTGCTGCGCTTCGGGCCGGGGCGGCTCCCGCCCGCCCGGTACTTCTGGTCGGCGACCATGTACCGCTTCCCGGAACGGCAGTTGGCGCCCAACGGGATCGACCGGTTCTCGATCGGCGACCGCACCCCCGGCCTGGTGTACGCCCCCGACGGCTCGCTGACCCTCTACCTCCAGCACGAACGCCCCACGGACCCGGCCGAGTCGGCGAACTGGCTGCCCGCCCCGGCCGGCCCGTACCAGGTCGTGGTGCGTGCGTACGGCCCGAAGCCCGAGCTGCTGAACGGCAGTTGGCACCTGCCGACGCCCACTCCCCGCTGAACCCGCAGAAAGGACGTTCGCCATGGTTGACGCCACGCCCGAGATGCTGGCCGCCGAGGCCTTCGTGTACGGCTATCCGCTGGTCGCCGACCTGACCATGGTGGACACCATCCACCGGCGGGGCATGGGCTCGATCCCCCCGACCGGGTGGAACACCTTCGGCCACGGCGCCGAACTGGCCACCCCCGGCTCGCACTTCGTGTCGGTGAACAACGACACGGTGTACTCGGTGGCCGTGCTCGACCTGTCCGGCGGCCCGCTGCTGCTGCACGTCCCGGACTCCGCCGGGGCCTACTACGTGCTGCAGTTCATCGACGCCTGGACCAACAACTTCGCCTACCTGGGCCGCCGTTCGTCCGGCACCGCCGAGCAGACCTGGCTGATCGTCCCGCCGCACTGGCGCGGCGCCCCGCCCGAGGGCGTGCCGGTGATCGTCGCACCGACCCTCGTCGCGGCGATCGCGGCCCGCCACGCCTGCTCCGGACCGGACGACCTGCCTCGGGTGCGGGCACTGCAGGAACAGTTGACGCTCACCCCGCTCGAAGCGGGCCGGGAACTCGCCGGGCTGCCCGAACCGGCCGACGGCGTGCCCGAGGAGCTGGGCTTCCTGGAGCGGCTGCGGGTGTGGATGACGGCGTTCCCGCCCGCCCCCGCCGACGCCGAGTTCCAGCACCGCTTCGCCCCGATCGGACTGCTCGACCGGGGCCGCTCCCCGTACCTGGACGGCCCCGCCGACTGGACGCAGTCGCTCGCCAAGGGCCTGGCCGCCGGCCGCGAACGCGTCGAGGCGGCAAGCATCGGCACCGTCGAGCCCACCGGCGAATGGACGTCCAACCTGCACCTGTTCGACTACAACCTCGACCACCTCGGCCCCGGCACCCGCGACGAGCCGCAGTGGAAGGTCGCCGACCGCCGGGCCACGTACCTCACCCGCGCCGTCGCCGCCCGCACCGCCCTGTGGGGCAACCACGCCTACGAAGCCGCCTACGCCACCACCTACCACGACGCCGACGGCCACCCGCTGGACGGCGCCCGGTCCTACACGCTGCGCTTCGAACAGCCGCCGCCGGTCGGCGCGTTCTGGTCGGTGACGATGTACGACACCCCCGAGTACCTGCTGGTCCCCAACGACATCGACCGGTTCTCGATCGGCGACCGCACCCCCGGCCTGGTGCACGCCCCCGACGGCTCGCTCACCCTCTACCTCCAGCACCGGCAGCCTGCCGACCCCGACGAGTTCGCCAACTGGCTGCCCACCCCGCCGTCCGGCTTCCGGCCGATGGTGCGGATGTACCAGCCGCAGGATGCGGTCCTGGACGGCAGCTACCGGCTCCCGCCGATCCAGCCGCGCTGACGGATCCGGAACCCGCCGGCCGGCCGCCCGCGTTCGCAGCCGTCCGTCAGGACGGCGACGCGGCGGGCGTGACCGACGGACCCGGGCTCTCCGGGGCGGGCGACGCGGCAGACGGCGCGGCAGACGGTGCGTCGGACGGCGTCGGCCCGGGTGTCGGCAGCCCGCGTGTCCCGGTGCCGCCCTCCAGGGTGACCACGGCGGTGGACGGTCGCAGAGCCAGGTGCGCCGTCCACCGGGACTGCGGGGCGCGGGCGTCGTCCACCGTCACGGTGACGGTGATCCGCTGGCCCGGGGCCAGGGTGCCGGCGTCCCGGCTGAGCCGGAGCCAGTCGACGTCCAGCACGGCGTGCCAGGCCAGCGGGCTGTCACCGGAGTTGGTCAGGGTGAGCACCGTGCGGCTGCCGAACTCGCGGGCCTCGACGGTCAGTTGCTCCCGGGCCGCGGACGGCGGAGCGGCGAGGGGCGAGGTCGGCGCAACGGTCGGCGCGACGGGCGGTACCGGGGCGGGCGGTACCGGGGCGGACGGTCGGGCCGCGCCGGGTGCGGGTGCTGCCGGGGTCGGCAGGGACGTTTCTGCGGCGATCGCGCCCGCCAGCTGCAGGGAGTTCACCGCCGGGGGCAGCGGCACGGCCGCCGACGGCTGCTGACGTTCCGCCGGCGCGTCCACCCGCACCGAGGACACCGTCGCCGTCCGCCCCTCCGGGTCGCCCTGGTGCGCGCTCCACAGCGCCACCACGGGCGCGGCCAGCACCGCCGCCAGCACGCCCGTGGTCACCACCCGCTGGCGCACCGCCGAGCCGCGCACCGGCACCGCCACCCGGTGCCGGGGGAAGCCGCGCCGGTCGAACCGCGGCTCGCCGCCGGCCAGGGCCCGCGCGGCCCGCCGGCCGGCTGCCGCGCCCGACAGGAACGCGGTGCCGCCGGCCGTCGGCGGAGCCGGCCGCAACCGGGCCGGCGCCGTCAGCAGCGGCAGGCCGGGCAGCCCGGCCAGGCCCTGCCCGAGCTGCCCGGCCACCCGCTCCGCGGTGCCCCGGCAGGTCGGACACGCCACCAGGTGTTCCACCAGCTCCCGGCGCAGCGCCGCCCCGAGCACCCAGCCCCGCCAGGACTCCGCGCCGGCCCCGCCGAGCTGCGCCAGCTGCGGGCAGGAGCCCACGCCGAGCACCAGCAGCGCCGTCCTGGTCCGGCCGACCTCGGCGCCCGCGGCGTCCAGCAGCGCGGCGGCGGCCTCGCCGGTCAGGCCGAGCACCGCCGCGACCTCCCCGGCACCCAGCCGGTGCCGGACCGCGAGCTCCAGCGCCTCGCGCTGCTCCGGATCGGTGCCGGCCGCCTCCGGCCAGGCCAGTGAGGCGAGTTCGCGGCGCCGCTCGTGGACGGCGCCGGGGTCGGGCACTGCGGGCACTGCGGGGGGAGTGGCGGGGCCGCCGGCGCCGTCCAGCCGGGCCAGGCAGCGGTGCCGGGCCAGTGCGTACAGCCAGGCGCGCAGCAGTGCCGGTTCGGTGAGCCGGTCGCCGTGGCGGCGGGCCAGGTCGCGGACCTCCTGCACGGCCGCGCCGGCGGCGTCGTGGTCGCAGAGCACGGAGAGGCAGTAGGTGAACAGCCCGTCGACGCAGGCGCCGTACGCCCGCAGGGCCGGGGAGGGATCGACGGGGTGGAGCTGGCCGGTGGTCACGTCGTCGACGGTAGGCAGCTCAAACCCTCCGGCCGGTGGGTTTGGGGCGCTTGTCCTTCTTTCGGGTAACAGCACCGCTCCCTTGTTCGCCTGGTTGACGTCCGGCGTTGACGCCGCGGGTTGACGTCCCGGCCGCCGTCCGCCGGGTCTGTCGGTGCGAGGCGCTACCGTGGCGCGCATGGCTGCCCGTACCAAGACCTCCGCCAAGCCGCGCCCGGCGTACCGCTGCACCGAGTGCGGCCACCAGCTGCCCAAGTGGGTCGGCCGCTGCCCCGAGTGCAACGCCTGGGGGACGGTCGAGGAGTACGGCGCGGTGCCGATCCGCACCACCGCGGCCGGGCCGGTCTCCGCCCCGGCCAAGCCGATCGGGCAGGTCGACGGGCAGGTGGCCACCGCCCGCTCCACCGGCGTGCCGGAGCTCGACCGGGTGCTCGGCGGCGGTCTGGTGCCGGGCGCGGTGGTCCTGCTGGCGGGCGAGCCGGGCGTCGGCAAGTCCACCCTGCTGCTGGACGTCGCGGCGAAGGCCGCCACCGACCGGCACCGCACGCTGTACGTCACCGGCGAGGAGTCCGCCGGGCAGGTCCGGCTGCGCGCCGACCGGATCAACGCGCTCTCCGAGCACCTGTACCTGGCCGCCGAACAGGACCTGGGCGCGGTGCTCGGCCACATCGAGGCGGTCAACCCCGGCCTGCTGATCCTCGACTCGGTGCAGACCATCGCCTCCGCCGAACTCGACGGCGCGCCCGGCGGCCCCGCGCAGGTCCGCGAGGTGGCGGGCGCGCTGATCCGGGCGTCCAAGGAGCGCGGCATGGCGACGCTGCTGGTCGGCCACGTCACCAAGGACGGCCAGATCGCCGGCCCCCGCCTGCTGGAGCACCTGGTGGACGTGGTGCTCTCCTTCGAGGGCGACCGGCACGCCCGGCTGCGGCTGATCCGCGGCGTGAAGAACCGCTACGGCGCGACCGACGAGGTCGGCTGCTTCGAACTGCACGACGAGGGCATCGTCGGCCTCGCCGACCCGTCCGGCCTGTTCCTGACGCGCCGTGACAAGCCGGTGGCCGGCACCTGTCTGACCGTCACCCTGGAGGGCAAGCGGCCGCTGGTGGCGGAGGTGCAGGCGCTGATGGTCGACTCGCAGATCCCGTCGCCCAGGCGCACCACCTCGGGCCTGGAGTCGCCGCGGATCGCGATGATCCTGGCGGTGGTGGAGCGGCACGGCGGCGTGAAGCTCGGCAAGCAGGACATCTACACCGCCACCGTCGGCGGGGTGAAGCTCACCGAGCCGTCCGCTGACCTGGCGATCGCCCTCGCGGTGGCGTCCTCCTCGACCGACACGCCGCTGCCGAACAACCTGGTGGCGATCGGCGAGGTCGGCCTGGCGGGCGAGGTGCGCCGGGTGACGGGCGTGCAGCGGCGGCTCGCCGAGGCGCACCGGCTCGGTTTCACGCACGCCCTGGTGCCGCCGGACCCGGGCAAGGTGCCGCCGGGCATGAAGGTGGTGGAGGTGTCCGACATCGGCGAGGCGCTGCGGGCCATTCCCGGCCGCCGCTCCCGTTCGAAGCCCCGTCAGGACGCCGCGCCGCAGGGCGTTCCGGCCGGGCGGGCCCCCGCGCGGGAGCGTGCCGCGGCCCCGGTGCCGGCGTACCCGGACGAGTTGATGGCGGGCTGGGAGCCGCTCGACTCGGACGAACTGGCCTGACCCACGTCCTGTTGCTGCCGTACGCAGTTAGACTGCACCTGCTAATTGCCATCAAGTGCAGTAATAACAGACAGACCGTCGGGCGCCGCGCCGCGCGGTCCGGGTCGTCCCAAGGAGTCACGTGGCAGCCATCGACCGGGCGGACAAGTCCACCCGCGAGGAGGCCCTGCTGCGGGCTTCCCTCAGTGCGGTCGCGCCGGGCACGGCGCTGCGGGACGGGTTGGAGCGGGTGCTCCGGGCCAACACCGGCGGTCTGATCGTCCTCGGCTTCGACAAGAGCGTGGACGCGCTGTGCACCGGCGGCTTCGTGCTGGACGTCGAGTTCACCGCCACCCGGCTGCGCGAGCTGTGCAAGCTGGACGGCGCGGTGATCCTCGACAAGGACCTCACCAAGATCCTGCGGGCCGGCGTCCACCTGATGCCGGACGCCAACATCCCCACCGACGAGACCGGCACCCGCCACCGCACCGCGGAGCGGGTCAACCGGCAGACCGGCTTCCCGGTCGTCGCGGTGTCGCACTCGATGCGGCTGATCGCCATGTACGTGAACGGCACCCGCCGGGTGCTGGAGGACTCCACCACCGTGCTGTCCCGCGCCAACCAGGCGCTGGCCACCCTGGAGCGCTACAAGCTCCGCCTCGACGAGGTGGCCGGCACGCTGTCGGCGCTGGAGATCGAGGACCTGGTCACCGTCCGGGACGTCTCCGCGGTGGTGCAGCGCCTGGAGATGGTCCGGCTGATCGCCGGCGAGATCGCCGGCTACGTGCTGGAACTCGGCACCGACGGCCGGCTGCTCTCGCTCCAGCTGGACGAGCTGATCGCCGGCGTGGAGCCGGAGCGCGAACTCGTGGTCCGCGACTACTTCCCGGACCGGGCCGCCAAGAAGGGCCGCACCGTCGCCGAGGTGCTGGACGACCTGGAGGCGCTCACCCACGCCGAGCTGCTGGACCTGCAGACCGTCGCCAAGGCGCTCGGCTACACCGGCGCCCCCGAGTCGCTGGACTCCGCGGTCTCCCCGCGCGGCTACCGGCTGCTCGCCAAGGTGCCGCGGCTGCCGAACACCGTCATCGAGCGGCTGGTCGACCACTTCGGGGGCCTGCAGAAGCTGCTGGCCGCGTCCATCGACGACCTCCAGACCGTGGAGGGCGTCGGCGAGACCCGGGCCCGCTCGGTGCGCGAGGGCCTGTCCCGGCTCGCCGAGTCCTCCATCCTGGAACGGTACGTCTGAGCCGCCGTCAGCCCTCGGACGGCCGCGCGGCGGTCCGCCCGCCGGCCGGCGGCTCCTGAGCGGGTTCCACGGCGTACATCAGCGCGAACAGCGTCACCTCGACGGCGTCCGGCTCGGCGGAGTCGTCCTCCGCGAACACCTCGTCCAGCACCTCGTCCAGCCGGGCGCGCAGCCGGCGCAGCCGCTCCGGGGTGAGCCGCACCGTGGAGTGCGCGAACTTGTTCGGCCGCGGGTTGCCCTTGGCCGCCGGGGTCAGGTCGATCCGGCCGGCCAGGAAGTTGCGCCGGAAGTCGGCCCGCACCAGGTCCATCGCCGCCAGCATGGTGTCCAGCGCGGCCGGCGACTGCCCGCCCCCCGGGTAGACCTGCGGGGACAGCCGCAGTGACTGCTGGGCGGAGCGGTAGCGGCTCTCCACGATCCCAGAGACCAGCCGGGTCTCCGCGACGAACACCAGCCCGGTCTGCTCCAGCTGCTTGATGTGCCGGTACAGCTTGGTCGGCGCCTCGTCCAGCTCGGCCGCGATCTCCTTCACCGACAGCGGCTGCGGGTCGCTCTTCATCAGCGCGCTGAGCACGGCCAGGCGCAGCGGGTCGGCGAGGGCCTTCAATGTCGCGACGTCGGTGACCTCGCGCTCCTTCATCTGATCAACCACGTTCACATTCAGCCACAGCGTTCAGCTCTTGTGCAATCGTTCGCGGCCGTGCAAGCATTCACGCCAACGAAAATGGTTGCTGATCTGTGAACGGGGTGGAGTGATGACGGTGACCGAGAGCCCGACGACGGTCGCGCCCGACCTGGTGCCGCTGCGCCGCAACCGGCGCTTCCAGACGCTGTGGGCCGGCTCGGCCGCCGCGATGCTCGGCACCTGCGTCGCCGACACCGCCTACCCGCTGCTGCTGCTCGCCATGACCGGATCGCCCACCCTCGCCGGCGCGTTCGGCGCCGTCCAGTTCGGCGCGTCCGTGCTGTTCGGCCTGCACGGCGGGGCCGTCGCCGACCGGCACGACCGGCGGCGGGTGCTGATCGTCGCCGACACCGTCCGGCTGGCCACCGCGCTCAGCGTGGCCCTCGCCCTGCTCGCCCACTGCCTCACCGTCCCGCACACCCTGCTGGCCGCCGCCGCGATCGGCGCCACCATGGCCTACGGCGGCCCCGCCCGGATGCTCGCGCTGCGCGCCGTCGTCCCGCCCGGGCAACTGCGCCAGGCGCTGTCCCAGGACGAACTGCGGGTCAACGGCGCGGCCCTGGCCGGGCCCCCGCTGGCCGGCTTCCTGCTCGGCCTCGGCCGGGCCGTCCCGTTCCTCGCCACCGTGCTGGCGTCCGCCGCCGCGCTCGGGGCCTCCATCGCCGTCCGCTTCGACGGCGGGCCGACGAACGGCGCGGACGGCGGCAGGCGGGAGACGGGCACGGGCAACGACGGGCGGGAGAAGGGCGTGGGCGACGGCGGAGGGGAGACGGGCGCGGACGGCCCCGGACGGGAGAAGGGCGCGGTGTTCGCCGGACTGCGCCACCTGTTCACCGACCCCACGCTGCGCGCCACCGTGCTGGTCGCCGTCGCGCTCAACCTGGCCGGCTCCGCGATGCTGCTGGCCGTCATGGTGCTGCTGCGCGACCACGGCACCTCCGAGGCCGGCACCGGTCTCGCCCTCACCGGCGAGGCCGTCGGCGGTCTGCTCGGCGCCGCCCTGGTCACCCGCCTGCACCGCACCCTCGCCCCCGGCGCCCTGCTGCTCGCCGTCGCCTGGACCGCCCCGCTGCTGTTCCTCGTCCCCGCGTTCGCCGGCGGCCCCGTGGTGGTCTTCGCCGCCCTCGCCGCGATGTCCCTGGGGGTGCCCGCGCTGCGCGTCATGCTCGACGTGCTGGTCTTCCAGCAGGTCCCGGAGGCGATGCGGGGCCGCGCCGTCGCCGCCACCATGACCCTGCTGATGGCCGGCCTGCCCGTCGGCACCATGACCGCGGGCCTGCTGCTCGGTCGCCTCGCGGCCGGCACCGTGCTGATGCTGCTGGCCGGCCTGCTCGCCGTCGGCCTGCTGCCGCTCACCCTCGGGCGTGGGCTGCGCGGCACGAGCTGGCCGAAGGCGTGAGGCGCGGGGAGCCGCGCCAGCGGCGCGAACCGGTCCGTACGGCCGCGATCACGTGCAGGTCGTCGCCCTGCGCCGCGGTCCCGCCGTTCGGGGTGTTCCCCTGCGCCCCGGTTCCGCGCCGGTCGCGTCAGCCCTCGAGGCGGATCGAGGTGCGCGCCGACAGCGGCCCGCCGGCCGGGCCGGTCAGGTCGGCCTGGACCAGGTAGTTGCCGGGCTGGGCCGGGGTGGGGTCGGCGGTGGCGCACTGCGGCTTGGAGCGGCTGCGGTCCCAGCCGAAGGTCTCGGTGACGCCGCTGTTGCCGGCGATCTGCGCCCAGGCGTCGACCTTCTCCGGGACGCAGTCGGCGGACGACCAGATCCGCTCGTTGGTGCTGGAGGTGATGGTCAGCGCCGAGCTCTCGTGCGAGAGGTTGACCCGGCAGCCGGAGCCCGAGGAGTTGCGGATGGTCAGCGCGAGGCGCGGCTTGTCCTTGGCGGCGAACGAGTTCTGCGCGGGGGCCAGCTCCAGCGACAGCTGCGAGGTGGCGCAGACCGGGAGGGCCATCACCTCGGGCGTGTTGACGGCCGGCGAGGGGCCGGGCGAGGCGGCGTGCCCACCGCTGTTCGAACCGGAGCCGCCGGAGCCGCTGCCCGAGCCGCCGGTCCCCGAGCCGCTGCCGCCGCTGCCCGTCACGTTCAGCTCGCCGGCCGTGCCGCCCGAGCCGGCGCCACCGCCACCGCCACCGGGGCGGGTGGTGATGGCGGGGCCGGTGGGGGAGGCGCCGGGGGTGATGGACTGGGCCGGTGCCGGCAGCGGACTCGCGGTCTCGGCGGCCTTCTGCTGCTTCCCGTCCCCACCGGTGCCGAAGGCGAGCCAGCCGACCAGCAGCAGGACGACGGCGAGGACGGAGAGGAACACGACGCGCCGCCGCCAGTAGATCGAGGCGGGCAGTGGTCCGACGGGCTGGCGCAGAGAAGGCACGGGCAAACTCTACGAGACCTTGTGCATCTGTTGACGCATCAACACCGCAGCAGGGGCACTTCTTTCACATGATCCGCCATTTGCTCCGTCAGAGGGACTCGACACGACGGTGCACCGCCCTATAGTCGCCCTCATGGCCTCCCTGCACGACTCCGCTCCCGGCACCGCGACCCTCGACCCCGCGCAGCTGATCGCCGAGGCGCGCCGGGCGTTCTTCACCATGTTCGGATTCCTCTGCCTGATCTGGGCCGTGCAGCTGGCGAACTGGGCGATGGACGGGCAGATCGCCCTCCAGCACGGCATCGTCTCGCGGCAGGCGAGCAGTCTGCCGAACCTGCTGAGCGCGCCCTTCCTGCACCTGAACTGGCAGCACCTGGAAGGCAATTCGGGCCCGCTGTTCGTGTTCGGCTTCCTCGCCGCCTACCGCGGGGTGCGCAAGTTCCTCGGGCTGACCGCGCTGCTGGTGCTGACCAGCGGCATGTCGGTCTGGCTGTTCGAGCGGGACCACGTGGTGACCGTCGGCGCCAGCGGCGTGATCTTCGGGTACTTCGGCTACGTGGTGCTGCGCGGCCTGTTCGACCGCAACCTGATCGACTCGCTGATCGGCCTGGTGATGGGCGCGTCCTTCGCGTACCTGCTGACCACGGCGATCCCCGGCACCCCCGGGGTGTCCTGGCTGGGGCACCTGGGCGGCCTGGTCGGCGGCCTGGCCGGTGCCTGGATCTTCCGCGCCCGCGGCCCGAAGGCGGAGGCCGCGGCCGTCGGCGCCGACCTGCCGGCGGCCCCGTCGGCCGGCCCGTCCGCGCCCCCCGCGCTGTCCGGCAAGGGCGGCGGCGCATCGGCCGGCTCGCGCGCGGACCTGCTGAAGGAACTCGACGACCTGGGGCTTTAAGCCCGCGCGGCACCTCGTGGCAGGATCGGGGTGCCATGGTTGCCACTGCTTCGACTCCCGCCCCCGCCGCCGTCCAGGCGCTGCACACCACTGTCATCGGCTGGTACGAGGCCAACGCCCGCGATCTGCCCTGGCGGACCGCGGACGCCTCGCCCTGGGCGGTGATGGTCAGCGAGTTCATGCTCCAGCAGACGCCCGTGAAGCGGGTGCTGCCCGCGTACGCGGCCTGGCTGGAGCGCTGGCCCACGCCCGCCGACCTGGCCGCCGACGCGCCCGGCGAGGCGGTGCGGATGTGGGGCCGGCTCGGCTACCCGCGCCGCGCGCTGCGGCTGCACGCGGCGGCCACCGCGATCACCGAGCAGCACGGCGGCGCCGTCCCGGACGACCACGCGGCGCTGCTGGCGCTGCCCGGCGTCGGCGAGTACACGGCCGCCGCGGTCGCCTCGTTCGCGTTCCGGCAGCGCCACGCGGTGCTGGACACCAACGTGCGCCGGGTGTTCGCCCGCGCCGTCACCGGCGTCGAGTACCCGGCGAACGCCACTACCGCCGCCGAGCGCCGCACCGCGACCGAGCTGCTCCCGGCCGGCGAGGAGCGGGCCGCGACCTGGGCGGTCGCGGTGATGGAGCTGGGCGCCCTGGTGTGCACCGCGCGCGGCCCCGAGTGCGGCGCCTGCCCGCTGCTCGCCGAGTGCGCCTGGCAGCGGGCCGGCCGCCCGCCCCACGAGGGCCCGGCCCGGCGCGGCCAGAGCTACGAGGGCACCGACCGGCAGGTGCGCGGCAAGCTGCTGGCGGTGCTGCGGGACGCCCACGGCCTGGTCACCCAGGGCCAGCTGGACGTGGTGTGGCCGGACGCGATCCAGCGCGCCCGGGCCCTGGACGGGCTGGTCGCCGACGGCCTGGTGGAGCCGGTCGGACCGGGCACCTACCAACTGCCCCGGTAACGCGGAGCGGCCCGGGACCGAGTCGGTCCCGGGCCGCTGCGTCAGGCGGCTGCGGCGGTCAGAGCGCGCCCTCCAGGGCGGCCTCGGCCTTCGCCTCGGCGGCGTCCGCGCCACCGCGGAGCTTGACCTCGCGGATGAACAGCGAGGCGGCGATGGCGACCACGCTGATCACCGTGCCCCACAGGAAGACGGTGTGCATGCCGTTGGCGATGCCGTGCTGGATCACCGAGACCTGCTCGGGCGGCATGCTCTTCAGCGTCTCCGGGCTCATCGAGGCGGTGGACTGACCGCCGCCCTGCATCCCGGCGGCCTTCAGGGTGTCGGTGAGCCGGTTGACGTAGAGGGTGCCGAACAGCGCCACACCGAAGGAGCCGCCGATGGTGCGGAACAGGGTGGCGGAGGACGAGGCGACGCCCATGTCCTTCATCTCCACGCTGTTCTGCGCGACCAGCATGGTGACCTGCATCAGGAAGCCCATGCCGGCGCCGAGCACCACCATGTAGCAGGAGGAGGTGAAGCTCTTGGTGTCCACGGAGAGGGTGGACAGCAGCAGCGAGCCGCCGGCCATCACGGTGGTGCCGATGATCGGGAAGATCCGGTACTTGCCGGTCTTGGTGATGGCCTGGCCGACCACCAGCGAGACCACCAGCATGCCGAACATCATCGGCATCAGCAGCAGGCCGGAGTTGGTCGCCGAGGCGCCCTGCACGATCTGCTGGTAGGTGGGCAGGAAGGTCACCGCGCCGAACATCGCGAAACCGACGATGAAGCCGATGATCGAGACCATGGTGAAGTTGCGGTTGCGGAACAGCTTGAGCGGAATGATCGGCTCGGCGACCCGCTGCTCGACGTAGCAGAAGCCGATCAGCGAGGCCGCGCCGAGCGCGCCCAGGCCGAGGATCTGCTTGGAGCCCCAGGCGTACTCGTGGCCGCCCCAGGTGGTGACCAGCACCGCGGAGACGATGCCGACGGTGAGCAGGATCGCGCCGAGGTAGTCGATCCGGGCGTCGGAGCGGACCTTGGGCAGCTTCAGCACCACGACGATGAAGATCAGCGCGATCGCGCCCAGCGGCAGGTTGACGTAGAACGTCCAGCGCCAGTTCAGGTGGTCGGTGATGAAGCCGCCGATCAGCGGGCCGCCGACGGTGGCCAGCGCCATCACGGCGGCGAACATGCCCTGGTACTTGCCGCGGTCGCGGGGCAGCACCAGCGCGCCCATGATCGACATCACGCCGACCATCAGACCGCCGGCGCCCAGGCCCTGGACGGCGCGGAAGGCGATCAGCTGGGTCATGCTGCCCGACATGCCGGACAGCGCCGAGCCGAGCAGGAAGATCGCGATCGAGACCAGGAACGAGCCCTTGCGGCCGTACAGGTCGCCGACCTTGCCCCAGATCGGGGTGGAGGCGGCGGTGGCCAGGGTGTACGACGTGACCACCCAGGACATGTGCTCGGCGCCGTGCAGTTCGCCGACGATGGTGGGCATCGCGGTGCCGACGATCAGGTTGTCGAGCATGGCGAGCAGCATGGTGATGACCAGGCCGATCATCACCAGGCGGATCTCGCGGTGCGGGCGCTGCTCGAATCCGCCGTCGTCGGTCTTGCCGAGGTCGACGGGCGGCTCGTCCTGAGCCGCCTCGGACTGCTGCGTTGTCATGATGCGTCTCTCCCGGGGCGCAGGTGCCGCAGTGCTGTCCGCGGCGGTACTTACTTGACGACCGGCTAGTTAATTGCCGTTCGGCACGGTAAGTTGTTGGCTAGCCGGTCGTCAAGCCAGTTTCGATGCAGCCCCTCTGGGCAGGGAGAATGCGAACAAGAACCGGACCTTGACACCCGTCCGCACCGCTTCACGAGGCAGGCCGCCAGCGATGACCACTCCCCAGAGCCCCCGCAGCGACACCCGAGCGCGGATCATCGACGTGGCACTGGAGTTGTTCGCCGAGCACGGCTACGAGAAGACCTCGCTGCGCGAGATCGCCGACCGCCTCGGCGTCACCAAGGCCGCCCTGTACTACCACTTCAAGACCAAGGACGACATCGTCCGCGGCATCGTCGAGAAGATGGCCGCCCCGCTGGACGACGCCATCGCGTTCGGCGAGGGCAAGGACTGGTCGCCCGAACTGCGCGACGAGCTGATCCGCCGGTTCGCCGCCGGCATGGGTGAGCGGGCGCCGCTGCTGCGCTTCTTCCACGAGAACCAGCCCGCGCTGCGGGAGTCCGCGGCCGGGCTGATGTTCAAGGAGCGGATGATCAAGATGATCACCCTGCTGCACGGGCCGGAGCCGAGCTTCCGCGACAAGCTGCGCGCCACCGTCGCGCTGACCGCCATGCACTCGGCGATGTTCCTGCTCAAGGCCGACGCGTGCGGGCCCGGTCAGCCGTCCGCCGACCCCACCAGCCTGGAGGAGGCGATGGAGGCGGCCCTGGAGGTCGCCCTGGAGGTCGCCGCACACATCGAGCCGCCCGCGCACTGACGCGCGGGCGGCTCGGAGTGGGGCAGGGGGCGGATCAGAAGTTGTTCGCGCCGTGGCCCTTCAGGTAGGCGATCGGGTCGGTCACCTTCGCGTACTGGTTGGCGGTGCGGATCTCGAAGTGCAGGTGCGGGCCGGTCGAGTTGCCGGTGTTGCCGGACTTGCCGATCCGGTCGCCCGCGTTCACGTGCTGCCCGGCCTTCACGTCCAGCTGCGACAGGTGCGCGTACTGGGCGAAGCGGCCGTCGGACAGCTTCAGCACGACCTGGTTGCCGTACGCGCCGGCCCAGCCGGACGAGACCACGGTCGAGTTGCCGACCGCCAGCAGCGGGGTGCCCACGGAGACCGCGAAGTCGGTGCCGGTGTGGTAGCCGGCCGCGTACGAGGCGTTGGTCTTGTGGTACGGGTTGCTGATCGGCGCGCCCGGGGCGGGGGAGGACCACTCGAGCTTGACCGGCACCTGCACCGGCTCCGGCTCGGGAGCGGGGGCCGGGGCGGGCTCCGACTGCTCGGCGGGAGCGGCCTGCTCGGCCGGCTGCTCGTCCTGCTGCGGCTGGTCCCGGTGCTCGTCCGGGGCCTGCTCGTCGGCCGGGTGCTCGTCCGCGGCGTGCTCGTCGGCGTGCTCGTCCGCCGGGTTCGCCAGCTGCTCCAGGTTGGCGGCGACCACGGCCATCGGGCCGGTGGTGTCGTCCTGGTGCTCGGGCGCGGACAGCTGGAGGTCGCCCGGCTGGACGTCCGCCGCGACGAACGGGGACTCGCCCAGGGCGGCCGGCTGGGCCTGCGCGGCGACGGCGTGCCCGCCGGGGATCAGCATGGCGCCGAAGGCGACCACGGCGGCGCCGGTGACCAGCGCCTTGGCGGAGGTCCGGTGGGTCGGGGCCTCGGCGGCGGAGCCGGAGCCGGTGACGGTGTAGACGTGGCGCGTGCTGATCGCCTGGAGAATCCGGCGGCCGGTGGCGGGGAAAGAACGCATCGGGAGTCGGTACCTCACGGACGGGGCCAGTGCGGGGCCGAGCCGGGGGGCTCGCCGAACTGGTGGAACGACTCCGGTGTAAACGAACCCGGGGGGCGGGCCCAAAGGTGTGACGTACGACGGCGGGTAGTGGGCGAAACTCACGAAATAGCGACCCGGAGCGTCGGACATACCGGCACATCGGTGCGCAAACCTCCTACTGTCGGTCGTATGTCGCCGGGGGCCTGTGACCATCGCCACCGGGAAGCGGCCGGTTTGAGTCCGAACCGGCCCGGGTAAAAACGGCCCTCGCACCGGCCGCACCGGCCGATCCGCCTCGGTCGCCGCAGCTGCCGTCGGAGATGATCGGCTGATGAACGACATCCCGGTGCAGGACCGCCGCTTCACCGCCCGCCGCCGGGCCGACCGCCTGCTGTCCGGCGGCCGCCCGCAGACCGTCCGCGAAGCGCTCGCCGATCTCGCCGCCCTGGCCGACGGCCCCTATCCGCTGGACGAGCCCACCGACCGCTACGGCGACGGCATCGTGCGCACCCTGGAGCGCCGCACCGCCGACCTGCTCGGCAAGCCCGACGCCGCCTGGTTCCCCACCGGCACGATGGCCCAGCAGGCCGCCCTGAGGACTTGGGCCGACACCCACGGCCCGGTGGTCGCGATGCACCCGCTCGCCCACCCCGAGGTCCACGAACGCCGGGCCCACCAGGTGCTCAGCGGTCTGCGGTCGGTCCCGCTGGCCACCGGCCCGCAGCAGCCCACCGCCGCCCAGCTGGCCGCCCTGGACGAACCGTTCGACGTGCTGATGCTGGAGCTCCCGCTGCGCGACGCCGGTTTCCTGCTGCCCGACTGGGAGGAGCTGTCCGCGCTGTACGACTTCGCCGCCGACCGCGGCCTGCCGGTCCACCTGGACGGCGCCCGGCTCTGGGAGTCCGCCCCGCACCTGGGCCGCAGCCTGCCGGAGATCTGCGCCCGCGCCGGGTCGGTGTACGTCTCCTGCTACAAGTCGCTGGGCGGGCACAGCGGCGCGCTGGTCGCCGGCGAGGAGGAGTACGTCCGCCGGATCAAGGTCTGGCGGCACCGCTACGGCGGCCGGCTGTGGCAGCAGTGGCCCGCGGTGCTGTCCGCGCTGGCCGGCCTGGACCGCGAACTGCCCCGGCTGCCCGACTACGTGGCGCACGCCAAGGTGATCGCCGCCGCGCTCGCCGGGGTTCCCGGCGCCCGGATCAACCCCGAGCCGCCGCACACCCACCAGTTCCAGCTCTGGCTGCCGCACCCGGCCGAGCGGCTGAACGAGGCCGGTCTGCGGCAGGCGGAGGAGCAGGGCGTGTCGCTGTTCGGCGGCTGGACGGAGCCCGGCCCGCTGCCCGGCGCGGCGATGACCGAGGTGACGGTGGCCGCCGACGCCCTGGAGTGGAGCGCGGCGGACGTCGCCGAGGCGACGGCGTCCTTCCTCGCCCTGCTCTGAGCGTCCGGCGCGGACGGCGCAGGGCCCCGGCGGGTCGAAAACCGCCGGGGCCCTGCCGTGTTCAACCGTGCTCAGGCAAGCGTCACTTGACGTGCTTGACCTGGACCATGGCCTCCAGCTGGTTGGCCGACTGCCACAGCACCTCGATCTGGGTGCCGGTGTTCGGCACCTTCACGCTGCTGTACGGGTTGGAGTCGTACCAGTAGGTGTTCTTGCGGTCGTTGAAGACCGTCACACCCTTCTCGCTGGGGATCTTGGTGAGCGCGTCGGCCTTGTGCAGCTGCAGGCCGGTGGTGGGCGCGAAGCGGAAGGTGGAGTCGTACGCCTGGAAGCGCGGGCGCATCAGGGTGCCGTCGTTCCACTTCAGCGGGGCCGGGTGGGCGTCGATCGGGAGGATCAGGCCCTGGCCGGGGTGGTTGGCCACGTTGTTGTCCGACTGCGAGGAGTCCCACAGCCAGATCAGGATGCCGTTCTGGTTGGCGTAGTGCTCGACCCAGTCCTTGCGGGCGGTTGAACCGAAGTTGTACGGGCCGGTCTTCAGCGTGGAGTCGAAGGACACGTACTGGCGGTTCTCGACCAGGTAGTGCTGGTCGTAGTCCTTGTTGAACTTGCCGGCGATCCGGGAGAAGCCCGACGCGGTCCAGCCGTTGTCACCGTTCTCGGCGCCGTCGCTGAACACGACCGCGCCGTTGGCGGTCACCGAGATCTCGTCCAGGGCCAGGCCCTTCAGGTGGACGCCCGGGTCGGTGGTGTTGTGGAAGCGGATCTTGATCGCCTTGCCGGCGTACGCGTCCAGCGGGAACGACAGGTCGCCCCAGCCGCCCGAGTTGCCGGTGATGGAGTTCTCCGGCAGCGCCTTGCCGTTGAAGGTGCCGGCCAGCGAGGACCAGTTCTTGCCGCCGTCGGTGGAGACCTCGGCGTACGCGAAGTCGTAGTCCTGCTCCAGGTCGAACCAGCCCTTCGCGGCGAGCGTGGCCGAAGTCTTCCCGGTGAGGTCGAGGTCGCGGGTCAGCGTGACGTTCAGGTTGTCGTCGCTGCCGCTCCACCACTCGCTGTTGCCCGCGTACGGGGTGTTGATCTCGGTGGTGACGGTCTTCTTCGGCAGGTCGACGATCAGGCCCTGCTTGCGCTTGCTGTTGTACTCGACCGGGCCGAGCAGGGTGTTGGTGGTCCGGCCCGCCTTGGCGGTGTCGTAGTCCAGCCAGCCCAGCTTCAGCTTCGACCAGATGTCCAGGTCGTTCGGCATGTCGCCGATCTCGTCCCGGCCCTCGCCCAGCCAGGAGCCCGAGGACATCAGGGACCAGAAGCCGACCGAGTTGTCGATGCCGGTGCCGGAGGTGTCGTACAGGTCCGGCAGACCCAGGTCGTGGCCGTACTCGTGGGCGAACACGCCCAGGCCGCCGTTCTCCGGCTGCATGGTGTAGTCGCCGACCCACAGGCCGGTGTCGCCGATCGGGGTGCCGCCGAGCTTGTTGTACTCCGGGCCGGTCTTGCCGGCCTGGTTGGCGTACACGTACGAACGGTGCGCCCACAGGGCGTCGGTGCCCTGGACGCCGCCGCCGGCCGACTGGTCCTCGCCCGCGTGGACGATCTGGAAGTGGTCGATGTAGCCGTCGGGCTCGTTGAAGTTGCCGTTGCCGTTGTAGTCGTACCGGTCCCACTGGTCGTACTGGGACAGCGTGGCCTTGATCTGGGCGTCGGTCTGGCCCTTGGCGTGCTGGTCGGCGACCCAGGCGTTGATGCCGTCGCGGATCAGGTCCTGCGCGTTGGCGCAGACGTGCTGGCCGCAGTAGTCCGAGCCGTAACGGGCCTCGTTCCACGGGACGCGCACCCAGTCGGTGACGACGCCGTCGACCGAGTAGCGGCCCGAGGACTGCTTCTCGTAGTACGTCTTCAGCGACGGCTTGTTCGGCGAGAAGTACAGGTCCTGGTAGTGCGCCTGGTTGTAGTCCGCCTGCCAGGCCGTGGAGTTGTTCGTCTTGCGGTCCGGGGCGGCGATCAGGTTGTGCGCGGGGCCAGGGGTGCCGCCGTACTTCACCTTGCCGTCGGCGGTCGTGGTGGTGTTGTCCACCTGGTCGCCGAAGTCCACCAGGATGGTGAAGATCTTGTCGGTGCGCTCGCGGGACAGCTCGACGTACTTGTCGCGGCCCAGCTTCACCACGCTGCTGTTGCCGCGCTTCTCGACCGTGGCGGTGCCGTTGATCAGCTGCTCTATCGCAGCCGACTTCTCGCCCTCGACCTTGTCGATCAGCGGGCTCTGCAGCTCGCGCGGAACGCTGTCGTTCTGAATGGCGTCGGCCGGGTCCGCGACGGCCGGGGTCGCCGGTGCGGCGGTGGCCGTGCCGGGCAGCATGCCGACGCCGAGCGCGGCGGTGACCGCGACGGCGGCGGAAGCCGCGGCGACCTTCTTGGTCATCTTCAAAGTGGGACGTCCTCCCCTTACCGGTGCGGCTGATGGCCGGACCGGTGAACCAAAGCAAGACAGGTGGCAGACATTTGACCCAAGGTCCGGTAAAAAAGAAAGACCTTGACCGTGGCATGCCCACGCCGCTATGCTCCGGCAACTCTAATGATCTGACGATCCGTCAATCTACCTACAGCGCCTGCCGCGACCGGGTCGGTCGCACTCGCACTGCACCCGAGCCCACCCGTTCGGCCGCGCCGGGAACCGCATTCACAGCGCACGGAAACCTAAACAGTTTTTCAACTGAAAACCCGGACGCCAAAAGGCCGCTGCCCCCGACCTGGTCAGGTCGGGGGCAGCGGCCTTTTGAACGCGTTTGCGACGCTATTACTTCGTCAGATCCGGACCGGTCGCCGAGACCGCCGCCGGAGTGTCCGCCACCGGGGACTTCTCCTCGCCGCGGAAGGTGAACTTGGCAGCCTTGCCCTCACCCTCCACACCGACCACCACGATGTGGCCGGCCCGCAGCTCACCGAACAGGATCTTCTCGGACAGGTGGTCCTCGATCTCCCGCTGGATCGTGCGGCGCAGCGGACGGGCGCCCAGGATCGGGTCGTAGCCGCGCTTCGCCAGCAGGCTCTTGGCCTCCGCGCTGAGCTCGATGCCCATGTCGCGGTCCTTCATCCGCTGGTCCACCTTCGCGATCATCAGGTCGACGATCTCGATGATGTTCGCCTCGGACAGCTGGTGGAACACCACGATGTCGTCGACACGGTTCAGGAACTCGGGGCGGAAGTGCTGCTTGAGCTCCTCGCCGACCTTCGCCTTCATCCGCTCGTAGCCGGTCTGGACGTCACCCGTGGCCGCGAAGCCCAGGTTGAAGCCCTTGGAGATGTCCCGGGTGCCGAGGTTGGTGGTCATGATGATGACCGTGTTCTTGAAGTCGACGACCCGGCCCTGGGAGTCGGTCAGGCGACCGTCCTCCAGGATCTGCAGCAGCGAGTTGAAGATGTCCGGGTGGGCCTTCTCGACCTCGTCGAAGAGGACGACGGAGAACGGCTTGCGGCGCACCTTCTCGGTGAGCTGGCCGCCCTCTTCGTAGCCCACGTATCCGGGCGGGGAGCCGAACAGCCGCGACACGGTGTGCTTCTCCGAGAACTCGGACATGTCGAGCGCGATCAGCGCGTCCTCGTCCCCGAACAGGAACTCCGCCAGGGTCTTGGACAGCTCGGTCTTACCGACACCCGAGGGGCCGGCGAAGATGAACGAGCCACCGGGGCGCTTCGGGTCCTTCAGGCCGGCGCGGGTGCGGCGGATCGCCTGGGAGAGCGCCTTGATGGCGTCCTCCTGGCCGATGACCCGCTTGTGCAGCTCGTCCTCCATGCGCAGCAGGCGCGAGGACTCCTCCTCGGTCAGCTTGAAGACCGGGATGCCGGTGGCGGTGGCCAGGACCTCGGCGATGAGCTCCTCGTCCACCTCGGCCACGACGTCCATGTCGCCGGCCTTCCACTCCTTCTCCCGCTTGGCCTTCGCCTGGAGCAGCTGCTTCTCGTTGTCGCGCAGCGACGCGGCCTTCTCGAAGTCCTGCGCGTCGATCGCGGACTCCTTCTCCCGGCGGACCTCGGCGATCTTCTCGTCGAACTCGCGCAGGTCCGGCGGCGCGGTCATCCGGCGGATGCGCATCCGGGAACCGGCCTCGTCGATCAGGTCGATCGCCTTGTCCGGCAGGAAGCGGTCCGAGATGTACCGGTCGGCCAGGGTGGCGGCGGCGACCAGGGCGGCGTCGGTGATCGAGACGCGGTGGTGCGCCTCGTACCGGTCGCGCAGGCCCTTGAGGATCTCGATGGTGTGCGGGAGCGACGGCTCGGCGACCTGGATGGGCTGGAAGCGGCGCTCCAGCGCGGCGTCCTTCTCCAGGTGCTTGCGGTACTCGTCCAGCGTGGTGGCGCCGATGGTCTGCAGCTCACCGCGGGCCAGCATCGGCTTCAGGATGGAGGCGGCGTCGATCGCGCCCTCGGCGGCGCCCGCACCGACCAGGGTGTGCAGCTCGTCGATGAACAGGATGATGTCGCCGCGGGTGCGGATCTCCTTGAGCACCTTCTTCAGGCGCTCCTCGAAGTCACCGCGGTAGCGCGAGCCGGCCACCAGGGCGCCGAGGTCCAGCGTGTAGAGCTGCTTGTCCTTCAGCGTCTCCGGGACCTCGCCCTTGACGATCGCCTGGGCCAGGCCCTCGACGACCGCGGTCTTGCCGACGCCGGGCTCGCCGATCAGCACCGGGTTGTTCTTGGTGCGGCGGGACAGCACCTGCATGACCCGCTCGATCTCCTTCTCGCGCCCGATCACCGGGTCGAGCTTGGCCTCGCGGGCGGCCTGCGTCAGGTTGCGGCCGAACTGGTCGAGCACCAGGGAGGTGGACGGGGTGCCCTCGGCCGGGCCGCCGGCCGTGGCCGACTCCTTGCCGCCGCTGGTCTGGTAGCCGGACAGCAGCTGGATCACCTGCTGGCGCACCCGGTTCAGGTCGGCGCCGAGCTTCACCAGGACCTGGGCGGCGACGCCCTCGCCCTCGCGGATCAGGCCGAGCAGGATGTGCTCGGTGCCGATGTAGTTGTGGCCGAGCTGAAGGGCCTCGCGGAGCGACAGCTCCAGGACCTTCTTCGCCCGGGGGGTGAAGGGGATGTGGCCGGACGGGGCCTGCTGGCCCTGGCCGATGATCTCCTCGACCTGCTGGCGGACCGCCTCGAGCGAGATGCCGAGGCTCTCCAGCGCCTTGGCGGCGACACCCTCGCCCTCGTGGATCAGGCCCAGGAGGATGTGCTCGGTGCCGATGTAGTTGTGGTTGAGCATCCGGGCTTCTTCCTGTGCCAGGACGACAACCCGCCGCGCGCGGTCGGTGAACCTCTCGAACATCGTTAATCGCTCCTCAGAGCGGTCGGTCAGTTCGGGGGCCGTCCCCGCCCTGTCCTTCCGCATGCTAGTCCCGCTCAGCGGCGCGGCTACGGAACTCCCACCGGAGCGGGAGAAACATGCTGCGCGACCAGCCGACACCTTTCCCAACCTGATGCTGGGAGACGGTGTTCCCAGCGGCGGGCCCGATGCACCGGTTACCGCTACGCCAACGGCGAACACAGTCCGGTGGAACCGGTGGAACCGGCCCCGCGCAGTGCTGCGGCCGGGCTCGTACGACCCCGTCCACCTGCATTCATACCCGGTTGTGCGGCGGGTTTCGCGCGGTTTCCGGCGGGCGCTTGTTCGCCTGGCGAGAAGTCGGCCGACCGGTCACCCGCGGTGACGGTCCATCAGGTCGGCTGCGCATGACGTACCGCCATGCCGGTGGCGGTCGTGAGCGCGTCGCTCGTTCCAGCGTTGCACAGGTCGGGGCCGGTCCGCCGCCGGCCGCCGCCCGCACCCCGGGGGTGCCGCGGGCGACCGCGGCCGGCGCGGGGCGGAGCGGGTGACCTGTCTGCTGCTGTTGTCTGTCGTGCCTGCCGGACGCCCTGACGGGCGTCCGCGCGCGGGAACGGCCGGTCTGCCGACCCGCCCGCCTCGGAGCCGCCAGGGCTCAGGAGGCGTGTGCCTTCTCGTACGCCTCGCGCACGTTGCTCGGGACGCGGCCGCGGTCGTTGACCGGGTGGCCGTTCTCCTTCGCCCAGACGCGGATCTTGGCGGTGTCGGCCTGTCCGGCGGAAGCGGAGCGACCGGCGCCCCGGGTGCCGCCGCCGCGCCGCGGGGCGGTCAGTCGGCCGCTCTGCTTGCGGCCCTTCTCGACGTACGGGGCGAGCAGGCCGCGAAGCTTCTCCGCGTTGTCGCTCTTCAGGTCGATCTCGTAGGCCACGCCGTCGAGGGCGAACGTCACCGTCTCGTCCGCGGAGCCACCGTCGAGATCGTCTTCCAGAATGACCTGAACCCTCTGTGCCACGGGCTTCCCTTTCCGCGATAACGGTCCATTGCCTAGTGAAAGGAAAGCGCCTTTTCCCGGAAAACACAAACCCCTGTGCCGCTCGTCGTGGCCGCAGCAGCGGATCAGAGGTGCAGCAGCATGCGCGAGTTGCCCAACGTGTTCGGCTTCACCCGCTCCAGGTCGAGGAACTCGGCGACGCCTTCGTCGTACGAGCGCAGAAGTTCTTCATAGACTTCTGTGGCCACGACTGCCGGGTCTGCCGTACGATCGTCGTTTTCGCCGATCTCGACGAAGCCGTGTTTCGAGAAGAACGGCACCTCGAACGTCAGGCAGAAAATCCGACGGACGCCGAGCCAGCGTGCCGTCTCCAGCAGCTTGTCCAGCAGCTGGTGGCCGATGCCGAGGCCTTTGCAGACCGGATCGACCGCGAGGGTGCGGACCTCCGCGAGGTCCTCCCACATCACGTGCAGCGCGCCGCAGGCCACCACGCGGCTGTCCTCGTCGCGTTCGGCGACCCAGAACTCCTGGACGGATTCGAACAGTGTGACGGTCGGCTTGTCGAGCAGAATGCCGTCGCGGGAGTACGTGTCGATGAGCCGGCGAACGGCGCGCACGTCAGTGGTCCGCGCACGGCGGATGGTGACCTCCATGCCGTGGACGTTATCGTGCCTCGGGCGTGCGGGTCTCGTCGGTATCGACGCCGGACACGCGCAGCGCGTCGCGCAGCCACTCCCGCTGTTCCGGCGACATCATCCCGAAGAAGTGCACCAGCGCCGCGGCCGGATTGTCACTCGTCGCCCAGGCGTCGTTCATCAGCGCAGCGGTGTATGCCTCGCGCGAGGAGACCGGCTCATATCGGTATGCGCGCCCGGCGCGCTCCCGGCGCACCCAGCCCTTTCGATAGAGCTTGTCGAGCACCGTCATCACAGTCGTGTACGCGATTTCACGTTCCGAACGCAGATCCTGCAGAACCTCTCGAACAGTGACCGGGCGGTTCCACTGCCACACCCGAGTCATGATGTCGTTCTCGAGTTCTCCGAGTTGCCGCACCATAGTGCGGCCCAGGATAGGACCGAATCGGACAAAGGGCGGCAAACGGCAAACAGACCGGCGCGCCGCTCCCCGAAAGGGGGAACGGCGCGCCGGTCTGCGGTCGGACTATTCGGCTGCGGAACGCGTTGCCATCGCCTCGGCGACGGCGTCCTCCTTGGCCTTCTGGGCGCCGCCCTGGCTGCGGATGATGGCCCGCACCAGGAAGCCGAAACCGATCGCCATCACCAGTGGCGGCACGATCGCGCTGACGTACTCCATGGATCTACTCCTCGGTGTCCTCGTCGGATTCGGCGTCGGTCGCCTTGTCGTTCTTCCCGGCCTTCTCCGCCTTCTCCGGCTTCACCAGCGGGAACAGCACCGTCTCGCGGATGTTCTTGCCGGTCAGCAGCATGATCAGGCGGTCCACGCCCAGGCCGAGGCCGCCGGTGGGCGGCATCGCGTACTCCAGGGCGCGCAGAAAGTCCTCGTCCAGCTGCATCGCCTCGACGTCGCCGCCGGCCGCCAGTAGCGACTGGGCGGTCAGACGGGCGCGCTGCTCGACCGGGTCGATCAGCTCGGAGTAGGCGGTGCCGATCTCGGTGCCGAAGATCACCAGGTCCCACTTCTCCGCGACGCCCTCGATCGAGCGGTGCTGGCGGGTCAGCGGGGAGACCTCGGTCGGGTAGTCCTTGATGAAGGTCGGCTTGATGGCGTGGTGCTCCAGCAGGCGCTCGACCATCTCCAGGACGATCTGGCCGTGGCCCCACTCCTTCTCGTACGGGATGCCGGCCTCGTCGGCGAGCTTGCGCAGCTCGTCGACCGAGGTGGCCGGGGTGACCTCGGTGCCCAGGTGGGCGGAGATGCCCGGGTAGACCGAGACCTCCTGCCAGGGCTCGGCGAGGTCGATCTCGTGCTCGGCGCCGTCCGGGCCGAGGCCCTTGACCACGGTGGTGCCCAGCGCGTCCTGCGCGGCGTTCACGATGATCGCCCGGATCAGCTCGGCCTGGGTGTCGTAGTCGCCGTACGCCTCGTACGACTCCAGGGCGGTGAACTCCGGGTTGTGGGTGGCGTCCGCGCCCTCGTTGCGGAAGTTCCGGTTGATCTCGAAGACCTTCTCGGCGCCGCCGACCACCAGGCGCTTCAGGTACAGCTCGGTCGCGATCCGCAGGTACAGGTCGATGTCGTACGCGTTGATGTGCGTGCGGAACGGGCGGGCGTTGGCGCCGCCGTGGATCGGCTGCAGCATCGGGGTCTCGACCTCGAGGTAGCCGCGGTCCTCGTAGGTGCGGCGGATCGAGCGGATCACCCGGGTGCGCAGGTGCAGCATCTCGCGCGCCTCGGGGTTGACGATCAGGTCGACGTAGCGCTGGCGGACCCGGGCCTCCGGGTCGGTCAGGCCCTTGTGCTTGTCCGGCAGCGGGCGCAGGCACTTGGCGGTGAGCTCCCAGCGGTCCACCATCACGCTCAGCTCGCCGCGGCGGGAGGTGATCACCTCGCCCTCGACGCCGACCTGGTCGCCGAGGTCGATGTCGGTCTTCCAGGCGGCCAGCCGCTCGTCGCCCAGCTTGTCCAGGGACAGCATCACCTGGAGGTCGCCGGAGCCGTCGCGCAGGGTGGCGAAGCAGAGCTTGCCGCCGGTACGGGCCAGGACGACCCGGCCGGTGATGCCGACCCGCTCGCCGGTCGCGGTGTCCGGAGCCAGGTCCGGGTGCTTGTCCCGCAGCTCGGCGATGGTCGAGGTACGGGGGAAACCGACCGGGTACGGGTCGATGCCGGCGGCCCGCAGCCGGTCCAGCTTCTCGCGCCGGACGCGCATCTGCTCGGGAAGGTCGTCGGTCGCGGGGAGAGTGCTCTGATCGCTCACCCCACCAGGGTAGCCAGGCTCACGGGCAGTTCCGCCACGGGATATCGCGCCGCGCACCCGCCGTCCCCGTCCACGGCGACGCCCCGGGCCGCCGCATCGGCGGCCCGGGGCGTCCTGACCTCGGATCAGCTGTGCGCGCCGCGCCGACGGCGGGCCACCACGGCGATCGTGCCGCCGCCCAGCACGATGGCGCCCACGCCCAGGCCGAGCACCGTGCCGGTGCCCTCGCTGCCGGTGAACGCCAGGCCGCCGCCGACGGCCTTGGAGCCGGACGGCGAGGCGCTCGGCGCGGACGAGCCCGCCCCGGTCGAGCCCGCCCCGGCGGAGGCCGACGCGGTCGAGTCGGTGCCGGCCGTCGAGCCGGGCTGCCCGCCGCCCGGGGTGCCGGGGCCGGCGGTCGCGGCGGCGGAGCCGAGCGTCACCAGGGCCACGTTGTCGGCGTTCTCGGAGTCGTACGGCAGCGCCTCGACGGTGTTCTGGTAGCCGCCCTGCTCGGTGGTCAGCGCGATGGCGACCACCGGACGGGCTGCCGGGTCGGCGACCGCGAGCGGCAGGTCGAAGGACTGGTCCGCGCCGTTCAGCAGCCGGTTCGGCAGGGTGCAGACGATCACGTTCTGGTGGTCCTGGTTGGTGCCGCACCCGTCCGGCAGCCCGCCGGAGACGGTGACACCGGACGGCAGGGTCACCAGGACGGCGCCGACCGGGTTGCCGCTGCGCAGGTACAGGACCGAGGCCGGCCCGGCGTTGTGCGCCGTGACGGTCAGGGTGCCCTTCTTGCCGCCGTCGGTCGGGGCCCAGGCGCCGCGGGCGGCGAAGTCCGCGTGGGAGTCGACGCGGTACTGGACGATCTGCGAGTCCCGGGCCTGGTCGACGTTCGGCGGTCCGGCCTTGGCGGCGGGGTCCTCCGGCAGGCCGGCGGTCAGCCGCGGGCCGCTGTTGGAGGCGGGCGTGAACGTGTACCCGGCGCGCACGTACTTGAGGTCGTCGTTGACCCCGGAGGTGACGACGAAGTCGATGTCCGGGTACAGCGCGTCGGACTCGACCACGGCCTCGATCGGGTCGATCGTGACGGTCTGGCCGGGCTTGACCGAGGTGTTGATGGTGCAGATGGCCGCCTGGGTGTTCTTGTACACGTCGGAGGCGTGGTCGCCGGAGTAGGTGCCGTACGAGCAGTTGGCGTAGTGCTGCTTGAAGCTCAGACCCGGCGAGAGCTGGGCCGCGACCACCAGCTGGCCGCTCTCCAGGGTGCCGTTGTTGGTCACCTTGAGGGACTGCTCGATGGCCGTGCCGGGCTTGTGCGGGTCGGTCGGCCGGGTGTTCAGGTCCGGGTCGAGCTCCAGCTTCGGACCGCCCGCGTACACCGAGACGTCGGAGGCGGCGCCGGCGGGGGCGCCCGCCCAGCTCTGGCTGATCCGCAGATGTCCGGCCTGGCCCTGCGGCGCGCCCTTGAGGGCGGTCAGCATCGGGTTGAAGTCGCTGCCGAAAGTGGCGGAGTTCGGCCACGAGCGCACGGAGAAGGTGCAGGTGGCGACCTCGCCGGCGGTGGTGCACTTGGTGCCCCAGCCGGGGTTGGGCGCGAAACTCGCGATCCCGGCCAGGCCGGTCGCGTCGTACGTCACGACGAGATCCCGCGAGGTGTTCGCGGCGATCGGGCCGGACGAGGAGACCTTCAGCTCGACAGCGGTGGCGTTGCCGTTCGCGGGCGCCGCCGGGAGCGTGAAGGCGGACGGGACGTCGAGTCGGAGCTCGTCCGCAGCATGCGCGGGGACGGAGGCAAGGGCCAGGACGGCGGCGGCAGCCAGCGGTGCGCCGATGACGGCCGACCGGGCGGTGCGCGAGTTCCCCATGGTGATCCTTTGATCTTTCGGATGCGATCGGTCGAGACCTTAGGGCGCAGATCCGACGTCAAGAGGTGCGTTATTCCGGACAGTTCGGAGCGATACCGCCGCTATCGCCCTCGCTCGTTACCGAATCTTGATCGCCGATCCTTTGCCGAGGCATCACCATGTCGACACATCAATGCGGCCGCCGGGATTCGCTGATGGAATCCCGGCGGCCGCAGTCGTGCCGAGGTGGGTCAGATCGCGCCGAGCGGCACGGTGATCGTGTTGTTGGCCGGGTTCGGGTCCCACGGCATGCCGCTGTCCTGGCCGTCCTCGCCGATGGACGGGAGGGTGATCTGCGCGGAGAGGCCCGCGCTCTGGTCGAGGTCCAGGGTGAGGTTGAACCGGTACTGGTCCCCGCTCTTGATGTACGGGAAGGTGACGCAGTCCCAGACCGTCACCACCTGGTTGCTGTCCTCCACGTCGCGCGAGCAGGCCGGCGAGCCGCCGACGACCCTGACGGCCTTCGGGACCGTCACCCGGACGCGCGCCGGGTACGAGCCGGAGCGCCAGAAGATCGAGCCGGGACCGTTGTTGGCGAAGTCGACGGTGAGTTCGCCGCGGGTGCCGGAGCTCGGGGTCCAACTGCCCTTCACCGCGAAGTCCGCGGTGTTCGGGACGACCGCGTTCAGCGTGGTCGCGTTGCCGCGGTTGAAGTCGGCCACGTCGTTCGGCGCGCCCTGGGTGATCGGCTTGCCCACGGTGAGCGCGGGGCCGGCGGCCGGACCCTGGGCCCAGGTGAAGCCGGCGAGCCAGCCGTCCTTGGACGGAGCGGTGGCGGAGACGCTGACGTCCTCGTACGCGTGGTACGCCGTGGGGTCGACCTTGAAGCCGATCGGGTCCAGGTGGACCGTCTCGCCGGCCGCAACCTCGGAGTGGACGGTGCAGATCACCGCGTCGCCGTCGGCACCGGTGCCGTACTCGCAGTTGGAGAACTGCGGGAGGAAGGTCAGGTCCATCCCGCCGATGAAGGTGAAGTACAGCTGGGAGGCCGGGAGCTGGCCCTTGTTGACGACGGTGAGGTCCGGCGTCCAGGTGTCGCCCACGTGGAGGCTGCTGTTGGTGTCGATGCTCGGCATGGTCAGGTTGCTGCCGCCGAGGGTCACCTTGGTGTCGGCGCCGGCGGTCTGGCCGTCGAACACCGCAGTGGTGTGCAGCACGGCCGAGTTGCCGGCCTGGCCGCCGCCCTCGGGGGCGTACAGGTCGAACCCGATGTTCGACTGGCCGTTGTACATGGTCTGCTGGTCGCAGGTCAGCACCTGGCCGACGATCGTGCAACCGCCCAGCGGGAAGACCGAGGCGACGCCCTGCAACGGGGTCAGGTCGATCGTGACGCGGCCCGTGGCCGGCTCCGGGTGGTTGCTGAACGTCAGGTTCACCGGCACGTAGGTGTAGTTGGCACCGTGCTGGTTCGGGCTGGTGGAGGACGGGTCGACGGCGACGGCGGCCGGGGCCTCGACGGTCAGCGTGGCGTCGGCGGCGTGGGCCGGAATCGCTGCCGCACCGCCCAGGGCGAGTGCGGCAAGGGTCGTGGCCAGCCCGAGCGAACCGGGGCGTGAGATGCGCATGTTCCCCCCATGGGACTCGTGTGCATTCTGTGGAGTCTTGACGATAGGCGGTCAATGTGGCGGTCGGCCCGAGCGGAAGCGGACAGTTCGGGACAGGGCTGTTCGTATCGGTCCGACATCGTTACCCAAGCGTTGGTAAACCCACCTCCGTTGAGGAGCAAGGGAAGTGACGGACAGTCGACCGGGATGCGGATGCCGGCGGACGGCGAAAAGCCCCCTCCGGGGAGGGGGCTTCGCGGCGGCGGGCGGCCGTCAGCCGTCCGTGCCGGTGGCGAGTTCGGGGTGGTCGGTGTCGGCGGGGGGCTCGGGGGTGGGGCGGGGGCGGCGGCCGAAGAGTTCGGCGGGGGTGGGCATCCGGCGCTGGCGGGGGCGGTCGGCGGCGGCGGGGGACTGCGGGTGCTGGTCGCTCATCGGGAACCGTCCTCCAACTGGGATGGCGGGGTGGGGTTCTGGCGCGGGGTTCGGTACGGCGGCGAGGTGGCGCTGCCCGGAGCCGAGGGAGAGCCGCTCGCGGACCTCCGCCTCGGCGAGGGCGTGGCAGCGTCCGGCGAGGCGGGAGCGGCGGGCGTGCTCGTGCTGTCCGCAGGGCTGGCGGGACAGGGCGCGCAGGGCGGAGAGGTCCTCGGCGGTGGGCAGGTAGCCGTCGGTGACGGCCTCCTCCAGCCGTTCCAGGTAGCCGACCGCGCTGCCGGGCAGCGCGGAGCGGTAGCGACCCAGGTCGGCCAGCAGGAAGGAGCGCAGCCGCCCGCCCTCCTGAACCGCCTCGTCGATGGCCTCGGTGAGCCGAAGCGCGTCCTGGACGTCCTCGGCCCACAACTCGCCGGCGGCGGTGGGCAGCGGGAGCCGGTCGGGCGCGGCGGGATAGAGGGCTTGGGCGAGGGCACGGCGCAGCACCCGGACTTCGTCGGCGCTGAAGGCCATGCCGCCGCGCGATCCGTGTGGCGTTGGCATGGATCGACAGTACGTGGCGTACGTCCGACTTATGGCGATTGAGGACGTGTTTGTCCCGATTGGCCTATGAGATGGTGCATCTGACGCCCGGTCGGCGGTCAGCGGACGGCCGACCGGGCGTGAGCGGCCGTCAGGCGGTGGCGGGCCGGTTGCGTTCGAAGATCAGCCGCAGGCCGATCAGGGTCAGCCACGGCTCGTGCACGTCGATCGAGTCGGCCTCGCCCAGGACCAGCGGGGCGAGCCCGCCGGTGGCGATCACCTGGACGTCGTTGGGGTCCTTGGCCAGTTCCTTGGCCATCCGGTTGACCAGGCCGTCGACCTGCCCGGCGAAGCCGTACAGGATGCCCGACTGCATGCCCTCCACGGTGTTCTTGCCGATCACGTTCCGCGGGCGGGCCAGCTCGATCTTGCGGAGCATCGCGGTGCGGCCGCCCAGGGCGTCGACTGAGATCTCGATGCCCGGGGCGATCGCGCCGCCCACGTAGTCGCCGCGCGCGTTGATCGCGTCGAAGGTGGTGGCGGTGCCGAAGTCGACCACGATGCACGGCCCGCCGTACAGGTGGTTTGCGGCCAGCGCGTTGACGATCCGGTCCGCGCCGACCTCCTTCGGGTTGTCCATCAGCACGTGCACGCCGGTCTTCACGCCCGGCTCCACGATCACCGCCGGCACGTCCCCGTAGTACCGGCGGGTCACCTCGCGCAGCTCGTGCAGCACCGCCGGTACCGAGGAGCAGATCGCCAGGCCGGCCACCCGGTCGTCCGCCGAGACGATCGGGTGGGCGCCCATCAAGCCCTGGAGCAGCACCGCCATTTCGTCGGCGGTGCGGCGCGGGTCGGTGGAGATCCGCCAGTGCTCGACGATCTCCTCGCCGTCGAACAGGCCGAGCGTGGTCTGGGTGTTGCCGACGTCGATGGTGAGGAGCATGGGGCGCTTTCTGCTTGGAATGGTCAGGAACTGCGGAGGTCCAGGCCGATGTCCAGGATCGGCGAAGAGTGCGTCAGGGCGCCGACGGCCAGGAAGTCGACACCAGTCTCCGCGACCTCGCGCGCCGTGGCCAGGGTCAGACCGCCGGAAGCCTCCAGCTTCGCCCGGCCCGCGACCAGGGCGACCGCCTCGCGCAGCTGCTCGGTGCTGAAGTTGTCCAGCAGGATCAGGTCCGCGCCGGCCTCCAGGACCGGGGCGATCTGCTCGACGGTGTCGACCTCGACCTCGATCGGCAGCTCCGGGAACGCCTCCCGGACGGCGGTGAACGCCTCGGCGACGCCGCCGGCGGCGACCACGTGGTTGTCCTTCACCAGCGCCGCGTCGGAGAGCGCCATCCGGTGGTTGGCGCCGCCGCCCGCGCGGACCGCGAACTTCTCCAGCGCGCGCAGGCCCGGGGTGGTCTTGCGGGTGTCGCGGACCACCGCCTTGGTGCCCTCCAGGGCGTCCGCCCAGGCGCGGGTGGCGGTGGCGATGCCGGACAGGTGGCACAGCAGGTTCAGCGCCGAACGCTCGGCGGTGAGCAGGTCGCGGGTGCGGCTGCGCACCGAGAGCAGCACCTGGCCGGCCTCGACCGCGGCGCCGTCCTCGACGTGCCGCAGGACCTCGAACTCGTCCTCGCAGACCAGCGAGACGACCGCCTCGGCGACCCGCAGGCCCGCGACGACGCCCGCCTGACGGGCCGTGAAGTCCGCGGTCGCGACGGCCTCGGCGGGGACGGTCGCCACCGAGGTGACGTCCTCGCCGCCGGCCAGGTCCTCGGACAGGGCCATCATCGCCACGTCCTCGACCTC
This sequence comes from Kitasatospora sp. NPDC092948, assembly GCF_044754805.1. NCBI lineage: Bacteria > Bacillati > Actinomycetota > Actinomycetes > Kitasatosporales > Streptomycetaceae > Kitasatospora > Kitasatospora sp. NPDC092948. The sequence continues at coordinate 391,551 of NZ_JBIVPU010000002.1, read as the reverse complement.
GACCGGGTCCAGGCCGGCCGCCTCCAGCAGCTCGGCCAGCGCCGGGTCGAGACCGGTCTCGTACACCTCGCCGTCGCCGCAGGCGCAGCCGTCGCCGCAACCGCCCTCGGCGGACTCGGCGTTGAGGAGAGGGAGTTCGTCGTGGGACATGGGTGAGGCTCCAAGGGGGTGCGGATCCGGGGCGGGGGTGGGCGTGAAACCGGGGGCGCCGGGAGGTACCGCCGGCGAAGCGAGGGGGCGGAACTGCGCGAGGTCGGAAGCGACGGTGGGTCGGATCCGGGATCGGCGGTGGCTCGGCTCCTCGGGCGGTGCAACTGGCTGTCGGGTCAAAGGTATTCGGTCGGTCGTCTTCCGCTTCGCGCGGTTCCCCGCGCCCCCTGCGGGGCGCGAAGAACGCGCGGGCGGAACGTCAGCCGCCGAGCGGGTGGGCGATGTGGCGCCGCCAGTGGGTGTCGTCGCGGTCGGGGAAGTCCTCGCGCCAGTGGCAGCCGCGGGTCTCCTCGCGGAGGGTCGCGGCGGCGGTGAGGGCGGTGGCGACCTGGTGGAGGTTGGTGGCTTCCCAGGTCTCGACGGACGGGGAGGCGGGGTCGGCCGGGTCGGCCAGGGCCGCCAGGCCCTTCCCGGTGGCGGACAGCGACTCCGCCGAGCGGATCACGCCCGCGCCGGTGGACATCAGGTGCTGGATCGCGCCGCGGCTCTCCGCGGGCAGCAGCGGCACCGGCACCGCGGCCCGGGCGGCGTCGGTGGTCACGGTGCGGGCGGGCAGCTGCCCGGCCTCGGCGAGCTCCGCCAGGTCGGCGGCGATCCGCTCGGCGAACACCAGGCCCTCCAGCAGCGAGTTGGAGGCCAGCCGGTTGGCGCCGTGCACGCCGGTGCAGGCGACCTCGCCGCAGGCGTACAGGCCGGGGACGGTGGTGCGGCCGTTCAGGTCGGTGCGGACGCCGCCGGAGGCGTAGTGCGCGGCGGGGGCGACCGGTATCGGCTCGGTGACCGGGTCGATGCCGTGGGCGCGGCAGGCGGCCAGGATGGTGGGGAAGCGGTGCTCCCACATCGCGGCGCCGAAGTGCCGCCCGTCCAGGTACATGTGCTCGGTGTCCTGGGCGTGCATCCGGCGGGTGATCGCCTTGGCGACGATGTCGCGCGGGGCGAGTTCGGCGAGCTCGTGCTGGCCGACCATGAAGCGCACGCCGTCGGCGTCGACCAGGTGCGCGCCCTCGCCGCGGACGGCCTCGGAGACCAGCGGCTGCTGGCCCTGCGCGTCCGCGCCGAGGAACAGCACGGTGGGGTGGAACTGGACGAACTCCAGGTCGGTGACCTCGGCGCCGGCCCGCAGGGCGAGCGCGACGCCGTCGCCGGTGGAGACCGCCGGGTTGGTGGTGGCGGAGAACACCTGTCCCATGCCGCCGGACGCCAGCACCACGGCGCGGGCCAGGATCGCGCCGACGCCGTCCCGCTGGCCCTCGCCCATCACGTGCAGGGTGACGCCGGAGGCGTGGCCGCCGGCGTCGGTGAGCAGGTCCAGCACCAGGGCGTGCTCGATGAGTTCGAGGCCCGGGTCGGCCTCGACGGCGGCGACCAGGGCGCGTTCGATCTCGGCGCCGGTGGCGTCGCCGCCGGCGTGCACGATCCGGTCCCGGTGGTGGCCGCCCTCGCGGGTGAGGACGATCTCGCCGTCCTCGTCGAGGTCGAACTCGGCGCCCACCTCGATGAGTCGGCGCACCGCGTCCGGGCCCTCGGTGACCAGCGTCCGGACGGCCTCCTCGTCGCACAGGCCGGCCCCGGCGACCAGGGTGTCCTGGAGGTGCTGCTCGGGGGTGTCGCCCTCGCCCAGGGCGGCGGCGACGCCGCCCTGGGCCCAGCGGGTGGAGCCGTCGTCGAGCATCGCCTTGGTGACCACCATGGCCCGCAGCCCGGCCTTGCGGATGTTGAGCGCGACAGTGAGCCCGGCCACGCCGGAGCCGACCACGACCACATCGGTGCTCGTGGTCCAGCCGGGGGCGGGGGCGGTCAGGCGATGCGGCATGACTTCTCCTTCAGTGCGCGGCGACGGCCGCGCCGTCGGCCCCACCGTACGCGGCGTCGCCGCGCAGCAGTCCGCTGCCCTCGGGGGCGTGCGCGGGGTCGCCGCCCAGGCCGGAGATCCGGTTGTGCTCGTCCACGAACACCACCTTCGGCAGGTAGGCCTTGGCCTCGGCGGTGTCCATCTGCCCGTAGGCGATCAGGATCACCAGGTCGCCGGGGTGGACCAGGCGGGCGGCGGCGCCGTTGATGCCGATGATGCCGGAGCCGCGCGGGCCGGCGATGGTGTAGGTCTCCAGCCGGGCGCCGTTGTCGATGTCGACGATGTGGACCAGCTCGCCGGGGAGCAGGTCCGCGGCGTCGAGCAGGTCCTCGTCGACCGTCACCGATCCCACGTAGTGCAGGTCGGCCTGGGTGACGGTGGCACGGTGGATCTTGGACTTGAGCATGGTGCGGAGCATGTGGTCACGCCTCTCTGAGTGCATGCCTCGGGCTACACGGCCCGTTATCGGACGATGATGCTCACGTTGTCGATCAGCCGGGTCGGACCGACCGCGGCCGCGAGCGCGAGCACCGCCTCGCCCTGGAAGTCGTCCGGCGCCTCGGTGAAGGACATCGGATCGATCAGGGCGAGGTAGTCGAGGGTGATGCCGTCCGCGCCGTCCGCGCCGTCCAGCACGGCGGCGGCCGCCTCGCGGACGGCCTTGGCGCCCTGGGCGCCGGCGTCGCGGCCGGCGAACAGCGCCCGGGAGAGCGCGAGCGCCCGGGTGCGCTCGTCGTCGGACAGGAAGCGGTTGCGGGAGGACAGCGCCAGGCCGTCCTCCTCGCGGACGGTCGGGACGCCGACGATCTCCACGTCGAAGTCCAGGTCCGCCACCATCCGGCGGATGATCGCCAGCTGCTGGGCGTCCTTCTCGCCGAAGACCGCGAAGTCCGGGTCGGTGATGTGCAGCAGCTTGGCGACGACGGTCAGCATGCCGTCGAAGTGGCCGGGGCGGGACGCGCCCTCGAAGCCCGCGCCCATCGGGCCCGCGGAGAGGCGCACCAGCGGCTCGCCGTTCGGGTACATCTCGTCGACGGACGGGGCGAACACCACGTCCGCGCCCATCTCCTCGGCGAGCGCGACGTCCGCGTCCAGGGAGCGCGGGTAGCGGTCCAGGTCCTCGCCGGCGCCGAACTGCAGCGGGTTCACGAACACCGTGACGGCCACCCGGCCGTCCTTGCCGACCTGCCGGCGGGCCTCCCGGACCAGCGCCGCGTGGCCCTGGTGCAGCGCGCCCATGGTCATCACCACGGCGTTGTCCACCGGCTGCTCGTCCGGCCAGAACGCCGCCTCGAACTCGTCCACGGTGCGGGTCAGCACCGCCTTGCGGACCTTCGCGGCCTTCGGGGCCTTCGCCGGGCGCCTGTCGCGTGCCATCAGTGCTTCTCCTCGTTCAGTACATCCAGCAGCGCCGCCGCCGGTTCCGGCTTCAACGATCCGTTGGCGACCGCCCGTTGCGCGGTCGCCTTCGCCATCGCCCGGTACGCCTGGCCGATGTCCGGGGTCACGGTGGCGAGTCGGTCGAGGTGCTTGCGCACCGTCCCCACGTCGCCCCGGGCGACCGGGCCGGTGAGGGCCAGGTCCCCGGAGCGCAGGGCGTTGTCCAGGGCCGCGCCGAGCAGCGGGCCGAGCATCTGGCCGGGCTCGGCGACGCCTGCGGTGCGCAGCAGCTCCATCGCCTGCGCGACCAGCGTGACCAGGTGGTTCGCGCCGTGCGCGAGGGCCGTGTGGTACAGCGGCCGGACGTCCTCGGGAATCCAGGACGGCTCGCCGCCCATCTCCACCACCAGCGCCTCGGCGACCGGACGCAGCTCCTCGGGCGCGGTCACCCCGAACGGGCAGCCGGCCAGCCGGGCCACGTCCACCGAGGTGCCGGTGAACGTCATCGCCGGGTGCAGCGCCAGCGGCAGCGCGCCCTTGCGGGTCGCGGGCTCCAGCACGGCCACGCCGTGCGCCCCCGAGGTGTGGACGAGCAGCTGGCCCGGACGGACGGCGTCGGTCGCGGCCAGCCCGCTCACCAGGTCCGGCAGGACGTCGTCCGGGACGGTCAGCAGCACCAGATCCGCCGCGGCCATCACCTGCGGCGGCGTCACCAGCCGGACGCCCGGCAGCAGGGTCTCGGCGCGACGCCGCGAGGCGGCGGACACACCGGACGCGGCAACCACCCGGTGCCCGGCCAACTGCAGGGCCGCACCCAGGGCAGGACCGACCCGGCCGGCCCCGACCACCCCGACAGCGAGCCGGGCCGGGCGGTTACCGGGGTCGGAGGGGTCTCCGAAGTCGTGCAGCACTCTTCCGTTCCAGTCCTCGGCGGGTACCAGACGTACCGCTCAATGGTACGGGCTGCGGGGGTGACCGTTACTGCGCCCGCCCACCCGTCCGCGACCCTCCGGCGCGAGGGGGACCGCCGGGGAGAGCACCGCCGGGGGCGCGGGGAACCGCGCGGGGCGGGCGGCGCCCGTCCGTGGGGTCGCGAGGCGGGCGCAGCGGGGTGTCAGGGGGTTTCGCCGGCTCGGACGAGGCCGTTCTCGTAGGCCAGGACGACGGCCTGGACGCGGTCGCGGAGGCCGAGCTTGGCGAGGATGCGGCCGACGTGGGTCTTGACGGTGGCTTCGGAGAGCACCAGGCGGGCGGCGATCTCGCCGTTGGAGAGGCCCTGGGCGACCAGCAGGAAGACCTCGCGTTCGCGTTCGGTGAGCGGGCCGACGACGGCGGAGCCGGGCGTCGCGGTGGGGGTGGGCAGCACCTCGGCGAAGCGGTCGATCATGCGGCGGGTGGTGGTGGGCGCGACCACCGCGTCGCCGCCGTGCACGGCGCGGATCGCGGCGACCAGCTCGGTCGGCGGCACGTCCTTGAGCAGGAAGCCGGACGCGCCGGCCTTGAGCGCGGCGAAGGCGTACTCGTCCAGGTCGAAGGTGGTGAGGATGAGCACCCGGGGCGCGCCCTCGATCGGGGTGCCGCGGTCGTCGAGGCAGATCCGGCGGGTGGCCTGGACGCCGTCGAGGCGGGGCATCCGGACGTCCATCAGGATCACGTCGACGTCGGCGGTGCGCAGTACCTCCAGTGCCTGCTGGCCGTCGCCGGCCTCCGCGGTGATCTCGATGTCGCCCTGCGACTGCAGCACCATCCGGAAGCCCGTGCGCAGCAGTTCCTGGTCGTCGACCAGCATGACGCGGATCGGCATCGGTCGGGTCTCCTTCATTTGGACACTTTGAGGGGCAGGACGGCCCTGATCCGGAAGCCGCCGCCGGGCCGGGGCCCGACGTCCAGGCTGCCGCTGACCATACCGACCCGTTCACGCATGCCGATCAGGCCGTGGCCGAGACCGTCGGTGCCGCCGGACAGCTGGTCGCGGGTGCTGCCGCGGCCGTCGTCCTCGACCAGGACCTCCAGGTCGCTGTCCCGGAAGTCGACGGAGACCTTGGCGTTGGCGTCCGGGCCGCCGTGCTTGCGGACGTTGGTGAGGGCCTCCTGGACGATCCGGTAGACCGTCAGCTCCAGGCCGCGGGGCAGGTCGCGGACCTCGCCGGTGGAGCTGAACTCGACCGGCAGGCCGGCGGTGCGGACCTGTTCGAGCAGGTCGGGGAGTTCCTCGACGCCGGGCTGCGGCACGTACTCGCCGGTGGTGTCGGCGGTGCGCAGCACGCCGAGCAGGCGGCGCATCTCGGCGAGCGCCTGGCGGCCGGTGGCGGCGATGGTGCCCAGCGCCTCCTTGGTCTGCTGCGGGGAGCTGTCCATCACGTAGGCGGCGCCGTCGGCCTGGACGATCATCACCGAGACGTTGTGCGCGACCACGTCGTGCAGTTCGCGGGCGATCCGGGCGCGTTCGGCGGCCACCGCGACCTGCGCCTGGGCGTCCCGTTCGCGTTCCAGCCGGGCCGCCCGGTCCTCCAGTTCGACCAGGTAGGCGCGGCGGACCCGGGTCAGCCGGCCCCACGCCCAGCACAGCACGAACGGGGTGGTCATCAGCGCGGCCAGGGCCACCCGCCTGGTGAGGGTGTCGTTCGTGCCATCGGGCGACGGAACCAGCCGCCACACGGTGAGCGACCCCGCCGAGAGGCTGGCGGCCAGTGCCAGCCTGGACGTCCAGGCCCGGCCGAAGGCCGCGCCGGTGTACGCGAACACCAGGTAGGCGGCGGAGGACACGCCGGGTTCGATCCGGCCGGCGACCTGGCTGAGGCCGAGCGCGACGGCCACCGCGGTGGTGAGGTCGGGCCGGCGCCGTCGGACCGCCATCATGAAGGGCAGGATCACCGCGATCGCCAGGCCCACCCACATCGCCGGCCCGGTGACCCGGTTCCCGTCGATGTCGGTCTGCTCCAGCGCCACCAACACGCCGAAGACCAGCACGATCAGTGCCCAGGCGGAGTCCACCACCACGGGATGTCGGCGTAGCCAGGCGTTGAGTCGATGCACGTGTCCAGCCTAGGGAATCGGACGGCATGTCCAGGTCCGTCGCAGGAGCGATCCCCGGCTACTCCCCAAGGTGGAGACCGCCTCCTACCGGTAACGTCGCCCGCTATGACATGGATGCGGTGGCGGCCCGCGATCGAACACGCGCTGTACCGGCCCGACGGCGGCTTCTACCGCGGTCCGGAGGGCCCGGCCGGGCACTTCCGCACCTCCGTGCACGCCTCCGCCCGGTTCGCCGGCGCGGTCGCCCGCCTGCTGGCCGGCGTCGACGCCGCGCTCGGCTCGCCGCCCCGGCTCGCCTTCGTCGACGTCGGCGCGGGCCGCGGCGAACTCACCGTCGCCGTCCGGGACGCACTGCCCGCCGGGCTGCGCGCCCGGGTCGCGTTCCACGCCGTCGAACTCGCCGACCGCCCGGCCGGCCTGCCGGGCAGCATCGCCTGGGGCCCCGAGCTGCCGTCCGGCGTCACCGGCCTGCTGTTCGCCAACGAGTGGCTCGACAACGTGCCGCTCGATGTCGCCGAACGCGACGAGAACGGGCGGCTGCGGTACGTCGAGGTCGCACCGGACGGCGGCGAACGGCTCGGCGAGCCGCTCGACGCGGACGACGCCGGGTGGGCCGAGCAGTGGTGGCCCGACGCCGAGCGGATCGAACTCGGCGCACCCCGGGACGCCGCCTGGGCCCGCGCGGTCGCCGCCCTGGACCACGGCCTCGCGGTGGCCGTCGACTACGCGCACACCCGTGACACCCGCCCGCCGTTCGGCACCCTCACCGGCTTCCGGGACGGCCGGCAGACCGCGCCCGTCCCCGACGGCAGCTGCGACCTCACCGCGCACGTCGCCCTCGACGCCGCCACCGCCCCCGGCCGGCCCGCCCTGCTCACCACCCAGCGCGCCGCGCTGCACGCCCTCGGCGTCAGCGGCGCCCGCCCGCCGCTCGCCCTCGCCGGCACCGACCCGGTCGGCTACCTGCGGGCGCTGGGCGGGGCCGGCGAGGCCGCCGAACTCACCGACCCGGCCGGACTCGGGGCGTTCCACTGGCTGGTCCAGGCCGTCCGCATGCCGGTACCGGAGGACCTCGCGGGCCTGCCGGGATGGCAGACTCTCCCCTCATGAAGGAGTCGACGGCCATGACGGAGACCACGGTCGGCATCGGCCCGGGCGCGCAGAACCTGCCCGGGGAGCCCGGCAGCACCGACATGGTGCTCAACATCGGTCCCCAGCACCCGTCCACGCACGGCGTGCTGCGCCTGAAGCTGGTCCTCGACGGGGAGCGGATCAGGTCCGCCGAACCCGTCATCGGGTACATGCACCGCGGCGCGGAGAAGCTCTTCGAGGCCCGTGACTACCGGCAGATCATCATGCTGGCCAACCGGCACGACTGGCTGTCCGCCTTCGCCAACGAACTCGGCGTGGTGCTCGCCGTCGAGCGGATGCTCGGCATGGAGGTCCCCGAGCGGGCGGTCTGGCTGCGGACCCTGCTCGCCGAACTCAACCGGGTGCTCAACCACCTGATGTTCCTCGGGTCCTACCCCCTGGAACTGGGCGGGATCACGCCGATCTTCCACTCCTTCAACGGCCGCGAGGAGCTCCAGCACGTCCTGGAGGAGGCCTCCGGCGGCCGCATGCACTACATGTTCAACCGGGTCGGCGGCCTGAAGGAGGACCTGCCGGCCGGCTGGCTCGGCCGGGTCCGGGCCGCGATCGGCGTGGTCCGCTCGCAGCTGCCGGTCTTCGAGGACCTGGTGCTCGGCAACGAGATCTTCCGCGGACGGACGGCCGGCATCGGCGTCCTCTCCCGCGAGCACGTCCACGCGTACGGCGTCAGCGGGCCGATCGCCCGGGCCAGCGGCGTCGACTTCGACCTGCGCCGCGACGAGCCGTACCTCGCGTACGGCGAACTCCAGGACGTCCTGCGGGTTCCCGTCCGGGAGGAGGGCGACTGCCTGGCGCGGTTCGAGTGCCTGCTCGAACAGACCGCGAACTCGCTCGACCTGGCCGACGCGTGCCTGGACCGGCTGGTGGAGATGCCCTCCGGGCCGATCAACCTGCGGCTGCCCAAGGTGCTCAAGGCTCCCGAGGGGGAGACGTACGCCTGGACCGAGAACCCGCTCGGGCTGAACGGGTACTACCTGGTGTCGCGCGGCGAGAAGACGCCTTGGCGGCTGAAGCTGCGGTCGGCGTCGTTCAACAACATCCAGGCGCTGACGGAGCTGCTGCCGGGGACGCTGGTGGCGGACATGGTGGCGATCCTGGGGTCGATGTTCTTCGTGGTCGGAGACATCGACAAATAGGAGGGAAGGCAGACGGGAGGCAGAACAGGGGCTCGGGGAACGGCGAGGTCCTGTTGCCGGCGGTCGAGGACAGCGGTTGGCCATGGCTGCGGCGGGCCTCAGGACGGGAACCGGAAACGGCGGAACGCAAAGCGCCCTGCTGGTCCTCCGCAGACATGGCCCCGCCGTTCCCCGAGCCCCTGGTGGTGACCCTTTACTGCCCGGCCGGGTGCGGGGCGTGGCGGGGGTTGTGGGACTTGCAGAGGGTGACGAGCGTCTCGTACGCCTCGGGGCCCATGAGTTCGACGAGTTCGGGGCGGTAGGAGACGTAGACCGGGTCGGGGGCGTTGTGGGCCTCGGGGGAGCCGGTGCACCACCAGTGGAGGTCGTGGCCGCCGGGGCCCCAGCCGCGGCGGTCGTACTCGCCGATGGTGACCTGGAGGTAGCGGGTGTCGTCGGGGCGGTCGATCCAGTCGTAGGTGCGGCGGATCGGGAGCTGCCAGCAGACGTCGGGCTTGGTTCGGAGCGGGTCGAGGCCCTCGCGGAGGGCGAGGACGTGCAGGGCGCAGCCGGCGCCGCCGGGGAAGCCGGGGCTGTTGAGGAAGAGGCAGGCGCCGTTGACGCGGCGGGTCTGGCGGTCGCCGTCCTCGTCGAACATGGTGATGCCGCCGTCGCGGCGGATCCGGCCCTTGGCGTCGGTGCCCTCGGCGTGGTTCTCCCAGATGTCCGGGGTGAGGCGGGCGGCGTGCTCGGCGACGCGCTGTTCGTCGTCCTTGTCGGAGTAGTGCGCGCCGAGGGTGCAGCAGCCGTCGGAGGCGCCGCGGCCGGGCTGGATGCCGTGACAGCCCTTGCCGAAGATGCAGCCCCAGTTGGAGGTGAGCCAGGTGAGGTCGCAGCGGAACACCTGGTCGTCGTCGGCGGGGTCGTTGAACTCGACCCAGGCGCGCGGGAAGTCGAGGGCGACTTCGCGGACGGTGGGCATCGCCAGGTCGACGACCGGGCCCTTGGCGGGCTTGGGGTCCTTGCCGGACTTCTTGGACTTCTTGCTCTTCGCGCTCTCAGCTGGTGCCACCCGGCAAGGGTATGGCCTCGGCCCCGGCGGCCGTGGTGCGGCGGCGTGGCTTTTGGGACGGTCTGTCGGGGTTGGGTGGTTTTTCGGGGGGCCCGGCGGGCGGTGTAGGTGAAACGGCTGTGAAAAGGGCCGCAGCCCGGGCGGCGGTGGCCGTGCGCGGCCCTAGGATGGCCCAGCCGGGGGTAGGTCGGGCGCACGGGCGCCCTTGCACGGGGGAGTGCACATGGGCGACAAGGTCGTCATCCGGTCGTGGGAACTCCACGGCGAGGGACGGGAGTTCGAGACCGTCTCGACGGAGTTCGGCAGTGCGGCGAAGCAGTTGGAGAGCGGGCTGGCGGCGCTGGGCGCGCCGTGGGGCGGTGACGCCCCGGGCCAGCCGTTCGGCGTCGCGTACGGCGAGGCCCGGGAGGGCGTGCTGGCCGGTCTGCAGGGCCTGGCGGAGCGGCTCGGCCGGATCGGTCAGGGCCTGCACACGATGGCGGACAGCGTCGAGCGCACCGACAGCGAGATCAGCGCGGACTTCAACGCGCCGTCGCTGAACCACCCGACCGCAACCGGCCGGGCCTGAACCGCAGTCAGAGCACGCGGCGGGCGGCTGTGCACGCCGAACCGCACCACCCGAAGGGGGAGCACGTGTCCAGGAACCTGCCGGAGGAACTCGCCCCCGCGCTGGCACGGACCGGCCACGCGTGGCCGCAGGCGGACGAGGACGGGCTGCGTCGGGCGGCCGCCCTGTGGCGGGAGTTCGGCTCGGAGGCGGAGGCCCTGGTGCGCCGCGGCAACACCTCCGCGCAGCGGGTGTCGGGGGAGAACTCCGGCCCCGCGGTGGAGGCGTTCAGCGCGCACTGGCAGCAGTTCAGCGGCGGCGGGCGCGGCCAGCTGGACGACGCCTCCGCGGCGGCCGGCCTGGTGGCCGCCGCGCTGGACAAGGCGGCGGGCGTGGTCGACCACAGCAAGGTCGACATCATCGCGGTGCTCCAGGAGCTGACCGAGAAGATCCGGGCGGCGGACGCGGCCGAGGCGAAGGCGAAGGCGCAGATCGCGCAGGCCGGCAAGGAGATCACCTCCGGGGTCGGCGGCGTGCTCTCCGGGCTGGCGTCCGGCGCGGTCGCGGTGGTGAAGGAGGGCGTGGCCGAGGCCGAGGAGCTGGCCGCGGTCGCGGACGCCAAGCGGAAGATCGGCCAGCTGCTGGAGCAGCTGGAACGGGACATGGCGGAGGCGGCGAAGTCGCTCGCCAAGGAGCCGCCGCTGGTCGCCCTGGAGCGGATCGCCCAGACGGACGGCCGCGGCCTGCACGGCGAGAAGCGCGAGGGTTCGATGGCCGCCCGCTCCGGGCAGGTCACCGGCGTGCTGGCGAGCGTCGGCGTGGCCCGCTCGGTGGACGTCGCCGGCGTGGCCGGCGTGCACGCCGAGCTGAAGGCCGACGGCACCGTCAAGACCGACCGGAACGGCAACCCGGTGCTGGTCGGCGACGACGGCCAGCGGGTCAAGGGCGTCGAAGGCGTGAAGGTCGCCCAGGGCGCCGACGGCACCCAGCAGTTGGTCGGCCCGGACGGCAAGCCGGTCAGCGGTGTGGCGATGGGCGAGGACGGCAAGCCGCTGCTCGGCAAGGACGGCAAGCCGGTGCTGGTCGGCCTGACCGGCGCGCTGGTCGGCACCGGCATCACGCTGGCCCTCGGCCTGGACGGCCACCCCAAGCTCGACGGCGACGGCCACCCGGTGATGATGGCCGCCAACGGCACCCCGGTCTCCGGCCTGGTCGCCGACCAGAAGGGCCACCTGCTGATGGGCGGCGACGGCCAGGCCGTCACCGTGAACGCCGCCATGCAGGCGGTCGGCCCGAACGGGCAGATCGTCCAGTTCGGCGCCGACGGCCGCCCGCTCGACCTGATCGGCCCGGACGGGAAGCCCGTCCCGATCGCCGACAGCCAGAACAACGGCGCGTTCGGGAACCCGCACGGCAACCACGGCGGCGGCCACGGCGACCAGAGCAACGGCAACGGCCCGCTGGGCAACGGCCCGAACGGCCGCGGCGGGCCGAACGGCAACGGCAGCGGCCCGCTGGGCAACGGCCCGCTGAGCGGCCTGCCGGGCACGGCCGACGCCGTGCTCGACCCGCTGGGCGGCAGCGACCCGGGCCACGTGCAGTCCGCCCCGGCGGCCGGCGGGCACCGCGGCGGCGCCGGCAGCTCGGGCAACTCCGGCTACCAGAACAACCCGGCTCCCGTGTACGGCAGTTCGCACAGCGCCCCGGCCGGTGGCGGCGGTTCGTACGGCGGCGGCGGTTCGTACGGCGGCGGTGGCGGCGGCTGGGCCCCGGACGTCCCCTCGCCCGCGCCGTCGCACGGGCCGGTGACGGTGCACGTCGACTCGGTGCTGACGCCGCCCGCGCCGAACCTCCCGCCGACGGTGGACGGCGGCGACATCTGGTCGTCCAACGGCGGCGCCGGCGGTGGCGGCGGCGGGATCCACCGCGGCGGCGACTCCGGGTCGGTGTTCGGCGGCGGCGGTTCGTCCGGCGGCGGCTCCTCGATCCAGCTCGGCCCGGTCGGCGGCGGCGCCCCGGCCGCCGGCGGCGGTCTGCCGGTCGGCGGCGGTGCGCTCGGCGGTGGGCCGGTGGCCGGTGCCGGCCCGGTCGGCGGCGGTGCGCCCGTCGGCACGCCCGGTGCGGCCGGCGCTCCCGGCGCCCCGGGTGCGGCGGCCGGTGCGCCCGGCGCCTCCGGTGCGGCGGCCGGTGCCGCGGCGGGCGCCCCCGGTGCGCCCGGCGCTGCCGCCGGTGCGGCTCCCGGCGCCCCCGGCGCGGGCGGGCAGGGCGGCTCGGCAGCGGCGGTGGTCGGTGTCGGCCAGCACGCGGCGGACGGCCGCCCGGTGGCGGCCCGGCCGGTGGCCGGCCCCGTCCCGCCCGCGGGCGGCGGCGGCATCGGCCAGCACGCCCCCGGCGGCCCCGTCCGGCACGACCCGCTGCCGGACGTCCGGCGGTCCGGCTCCGTCGACGAGTCCGGTGCGTCGGTGCACCAGGCGTCCGCGGCCTGGCTGGTGATGACCAGCGGCGGCCCCGGCGGCCCGGTGCGGCCCGGCTCCGTCGAGCAGCCGGTGCGCACCCTCGCCGACAGCCGCCCGTACGGGCTGCCCGGCGGGCTCGGCCCGGTCGATCCCGCGCACCGGGCCGAGGTGGTGCGCCGCACCCCCGCGCCGTACCCGGACCCGATGATCGGCGAGTGGATCGAGGTCCTCAACGGCGGCGGCCCGGCCGAGAGCGGACGCGCCAACAACTGCGTGGACGTCGCCCTGTCGGCCGTCGACACCCTCGGCGCCGCGCCGACCTGCGCCGCGCCCCGGCTGCCCGACGGCCCGGCCGGCGAGCGCGGCGGACGCGACCGCGCCGAGCTGGAACTCGGCACCCGCTTCCTCGACCTGGGCAGCGGCGACGACGCGCACGGCAAGCTCGGCCAGGCGCTGCTCGCGCACGGCACCGGCACCCGCGCGGTGCTGCTGACCGTCGACGGCTTCGGCCGCTCGCACACCTGGAACGCGGTCAACCACAAGGGCGTGCTCAGCTACCTCGACCACCAGACCGGCTACGCCGCGCCCAGCCCGCTCTACCCGGCCGACCACGGCCTGTGGGCGATCGCGGTGGACGCCGCCGACCGGCCGATCGACCTGTCCGCGCCGCTGCCGGCCACCGTCGCCGTCCCCGCCGGGGCCGTCGCCGCGGCGGCCGAGCAGGTGCCGGTCACCGTCGGCGCGCCCGCCGACGAGCCGGCCGCGGACGTCCGGCCCGCGGCAGCGCCGCCGCGCTCCCGGCTCACCATCCACCGCACCACCGGGAGCACCAGCCGATGATCACCCGTGAACAGGCCCTCGCCACCGCCCACCGCTGGGTCAACGGCGACCTCCCCCAGGAGGGTTCACGGCCTGTCAGGTGCCACGAGTTCGACCTCGGCTGGGTGCTCTGGCCGGAGCCCGCGCCGATCCTCACCGACCCGCTCACCGGCGCGCGCCGCGCGCCCGAGGAGATCGGCGCGGCCTGCGCCGTGGTCGACCGGGTCAGCGGCGAGCTCACCGTCTTCCCGTCCGTCCCGGTGCCCGTGGTGGAGCGGCTCTACCGCGACCGCCTCGGCGCCGGCAGCCACAACCCGGCGCTGCCGCCCGTCACCGGCCCCGGCACCCGGGCCGTGATCGGCTACCGGGACGACAAGGGCGTCACCCGGTCGCTGACCGTGCACTCCGCGCACGGCCGCCCGCACCCCGCGCTGCGCGCCTGGCAGCAGCTGTCCGCGCAGGGCGTCGCGCTCGACGACCTGGTCGCGCTCCGCACCGACCTGCGGCTGTCGATGCTCCCCGGCGGCTACTGGGAGCACGTCATCGCGGCCCGGCTGCCCGGCGTCCGGATCGAGTTCGAGCAGCCGTACGGGCCGCGCCACGACCACCGGGCGGCCGCCGTCCGGTCCCTGGTCGCCCGCACCGGCCGGATTTACAACCGGGTGCCGTTCCCGCTCGCCGTGCCGCCCGCCCAGCCCGAGGACGAGAAGGGCCTCGGGCAGCGGCTGGCCGCACTGTTCGGCGAGGACGGCACGCACCGCTTCGAGCAGGTCGAGGTGCTCGCCGCCGACCTGCCCGAGCCCGCCGCCCGCGCCCTGCAGCGCACCGGTCTGCCGCGGGTGGTGCCCGGCTTCTTCACCCTCCACCTGCCGGAGAGCGACGGCATCGCCGAGCAGGCCGCGCCCGTCCTGCCGGACTTCGCCGAGTACCTCGGCGCGCTCGGCCGCGGCCGGCGGGCCACCGCGGCGGCCCGCGCCGCGCTGCTCGGGCAGCGGCTGCTCGGCACCGACGGCTGGGCGCTGTTCACCGTCGACACCGCGCAGGGCCGGGTCCGCGCCGTCGACCCGGACACCTGCGAGGCCCGCTACTGCAACACCGACCTGACCGCCTTCACCCGCTGTCTGGCGCTGCTCGCCGAGCGCTACCCACGCCTGCGCGACCTGCCGCCCGAGCAGGCCGGCCCCGCCGTCGCCGAGTTCCAGTGGGCGCTGTCCGCGCTCGACCGGACCGCCCTGCGCGACCCGGAGAACTGGTGGGCGGTCATCGTCGAACAGCTCTGGGACGGCCTGCTGTGACCCCACCGACACCCCGGGCGGTCACCGATCTGGGCTAGGTTGGACGGTCATGCGACTCGGTGTGCTCGACGTAGGCTCCAACACCGTCCACTTCCTCGTGGTGGACGCCCACCCCGGTGCGGCCCCCCTGCCCGCGTACTCGCACAAGGCGGACCTGCGCCTGGCCGAACTGCTGGACTCGGACGGGGCGATCAGCCCGATCGGCGTCGACCGGCTGGTCTCGATGGTCGCGTCCTCGCTGCGGGTCGCCGAGGACAAGGGCGTCGTCGACCTGCTGCCGTTCGCCACCTCCGCCGTCCGGGAGGCCGCCAACGGCGAGGAGGTGCTGCGCCGGGTCGAGGACGAGACCGGCGTCGCCCTCACCGTGCTGTCCGGCCAGGACGAGGCCCGGCTGACCTTCCTGGCCGTCCGCCGCTGGTTCGGCTGGTCCTCCGGCCGGCTGCTCAACCTCGACATCGGCGGCGGCTCGCTGGAGATCGCCTGCGGCCTGGACGAGCAGCCCGACGTCGCCACCTCCCTGCCGCTCGGCGCCGGCCGCCTCACCTCGCGCCTGCCGGGCGACGTCGCCGACCCCGGCGACATCCGCGAACTGCGGCGGCACATCCGCGCCGAGATCGCCGGCACGGTCGGCGACATCGCCCGCCTCGGCGCGCCCGACCACTCGGTGGCCACCTCCAAGACCTTCAAGCAGCTCGCCCGGATGACCGGCGCCGCCCCCGAGGGCGCCGGCGTCCGCGTCCCCCGCAAGCTCACCCGGGCCGGCCTGTCCGCCTGGCTGCCCCGGCTCGCCGCCATGACGCCCGCCGAACGCGCCCGGATCCCCGGCGTCTCCCTCGGCCGGGCCCGCCAGCTGCTGGCCGGCGCACTGGTCGCCGACGCCGCGATGGACCTGTTCGGCCTGGAGGAGCTGGACATCTGCCCGTGGGCGCTGCGCGAGGGCATCATCCTGCGCCGCCTCGACACCCTGGACGGCCAGGACGGCCGGATCGCGATCGAGGCGTGATCGGCCGGCAGCCGCCCCCTCGCCGGCCGGGCCGCTGTCGAAGGAAGGACTCGCGCCCCACCGGGACGGCGTCCCCCCGCCCGGCCGTCGGCCCGGGGCGCCCACGGTGATCGCCGGGTCGCCGTAGGGCACCGCGTGCCGTATCGCACACCGGCCGGGCCGCGGGTTGCGCTTAACCTGGTTCGCGTGGCGGATTCAGCGGATCAGCGAAAGCCGAGGCGCGGCCCCCTGCCGTTGAAGGCGGCGCGGGCGGCCCGTGCGGCGCGCCGGAAGCTGGATCGTCCGCCGCTGCTGCGCACCACCGACCGGCTGGTGCTGCCGCCGCATCCGGCGCTGCACGTCCCGGACACCAAGGTGGCGCTGTCGACGGCGTCGGTGTACCCGTCGACCACCGAGACGGCGTTCGAGCTGGCCTCCCGGCTGGGCTACGACGGCGTCGAGGTGATGGTCTGGAACGACCCGGTCAGCCAGGACATCGAGGCGCTGCGGCGGCTGTCCGACACCTACGAGGTGGCGATCCTCGCGGTGCACGCCCCCTGCCTGCTGATCACCCAGCGGGTCTGGAGCACCGACCCGTGGACCAAGCTGGTGCGGGCCCGGAAGGCCGCCGAGCGGCTGGGCGCGGACACCGTGGTGGTGCATCCGCCGTTCCGCTGGCAGCGGCAGTACGCCAAGGAGTTCGTGGCGGGCATCGACCGGATGGCGGGGGAGACCCCGGTCCGGTTCGCGGTGGAGAACATGTACCCGTGGCGCTACCGGGACCGCGAGATGCTGGCGTACGCGCCCGGCTGGGACGTCACCGAGGAGGACTACCGGCACTTCACCGTCGACCTGTCGCACGCGGCGACCTCGCGGGTGGACGCGCTGGGCCTGGTCGGCCGGATGGGCGAGCGGCTGGCGCACGTGCACCTGGCGGACGGCTCCGGGTCCGGCAAGGACGAGCACCTGATCCCGGGGCGAGGCAAGCAGCCGTGCGCGGAGCTGCTGGAGCGCCTCGCCCGGACCGGCTTCGACGGGCACGTGGTGCTGGAGGTCAACACCCGCAAGTCCGGCACCCCGGCCGACCGCGAGGCCGACCTCGCGGAGGCACTGGCCTTCACCCGCCTGCACCTGGCGGCGGTCCGGCCCGCGTCCTGACGCCGCATCAATTCGGGAACCGGCGGACAGGCCCGCAGGCCCGCGCCTACAGTCGAACGCATGATCACGAACCGACCGGCGGGCCCCGCGTGATCGGCCCCGACACCCATGTCCGACTGGCCCGCCCCAGTCGCGACCTGGCGGCGGCCGAACGCTTCTACGTCCAGTGCCTTGGCCTGTCCGTGCTGTGGCGCACCGCCGAGCGGGTCTCCGGGCAGCACGATCTGCTGATGGTCGGATTCCCGGACGGCGCCTGGCACTTCGAGCCGGCCGTCGACCCCGAGCACCCGGTCGAGCCGTCCCCCACCGTCGAGGACCTGTTCGTGCTGTACCTCGGCGAGCCCGTGGCGGAGGCACTGGTCGAGCGCCTGGTCGCGGCGGGCGGCCGCCGGGTGCCCGCGCACAACCCCTACTGGGACGAGTGCGGGGTGACGGTGCTGGACCCCGACGGGTACGGCCTGGTGCTGTGCTCCCGCAACCGGACATGAGAAGAGGACGAATCCGATGAGTGACCTCCAGGCCCACGCGGGCTCCTTCGGCGCGGTCGCCGCCGAGTACAACGCGGCCCGGCCGTCCTACCCGGCCGCGCTCTTCGACGAACTGGAACGGCTGTCCGGCCGCCCGCTGAACGGCGCGGACGTGCTGGACGTCGGCGCCGGCACCGGCATCGCCACCCGGCTGCTGGTCGAGCGCGGCGCCCGGGTGGTGGCGGTCGAACCCAGCGACGGCATGGCCGCGGTGCTCCGCGAGGTCAGCCCCGGACTGCCGGTGGTCAAGGCCGGTGGCGACGAACTGCCGTTCCACGACGCCTCGGTGGACTTCGTCGCCTACGCGCAGGCGTTCCACTGGACCGACCCGCAGCGGTCGATCCCGGAGGCGCTGCGGGTGCTGCGCCCGGGCGGGGCGCTGGCCGTCTGGTGGAACATCAAGGACTACGCGACCCCGTGGCTGGCCGCCCACCAGGAACGGATGGCCGCCACCCTGCCCGGCTACCACTACTACGGCGGAGTGATCGCCGGGCACGAGAAGTTGACCGAGGCGGGCCTGGAGGTGCGCACGGCCACGGTCCGCTGGGAACGGCAGGTGACGGTCGACCAGGTGATCACCGACCTGACCTCCCGCTCGTACGTCGCGGTGCTGGACCCGGAGCGGCGGGCCCCGATCCTGGCCGCCGAACGGGAGGCGCTGCTCGCCGAGTTCCCGGACGGGCAGCTGGTCGAGCCGTACCGGCTGGAGCTGTACGTCGCCCCGAGGCCGTAGCCCCGGCCGCCGCCCGCGCTGACCGCATCGCGGACACCTGGTCCGGATCGGGTCGGCGCGGGCGTAGGCTCGACGGACCCCCAAAGTCTCCGAAGGAGCGGCTCCGATGCCCCAGCTGAGGTCCAACACGGTCACCCAAGGTCGCAACATGGCGGGCGCGCGCGCCCTTCTGCGCGCCGCGGGCGTAGCCCGCGAGGACTTCGGCAAGCCGATCATCGCGGTCGCCAACTCCTTCACCGAGTTCGTCCCCGGCCACACCCACCTCCAGCCGGTCGGCCGGATCGTCTCCGAGGCGATCAAGCAGGCGGGCGGCATCCCGCGCGAGTTCAACACCATCGCGGTCGACGACGGCATCGCCATGGGCCACGACGGCATGCTGTACTCGCTGCCCTCGCGCGACCTGATCGCCGACTCGGTCGAGTACATGGTCAACGCGCACTGCGCGGACGCGCTGATCTGCATCTCCAACTGCGACAAGATCACCCCGGGCATGCTGATGGCCGCGCTGCGCCTCAACATCCCCACCGTGTTCGTCTCCGGCGGCCCGATGGAGGCCGGCCAGGCCACCCTGGTCGACGGCACCGTCCGCAAGCTCGACCTGGTGGACGCGATCTCCCAGGCGGTGAACGAGAACGTCTCCGACGCGGACATCTCGATCATCGAGGAGAACGCCTGCCCGACCTGCGGCTCCTGCTCCGGCATGTTCACCGCCAACTCGATGAACTGCCTGACCGAGGCGATCGGCCTGTCGCTGCCCGGCAACGGCTCGGTGCTGGCCACCCACACCGCCCGCCGCGCCCTGTACGAGCAGGCCGGCCGCACGGTCGTGGACATCACCAACCGCTACTACGGCGGCGACGACGCCACCGTCCTGCCGCGCAACATCGCCACCCGCGCCGCGTTCGAGAACGCGATGGCGCTGGACATCGCGATGGGCGGCTCCACCAACACGATCCTGCACCTGCTGGCCGCCGCCCAGGAGGCGAAGGTCGACTTCGACATGCGGGCCATCGACGCGATCTCGCGCAAGGTGCCGTGCCTGTCCAAGGTCGCCCCGAACGGCAAGTACTACATGGAGGACGTGCACCGGGCCGGCGGCATCCCCGCCATCCTCGGCGAGCTGTACCGCGGCGGGCTGCTCAACGAGGAGGTGCACACCGTGCACTCCGACTCGCTCGCCGAGTGGCTCAAGACCTGGGACGTGCGCGGCGGTTCGCCCTCCGCCGAGGCCGTCGAGCTGTGGCACGCCGCCCCGGGCTGCGTCCGCTCCGCCGAGGCGTTCAGCCAGTCCGAGCGCTGGGACACCCTGGACACCGACGCGGCCGGCGGCTGCATCCGCAGCGTCGAGCACGCCTACTCGGTCGAGGGCGGCCTGGCCGTGCTGTACGGCAACATCGCCGAGGACGGCTGCGTGGTGAAGACCGCCGGCGTGGACGAGTCGATCTGGCGCTTCAGCGGCAAGGCCGTGGTCTGCGAGTCCCAGGACGAGGCGGTGGAGAAGATCCTCGCCAAGCAGGTCGCCGAGGGCGACGTGGTGGTCATCCGCTACGAGGGCCCCAAGGGCGGCCCGGGCATGCAGGAGATGCTCTACCCGACGTCCTTCCTGAAGGGCCGGGGCCTCGGCAAGGCCTGCGCGCTGATCACCGACGGCCGGTTCTCCGGCGGCACCTCCGGCCTGTCCATCGGTCACGTCTCCCCGGAGGCGGCGTCCGGCGGCGCCATCGCCCTGGTCGAGGACGGCGACCCGATCACCATCGACATCCCGGCCCGCACCATCAACCTGGACGTCTCCTTCGAGGAGCTGCACGAGCGCCGCCTCAAGCTGGAGGAGGGCAACGGCTACCGCCCGAAGACCCGCGACCGGCAGGTCTCGGCCGCCCTCAAGGCGTATGCGGCGATGGCCACCTCCGCCGACAAGGGCGCCGTCCGGGACGTCTCCAAGCTCGGCTGACGCCCCCGCGTGGTGCCCGGGGCGGGCAGCCCGGCGTGGTGATAATCGGACTCGTGAGGACGACCACCACCGCCGACGGCGCGCCCGCTCCCGAGCCGATCCGCTTCTTCGGCACCACCTGGGTCGACCGCGGCGCCGCCTACTGGCTGCGCCGCGCCCTGGTTTCGCTCGGCGCCCTGGCGGCCACCGCCGCCGGGGCGCTGCTGCTGCGCCTGGGCGTCTCCGGCGTCCGGATCTCCGGCGCCGCGCCGCTCACCGCCCTGCTGACCCTCGCCATCGGCGTCTGCACCGCCCTCGCGGGCCTGCGCACCTGGAAGATCCTCACCGAGGGCCGGGCCTCGCTCACCGGCTGGATGGCCGAGGACAAGTCCCTGGCCGGCGTCTGGCTGGTCGGCTTCACCGGATCCCTCGTCGCCTACTTCCTGCGCAGCCTGGCCGAGGCCCCCGGCGAGGGCCTCAAGCGCGCCGTCCACGACCAGGAGACCGCCACCTGGCAGCGCCGTCGGGCCGCCCGTGCGGAGCGCGACGCCCGCAAGGCGGCCCGGCGGCGGGCCTGAGCCGTCGTCAGCTGCGGCTGGCCGTCCCGCACTCGCCGCCCTCGGTCATCGGCCGCTGCACGTCGTACGGGTCGGTGGTCGGCCCGCTGCGCGGCGAGGCGCCCCCGGCGGGCTGGTCGGCGCGGAACGACGGCCGCAGGTAGCCGCCGTTGAAACCGCAGAGCGTGTTCGCCCGCTCGCTGTCCCAGCGGGCGACCGACACCTTGTCCTTCTTCACCTGGAAGCGCGCCGGATCGGCGAACCGGAAGTCGATCTTGCGGCGGACGACCTCCCGCTGGACCTCCACCGCACCCGGCTCGGCCCGGATCAGGCCCACCGACTTCACGCCCGCGCTGCCGCCGGTCGGCTGCGACCCGCCGTCCTGGCTCGGCGGCGGCGGCGTCGACGGCACGGCCCTGCCGACCTGCGGGCCCGGCTTCAGCGCGTACACATAGGTGACGTCGGTGTGCACCATCAGGCCCTGATCGCCGTCGTCCTCGAAGGTGATCAGGGCGTGCACCTTCACCTCGTCGGTGACCGGCACCGCCCAGGCCGGGTCGAAGCGGCTCACCCAGGTCGCCGGGTCGTTCTCCTTGCTCGGGTTGGCCAGGTCGGAGGCCATCCGGTCGGCGCTGATCCGGTTCGTCAGGTCGATGGCGTCCTGCGGGTACCCGCCCGCCATCACCTTCGGGTCCAGGTTGGTCGCGACCAGATAGGCCTTCGCCAGCTCCAGGTCCTTGGCCACCCGGTCCTGGTCGAACACGCCGACCGCGGTGGCCTGCGGCAGCGCCAGCGCGTCCGGGCCGGACGGCCACGCCTCGGCGGGCGAACCCGCCCACGGCCGCTCCGCCGTCGGCGTCTCCGGGGCCACCTGCGACGGCAGGCTGCTCGGCGTGGCGGTCGCCACCTGGGACGGCAGGCCGCTCGGTGTGGCGGTCGCCGGACCCACCGACGGAAGCTCCGAGGACGACGCCTGCGGCTTCCCCTTCGGGTTGCCCGTCGCGACCATCACCCCCAGCAGGCCCAGCGGCACCAGCAGCACCAGCAGCGCGTTGCGCACCGGGTGCGGCTTCTTGACCTTCGGAGCCCCGGCGGGCTCCGTGGGAGGCCGCCAGGGATCGTTCTCCGGCGGCGGATTCTCCTTCCAACGGGCCGTCAGCATCCGGGCCCGGCCGGATGCTTCGGTGTTCTCCGCCCCCCGGACGAACTCCTCGTCCAGCACCAACCCCTCGAAGGGGTCCCCCTCGTGTCCGGGCTTGCCGTCGTCCGGCCCCGGCCCCTCTGTTCTCGGCACGGCCGGAAGTATGCCGACAGCCTCCGACACGCCCGACACCGGGGGGCGGAAGCGCTACCCCTTGCGGGCCGCCTTCACGGAGCCGACCACACCCGCCACGCCCAGCAGCAGACCTGCGGGCAACAGCGAGGTGAACAGCGCCCCGAGCAGGCCCTCGTCGCCCAGCAGCCACAGGTTCAGGGTGCTCGCCAGCCACAGCGCCGCCGACGCCGGAATTGCCGACTGCCACGGGTGCTCGCCCGCCCAGCGCTGCAAACGCCGGTCGCCGCCCTTGCGCAGCCGGCCGCCGACCGTGCCCACCAGGAAGAAGAAGAACAGCCCGAGGCCCACCGGCCCCGCCAGGATGTTCGTCGCCCAGTGCCCGGTCACCACGTCCACCGCGAGTGCGGCGCCGCCGACCACCGCGCCCACCGCCGTCGCCGTCCGCCACGGCCCGAGCGTCGCGGCGGCGACGGCGACCTGGCGGTTCTCACGTCCTGACAACTCTCCGTGTCCCATGTCTCCACGGTGCTCCACGGCCGCCCGGGAATCCAGCATCCGAACCCCTGAGATTCCCCCTACGGGCCGATGCCCCGCGGGCACCGCTGTCGGTCCGACAGCGCAGACTGGCCCGATGACTTCGACCGCGAGCGACTACGCCTGGATCACCCACTCCCAGTGGTTCGGACGCTGTGACCAGGACGGCTACTCCCTCACCCTGGTGCACGGCCGCGACCCGCAGCAGGTGCTGGAGGCGATCGGCGCCGTCCCGCAGGGCTTCGGCGACGGCTTCGACGACCTGCTCGACTGCCACGAGGAACTGCTCGAGTACGTCGACGACTACCAGGACGGCTCGTTCGCCGTCGCCGCCGCCACCGTCCCGGGCACGGGCGGCGACTGGACGCTGCTGCTCGCCCTCGACTCCGGCGTGGGCATCAGCGGCCACCTGCCGGCGCTCTCCGCGGGCGGCGTCACCGTCACCCACGACAGCAACGCCGGCAAGCCCATGCAGTACTTCACCCACTACCTGGACGGCGAACTGATCACCACCTTCGAGGAGCCCGCGTGGGCCCAGGGCAGCGACCCGGGGGCGCTCGAACCGCTGCTGCGCGAGGTCGGCTACGACGAGTCCGGCAAGCAGGCGGCGTTCTTCGCGCTGGCCGAGCGGCTCACCGGCGTCCGGATCGCCGACGAGACCGTCCGTGACGCCGAGTTCCTGCTCGGCGTGGTGGCCGACGAGGACACGGACTGATCCCGACCGCAGGGTGGACGCCTGCCCCGGAGCGAGGGCGTTCCGGGGCAAGATGGCGGCCAGGAACCGCAGCGCACGGAGGGCCCCCATGAGCAACACCACCACCGCCGGCCAGAAGATCGCCTTCCTCGGCACCGGAAAGATCGGCGAGGCCCTGCTCTCCGGCCTGCTGCGGGCCGGCGCCGACCCGGCCGACGTCCTGGTCACCGCCCGCCGGCCCGAGCGGGCCACCGAACTCGCCGACCGCTACGGCGTCGTCACCGTCACCAACGCCGAGGCCGCCAAGCTCGCCGACACCCTGATCCTGGCCGTCAAGCCGCAGGACATGGGCGCCCTGCTCGACGAACTCGCCGAGCACGTCGCCGCCGACAAGCTGATCGTCTCCGCCGCCGCCGGCATCCCCACCGCCTGGTTCGAGGAGCGCCTCGCCCCCGGCACCCCCGTGGTCCGCGTCATGCCCAACACCCCGGTGCTGGTCGACGAGGGCATGAGCGTCATCTCCGGCGGCTCGCACGCCGCCGAGGCCCACCTGGAGCGCACCGAGGCGATCTTCCGCTCGGTCGGCAAGGCACTGCGCGTCCCCGAGAGCCAGCAGGACGCCGCCACCGCGCTGTCCGGCTCCGGGCCCGCCTACTTCTACTTCCTGGTCGAGGCGATGATCGACGCCGGCATCCTGCTCGGCCTGCCCCGCCAGGTCGCCCACGAGCTGATCGTGCAGTCCGCGATCGGCGCCTCGGTGATGCTCCGCGACTCCGGCGAACACCCCGTCAAGCTGCGCGAGGCCGTCACCTCCCCGGCCGGCACCACCATCGCCGCCGTCCGCGAACTGGAGAACCACGGCGTCCGGGCCGCCCTGCTCGGCGCCCTCGAAGCCGCCCGGGACCGCTCCCGGGAACTCGCCACCGGCGGAAAGTAGGCTGGACCGACGTGAGCTACGACCTGCTGATCCTCGACAACGACGGCGTGCTGGTGGACAGCGAGCCGATAGCCAACCGGGTGCTCGCCGAGTACCTCACCGAACTCGGCTTCCCCACCACCGTCGAGGACTCCTACCGCGACTTCATGGGCACCGCCGCGCACCACGTCCACGACGTGGTCGCGCAGCGGTACGGGGCGACCCTCCCCGAGGGCTTCGACGACCTGTTCCACGACCGGGTGTTCGCCGCCTTCGAGTCCGAACTCCGGCCCGTGCACGGCGCGGAGAAGTTCCTGACCCGCCTCCGGGAGACCGGCGTCCGCTACTGCGTCGCCTCTTCCGCCCACCACTCCTGGATCCGCACCGCGCACCGACTCACCGGCCTGTCCGGGTACTTCGCCGACGAGCTGCTGTTCTCCGCGCAGGACGTCGGCATCGGCAAGCCCGCCCCCGACCTCTTCCTGCACGCCGCCCGCACCATGGGCGCGGATCCCACCCGCTGCCTGGTCCTGGAGGACAGCGCCAACGGCGTCCTGGCCGCCCGCGCCGCCGGAATGGACGTGTACGGGTACACCGCGCTCACCGATCCCGAGAAGCTCGACGCCGCCGGGGCTACCGGTCTCTACGCCGACCTGGAGCGGGCGATCGACCTCCTGAACTGATCGCGCGCGACCCCTCCCGCCGACGCCGCCCACCGCCTACGCTCTGGCCAACATCCTTCGTACCGGCCGGTAGCGTCGGTGGTGAGCGAGGTTCCGATGCAGGTCACGGCCACGGCCGAAGCAACCCCGCGACTCCGGCAGGCACGCGCCGCGCTCGCCCTCTCCTTCCTCCTCCAGGGCACCACCTTCGCCCTGCTGGTCACCTGCATACCCGAGATCCAGAAGCGCTACGGCCTCAGCGACTCCCTGCTGCCGGTCTTCCTGGCCGCCGTCCCGATCCTGGCCGGCGCCGGCTCGATCGCCTCCGAGACCCTGGTCAAACGCACCACCGCCCGCGGCGTCCTGCGGGTCGTCCAACCCGCCATCTGCCTCACCCTCGGACTCACCGGCCTCGGCGACCGGCTCTGGCAACTCGCCATCGCCCTCGGACTGTTCGGCCTGCTGGTCGGCGCCCTCGACGCCTCGATGAACATGCTCGGCGTCGGCCTCCAGCACCGCTACGGCCGCAGCATCATGATCGGCTTCCACGCCGCGTTCAGCCTCGGCGGCATCGCCGGCGCCGCGATCGCCGGCCTCGGCGCCCACTACGACGCCGGACTGCCCACGATCTTCGGCTGGGCCGCGCTCGTCCTCGCCCCCGCCGCCCTGGTGGTCGGCCGCCGGTTCGCCGGCCCCGCCGAACTCGGCGACGCCGTCCGCGAAGCCGCCGAACTCGCCGCCCGCCGCATCCCCTGGCGCCCGCTGCTGCCGCTGTGCGCCGCGATGGCCTTCGCCTACATCGCCGACGCCTCGGTCTCCAACTACAGCGTCAAGTACCTCACCGACGGCCTCGGCAGCCGCGAGGACCTCGCCAAACTCTCCTACCTCGGCTACATGGTCGCCATGCTCCTCGGCCGCACCGTCGGCGACCGCGCCGTCCAGCGCTTCGGCGCCGTCCCCGTCGTCCGCACCGGCGCGAGCCTGGCCGGCGCCGGCTTCCTGATCGCCGCCACCGCCCCCGGCACCTGGGTCGGCATCCTCGGCTTCACCCTGCTCGGCTTCGGCATCTGCGCGATCATCCCCCAGGTCTTCGCCGCCGGCGGCCGCCTCCTCCCGCACGCGAGCGACGCCGCCGTCGCCCGCCTCAACCTCTTCAACTACGTCGGCTTCCTCATCGGCTCCCCCCTGGTCGGCACCCTCGCCGAACTCTCCTCCTACCGCTGGGCCTTCGGCGCCCCGATGCTCCTGATCCTGGGGATCATCCCGCTCGCCCGACACTTCGCTCCCGGAACCGGGCAGAAGGACGAGCGGACAGGGGCGCGGGGAACTGCGCGAGTCGGAAGCTGACCGGGGGAAAGATCGCGACACGAACACTGACCTGCACGCGGGTGCGCCCAGCAGACGGGCGCACCCTCGCAGCGCGCCCCTGCCCGATACCGTGGGCCCATGGCAGATACTTGCGGACTGCACCTCTACTGGGACGAGGCCGAAACCGACTACGACTTCGGCCCGGGCCACCCCATGGACCCGACCCGTCTCGCCCTGACGATGCGTCTGATCGAGTCCCTCGGCCTCACCCGCCACCCCACCGTCCAGCTCCGCTCCGCCCCGCCCGCCGGCGACTCGACGCTCCGCCTGGTGCACACCGCCGACTACCTCGCCGCCGTCAAGCGCGCCGCCGCCGACCCGAGCGCCACCGACCCCGTGCACGGTCTCGGCACCGACGACAACTGGTCCTTCCCCGCCCTGCACACCGCCTCCGCGCTGATCGCCGGCCAGTCCGTCGCCGCCGCCGAGGCGGTGTGGCGCGGACAGACCCCGCACGCCGTCAACTTCGCGGGCGGGCTGCACCACGCGATGCCCGGCCAGGCGTCCGGCTTCTGCGTCTACAACGACCCGGCCCTCGCCATCGCCCGCCTGCTGGAGCTGGGCGCGGAACGCGTCGCCTACGTCGACGTGGACGTCCACCACGGCGACGGCGTCCAGCAGGCGTTCTGGAACGACCCCCGGGTGCTCACCGTGTCCCTGCACGAGAGCCCCAGCACCCTGTTCCCGCAGACCGGTTGGGCCACCGAGACCGGCGGCCCGGACGCCGAGGGCACCGCCGCCAACCTGGCGCTGCCCGCCGGCACCGGCGACGCCGGCTGGCTGCGCGCCTTCCACGCCCTCGTCCCCGAGCTGCTGGCCGCGTTCCGCCCGCAGGTGATCGTCAGCCAGCACGGCGCGGACACCCACATCGAGGACCCGCTCGCCCACCTCGCCGTCACCGTCGACGCCCAGCGCCTGATCGCCGAGTCGATGCACCGCCTCGCCCACCAGCACGCCGACGGCCGCTGGGTGGCCACCGGCGGCGGCGGGTACGCGGTGGTCGACGTGGTGCCCCGCACCTGGACCCACCTGGTGGCCACCGCCGCCGGCCACCCCGTCGACCCGGCCACCGAGACCCCCGAGGAGTGGCGCGCCGAGGTCTACCGGCTGACCCGCCGCCCCGCGCCGCTGCGGATGACCGACGGCGCCACCCCGGACTGGAAGGACTTCCACGACGGCGGCTACGACCCCGCCGACCGCCTCGACCAGGCGATCCTGGCCACCCGCCGCGCCGTCCTCCCGCACCACGGACTGCTCCCGTGACCGGGGCCGCAGCCGCAGCCGCAGCCGCGACCGCCCGCGACGACCTCCGCGCCCACCTGCTGAAACACCGCCTGGCCGGCCCCGACGTGCCCACCCCCCGGCAGAACAACCTGCGGCACTACCGGCTGTTCGCCCAGGGCGACGCCAAGGCGCTGATGGGCCTCGCCCCGGAGCCCCGCCGCGACCAGGACGCGGTGCTGCGGCTGATGGCCGAACGGGTCGGCGTGCACCCCGACCCCCGGTACACCGAGGGCCCCGACACCATCGACCCCGAACGCACCCTGGCCGCACTGGACCGCCTCGCCGCCCTGCTGCGCCGTACCGCCGACCGCCGCGGCAGCGTGCTGGCGGGCACCGGGCACCCGACCAGGCTGGCCGGCTTCCACGGGGCGCTCGTACGGGCGCTCGAAGCGGCCGGGTGCTCCGTGCACACCCCTGCGCTGGGCGCGCGCTTCCGTGAGCCCACCCCGGACGGTGACCGCCCCCGTTACCTCGACGTGGTCGACCGGGTGCTGGTGGTGCGCGCCCCGGGCGGCCTTCAGGGCCCCGGCCGCCCGGGCCCGGACGACCTCGCCCACACCCACTCCCCGCTGCCGGTCCGGCTGGCCCTGACCGCCCTCGCCGACGCCGGGCACCGCCCTCCTGACCTGGTCCTGGGCGACCACGGCTGGCTGTGCGGCGCCGGCCTGCTCGGCATCCCGGCCGGCGGGATCGCCGACTGCAACGACGTCGCCCCGTTCGCCGCCGAGGCGGACGGCCTGGTCGAGGTGGTCGTCCCGCTGGAGGACGGTTCGGCCCCGTCCTGCTACCGGGCGCTGAGTGACTACGTACTGCAACGGGCGGATCTCGCACCGTACAACCGTTGACGGCCACCCTCTTCCCACCCGTACCACCCATAACTACTCTGGGGATACACGTGTGCCGGTGGAGTCACCGGAGGGGAAGCCGGTGCCTTGCACACGGGTAAGGGTCGGGTGAGGGTCATGAGCGAGCGTCCCCTGCAGGATGTGGTCTTCCTGACGGTCGCCGAGGTCGCCTCGGTGATGCGGGTCTCGAAGATGACGGTCTACCGCCTCGTGCACAGCGGCGAACTTCCGGCCATCAGGGTCGGACGCTCGTTCCGGGTGCCCGAGCAGAAGGTGCACGAGTACCTCCAGGAGTCCTACGTGCGCCTGCAGAGCGCGTAGTCCGCAACCGCCACGGGACACCGATTACGGCAAACGCGAGGTGGACGGTAGGCTAGGCCCTCCGTCAGTCGTATGGACTCCCGTTCCTCACGGGCGCGGGTCCGAGTGAGCGAGGAATGTTCCGTGGGCTCTGTCATCAAGAAGCGTCGCAAGCGTATGGCCAAGAAGAAGCACCGCAAGCTTCTGAAGCGCACTCGCGTGCAGCGTCGCAACAAGAAGTAACACCGCCTGCGGTCGCCTCGCGCCGCCAGGTTTCACCACTGCCCGCCCCCGGATGATTTCCGGAGGCGGGCAGTGGCGTTTCCGCTCCCGCCGCCGCGGCGCGGTACGGTGCAGCCGAGGGGGAAGGCAGCCCCGGCAGCCAGGGAGGTCGCGGCAACGTGGGCAAGGTCGTGCTCGTCACCGGCGTGGCGCACCGGCTCGGTGCGCGCTTCGCCGGGCTGATCGCCGAACAGCCCGGCGTGGACCGGGTGGTGGGCGTGGACGCCGGCCCGCCGCCGGCCGCACTGCCGTTCGGCGTGGAGTACGCGCAGGTCGACCTGCGCCGGCCGGCGATCGCCCGGGTGATCGCCGAGCACGAGGTCGACACCGTGGTGCACCTGCACGTCACCGCGCTCGGCCACGGCGGCCGGGCGCTGGTGAAGGAGACCAACGTCATCGGCACCATGCAGCTGCTCGGGGCCTGCCAGAAGGCCCCCGGGGTGCGCCGCCTGGTGGTGAAGTCCACCACCGCCGTCTACGGCTCCGCGCCGCGCGACCCGGCGGTGTTCGGCGAGCGGATGCAGCCCAAGGCGCTGCCGGCCGGCGGCTTCGCCCGGGACGCCGCCGAAGTGGAGGGCTACGTCCGGGGGTTCGCCCGCCGCCGCCCCGACGTCGCGGTCACCGTGCTGCGGTTCGCCAACATCCTCGGCCCGCACGGCGACACCCCGCTGACCGCGTACTTCCGGCTGCCGCTGCTGCCGACCGCGCTCGGCCACGACCCGCGCCTGCAGTTCGTCCACGAGGACGACGCGCTGGAGGTGCTGCGGCTGGCCGCGCTGGCCGCGCCGACCGGCACCTACAACGTGGCGGGCGACGGCGTGCTGCTGCTCTCCCAGTGCGCCCGCCGGCTGGGCCGGCCCACCGTGCCGATGCTGCGGCCCGCACTCGGCCTGGTCGGCCGGCTGGCCCGGCAGCTGACCGCCCCCGCGGACCGCGCCTTCTCCCAGGAGCAGCTCCAACTGCTCACCCACGGACGGGTGGTGGACACTTCGCTGCTGCGCGGCACGTTCGGCTTCACGCCGCGCTGGAGCACCGCCGAGGCGTTCGCCGACTTCGCCGCGCACGTGGCGCCCGGCCCGCTGCCGCCGGCCCGGCTGACCGCCGTCACCGACCGGCTCACCGATCTGCTAGCCGACCACCGCCCCACCGAGCCCGAGGAGTTGAGGCCGCGATGACAGCCGCCCGGGAGCCCGCCGACCCGGCGGCCAAGGTCATCCCGATCGAGTCCGCGCCGAGCTGGTCCGGCTCCGAGCCGCGCCCGGCGCTGGCCGACCGGCTGGCCGACAGCGTCGGCGCGGCGCTCTCCGGCCGACTCGGCGCGACCGCGACCCAGCTGTTCGGCAAGGGCTGGGAGGAACGCGCCGCCGGCGGACTCGGCTTCCTGCGCCGCCGGCTGACGGGTGACTACGAGGTCGACGACTTCGGCTTCGACCGGGAGCTCACCGAGGAGGTGTTCCTCGCGCTGCTGCGGCCGCTGGCGGAGAAGTACTTCCGGATCGAGGTCCGCGGCGCCGAGCACATTCCGGCCGAGGGCGGGGTGCTGATCGTCGCCAACCACTCCGGCACCGTCCCGCTGGACGCGCTGATGACCCAGGTCGCGGTGCACGACCACGCCGACCGGCACCTGCGGATGCTCGCCGCCGACCTGGTGTTCGTGCTGCCGGTGGTCAACGAGCTGGCCCGCAAGGCCGGGCACACGCTGGCCTGCAACGAGGACGCGCAGACGCTGCTGGAGCGCGGCGAGGTGGTCGGGGTCTGGCCGGAGGGCTTCAAGGGCATCGGCAAGCCGTTCGCCGACCGGTACAAGCTCCAACGGTTCGGCCGCGGCGGCTTCGTGGCGTCCGCGCTGCGGGCCGGGGTGCCGATCGTGCCGTGTTCGATCGTCGGGGCGGAGGAGACCTATCCGATGATCGGCAACTTCAAGTCGCTGGCCCGGCTGCTCGGCCTGCCGTACGTGCCGATCACGCCGACCTTCCCGTGGCTGGGCCCGCTCGGCGCGATCCCGCTGCCGACCAAGTGGACCATCCAGTTCGGCGAGCCGATCCCGACGGACAGCTACGCGAAGGACGCCGCCGACGACCCGATGCTGGTGTTCAACCTGACCGACCAGGTGCGCGAGACGATCCAGCACACGCTGTACAAGCTGCTGGTGCAGCGCCGCTCGGTCTTCGGCTGACGGGCCGCCGCCCCGCCGGGAGTGCCGCCACCCCGTCGGGCGGGGTGGCGGCACGGCGGCTCAGCTCAGACTGAGCCCGGGCAGCAGCCCCGGCAGGAGCGGCGGCAGGTTGAGGCCCTGGTTGCCGCCCGCGGGCGCGGCGGGGGACGCCGACGGGGCCGGGGCGCCGCCGCCCTGGGCCGGCGGGGCGGCCGGCGAGGGCGTGGCACCGGTGAGGCCGCCCAGCAGCTCGCCCAGGCCGGGCTTGGCGGACGGGCTGGGCGACGGGGTGGCCTGCCCGGACGACCCGGCGGCCGGTCCGTGCCCGGCGCCGCTGCCGGCGCTCGCGCTGCCGTCGGACGGCCGAGCCGCCCCGGAGCCGCCGGTGCTGCCGTCGGCCCCGCTGCCGTCGCTGCCCTCGCCGGCGGTCGTCACCAGCCGCAGGGGCGCGACGTCCTCGCTTATGTCGCTGAACAGGCGGTCCACCTTGTCGGCCTGGCCGGCCAGGCCGGACGGCAGCCGGGACTGCAGGGCCGACCAGCGCTCGTCCTGCCCGGCGAAGCCGGCGAGTTGGCGCATCGGGGCGAGCGAGCCGTTGGAGCGGTAGACCGCGCGCAGCAGGTCGCGGCCGCGCAGCGCCTCGGCGTGCATGTCGTCGAGGGCGCGGCGGACCTGGTCGACCGTGGCGGGGCTGAGCGTGCTGCCCGGGTCGGTGCGGCCGAGCAGGGACTGCGCCTCGTCGAGCCGGGTGGAGGCCTGCTGGAGGAGCAGGGCGCCGCGCTCGGAGTCGTTGTCGGCCCAGTCCAGGCGCAGCCCTTCGAGGCCGCGCTTCATGCCGTAGAGGGCATCCCCCGGGAGGGCGCCGGTGGAGGCGGCGGCGGCCCCGGCGAAGGAGCCGACGGCGACGCCGGCGACCAGTCCGCCGATGGCCAGCCGGCGGCCCCAGCGGGTGCGCCGGGCGCGCCGGTCGCGCTGGACGGGGATGACCGCCGTGGGAGCGCCGTCGGCCCACTGCTGCTCGAACGCGGCCATCAGCCGGGTGCGTTGGACCGTCCGCGTCTCCGCGGCGAGCCCGGGGGCGGGGAGCGAGCCGAGGGCGTCGGCCATGGCGAGCAGCTCGGTCATGGCGGCGGAGCCGGCCCGGTGCGCGCCGCTGCTCCGGTGGTCACTCTGGTGGGCCTCCAGCGCCTCGGCGAAGGACTTCGCCCGCCGGTGCTCCAGCATGTTTGCCGTCACGGGCCACACCTCCCTTCGTCGTTTTCGACACCGTGGCCTGCAGGTTGGTTGTCCCGGCAGGCCGACACCACACCATCGGGTGACAGTTCGAGATCTCTCTTGACTGAGGGCCCGACGGCGGATTGCACGCTGGCCAACGAGCGGTGTCGGGAGTCGGTTACGCACGACCCCCCTGGCGTATTAAGCAGAGCAGATGACCGCTCTCTCACCCGGACGGGCAAGCGTCCGGCGCGGGTTGACGGCGCATCGGCTGCGAGGTGCGCCGTCGGCGGGCGCACCGGGCCGGGGTGCGCCGCCAACGTGCCTGCCGGGGAAGGGGGATGGGCCGAGGGTCTGCCGGGTGTCGCGTCCACGGGCGGCGGATCACCGGGCGTCGGGCGGCAGCAGGCGGGCCAGCGTGCGCACCGCCCGGTACTGCAGGGTTTTGATGGCGCCCTCGTTCTTGCCCATGATCCGGGCCGTCTCGGCGACCGAAAGCCCTTGCAGGAAGCGCAGCGTGACGCACTCCTGCTGCTGCGGGTTGAGCCGGCGCACCGCGTCCAGCAGGGCGGCGTTGGAGAGCGACTCCAGCACCGACTCCTCGGGACTGCGCTCGCACTCGTTGGAGTCGAGCATCTCGCCGGTGGTGACCTCCAGCCGGAACCGGCTGGACTTGAAATGGTCGGCGACCAGGTTGCGGGCGATGGTGACCAGCCAGGCCCCGAAGTCGCGGCCCTGCCAGGTGAAGGTGCCGATCCGGCGCAGCGCGCGCAGGAACGTCTCGCTGGTGAGGTCCTCGGCGGTGGCCCGGCTGCCGACCCGGTAGTAGATGTACCGGTAGACGGTGTCGGCGTAGTGGTCGTAGAGCCGGCCGAAGGCCTCGCTCTCGCCGTTCTGGGCACGTTCGACCAGGTCGACGACGGGGTTGTGCTCGGTGTCGTAGCCGGGTCCGGCGGGGGCGGAGCGCGAGCGGCCGCGGGCGCCGGGGGAGGGGACGGTCCGGCTGCGCGCGGCGGCGGGGGAGCCGGCGGCGGTGGAGCGCAGCAGGGGGGCGGCGAACGCGGCGGGGGCGGCTGCGGCCGGGACGGGGCCGGCCACCGCGAGTTGGGGGGCCAGCAGTTCGAACTCGCGGATCGCGGCCCACAGTCGCTCCAGGCGCACACCGCGGCGCAGGCCGGGGGTCGACGGGCGGGAGGTGGCTGGCGCGTCGTTCCGGACGGGTGGGTACACGGGACTCCCAGAGGCAGAACTGTGGACGGATCACCTCCGCCTGTGCGGAGAGCACGCCGCATTGACCACCCGTCACGGGGACGTTCGGGGTGGCGTGCATCCAGGAGAGAATAACGCTTTGTGCAATGACAGCTACACCCCGTGGTCGAAGTGGTCGAACAAGGTCCACTTGTTGTGCATATTCACCTGCGGGTGACCGGAGTTGACGTCATTTCTCCGACTCAATGCGACCAGTTGTGTGCACCCGGTGACCGATCGGTGATGGAAGGCCGGGCTTTCCCCGGTCGGGGCGGTTCCAACCCACGACTTTGGCCGACTGTCGAACGATCAGTTCCGATCACGGCACGGAGGCCAGCTCAGCCGGGTCGGGCGGGTGGCGCGGGGCGCGACGGGACCACCCGTCAGGGGGCGTGTCGGCGGCGACGGATTGACGCCCGGTCAAGGGCGGTGCGGGTGACGCCGGTTCAGGCCTGCCGGCGGCGGCGCATCGCCACCGCGGTCGCCGCCGCCCCGGCCGCGACGCCGAGCGCCGCCGCCGCGGGGATGCCGATCCGGGCGGCCTTCCGCCCGGTGCGGAAGTCCCGCACCCGCCAGCCCATCGCCCGGGCGTGCCGGCGCAGCGCCGCGTCCGGGTTGATCACGTACGGGTGGCCGACCAGGCTGAGCATCGGGATGTCGTTGGCGGAATCGCTGAACGCGGCGCAGCGGGCCAGGTCGAGGTGTTCGCGGCGGGCCAGCGCCTGCACGGCGGCGGCCTTGGCGTCGCCGTGCAGCATGCCGCCGACCAGTCGGCCGGTGTACTCGCCGTCGCGGGTCTCGGCGACGGTGCCGAGGGCGCCGGTCATGCCGAGCCGGCGGGCGATCAGCCGGGCGACCTCCTGCGGGGCGGCGGTGACCAGCCAGACCCGCTGCCCGGCGTCCAGGTGCATCTGGACCAGGGCGCGGGTGCCGGGCCAGACCTTCTCGGCCAGGACGGGTTCGAAGATCTCCTCGCAGATCCGCTCCAGGTCGGCGGTGCGCTTGCCGGCGACCAGGCCGAGCGCGCTGTCCCGGGCGTCGGCGATGTGGTCGGGGTTCTCGGCGCCGCGCAGCCGGAACGCGGCCTGCTGCCAGGCGAACCGGGCCAGGTCGCGGCGGGTGAAGAAGCGCCGCCGGTACAGGCCGACGCCGAGGTAGAAGATCGCCGCGCCGCGCAGGATGGTGTTGTCGCAGTCGAAGAACGCGGCGGCCCGGACGTCCCCGGGCACGGGGGTGTGGTCGCCCTCGGGGGCCCTGGGGCGGTCGGGCTCCGCGTCGTCGGAGGTGAGCTGTTCCCGGGCGGCGTCGGCCGCGGCCTCGCCCGCCAGGGCGGTCCGTTCGTCGGTGGAACGCCTCGACCGGGTGAGCCTTCGCAGCGCTGCCATGGGTCGAGCATAGTCAGCCGGGCCGTCGGCCCCCGTGTCCGAGGAGTGCCGCACCGGTGAACGGGGGGCGTCCGGGCCCGCGCCGTGAGCGCCTGCACAATGGCTGGCGTGAGCCTGCTGCGACGTGCGAAGAAGAACCCGGCCGACATCACGGTGACGCTGATCGGCAAGCCCGGCTGCCACCTGTGCGAGGACGCCCGGGCGGTGATCCTCAAGGTGGTGGGCGAACTCGGCGTCGGCTTCGAGGAGAAGGACATCCTGCAGGACGCGGCGCTGTACGAGCAGTACGCCGAGCAGATCCCGGTGACCTTGATCGACGGCCGCCAGCACGACTTCTGGCGGGTGGACGAGCAGCGGCTGCGCAAGGCGCTGGCCTGACCGTCCGACCGGTCGGGCCTGCTCGCACCGGCCCGCCGGGGCGGTCCTTCGTGGACGTTCGACGGCCACGGCTCTAGGAGTTCCGCCGGCTTCCGGCATACCATCGAACGTCTTTCCGTGTCCGCCGGGGGCCGTGCAAGAGGAGGGCGCGATGAACGGCTATGCCGTCGTCGACGTCGAGGCCACCGGCCGCAGCCCCTGGCGCCACCGGGTGGTCGAGGTGGCCGTGGTGCAGTTGGACGCCGCCCTGGGCACCGAGCGGGAGTTCGCCACGCTGCTC
Source organism: Kitasatospora sp. NPDC092948 (assembly GCF_044754805.1). Taxonomy (NCBI): domain Bacteria; kingdom Bacillati; phylum Actinomycetota; class Actinomycetes; order Kitasatosporales; family Streptomycetaceae; genus Kitasatospora; species Kitasatospora sp. NPDC092948. Next base: position 355,908 of record NZ_JBIVPU010000002.1, on the reverse strand, counting down.
GATCCGGCCGGGCCGGTCGGGCCGACGCACGTGCACCGAATAGCGCAGGAGGACGTGGTCGGCGCGCCCCGGTTCCGGCAGATCGCGCCGTGGCTGCTGGAGCTGCTGGCCGGCCGGGTGCTGGTCGGGCACCACGTGACCTGCGACCGGGCGTTCCTGGAGCGGGAGTTCGCGCGGATCGGGGTGGTGCTGCCGGCGGTGCCGACGCTGTGCACGATGCGGCTGGCCCGCCGTCTGCTGCCGCAGGCGGGCGGTTTCGGGCTGTCGGCGTGCGTGGAGGCGGCCGGGCTCGGCCGGTTCCCGGCGCACACCGCGCTCGGCGACGCCCGGGCCACCGTGGAGCTGCTGCGGCACTGCCTGCGGGCCGGCGGTCCGGCCGACGAGCCCGTTCCGGCCGTCGCCGCGGTGCCGTGGCCGCGGCTGGCGGCGGCCCGTTCGACCGGCTCCCGGGAGCCGGTCCGGCTGCTGCGCCGGTGGGCTCCGCCGGGTCCGTGGCCGGCCGGGGCGGAGGGGTCGCGGCCCTCGGTCGACGCGGCGGGTTACGAGTGATGCGTGTCACTGTTCGGGGACAAATCGGACACCATCTTTGTGCACACGTTCACAAACGCATAGCCTGGCGGTCCAAGCCCAGCTTCACCCACAGGAGCAACGTGGCAATCGGCCGACCCTCCCCCAGCAGTTCGCAGACGCCCGACCCGGGCGCCGCGCGCCGGACCTCGCGTGCGCGGGGCATTCCGGAGGCGACCGTGGCCCGTCTCCCGCTCTACCTGCGGGCGCTGACCGCGCTGTCCGAGCGTTCCGTGCCGACCGTCTCCTCCGAGGAGCTGGCCGCCGCGGCCGGCGTGAACTCCGCCAAGCTCCGCAAGGACTTCTCCTACCTCGGGTCGTACGGCACCCGCGGCGTCGGCTACGACGTGGAGTACCTCGTCTACCAGATCTCCCGGGAGCTCGGCCTCACCCAGGACTGGCCGGTCGTCATCGTCGGCATCGGAAACCTCGGCCACGCGCTCGCCAACTACGGCGGCTTCGCCTCCCGCGGCTTCCGGGTGGCCGCACTGCTGGACGCCGACCCCAACGTGGTCGGCAGCACCGCCGCCGGCCTGCCGGTGCGGCACATGGACGAGCTGGAGGAGATCGTGGTCTCCCAGCACGTCTCCATCGGCGTCATCACCACCCCGCCCGGCGCCGCCCAACTGGTCTGCGACCGCCTGGTCGAGGCCGGCGTCACCAGCATCCTGAACTTCGCCCCCACCGTGCTGACCGTCCCGGACGGCGTGGACGTGCGCAAGGTCGACCTCTCGATCGAGCTGCAGATCCTCGCCTTCCACGAGCAGCGCAAGGCCGGCGACGAGCCCACCGGCGACTCGGTGCTCGACCGCGCCCCCGGGCCGGTCCGCGCCGCCGCCGCCAAGCTGCGCCGCGCCGCCGGCGGCGGCAAGTCGGCCGAGCCGGCGAAGAACGCCGCGGCCGCCAAGGGCGCCAAGGGCGGCCCCGAGGACGACCTGTCCGCGGTGATGCCGGCGTGAGCACGAACATCCGTCACGACGAGGTGGGGGCATGAGTCTTCTGGTAGTCGGTCTGAGCCACCGGACCGCACCGGTCGGCGTGCTGGAGCGCGCCGCGCTCACCGGCGACAGCCCGACCCGGCTGCTGCACGACGCCGCCGCTTCGGCGACCGTCGCCGAAGCCGCGCTGGTCAACACCTGCAACCGGATCGAGCTGTACGCCGACGTGGACAAGTTCCACGCGGGCGTCGCCGAGCTGTCCCAACTGCTCTCCGGGCACAGCGGCGTCGACCTCGACGAGCTCACCCCGCACCTGTACGTGCACTACGAGGACCGCGCCGTCCACCACCTGTTCTCGGTGGCCTGCGGCCTGGACTCGATGGTCGTCGGCGAGGGCCAGATCCTCGGCCAGCTCCGCGATGCCCTGGCCAAGGCCCAGGACGAGCACACCGCGGGCCGCGGCCTGAACGAGCTGTTCCAGCAGGCCCTGCGGGTCGGCAAGCGGGCGCACAGCGAGACCGGCATCGACAAGGCCGGCCAGTCCCTGGTCACCTTCGGCCTGGAGCAGGTCGCCGCCGGCGCCGGCCCGATCGCCGGCAAGCGCGCCCTGGTGGTCGGCGCGGGCTCGATGAGCTCGCTGGCCGCCGCCACCCTGCTCCGGTCCGGCATCACCGACCTGCAGATCGCCAACCGCACCCCGGCCCGCGCCGAGCGCCTGGTGGAGATCCTCGGCGACGCCGCCCGCACCCTGGACTTCGCCGACGTCCCGCAGGCCCTCGCCGACGTCGACCTGGTGATCTCCTGCACCGGCGCGGCCGGCACCGTGATCGACGCCGCCCAGGTGGCCGCCGCGGTCACCGCCCGCAGCGCCGAGCAGCCGCTCGCCTTCCTCGACCTCGCCATGCCGCGGGACGTCGACCACGCCGTGCACCGGCTCGACGGCGCCCTGCTGGTCGACCTGGAGAGCCTCTCCCACGCGCACGCCGCCACCCCCGGCGCGGGCGACGTGGACGCCGTCTCCACCATCGTCGGCGACGAGGTCACCGCCTTCGGCCAGGCACAGCGCGCCGCCCGGATCGCCCCCACCGTGGTCGCCCTGCGCGCCATGGCCTCCGAGGTGGTCCGCAGCGAACTCGCCCGGCTCACCTCCCGGCTGCCCGGCCTGGACGAGCGCTCCAGCGCGGAGATCTCGCAGACCGTGCGCCGGGTGGTCGAAAAACTGCTGCACGCCCCGACCGTCAAGGTCAAGCAGCTCGCCGGCGAACCCGGCGGGGCCTCCTACGCGGAAGCCCTGCGCGAACTGTTCGACTTGGACCCGGCGGCAGTGCACGCTGTCTCCGGCACCCCGGTCGGCGACCGGGCCGGGTCCTCGATCCCGGCCGGTGGCATCCCCGCCGCCCAGGCCGCCGTCGCCCCGCCCGCCGGAGCCCCCAGATGAACACCCCGTCAGCCCCCCAGCACGACCAGGACGATCGCCTCATGAATGGTCCAGAGACAGTGACGCCGCTGCGCCTCGGCACCCGCCGCAGCGCCCTCGCCATGGCCCAGTCGGGCATGGTCGCCGAGGAGGTGGCCCAGATCACCGGCCGCCGGGTGGAGCTGGTCGAGATCACCACCTACGGGGACGTCTCCCGGGAGTCGCTGGCGCAGATCGGCGGCACCGGTGTATTCGTCTCCGCACTGCGCGACGCCCTGCTGGAAGGCCGCATCGACCTGGCCGTCCACTCGCTCAAGGACCTGCCCACCACCGCCCCCGCCGGGCTGCTGCTGGCCGCCGTCCCCGAGCGCGAGGACGTCCGGGACGCCCTGGTCGCCCGCGACGGCCTCACCCTGGCCGAGCTGGTCGGCAAGGCCGAGGGCCGCACCGTCCGGATAGGCACCGGCTCCCCGCGCCGGATGGCGCAGCTCAACGCCTGGGCCCGGGCCCGGGGCGCGGACCTGGAGACCGTCGCGATCCGCGGCAACGTCGACACCCGCATCAACTACGTCACCTCCGGCGAACTCGACGCCGTGGTGCTGGCCACCGCCGGCCTGAACCGGCTCGGCCGCCACGCCGAGATCACCGAGCACCTCGACACCGCGCTGATGCTGCCCGCCCCCGGGCAGGGCGCGCTGGCCGTCGAGTGCGTCGACCCGACCCTGGCCGCCGTGCTGTCCCGGCTCGACCACGCCCCCACCCGGGCCGCCGTGGTCGCCGAGCGCGCCCTGCTGGCCACCCTGGAGGCCGGCTGCTCCGCGCCGGTCGCCGCGCTGGCCACCTGGGCCGGCACCGAACTGCGCCTGGACGGCGTGGTCGGCACCACCGATGGCGCCGAACTGCTCAAGATGTCCGCCAACGGCCCGCTCGTCCCCGACGAGACCGCCGAGGAGCAGGCCGCGGCCCTGGGCCGCGCCCTGGCGACCCGGCTGCTCGACACCGGAGCGGCCAACCTGATGGGGGAGCGCGCCCGATGACCGCCGCCGGATTCCACCCGCCCGCAGGGCGCTGCACTTTCCTCGGCGCCGGCCCCGGCGACCCCGGACTGCTGACCCTGCGCGCCGTCGACGTGCTCGGCACCGCCGACGTGCTGGTCGCCGACCCGCTGACCGCCGCCGCGGTGCGCACCCACTGCCCCAGCGGCGTGCAGGTGATCGACCCGACCGAGGCCGGCAAGGAGCTGTGCGACCTGGCCGCCGACGCCGTCAAGGCCGGCCGCCACCTGGTCCGCACCGTGGACGGCGACCCGGGCCTGGACGGCTGCGCCGCCCAGGAGATGCTGCGCTGCGCCAAGGCCGGCGTCCCGTTCGAGGTCATTCCCGGCGTCGCCCAGTCGGTGGGCGTGCCCGCCTACGCGGGTGTGCCGCTCCGCGGCGACCAGGGCGCGGACGTCCGCTTCGTGGACGCCGAGGCGCTGCTGGCCGGCCAGGTCGTCGACCTCGGCGCGCCGGAGACCACCCTGGTGGTGCGCACCACCCTGGGCCAGCTGCCGACCACCGCGAACGCCCTGGTGGCGCACGGCCGCAAGCCCGACGCGGCGCTGTCCGCGACGCTGTCCGGCACCACCACCCGGCAACGCACCTTCACCTCCACGCTGGCCGCCATCGCCGCCGACCTGAAGGCGGCCCGGGTGCTGCCCTCGCCGGTCTCCGCCCCGGTGGACCCGGCGACCTCGGTGATAGCGGTGGTGGGCGAGCAGGTCGCCCACCGCGCCTCGCACTCGTGGTTCGAGACCAAGCCGCTGTTCGGCTGGAACGTCCTCGTGCCGCGCACCAAGGAGCAGGCGCACGGCCTGTCCGAGCAGCTGCGCTCGTACGGCGCGGTGCCGCAGGAGGTGCCGACCATCGCGGTCGAGCCGCCGCGCACCCCGCAGCAGATGGAGCGGGCCATCAAGGGCCTGGTCACCGGCCGCTACGAGTGGATCGCGTTCACCTCGGTGAACGCCGTCAAGGCGGTCCGGGAGAAGTTCGAGGAGTACGGCCTGGACGCCCGGGCGTTCGCCGGCATCAAGGTCGCGGCGGTCGGCGAGACCACCGCGCAGGCGCTGGTCGACTTCGGCGTGAAGCCCGACCTGGTGCCGTCCGGCGAGCAGTCCGCCGCCGGTCTGCTGGAGGACTGGCCGCCGTACGACCCGGTGTTCGACCCGATCGACCGGGTGCTGCTGCCGCGTGCCGACATCGCCACCGAGACCCTGGTGGCCGGTCTGGTCGAGCTCGGCTGGGAGGTCGACGACGTGACGGCGTACCGGACGGTGCGCGCCTCGCCGCCGCCGGCCGAGACCCGCGAGGCGATCAAGGGCGGCGGTTTCGACGCGGTGCTGTTCACCTCGTCCTCGACCGTCCGGAACCTGGTCGGCATCGCCGGCAAGCCGCACAACGTGACCGTCATCGCCTGCATCGGCCCGGCCACCGCCAAGACGGCGGAGGAGCACGGCCTGCGGGTCGACGTGATGGCCCCGGCCCCGTCCGCGTCCGCGCTCGCCCAGGCGCTGGCCGACTTCGGGGCCAACCGCCGGGACGCCGCCACCGCGGCGGGCGAGCCGGTCTACCGGCCGAGCGAACGCCGCCCCGGTTCGCGCCGCAAGGCGCGTTGACCCTCCGTCAGGGGGAGGCTCACCCGGCCTCCCCCTGACGTCTTTCCGCGACTCAGGGAGCCTTCGAAGTGTCCGCCGAATTCCCGTCCGTCCGCCCGCGCCGCCTGCGCTCCACCCCCGCGATGCGTCGCCTGGTCGCCGAGACCCGGCTCCACCCGGCCGAGCTGATCCTGCCCGCGTTCGTCCGGGAGGGCATCGCCGAGCCGAGGCCGATCACCGCCATGCCGGGCGTCGTCCAGCACACCCGCGACACCCTGCGCCGGGCTGCCGTCGAGGCCGCCGAGGCCGGGGTCGGCGGCATCATGCTGTTCGGCGTCCCCGAGGTGCAGGACGCGATCGGCTCCGAGGGCACCAGCCCCGAGGGCATCCTCCAGCTCGCCATCCGCGACGTGGTCTCCGAGGTCGGCGACGCCCTGGTGGTGATGTCCGACCTGTGCCTGGACGAGTACACCGACCACGGCCACTGCGGCGTGCTGGCGGCGGACGGCTCGGTCGACAACGACGCCACCCTGGAGCGCTACGCCGAGATGGCCGTGGTGCAGGCCGACGCGGGCGTCCACCTGGTCGGCCCGTCCGGGATGATGGACGGTCAGGTCGCGGTGATCCGGCGGGCGCTGGACGACGCCGGCCACCAGGGCGTCGGCATCCTCGCCTACACAGCGAAGTACGCCTCGGCGTTCTTCGGCCCGTTCCGGGAGGCCGTCGGCTCCTCGCTGAAGGGCGACCGCAAGACCTACCAGCAGGACCCGGCCAACGCCCGCGAGTCGCTGCGCGAGCTGGAGCAGGACCTCGCCGAGGGCGCCGACATGGTGATGGTGAAGCCCGCGATGGCCTACCTGGACATCCTGCGCCAGATCGCCGACGTCTCCCCGGTGCCGGTCTCCGCCTACCAGGTGTCCGGCGAGTACTCGATGGTCGAGGCCGCCGCCGCGAACGGCTGGATCGACCGCGAGCGGACCATCCTGGAGACCCTGACCTCGATCCGCCGGGCCGGCGCCGAGCAGATCCTCACCTACTGGGCCACCGAAGCGGCACGCCTGGTGCGCTGACCCCGCCCGCCCGGTGCGCGACCCCGGCCGGTGCGCCGACCCCGGCCGGCCCGGGCGCGGCCGGGCCGGTTCGCGCGGAGCATGGGGAGCGCGACCGGAAGGAAGGCAGGGCCATGAACGAGTACCTGGTCGAGATCAGCACGACCGTCCCCGAGGGCACCGCCCCCGAGGAGGTCGACCGCCGTCGGGCCGCCGAGGCCGTCCGGGCCCGCGAACTGGCTGCCGCCGGGCATCTGCTCCGGCTCTGGCGGCCGGTCGGCGAGCTGCGCAGCATCGGCATCTGGTGCGCCGACGACGAGCGTGACCTGTTCGCGCGGGTGCTCGACACCCTGCCGCTGCGCCCCTGGATGACCATCGCCGTGACCCCGCTCGAACCGCACCCCAACGACCCGGGCCGGGCCTGATCCCGGGTCCACGACAGACCGAAGGGCGCGGCCGCCGGTCACCGGCAGCCGCGCCCTTCGGGGCGACGCGGGGTCAGCCGATGGCGGCGACGCCGCCGCCGCCCCCGCCGAGGGTGGTGGAGGTGGCCCAGCCGCCACCGCCGCCCAGGGTGAAGAGGTGGTCGGTCCCGGCGAAGCCGCCGCCACCGCCCGCGATGAAGGGCTCGTGGGCGGTGATGACGCCCTCCTCGCCGCCGCCGGCGACGACGGTCGCGTGGGCGGGGGCGGCCATGGCGGCCAGGGCGAGTGCGGCGGCAGTGGTGACGACGGCCCTGCCCAGCTTGCTCTTCATGGAGAGTTCCTCTCTGCGTCGATGCTGTCTCTACGTCAACACGGGAGTGCGGCGGGACGGGCGCTGCACGCGCCCGCAGGTGCTCCGATCACCCGATCGCGCCGCGGACGAACGGGTGGGTGCGGCCGGAGACACGGAACCGCCGGGCCCGGGGCTGGCCCCGGACCCGGCGGTCGGCTGTGACCGGGGAGATCAGCCGATCAGGTGGCTGACGCCACCGTCGCCGCTGCCCACGGTGTTCTGGCCCACGTCGCAGGTCTGGGTCGGGTGGTTGTCCAGGACGTCGGCCTTGACCGGGACGACGATGCCGATGAGGGCGCCGACGCCGATGTTGTCGATCTCCGGCAGGCAGAGGTTCGCGTTGTCCAGCACGTGGTTGTTCGGGCTGTGGTTGCCCTGGGTGCCGGTGGCGTTGGTGCCGCCGTTGCCCTGGAGCGAGGTGGCGGAGCCGTCCGCGTCGCCGATGGCCATCGCGGGGGTGGCGGTCATGGCGAAACCGGCGGCGACGACGCCGACGGCGGCGAGAGCCTTCTTGATCATGGGGTCATTCCTTTTCGGATCTGATGGAGTGGAGCAGCGACCCTTGCGCGTGGCTCGCGCCGGGCCCACCGCCCGGCCGGGGGAACGGACCGGGCGGGTCGTGGGACGCGGAACCGGGGCTCCGCGCCGGGGCAGTGACGGTGCGTCAGCCGACCAGGTGGGAGACGCCGCCGTCGCCGCTTCCGACGGTGCCCTGGCCGACCACGCAGGTCTGCTTGGGCTCGTTGTTGAGCGCGTCGACCTCGACCGGGACGGCCACGCCCAGCACTGCCACGCCGATGTTGTGGATCTCCGGCAGGCAGAGGTTCGGGTTGTCGAAGAAGTGGAAGTTCGGGCTGTGGTTGCCCCAGGTGCCGCTGGAGTTGGTGCCGCCGTTGCCCTGGATGGTGGCGGCGGAACCGTCGGCGTCGCCGATCGCGACGGCGGGGGTGGACACCGCGGCCAGCGCGGCGGCGGCCAGGCCGACGGTGGCCAAAGACTTCTTGAGCATGGTCGAGATACCTCTCTGAAATACCGTTCGAGGGGTGCTGCCCCGTCGTCGTCGGGATCAAAGAATGGCGAACAGGAAAGTTACGGGGGCGGAGAAAATTCGTCGAGGATCACCGGTTTCCCTGCGTGCCGGTCTGATTATTACGCCGTACGGCTTAACTGCCGCTATCCGCGGGGGAGCTGACTCGTTCGCCAAGGTGTGTGCGGCGCACCCGAATTACCCCCGGGGTCGACGACGCCACGAGAAGTCATACGGAATGACCGACGTACCGAATGACCGACCTACCGAATTACCGGATATCGAACGAACGGCGGACACCATGAAGCTCTCCAAGCGGGCCACGGGCGCCCTGCTGCTGGCGGTCGGCGCCGGCGTCGCGGCGGCACAGGGCGTGGCCCAGGCGGCTCCGAAGACCCCGACCGAGGTGGCCGCGCTGGAGGACGGGCTGGCCACCAAGGAGGTGCCGTTCAGCATTCCGCTCAGCACCGCGACGTCGCCGCTGCCGCTGCTCGCGGACGGCGGCGAGATCCACGGCGGCATCCCGACCTCGCCGCTGCTGCCGCCCGCCGACACCGGCCAGAGCCCGACCCGGCCGATCCCGGACCACATCCTGCCGTCCGTCAACGGGGGCAAGATCGGGCCGTCGCTGGCCGCCACCCTGCCGCTGCCGGAGGCGGACCGGGGCGCGAAGCTCGGCACCCTGGACCTGGACGCCCCGGCCGCCCCGCTGAACCTGGCGAGCCCGGCGGTGGGCCTCGGCCAGCCGGTCACCTTCGTTCAGGGCGAGAGCGGTCGGCTGACCGACGCCGCACTGTCCCTGGACAAGGTGGACCCGCACCTGGTGACCGCCCCCGTGCAGGCCGTGCCGGGCGCCAAGGCCTCGCTCGGCGGCGAGCAGGACCAGATCTCCGTCACCGACTCGGTGAAGACGCTGGCCGCCACCACCACGGCCACCGCCGGCGAGATGCTGAACCAGGCCGGCCCGGCGCAGACCCTCACCGGCGCGCTGGACCAGTCGCAGATGTGACGCCGAGCAGGTGTGACGTCGAACGGATATGACTGCGCGTCAGAACGGCGGTACGGCCCGGCTGCTCCTCGCGGAGGCCGGGCCGTACGGCTGCCGGGCGGGCGTCAGATCGGCAGCGCGGTGAGCAGCGGGCCGGCCAGCGGGAGGTTCTTGGCGCCGCCGCCCGCGGACAGCGGGCCGGTGACCGTGCCGGTGCCGACCGGGCCGACCCCGTTGTCGGGGACCACCGAGACGCCGTTGTTGAGCAGGTCCGCGGAGGAGTTGGCCCACGGGTCGAGCCGTAGGTCCTTGACCGGGGCGACCGCGTAGCCGAGCCCGGCGGTGGTGCCGCCGAGCGCCTGCTTGGCGTCGGTGGGCTGGAGGTGGGTGGTGGGCAGCGGGAGACCGCCCGGCTGTTCGGTCTCGGCGTGCGCGGCCTGGGCGGTGGCGCCGCCGATCAGCAGGGCGGTGCCGAGCGCGGCCAGCGCGCCGGTGGTGGTCCGGGACATCGGCCATTCCTTCGGTGGTGGGAGGGGCGGGGACGCGCACTGCCCCCCGGCCGGTGGCCGAGGGGCAGTCTGCACGGGCTGGTGATCGGCCGGGGCCGGATCAGTCGCAGTCCTCGACCGGCTCGTGGTGGTGGTGCGGGTGGTGGGGGTGCTCGTGCTCGACCGGCGGCTGCTGGGGCTCGGTCTCGACCGGGGTCGTGACGGGCGCGGGAGCGACACCGGTGTCGCCGTTGACGCAGGTGTTGCCGAAGGCCGGGTTCAGCAGACCGATCACGTTGATCGAGTTGCCGCACAGGTTGATCGGGACGTGGACCGGGACCTGGATCTGGTTGCCGGAGAGCACACCGGGGGAGTTGGCGGCGACGCCCTCGGCCTCGGCGGAGGCGCTGGCCAGACCGGCCGAGCCGAGAACCAGACCGGCGGCGGCGACGGTCAGTACCGCGGCCTTCTTGAAGTTGCGCATGAGGGTTCGATCTCCTAGATCACAACGGGGAGTTGGTGCGCCGCGCCGAACGGGCGCGGCGCGGCGTCAGGCGGTTCAGCCGCCGTTGACGCAGGTGTTGCCGAAGGCCGGGTTCAGCAGGCCGATGATGTCGATCGAGTTGCCGCACAGGTTGACCGGGATGTGGATCGGGACCTGGATCTGGTTGCCGGAGATGACGCCGGGGGAGTTGGCGGCGACGCCCTCGGCCTCGGAGGAGGCGTTGGCCAGGCCGGCCGAGCCGAGCATCAGGCCGGTGGCGGCGACGGTCAGGACCGCGGCCTTCTTGAAGTTGCGCATGACTTTCTCTTCCTCACGTTCTGCCCGACTTGGAAGGTCGGGGTCGGGCGATCGCATCATCGCCCGCTGTTTTCGGGATGCGGCGGGAATGTCACTCACGCGGCCCAAGGCCCGCGTGTCGCCCAGGGCTTGGGCGGTGGGTGCGACGACGGGGCTGCCGCAGGGGGCTGTTGGACGGTTCAGCCGCCGTTGGCGCAGGTGTTGCCGAAGGCCGGGTTCAGCAGACCGACGATGTTGATCGAGTTGCCGCAGACGTTGACCGGGACGTGCACCGGGACCTGGATCTGGTTGCCGGAGACGACGCCGGCCGAGTTGGCGGCGACACCCTCGGCGTCGCTGCTGGCCATGGCCGCACCGCCGGTGCCGAGCAGCAGGGTCGCGGCGGCAGCGGAGCCGAAAGCGCCGTAGGCGAGCTTGCGCATGATGACGTCTCATTTCTTGCGGGTGGATCGGGTTCGCCAGGAAGAACGAACCAGTACGGCGGGGGAAACGGGCGAGTTCGCCGATCCTCCGGGCCGTTCACCCGAATGCTGCCGTTACGCCGGACGGGTGATTGTGCGAAGAACAGCGAAACTGACCTGGCGGGGTCTCGTTGGCTGAGGTGCACGTCCCGTGTGCTTCCTTCCGGTAGCCCCGGCGCGGCAATTGGAAGATCTGATTTAAAGAGGAGACTCAAATGAGCATCAAGAAGGCTGCCGCGGTCGGCGCCGCTGTCGCGGGCATCGTCGCCGCCGGTGCGGGCACCGCCATGGCGAGCAGCGGCGCCGAGGGCGTCGCCGCCAACTCCCCCGGCGTCATCTCCGGCAACCAGATCCAGGTCCCGGTGCACGTCCCGGTCAACCTGTGCGGCAACTCGATCGACATCATCGGTCTGCTGAACCCGGCGTTCGGCAACAACTGCGTCAACGGCGGCTGATCCCGGCCCCCCTGGCGAGTCCGAGCCGCCGTCCGCGCCCCTTCGGGGGGTGCGGGCGGCGGCTCAACTGCGTTTTCGTGACGCTCTTTCGAGGTGTCGTCGCGGTCCTCCCGGCCGTATCGCGCCGCGAGTCTTGTTGTGTTACCTGTCAGTACCTAGCATGTGAGCCTGCCTCATGTTCGCCGGGTCCCAGCCCGGTTCCCCATGCTCCGCGCCGCCCGGCACCCGCCGGGCGTACCCCCACCCTCGCAAGGAGTCATGAGTGTCCAGGACACCCACGGTCCGCCGCAGGTCCCCCGCCCTGCTCGCCACCGCCGCCCTGCTGGCCGCCCTCGGCCTCGGCTCCGGCCTCGGCACCGCGGCCACCGCCCAGGCCGCCTCGCCCAGCGCGGGCAAGCCCGCCGCGATCGTCGCCCTCGGCGACAGCGCGATCTCCGGCGAGGGCGCCGGCACCGACACCAACGACAACTACGTCCCCGGGACCGACACCCCCACCAACTACTGCCACCGCTCCACCAAGTCGGAGATCTTCACCACCCAGCTCCCCGGCGTCACCCCGATCGACCTGGCCTGCTCCGGCGCCCAGACCGGCGACCTGGTCAGTGACCCCGACCTGGCGAAGATCACCGGACCGGGCAGCGGCGACTTCGGCGAGGCCAAGCAGGACGTCCAACTGGCCGCCACCGCAGCCAACTACGACGTCAAGATGGTCGTCGTGACGATCGGCGCGAACGACGACTTCGAGTTCGCCAACATCATGATGTCCTGCCTCGCCCAGTACTTCCCGATCCCGCAGTCCCAGGGCTGCCGGGACACCATCGGCAGCGCCGAGATCACCAAGCGGGCCGCCGGGGTCAAGCCCAAGGTGACGGCCGCGCTGACCAACATCCGCAACACCATGCGGAAGGCCGGCTACTCCGACGACTCCTACCAGCTGGTCTACCAGTCGTACTTCAACCCGATCACGCCCGACATCCGGCGCAACGACTACGTCGGCAAGGTCGCGGACGGCTGCCCGGCCTTCCCCGAGGACCTCGCCTGGGGCCACAACTGGGTCGTCCCCACCCTGAGCGACGCGCTCCGCGAGGCCGCCTCCGGCGTGCCGGGCGTGCGCTACCTCGACCAGCGGCGGGTCGCCTTCGGCCACGAGGTCTGCGCGGAGTGGACCAGCTCGCCGTACGAGTACACCAACGGCGACGTGATCGACCTGTCGGAGAGCACCCGCAACGGCTGCGACAGCCCGATCTCCATCCCGGGCCTGTGCATGAACAACGTCCGCCAGTCGTACCACCTGCGGGTCGCCGGGTACGCCGCCGAGGCGGCCTGCCTGCGGCAGTTCTACCAGCAGTCCGGGCTCGCCCAGGCGTTCTGCTCGCTCAACCAGCAGGACGGCACCTCGATCACCGCCCTCACCCCCGGCAAGCCCTTCCCGGACACCCCCGAGGACGGCGCCTGGTACCAGCTCACCAACCAGGCCAACGGCAAGGTCCTCGACCTGTCCGGCGGCGGCACCTACGGTGACTCCACCAACGGCCGCACCGCGATCACCTATCCGGCCACCGGCGGCCTGAACCAGTCGTTCGTGTTCGAGATCAAGGCCGGCGGCTCCTTCGAACTCGACTTCAGCGGCAACCGCAACATGTGCCTGGACGTCGCCGGCGCCTCCACCGCGCCCGGCGCCAAGATCGAGCAGTGGGGCTGCAACGGCGGCGGCAACCAGCACTGGCTGCTCCAGCCGGTCGGCGACGGCACCTACAAGCTCGCCGACTCCCAGGACGCCACCAAGCTCGCCACCGCCACCACCCAGACCGACGCCCAGGGCAACCAGCTGGTCCAGCTCGCCGCCGACAACGGCTCCGCCGCGCAGCACTGGCAGCTCACCAAGCTCGGCATCGTCTACCTGCACGGCTGACCGACCGGCCCGGCGGAGCGTCACCTCGCGACGCTCCGTCAGGCCGCACCCAGCCGGACGGCCGCACCCGGCGGCATCGGGTACGGCCGCTCCGGCGGCAGCAGCGCGGCATCCCTGGTGGCGTGCAACTCCCGTGCCAGCGGCGTCAGATCCTCGATCCGCACCAGCCACTCCCCGGCGTAGCCCCGCACCAGCTCCCCGCTCAGCCCCAGCTGCAACGACCGGTGCGCCAGTGGCCGGAGGTCCGGATCCCGCTCCGGATCCCACTGCGCCCGCGCCGGGCTGCGCCGCAACGCCCGTCGCCACTCGGCCTTCGAGGCGTGCACCCCCGGCCGGTAGCTGCTCAGCACCGCCGCCTCCAGAGCGGCGTCGAAGCCCTGACGGGTGATCACCACGCCGAGGATCCGCTCCTGGCCCGGGCTCCGCGCCCAGTTGCTGCGGTGCATCAGCCGGCGGAAGGACGGCTTGATCCACGTCATCCGGTCCCGCGAGAACGCCTCCGGCCACCGGCCGTCGGCGACCGCCGGTTCCGCGATCTCGGGGCGGAACGCCTGGTAGACCGTCACCGTCCGGTCGTCGTACCGGGCTCTGATCTGCCTCGTCGGTGTCTCGTCCATCGGGCCATCCTGCTCCGGCCGGGCTCCACCCGCCGCGAATTTCGTGCGGCGGGTGCGCCGTACTGGTCTAGTCCTGTCGTTGACAGCGGCGGCAGACCGGCCCGACCATGTGAGCCGTCCCACAGTGCCCTGCCTGGAGGTTCCCGTGACCAGCCCCTCTGCGGTCGATTTCGTCGCCGCCGCCCGTGCGGCCATCGACCGGGTCAGCAGCTCGCAGGTCGAGGAGGTCGCGAGGGCCGCCGAGCTGATCGCCGATGCGCTGGCCGCGGACGGCATCGTGCAGGCCTTCGGGACCGGGCACTCCGAGGCGTTCGCGATGGAGATCGCCGGGCGGGCCGGCGGGCTGGTCCCCAGCAATCGGATCGCGCTGCGTGACGTGGTGCTGTTCGGTGGGCGGCCGGTGGAGATCCTGGCCGGGTCGGAACTGGAGCGCGGGACCGAATCCGCCGCGATGCTCTGGGAGTTGACCGACCCGCACCCGGCGGACGTGTTCATCCTGGCGTCCAACTCCGGCGTCAACGGCTGCGTGGTCGAACTCGCCCGGCTGGCCAAGGAGAACGGCCACCCGCTGATCGTCGTCACCTCCGCCGAGCACACCGCGGGCGTCCGGCCCAAGCACCCGTCCGGCCTGCGGCTGCGCGACTACGCGGACGTGGTGCTGGACAACGGTGCGCCGTTCGGCGACGCCGTCCTGCCGATGGCGGGCGGCGGCCGGGCGTGCGGCATCTCGTCGATCACCGCGGCGCTGCTCGGCCAGCAGATCGTCGCCGAGGTGATCCGCCGGATCGAGGAGAGCGGCGGCGTCCCGCCCGTCTACCTGTCGGCGAACATCCCCGGCGGCGACGAGCACAACAACAGGCTCGAAGCGCTGTACGCCGGCCGCATCCGCCGCACCGCATGACGGCCGCTCACATGCTCGCGGACGACGCGCTGGTGCTCGGCCTCGACGTGGGCGGCACCAGCACCCGCGCGCTGGTCGCCACCCTGGACGGCCGGATCCTCGGCACCGCGCACGGCACCGGGGGCAACCCGGTCGCGCACGGTGCGGAGGTCGCCGTCCGGGAGATCGGCGGGGCCGTCCGTGCCGCGCTGGCCGGGCTCGACCCGGCCCGGGTGGCCGCGGGCGTGATCGGCCTCGCGGGCGGCTCGCTCGCCCCGCCGGAGGTACTCGCGCTCTGGCCCGCCACCGGACTGACCGTCACCCCGCGGCTGATCGCCGACGCCGAACTCGCCCACGCCGCCGGGACCGCCGCCGCCGACGGAACCCTGCTGCTCAGCGGCACCGGTGCGATCGCCGCGGAGATCCGCGACCACACGCTGCACCGCACCGCCGACGGTCACGGCTGGTTGCTGGGCGACCGCGGCTCCGGCTGCTGGCTCGGCCGCGAGGCGGTCTCCGCCGCGCTCACCGCCGTGGACCGCGCGCTGCCGTTCGACGGACCGTCACTTCGGCTGCCCGGCCTGGCCGGGGCGATCGCCGACGCGCTGGTCGGGCCGGGCGGCCTGGGGAGTGAACCGCGCTCGGCGCTGATCGCCGCCGCCCACGCCGAGGCTCCGGCCCGGCTGGCCCGGTTCGCGCCGATCGTCCTCGACCGCGCGGCGGCCGGCGATCCCGTCGCGGCCGCGCTGGTCGAGCGTGCCGCCGACCACCTGATCGACACCCTCGCGCTGGTCCGCGACCCCGGCTCGCCGCTCCCGCTGGTGCTGGCCGGCGGCCTGCTCGCCTCCGCGACGCCGCTGGCCGCGCACCTGCGCCCGCGGCTGGCCGCCCGCTGGCCGGACGCGGTGGTGTCCACCGCCCGCAACGGCGCCGGCGCCGCCGCCTGGCTCGCCGCCCGGGACCTGGGCCGCGGGACGGAGGAGCTGCACCGCCGACTGACGGCGTGACACGTGTGCGGGAGCGGGGGAGACCCGCTCGGGCGAAGGGCTTCCAGGCCGTGCACCTTGAGGGGTGCACGGCCTGCTGTCCGAAGTCGGACTGGCCGATTGGAGCCACCCGGAACCCCTTCCGAGCGGGTTCCCGAGCGGCGAGAGTAGAGATCGCCGCCAGGGAGAACGGGCCGGGCGGCGGCCGGAAGAGAGTCGACCGCGGGACTTCTCGACCGGACCGACCGCTCCACTCCCACACCGTCGAAGGGTGACCACCATGACCAGCACCCGCACCACCGAGGCCGCCGCGGTGCGCGCCGCCCCGCCCGGCCGGCCGCGCCTCGCCCGGGTCGGCCCGCCCACCGACGCCGGCGGTGCCCACGGCCGGTCCGACCGACCGAACGGCGCACGGTCCGCCGCAGGGTGAAGCCGGTCGACCCGCCGGATCCGCCCGCCCCCGTGCGCGCCCCGACCGTCCGCAGCCTCCGGGCCGCGTCACCGCCGCGCCTGCGTCACCCGTACCACTTGTGCCACCCGTACCACTTGTGCCACCCGTGCCACCCGCGCCAGCTGCGTCAGCTGCGCGAGACGGCCGGCTTCCACGCCGCCTGTTGAGCCCGCGGCCCACCGCGCCGCCGCTCCCGCGCCACCACCGTTCTTCCGGCTCGCCGCCGCACCGGTTTCCCGCCTGCCCGCGACCACGACGGCTGTTCCTGCAGGACAGTCGTCCACCCGCGACCGCGGAGCCGTCAGTGGGCCTTCGCCCCGGCCCGAGCCGCCCGCACCACTCCACTTCACGCACTCGCCACAAGGAGATACCGCCATGTCCGCGATGTCCGCCAAGACCGTCCGTCCCGCCCTGCGCCGCACTCTCGCCCTCGCCTGCGCCGCCGCGGCCCTCCCGCTGTCCTCGCTCGCCCTCGGCGCGGAGGCCCACGCCGTCGGCACCTCCTCGGTCGGCGGGCCGATCACCCGCACCGAGGTGCTGGCCCGGGCCCAGTCCTGGATCGACGCGGGGGTCATGTACTCACAGAGCAACTACCGCACGGACAGCAACGGCACCTACCGGCAGGACTGCTCGGGCTACGTGTCGATGGCCTGGCACATCAACACGGCCGGCACCAACTACGGCTTCACCACCAACGGCGCGGGCGGCTTCGAGACCCAGCTCGGCAGCCTGGACGACCTCAAGCCCGGCGACGCGCTGAACAACATCAACTCCCACATGGTGCTGTTCGTCCGCTGGGTCGACTCCAGCCACACCGCCGCCGTCATCGACGAGGAAGCGCACTCCGGAATCCCGGCCCGCACCCGCACCATGAGCCGGTCGGAGATCACCGGCGGCGGCTTCAAGCCCTTCCGCTACAACAAGATCGACGACTCCGCGGGCAGCACCTCGTACCCGAACCCGGCCTCGCTGCCGACCGGCACCCTGGTGAAGTCCCCGACCAACCCGACCGTGAAGCTGCTGGTCAGCGGCGCGGGCATCCCGGTGACCGGCTCGGACGTGGCGTCCGACGGCTACGACCTGAGCAAGGTGGTGGTGGTCGACGAGGCCGGCTTCAACGCGCTGCCCGCGGCCCCGCCCGCCGGCACCGTGGTGCACGACCAGGCCGGCGGCCCGGACCGGTTCGTGATCGTGGGCGGTGCGGCGCTCCAGATCAGCGCCTCGGAGTGGACCGCGGACGGCTACAACCAGCGACCCGACATGGGCGTGCCGACCGCGTGGCTGAACACGGTGAAGCAGGCCGACCTCCCGTCCGGCACCGTGGTGCACGACCAGGCCGGCGGCCCGGCCCGCTACGTGGTGGTCGGCGGTGCGGCGCTCCAGATCAGCGCCTCGGAGTGGACCGCGGACGGCTACAACCAGCGACCCGACATGGGCGTGCCCGGCGGCTGGCTCAACGCGGCCGCCCAGCGCAGCGTCGCCACCGGCCTGCTGGTCCAGGGCCAGGGCGGCAACGACCCGACGATCTACGTGATGGTGGCCGGCTCGGCGCTGCCGATCAACGGCACCGAGTGGACCGCGGACGGCTACGAGACGCAGACCCTGATGGGCGTTCCGGAGGCCTGGCTGGCCGGGGCGGCCGCCAAGCCGCTGAAGAACGGCACCGTGGTCCACGACGCCGCGGGCACCAACCCGACGATCTCGGTGATGGTCGGCGGCAAGGCCGTCCCGCTCACCAACGCCGACTTCACCGGTCTCGGCTACGACAAGAAGCCGCTGCTGGGCGTCCCCAGCACCTGGCTGGGCTGGGCGGTCAACATCGCCGCCCCGAGCAACGGCACCATGCTCCTCTCGCCGGACAACCCCACCGTCTGGCAGGTCGTCAACGGCGGCAGCAAGCGGGCCATGGCGGGCAGCGAGTTCGGCCCCGGCAAGCTCTCCTTCGACGACGTGGTCAGCGTCCCGACCAGCCTCACCGCGAGCCTCCCGACCGTGGCGCAGTAGTTCTTCGCCCGCACGGTGACCGGCCCGTCCGGCGCAGCGACTCCGCTGCGCGGGGCGGGCCGTTCGCGCGTCCGGTCCGGCGGCGCGGGCAGCGCGATCTCGGCCCACACCCACTTCCCCCAGCGCTTGCGGATCACCCCGTGGGCGAGGGCGAGTTCGGCGATCAGCAGGATGCCGCGGCCGGACTCGGAGTCCTGGTCGGGACGGCCGGCGATCGGGAGGGCGGGGGAGGCGTCGTAGACCTCGATGACGGCCCGGTGGTGCAGCGGGTCGGCGTGCACGCCGACGGTGACGGCGCGGCCGGTGGCGTGCCGGACGGCGTTGCCTAGCAGTTCCGAGGTGACCAGATCGACGGTCAGCCGGGTGTCCTCGTCCAGGGGGGCGCCGCCCCAGGCGGTGATCAGCGCGCGGACCCGGCGGCGTCCGGCGGCGACGGTGGCGGGCTCGCGGGGCAGTGAGAACCATCGACGGTGCACGGACATGGCGGGCTCCTCACGCGGTTTCGCTCGATGAGCGCTCGTGAACGTTCGTCGAGCGGGAGACTCGGCAGCCGATATGAGGGTATGTCAGATTGCAGCATCTCTAGACAAGCTGAAATCTCTAGAGATGTCAATGCATCGGGGGGCGCGCCGTGCGTAGGATGTCTAGAGAAGGGAAGGAAACCCGCCGCCATGACCAGTCACCCCCGCGCCACCCAGCCCAAGTACCAGCGGATCGCCGAGGATCTCAAGCGCGACATCGACTCCGGCCGCTACCGACCGGGCGACCGGCTGCCGGGCGAGAACGACCTGATGGTGACGTACGGCGTGGCCAGGATGACGGCACGTCAGGCGCTCGGCGTGCTGCAGACCGAGGGGATCGCGGAGGCCCGCAAGGGCGTGGGGGTCTTCGTCCGGGAGTTCCGGCCGATAAGGCGTCGTGGCATCCAGCGGCTGTCCGACCGGAACTGGGGCAGCGGCTTCTCGGTCTGGTCGACCGACATAGCGGCCCGCGAGCTGACGGTGGACCAGTTGACCGTCGGCGAACGCGAGGTCCCCGAGGACATCGCCGCCGTCCTCGGGCTGAAGGCGGGCGAGTCGGCCTGCGTGCGCAGCCGCCGCTTCGTCCTGGACGGCAAGCCGGTGCTGCTCTCCGAGTCCTACCTGCCGGCCGCGTTGGTGGCGGGCAGCCGGATCACCGACGCGGACACCGGCCCCGGCGGCACCTACGCCCGGCTCGCCGAACTCGGCCACAAGCCGGTGCACTTCCAGGAGCACATCCGCTCCCGGATGCCGGCCGGCGACGAGGCCGAGCGCCTCGCCCTGGCCCCCGGCACCCCCGTCTTCCTGGTGCACCGCACCGCCTTCGCCGAGGACGGCCAGGTGGTGGAGTTCAACGCGATGGTGCTCGACTCGTCCTCGTACATCCTCGAATACGACTTCGACGCCTGACCGTCCACAGCCGGTGGACGGCGGTGGGCGATCGGGCGCGGTTGTCCACAGGCCTGTGGACGAGTGGGCCCGCCGTCGAACGCACCGGCCGCGCCCGGGCATTCGCCTCGGCACGGTGAGGCCCGCCCGGGCGGTCGCCGCCGCGCCGGGCGGCGCGCCGGGCGGTCGTGCGGTCCGCCGTCAGTGCAGGTCGGCGGTGAACGGGTGGGTGTGGTCGGCCGGGCAGGTGAAGAGCCGGAGTTCGCCCCAGCGGCCGACCTGGATGCCGGGGACGTCGTCGCTGGCGATCGTGAAGAGCAGGGTCGTCGGGCGTCCGCAGGGTTCGCACACGGGGGTGTGGGGGTGGTTGAGGTGCCAGGTCGGCCAGCCGCCGAGCTTCCAGCCGGACACCCGGGTGATGCCGTCCTTGCCCTCGGGGTCGAGGCCGAGGATCAACTGGCGGAGGGCAGGCCGGAGTTCGGGCGGCAGCTCCTCGCGGTACGGGAAGTCGACGAGGTACTCCGCGGTGAACACGCAGGGCTCCGGCAGGTATTCGGGCTCCCAGCACTCCGACGGCTCGGGCGGACCGGCCAGTGGTGCCCCGGCGTGCGCGGCGGCTCGCCGCCAGCGGAGTTCGACGACCGGGCAGAGGTCGGCCTGGCCGGCCGGCGGGTCCCAGTGTTCGAACGGGCACCAGAGGAGTTGAAGCACGTCCATGCCGTCGGGCCACCACGGGCCGGGCACGTCGCGGGCGTGGATCTGGGCGAGCGGCACCATCGCCGGGAGATCGCCGTGCCCGTCGACCGCCGGCTCCCGGCAGTGCGGCCACGGTTCGTCGGCGGGCCACAGCAGCGGGCCGCCGATCGAACTGTCCGCGACCCCGGGCGCGCCGCGCTCGACCCGCAGCCGGGCGGCCGCGCGGCCGTACGGCGCGAGTTCCGGCATGCGCGCCAGGATTTCTTCGGTCGAGGGGCGCCGATGATCCACCGTCGAGACCTTCCAGATCGTGAGCGCACACACTAACCCGGTGTGTTGACGTCCGATCAGTTCGACGGCGGCGGCAGGGCCCGACCCCGGATCAGGGCCAGACCAGGCAGTACAGCTGGTGCCCGGCGTCGTGCAGCCGGTTGGCGAAGTCCTGCCACTCGTGCAGCATCTGGTAGATGACGAAGGCGTCCCGCGGGCCGCGGCGGTCGGGGACGGTGGACCAGATGAACGCGGCGGCGCCGAGTTCGGTCTCGTCCGCCTTGCGGAGCGGTTCGACGACGGTGTGCGGGAGTTGGACCACCGCGTAGTCGGGGTGCAGAACCACCAGTTCGAGTGGCGGGACGTGGTGCAGCGGGACGCCCTGAATGCCCGTCAGGACCATCGCGCTCATCGTCTCGGGCTTGATCTTGGTGGAGAGGTGGCCGTTGCCGGAGCCGCTGGTCTCCATCAGGTCGCCGAGCCGGCCCAGCGAGCCCAACTCCCCGGCGTCGAGGCCGAGGCCGCCGGGACCGAGGGCGGTGGGGACTCTGGCAGCGGTGGCACGGTCCGGTGCGCCGAAGTACTTGTAGGTGACCCCCACTCTGCCCTCGCCCCTCCTTCCCCTGCCCGCTTCCCTGCCCCCGCCGGTCTCGGACGGCCTGCGGGTACGCTCCGCGGCCTCGTCGAAACCGTCCTGCCTCTCGGACACTCGGACCATCCTCACCGGAACTCGCCGGAATCGACAGACCCCCGCATGTCCGACTTTCCCTCCGGACATGCCCCTTACCCGTCTGCTGGCGTGCTACACGAGCGCGCGCTACTCGACCTTACCTTCGCCACAGGCAGTGAGGGGAGCAGCACACGGATCATCGTTCCAGATGATCGGGCCCGACATGCAGAACGCAAAGACACGATTTGAGACCATGTTCGGGTAAGAGAGGCTCCAGGCCACCCCGCGGACCCAACGGATGAGCGAGCAGATGAGCTACCCGTACGAAGCACCCCAGTCCCAGTCGCTGTTCGAGC
This sequence comes from Kitasatospora sp. NPDC092948, assembly GCF_044754805.1. NCBI lineage: Bacteria > Bacillati > Actinomycetota > Actinomycetes > Kitasatosporales > Streptomycetaceae > Kitasatospora > Kitasatospora sp. NPDC092948. The sequence goes on along the minus strand of NZ_JBIVPU010000002.1, from coordinate 334,056 downwards.
GCGCCTTGGCGGTCACCCCCGGCGGCGTCAACTCGCCGGTGCGGGCCTTCCGCGCGGTCGGCGGCACGCCCCGGTTCATGGTGTCCGGCAACGGCCCGTACCTGACCGACGCCGATGGCCGCGAGTACGTGGACCTGGTGTGTTCGTGGGGCCCGATGTTGCTCGGCCACTCGCACCCCGCGGTGATCGAGGCCGTGCAGCAGGCCGTCTCCCGCGGCACCTCGTTCGGCACGCCCGGCCAGGGCGAGGTCGAGCTCGGCGAGGAGATCGTCGCCCGGATCGCCCCGGTCGAGCAGGTCCGCCTGGTCTCCAGCGGCACCGAGGCGACCATGTCGGCGATCCGGCTGGCCCGCGGCTTCACGGGCCGCGCCAAGGTGGTCAAGTTCGCGGGCTGTTACCACGGTCACGTGGACGCCCTGCTGGCCGCCGCCGGTTCCGGTGTCGCCACCTTCGGCCTGCCCGACACGCCGGGCGTCACCGGCGCGCAGGCCGGCGACACCATCGTGCTGCCGTACAACGACCTGGACGCGGTGCGCGCCGCGTTCGCCGCGCACCCCGGCGAGATCGCCTGCGTGATCACCGAGGCCTCGCCCGGCAACATGGGCGTGGTGCCGCCGCTGCCCGGCTTCAACCGCGGCCTGGCCGAGCTGTGCCGGGAGAGCGGCGCGCTGTTCATCTCCGACGAGGTGATGACCGGCTTCCGCGTCTCCAAGGCCGGCTGGTACGGGCTGGAGGCCGCCCACGAGGGCTGGGCGCCGGACCTGCTCACCTTCGGCAAGGTGATGGGCGGCGGCTTCCCCGCCGCGGCGTTCGGCGGCCGCGCCGACGTGATGGCGCACCTCGCCCCGGCCGGCCCGGTCTACCAGGCGGGCACCCTGTCCGGTAACCCGATCGCCACCGCCGCCGGCCTGGCCCAGCTGCGGAACTGCACCGACGAGGTGTACGCCACCGTGGACAAGGTCGCCGCCGAGGTGTCCGGCCTGGTCGCCGAGGCGCTCTCGAAGGAGGGCGTGGCGCACCGCCTGCAGACCGCGGGCAACATGTTCTCGGTGTTCTTCACCGACCAGCAGGTCACCAACTACGACGAGGCCCGCCGCCAGCAGGCGTTCCGCTTCAACGGGTTCTTCCACTCGATGCTGAGCCAGGGCGTCTACCTGCCGCCGTCGGCGTTCGAGTCCTGGTTCGTCTCGTCCGCGCACGACGCGCGGGCGATCGAGCGGATCGCCGCCGCCCTGCCCGCCGCCGCCCGCGCCGCCGCCGAGGCCACCGAGGAGTCGAAGTGACCGAGCGAAGCGAGACGGGTGCGTCGACCGGCAAGGACATCACCGTCGTCCACGTGATGCGGCACGGCGAGGTGCACAACCCGGAGGGCGTGCTGTACGGCCGGCTGCCGGGCTACCACCTGTCCGACCTGGGGCGGCAGATGGCCGAGCGGGTGGCCGAGCACCTGAAGGACCGGGACATCACGCACGTGGTGGCCTCCCCGCTGGAGCGCGCCCAGGAGACCGCCGAGCCGATCGCCAAGGCGCACGGCCTGGAGGTGGCCGCCGACCCGCGGCTGATCGAGGCGGAGAACATCTTCGAGGGCAAGACCTTCGGCGTCGGCGACGGCTCGCTCCGCAACCCGGCGTACTGGCGGTACCTGACCAACCCGTTCAAGCCGTCCTGGGGCGAGCCGTACATCGACCAGGTGGTGCGGATGATGGGCGCGATCGCCGCCGCCCGGGACGCCGCGCGCGGGCACGAGGCGGTGTGCGTCAGCCACCAGCTGCCGATCTGGATCCTGCGCTCGTTCGCGGAGCGCCGACGGCTCTGGCACGACCCGCGCCGTCGGCAGTGCTCGCTCGCCTCGTTGACCAGCTTCACCTACGAGGGTGACCGGATCGTCTCGATCGGCTACCGCGAGCCGGCCCGCGACCTGCTGCCGGCCCACCTGGTGGGCAAGGGCAAGAAGGGCGACAAGCCGGTCGGGAAGAGCTTCGGGGCGTAGTCCGCACCGGGTTCGGGACATTGCTCACACCGGCGGTCCCGAGGTAAGCGCGACGGGCGACGGAATGCCCGAATTAAGACGATCATAAGCGTAGTTTTCGCAGGTCACGGGGGGTCCGGTCGACAACGCCGGACCCCCCTAAAACGGGCCGAAGAGCCATGCGAAACTTTTCACATGTCTTGGACGTCCAGTCGCCGCACCCGCCTCACCGCCGCCCTCGGCGCGGCCACCGCCCTGGCCCTCACCGGGTGCGCCAGCTCCGGCTCCGGGGGCGGCTCGACGGGCTTCATCACCGGCAAGGGCGGCATCGACACCGCCGCCGCCGGCCACCGGGTGGACGCCCCCGACATCAGCGGCGTCGGACTGGACGGCACCGGCTCCCTCAAGCTCTCCGACTACCGCGGCAAGGTGGTCGTCCTCAACATCTGGGGCTCCTGGTGCAGCCCCTGCCGGGCCGAGGCCAAGGGCCTCCAGGCCAGCTCCGAGAAGTACGGCGACCAGGTGCAGTTCCTCGGCATCAACACCCGGGACACCTCCCCCGCCAACGCCGTCGCGTTCGAGAAGAACTTCGGGGTCACCTACCCGAGCATCTACGACCCGGACGGCACCCAGATCCTCAAGTTCCCCAAGGGCAGCCTCAACCCGCAGTCCATCCCGACCACCATCGTGATCGACAAGGACGGCAGGCTGGCCGCCCGCGCGATGCGCGCGATGTCCACCGAGGACCTCGACAAGATGATCGAGCCGGTCCTCGCGGAGTCCAAGTGAGCGCCGTCCTGGCCGCTGCCGACGTCGGGTTCAACGAGACGGTGGGCAGCGGCGCGCTGGTGCTCGCACTGCCGATCGCGCTGGCCGCCGGGCTGCTCTCGTTCTTCTCACCGTGCGTGCTGCCGCTGGTGCCCGGCTACCTCAGCTACGTCACCGGCTTCTCCGCGGCCGACCTGTCGGACGCGCGCGGCACCCGCCGCGGCCGGATGCTGCTCGGCTCGGGGATGTTCGTGCTCGGCTTCGCCGCCGTCTTCATCTCCGAAGGCGCGCTGTTCGGCTACGTCGGCCAGAACCTGGTCGACCACCGGCGGATCATCTCGATCGTGATGGGCTGCCTCACGGTGCTGATGGGCCTGGCCTTCATGGGCCTGCTGCCCGGCTTCACCATGCGCGAGCTGCGCACCCACCGGCGCCCGGCGGTCGGGGTGCTCGGCGCGCCGCTGCTCGGCGTGGTGTTCGGCCTGGGCTGGACGCCGTGCATGGGGCCGACCATCGCGGCGATCAACTCGCTCTCCGCCAACGAAGCCGACGCCGGGCGTGGCGCACTGCTGATGACGGTGTACTGCGTGGGCCTCGGCGTACCGTTCGTCCTGGCCGCCCTGGCGTTCCGCAAGGCCCTGGGCGCCTTCGGCTGGGTCAAGCGGCACTACCAGTGGGTGATGCGGATCGGTGGCGCCATGCTCGTCGCGGTCGGCCTGGCCCTGGTGACCGGGGTGTGGGACTCGCTGGTCAACCAGCTCCAGTACCTCACCGAGAACTTCTCGATCGGAATCTGATCAGTGAGCGACACCAAGACCAGCCCCCAGCCGGCCGACGCCGCGGACCCCGACGCCGACGGCGTCGAGCGCCTCAGCACCGCGCCCGAGGAGGGCGACGTCCCGACCGGCAGCATAGGCTTCGTCGGCTGGCTGCGGTGGTTCTGGCGGCAGCTCACCTCGATGCGGGTCGCCCTGCTGCTGCTGTTCCTGCTGTCGCTGGCGGCCATCCCCGGCTCGCTGATCCCGCAGGACGGCCCCGACCAGATGAAGGTCGTGGCCTGGAAGGACGCCCACAAGGGCATCACGCCGCTGTTCGAGAAGCTCCAGCTGTTCCACGTCTACAGCTCGTCCTGGTTCTCGGCGATCTACATCCTGCTGTTCGTCTCGCTGGCCGGCTGCATCGTCCCGCGCACCTGGCAGTTCGTCGGCGTGCTGCGCTCGCAGCCCCCGACGGCTCCGCGCAACCTGACCCGGATGCCGGTGTACGCGGCCTGGCGCAGCGACGCCGACCCGGACGCCGTGAACGCCGCCGCCCACGCGCTGCTGAAGAAGCGCGGCTTCCGGGCCGTCGTCGGAAACGGCTCGGTCGCCGCCGAGAAGGGCTACCTGCGCGAGGTCGGCAACCTGCTGTTCCACTTCTCGCTGTTCCTGCTGCTGATCGGCGTCGCCTGGGCCGGTGTGGCCTCCGGCACCGCCAGCAAGCTGGTGCTGGAGGGCCAGGGCTACTCCAACACCACCACCCAGATCGACGACTTCTACGGCTCGCACTTCTACGGCGTGAACGACCTGGACGCCTTCGGCTTCAAGCTGGACGGCTTCACCGCCCGCTACCAGGAGAGCGGCCCGCAGGTCGGTACCGCGCGCCAGTTCACCGCGAACGTCCGCTACTGGGTGGGCGACGACGCGACCAAGCTGAAGAAGTCGACCATCGAGGTCAACCACCCGCTGGAGATCGGCGGCTCCAAGGTCTACCTGATCGGCCACGGCTACGCCCCGGTGGTGACGGTCCGGAACGCCAAGAACGAGATCGTCTTCAGCGGCCCGACGCCGTTCCTGCCGCGCGACTCCAACATGACCTCGCCCGGCGTGATCAAGGTCAACGACTACGGCACCGACGCCAACGGCAACAAGACCCAGCTGGCGTTCCAGGGCTTCTTCCTGCCGACCGCTCCGGCGAACTTCGAGCAGACCGGTCCGCGGTCGATGTTCCCGGCCGCCGCGGACCCGATGCTGGTCCTCAACGCCTACGCCGGCGACCTGCGCACCGACAGCGGCCTGCCGCAGAACGTGTACCAGCTGGACGACAAGGCGATGACCCAGCTGAAGGTGGACGGCGACATCGCCAAGGTCCGTCTCAAGGTCGGCGAGGGCTGGCAGCTGCCCGACAACTACGGCACGCTCACCTTCGACGGCTACCAGCAGTGGGCCACGTTCACCGTCTCGCACCACCCCGGCAACTCCGTCGCGCTGGTCGGCGCGGTCGCCGCGATCCTCGGTCTGATCGGCTCGCTGTTCATCCAGCGCCGCCGGATCTGGGTCCGGGCGGTCACCGGCCCCGACGGCCGCACCCTGGTCGAGGTGGCCGGTCTGGGCCGCAGCGAGTCCGCCCGCACCGCCGAGGAGCTCGCCGAGCTCGCCGTCGAGCTGCAGGGCGACGCGCCGGCCATCGACGAGGAGCCGGCCCCCGAGGGTTCCATCGACGACCCCGCTGACGACGACGCACCGGCAGCCGCCGACTCCCCGGCCGCAGCCGTCCCCACCGCCCCGGAAACCAAGGAGTAGACGGTGCTGCTCGCGCAGGTCAACACCCATTTGGCCGATATCTCCAACAAGCTGATCTACTCGGCGATGGCCGTCTACACCCTGGCCATGTTCGCCCAGATGTTCGAGTGGACGTTCGGCTCCAAGGGCGGCGTCGCCGTCCGCTCCCGGCAGCAGGCCACCCTCGGGGAGTCGGTCAGCGACTCCACCGAGGCGGCCAAGGGCGTCCGCAAGGTCAGCGTCACCGTGGCCTCGCAGGGCGGCGGAACCACCACCCTGACCCGGACCGCGCTGGCCGACGCCGGCGCCACCACGGTGACCAGCGGCCGCGGCGAGGACGGCCCGGCGGACGGCCTCGGCCCGGCCGGCAGCAGCGAGAAGGCCGACGTGGCCGGCCGGATCGCGGTCTCGCTGACCGTGCTCGGCCTGCTGCTGCACGCCGGCAGCGTGATCACCCGCGGCCTGTCGGTGACGCGCTGGCCGTGGGGCAACATGTACGAGTTCTCCGTCGCGTTCGCGCTGATGATGGTCGGCTCGTACGTCGTGCTGCTGGCCACCAAGAAGAACGTGCGCTGGCTGGGCCTGCCCGTGGTGGTCGCCGTCCTGCTGATCCTCGGCGTCGCCGTGGCCGTGCTGTACACCGAGTCCGAGCAGCTCGTCCCGGCGCTGCACTCCTACTGGCTGGGCATCCACGTCTCCACCGCGACGATCTGCGGCGGCGCCTTCTTCGCAGCGGCCGTCGCCACCGTCGCCTACCTGCTCAAGGACCGCTACGAGCACCGGGTCGCGGCCGGCCTGACCGTTCGGGCCGCCAACCTGATGGAGCGCCTGCCCGCCGCGAGCACCCTGGACAAGCTGTCCTACCGGGTCAACGCCCTGATCTTCCCGCTGTGGACGTTCACCATCATCGCGGGCGCGATCTGGGCCGAGGCCGCCTGGGGCAAGTACTGGGAGTGGGACCCGAAGGAGACCTGGTCGTTCATCACCTGGGTCGCCTACGCCGCCTACCTGCACGCCCGGGCCACCGCCGGCTGGCGCGGACGCAAGGCCGCCTACCTGGCCCTGCTCGCCTTCGCCTGCTGGCTGTTCAACTTCTACGGCGTCAACATCTTCATCACCGGCAAGCACTCGTACGCCGGCATCTGACGCCCGCACCGCCTGCCCCACCCCCTGCCTGACCCCCCTGATCCACCCCCGAGATCCACAAAGCCGCGAGGAGGGCCGCACCATGGAGTGCGACGAGGTCATCATGACCGTCCGAATCACCGCAGCGGAACGTGCGCTGCTGCGACGGCTCGCCCAGGGCCATCACAGCGACGTCTCCGAGGTCGTCGCCGACGGGCTGCTGGACGTCCTGCCCACGCTGCACTGCCCGGCGGACGCCCACCGGCTGCTCGCCGCGCTCGCCACCCCGGCGCCCTGCGCGCTCACGGTGTGGCTCCCCACCGAGCTCGCCGACCTGCTCGCCATCGCCGCCGCGCGGGTCGCCCACTCCACGGGCGTCCGCCTCGACTCGTCCTGCGTCATGCTCGGGGCCGCGGTGCGGCTCTGGCTGGCCCAGGACCCGCTGCGACTGGCGGCCAACCTCACCACCATGCACGCCGGCCGCCCTGCGGCGCTGGCCGCGGCGTAGCAGCAGCGAAAACGCGAGGGGCTCCGGAGGCACTGCCTCCGGAGCCCCTCGCGTGTCTCACGCGGCCTGCTGCCAGCTGACCGGGGAGAAGTACGCCGGGCGGCGCTCCATCCGGGACCAGGTGGCGATCGGCTCGACGGCCTGGTTGGCGGCGGCGACCGCCGAGGCCTGCGCGGCGCGGGCGGTCAGCACCGCGGTCAGGGCGGCGAGCTCCTCGGCGGACAGCGAGCCCCGGACGATACGGACGAGAGGTTCGTTCATGGTTCCTGTTTCTCCCCCTGGCTGGCGGCTGAACGGTGGCGGCGGGCGCGTCGCACCGGTTACATCGGCGGGTTGCCGTGCTTGCGGCTCGGCAGGTCGGCGTGCTTGGTGCGGAGCATCGCCAGCGAGGAGGCCAGCACGGCCCGGGTCTCGGCGGGGTCGATGACGTCGTCGACGAGGCCGCGCTCGGCCGCGTAGTACGGGTGCATCAGCTCGCTCTTGTACTCCTTGATCTTCTGCGCGCGCATTGCCTCGGGGTCGTCGGACCCGTTGATGTCACGGCGGAAGATCACGTTCGCGGCGCCCTCGGCGCCCATCACGGCGATCTCGTTGGTCGGCCAGGCGAAGGACAGGTCCGCGCCGATCGAGCGGGAGTCCATCACGATGTACGCGCCGCCGTAGGCCTTGCGCAGGATCAGCTGGATCCGCGGCACGGTGGCGTTGCAGTACGCGTACAGCAGCTTCGCGCCGTGCCGGATGATGCCGTCGTGCTCCTGGTCGACACCGGGCAGGAAGCCCGGCACGTCCAGCATGGTCACCAGCGGGATGTTGAACGCGTCGCACATCTGCACGAAGCGCGCCGACTTCTCGGAGGCGTTGATGTCCAGCACGCCGGCCAGCGACTGCGGCTGGTTGGCGATGATGCCGACCACGTGGCCGTCGACCCGGGCCAGCGCGCAGATCACGTTGGTCGCCCAGCGCTCGTGGACCTCCAGGTACTCGCCGTGGTCGACGATCTCCTCGATCACCTTGCGCATGTCGTACGGCCGGTTGCCGTCCGCCGGGACGAGGTCGAGCAGCGACTCGTTGCGGCGGTCCACCGGGTCGTCGTTGGCGACGGTCGGCGGCATCTCGCGGTTGTTCTGCGGGAGGAGCGACAGCAGGTAGCGGACCTCTTCGATGCAGGACTGCTCGTCGTCGTAGACGAAGTGCGAGACACCCGAGACCGAGGAGTGCACGTCGGCGCCGCCCAGGCCGTTCTGGGTGATCTTCTCGCCGGTGACGGCCTGCACCACGTCCGGGCCGGTGATGAACATCTGCGAGGTCTCGCGGACCATGAACACGAAGTCCGTCAGCGCGGGGGAGTACGCGGCGCCGCCGGCGCACGGGCCGAGCATGACCGAGATCTGCGGGATGACGCCCGAGGCGCGGGTGTTGCGCTGGAAGATGCCGCCGTAGCCGGCCAGCGCGGTCACACCCTCCTGGATGCGGGCGCCGGCGCCGTCGTTCAGCGACACCAGCGGGGCGCCGGCCGCGATGGCCATGTCCATGATCTTGTGGATCTTCTGGGCGTGGGCCTCGCCCAGCGCGCCGCCGAAGATCCGGAAGTCGTGGGCGTAGGTGAAGACCGTCCGGCCGTGGACGGTGCCCCAGCCGACGATCACACCGTCGGTGTGCGGCTTCTTCGCCTCCAGGCCGAAGCCCTGGGCGCGGTGCCGGCGCAGCGGCTCCACCTCGTGGAACGAGCCCTCGTCCAGCAGCAGCTCGATCCGCTCGCGGGCGGTGAGCTTGCCCTTGGCGTGCTGGGCCTCGGTGGCCTTCTCGCTCGGGCCCCGGCGGACCTGCTCGCGCAGCTCGTGAAGTTCGGCGACCCGGCTACGGGCATCGGCCGGAGCCTCGCCGCCGACCGGCGCGTCGTGCAGGACCGTCATCTCGAACCTCTCCAAGGTCACGTGAGTCAGCGAACACCTCTTCTGTTACGACAGTACGAGCCAGTGCGCCCGCGTTTCGGCGTCCATTCCGTACAAGGTCGGGACCCGATCGCTGTAGAGGACGCACAGAAGGGGGCGCACGGGGCTACTGCCGAGTCGCTCCGGGCGGGTACTCGGGGATACCCCCCACCGGGATCGCCCGGGGCGGTGAATTGGCAGGTCAGCGGCAAGATTGCGGGCATGCGAAGGCCGCCGGAACGCCGCCCTCCGGAAGGGGCGCGCGAAGGCCGGCGGCCGACGGGAACGGAAGCGAAGAAGGCTCGGATCGTAGGGATGCGCCAAAAGGCGGGATCAGCCCTTGGCGGCGTCCCCCTCGGGGCGCTCGTCGCCCCGGCGCAGCTCCTCCTCGCGGCGGCGCAGGTCCGCCTCCCACTGCTTGAGCATGTCCTCGTGCTGCTGGTTGCCGCGCTTCAGCGAGGCCAGGAACTCCGGGTCGTCGTCCGGCGCGAGCTGCCGCGGACGCTCGTACTCCGGGAACCCGGCGGTCGGGCCGGACGGCCACGGGACCTGGCGGCGGCGGGCCGCCCGGTTCTTGCCGGCCACCAGCCAGGCGATCGAGCCGACCAGCGGGAACAGCAGCACGATGATCACCCACACCACCTTCGGCAGGTGGCGTATCTCGTCCTCGGGGGTGGTCAGGCAGTCGATGAACGCCCATATCCACAGGGCCAGCAGCACGACCGTGGGGGCGACTCGCAGAAGCACGCGCAGAACTCCGAACTACGTTCGAACAGGACCCTTGGCGGGCTCAGGGTAGCCGGTATCGGATACTGACACGTATGGCATACGACGATCTCCGTTCCTTCCTCCGGGCCCTGGAACGCGACGGTGACCTGAAGCGGATCAAGGTGGAGGTCGACCCCCACTTGGAGGTCGGTGAGATCGTCGACCGGGTGCAGAAGGCCAAGGGCCCCGCGCTGCTCTTCGAGAACGTCAAGGGCTCGGCGATGCCGCTGGCCATGAACGTCTTCGGCACCGAGCGCCGACTCTCCAAGGCCCTCGGCCTGAAGTCCCCCGACGACATCGCCGAGAAGATCGGCGGCCTGCTCAAGCCCGAGATGCCGCAGGGCTTCACCGGCTTCCGCGAGGCCTTCGGCAAGCTCGCCTCGATGACGCACGTCCCGCCGAGGAACGTGAAGTCCGCCGACGCGCCCGTGCACGAGACCGTCCTCACCGGCGAGGACGTCGATCTGGACCAGTTGCCCGCGCTGTTCACCTGGCCGCTGGACGGCGGCTCCTTCTTCAACCTCGGCCTGACCCACACCAAGGACCCGGACTCCGGCATCCGCAACCTCGGCCTGTACCGGCTGCAGCGGCACGACAAGCGCACCATCGGCATGCACTGGCAGATCCACAAGGACAGCCGCAACCACGCCGCGGTCGCCGCCAAGCGCGGCGAGAAGCTCCCCGTCGCGATCGCCTTCGGCTGCCCGCCCGCCGTCACCTACGCCGCCACCGCCCCGCTGCCCGGCGACATCGACGAGTACCTGTTCGCCGGCTTCGTCGCGGGCGAGCGGGTCCGCATGGTCGACTGCAAGACCGTCCCGCTCCAGGTCCCGGCGGACGCCGAGGTCGTCCTCGAAGGCTGGCTGGAGCCCGGCGAACTGCTCCCCGAGGGCCCGTTCGGCGACCACACCGGCTTCTACACGCCGCAGGAGCCGTTCCCCGCGCTCACCATCGACTGCGTCACCATGCGCCGCCGCCCGATCCTGCAGTCCATCGTGGTCGGCCGCCCGCCCACCGAGGACGGGCCGCTCGGCAAGTTCACCGAGCGCTTCTTCCTGCCGCTGCTCAAGGTGATCATCCCGGACATCGTCGACTACGACCTGCCCGAGGCCGGCGGCTTCCACAACTGCGTGATCGTCTCGATCGACAAGAAGTACCCCAAGCACGCGCAGAAGGTCATGCACGCCATCTGGGGCGCCCACATGATGTCGCTGACCAAGCTGATCATCGTGGTGGACGCCGACTGCGACGTCCACGACTACCAGGAAGTCGCCTGGCGGGCCCTCGGCAACGTCGACTACAGCCGCGACCTCTCCATCGTCGAAGGCCCCGTCGACCACCTCGACCACGCCTCCTACCAGCAGTTCTGGGGCGGCAAGGCCGGCATCGACGCCACCCGCAAGCTCCCCGAGGAGGGCTACACCCGCGACGGCGGCTGGCCCGAGATGGTCACCTCCGACCCGGCGACCGCCGCCCGGGTCACCCGCCGCTGGAAGGAGTACGGGCTGTGAGCACGGCCGCCATCGAAGCACCGCGGAGCAGGACCCGGGCCTTCCTGCGCCTGGTCATGATCGAGCACTCGATCTTCGCCCTGCCGTTCGCCTACATCGCCGCCCTCACCGCGATGTTCCTCGCCGACAAGTCCGTGCACTGGGGCGAACTGCTGCTGGTCACCGTCTGCATGGTCGGCCTGCGCACCTTCGCGATGGCCGCCAACCGGATCATCGACCGCGAGATCGACGCCCGGAACCCGCGCACCGCGAGCCGCGAACTCGTCACCGGCGCGGTCTCCCTGCGCACCGCGTACATCGGCTCCGCCGTCGCCCTGGTGGTCTTCCTCGGCTCCGCCGCCCTGCTCAACACCCTCTGCCTGGTGCTGGCCCCCATCGCCGTGATCCCGATGGTGGTCTACCCCTACGGCAAGCGCTTCACCGACTTCCCGCAGGCCATCCTCGGCCTCGCCCAGGCGATGGGCCCGGTCGGCGCATGGCTCGCCGTCACCGGCACCTGGTCCTGGGACGCGGCCGTCCTCGGCCTCGCCGTCGGCATCTGGATCGGCGGCTTCGACCTCATCTACGCCTGCCAGGACGTCGCCGCCGACCGCGGCATGGGCGTCCGCTCCGTCCCCGCCAAGTTCGGCATCCCCGCCGCGATCACCGGCGCCCGGGTCTGCCACGCCCTGACCACCGGCCTCCTCGTCTGGTACGCCGTCCTCACCCACGCCGGCGCCTTCTTCTGGTGCGGCCTCGCGGTCGTCGCCGGCGCCTTCGTCTACGAGCACACCATCGTCAAGCCGCACGACCTCTCCCGCCTCAACCGGGCCTTCTTCTCCACCAACGGCTTCGTGGGCATCTCGCTGTTCGCCTTCGCCCTGATCGACCTGATCGCCCGGGGCCTCACCGCGTAACCAGGGAAAACACCATCAGGGAGAGCACAACCAGGGGCGCGGGGAACTGCGCGATGGGGAACGCACCACGTCCGCAAGATCGCGACGCAGGACAATGACCTGCACGTGATCGCGACCTTGCGGACGTGACTTGCGCTTGTCGCGCAGTTCCCCGCGCCCCTGTTCGTGCTCCCGTCCGCAATACCCGTCAGCCCCCCAGGGTGTCGGCATGCGCGTGCACTACCCCCGGAGCGCCGCTTCCCGCAGTGCCGCGCCCACGCCGAGGGGTACCGCCCGCACCTGACGCTCGGCCGGGCCGACGCCCGGCGCGGACCTCGACCGGATCACCGCCGGCCGGCTGCCCGGCCTGCCCGGGGTCACCGCCGTCCGCCTGCCGGGCGGCGGGCTCGACCCGGTCGGGCCGTCCGATCGTCCGCCGCCCGTCACCACGATGGGCCATGCTGGAACGAGGGGCTCGACGAGATCCGGACGGGGAGCACGATGATCGGCACACTGCAGTGCGTGGTGCTGGACTGCCACTACCCGGCGGGCCTGGCGCACTTCTACGCCGCCCTGCTCGGCGGCGAGGTCGACCGGCCCGATCCGCGCTGGTCGCTGGACGAGGAGTGGTCCACCGTCCACCTGCCCGGCGGCCAGGTGCTCGGCTTCCAGCGCGTCGAGGACTACCGCCCGCCGATCTGGCCCGACCCGGGCCACCCGCAGCAGCTCCACCTGGACATCGAGGTCGAGGACATCTCCGCCGTCGAGCAGCGGGTGGTCGAACTCGGCGCCGAGGTCAAGGACCGCGAGGCGGGCTGGACGGTGTTCGTCGACCCGGCCGGCCACCCGTTCTGCCTGATCCCGCGCCGGGCCGACCGGCGCGCCGACGCGTGAACGACCGGGGTCGCGGGAGCGCGTGCGGGCCCGGACCGCCCACCGGCGAGGGGCGGTCGGCGCATCGGGTTGAATGGCTCTCCTGCGAGGGGCGCCGGAGGGGGTGTGTCCCGGCCTGATGATTGGGGACAGATGGCCCTGTTGCCCGAACGCCCGCTCCCGGCGGAAGCGGGACCGAGTCCCCTGTCGAGGCCGGCGGTCCGCTGGGCAACGGCCGTCGGCATCGTGGCGATCGGCGTCCTGATCCGCCTGCCCGTGCGGCACGAGCAGTCGGACGACTTCCGGTACTTCCTGGTCCACTGGTACCGCTTCATCCAGCAGCACGGCGGTTTTCACGCACTCAAGGACACCGGCTTCTCGGACTACAACGTCCCGTACCTCTACGTGCTGGCGGCGCTGACCTACCTGCCGGTCTCGCCGCTCACCGGGATCAAGGCCGTTTCGGTGGCCTTCGACGTGCTCCAGTGCTTCTTCGTCTTCCGGATCGTCGCGCTGCGACACCCGCGCCCCGGCGCCTGGCAGCCGTTCGCGGCGGCGCTGCTGGCCATGGTGCTGCCGACCGTCGCGACCAACAGCGGCTGGTGGGCGCAGTCCGACGCGATCTACACCTCGTTCGTCCTCGGCGCCCTCTGGTTCGTGCTGCGCGGCCGCTCCTGGGGGGCCTGCGCGATGCTCGGCCTCGCCCTGGCGTTCAAGCTGCAGGCGGTCTTCGTCTTCCCGTTCCTGCTGGTCATGCTGCTGACCCGGCAGGTGCGGTGGCGCAGTCTGCTCGCCGTTCCGGCCGTCTTCCTCGCGCTGGACGTCCCGGCCCTCCTGCTGGGCGCCGACCCGGTCGGGCTGCTCACCGTCTACTCCCGGCAGACCGACACGTACCCGCAGCTCACCCTCAACGCGCCGTCGCTGTACCAGTTCGTCGCGTCCCCGACCGACCCGGACCGGCTCGACGCCGTCCGCCGGGCCGGGATCGTGGGCGCGGGCCTCGTGGTGATCGCCCTGATCGCGCTGGCCGTGCTCTCCCGCACCGGCCGGCTCGCCCTGCGTGGCGGCGCCGGCCGGCCGGCCCTCACGCCGAACCAGGTGCTGCTGACCGCCCTCTGCTCGGCGATCGCCGTGCCGTTCCTGCTGCCGTCCATGCACGACCGGTACTTCTACGTCGCGGACGTCCTCAGCCTGGTGGCGGCCTTCTACCTGCCGCGCCGCCTCTGGTTCGCCCCGGTCCTGGTCCAGGCGGCGTCCTTCGCCAGCTACCTGCCGTACGTGCGCCACCGGCCGGACCGAGACCCCGAGGCCTACGCGTGGTCGCCGTTCGGCTGGCACCTGATCGCCGGCGCCATGGCCGCCGCCCTCGCCGTCGTCCTCGTCACCACTGCCCTGGAGTACCGCAAGGGCCCGGCCGCAGCGGGGGTCGAACCGGTCTGACCCGCCCCTGCCGGCGCCGCCCCTGCTGGCACCGGCGGACGTTCCGGGCGCTCAGGCCAGCGTCAGCACGTCCCCGACCCGCAGCCGGCCGGGCCGGGAGACGGACGCCAGCGCGCCGAGCTCGGCGTCCCGCTTCTGCACGAGGGTCTTCAGGATCTCCGGGGCGTGCGGCAGCCCGGGCTGCGGCGCCCCGACCATCACACACCGCACGCTGGCCCGGACGAACGCCAGCCGCACGCCGCCCTTCACCCGGCCCTCCCGGCCGTACCAGGCGTCCTCGGTGAACGGCGGCGTCCCGGGCGGGGTGCGCAGCAGGACGTTCGGCCGGAACCGGCGCTCGTCCACCACCGCGGACGGCACCGCCTCGGCGATCCAGTCCAGGGTGGCGGTGGTCAGCACGCTCACCGGCAGTTCGTCGAAGTGCGACACCGCGTCCTCGCGGGCCAGCCCGACGTCCTCCTGCTCCAGGTAGGCGCGCAGGAACGCGTCCGGGTCCGGCACCGGCATGCCCAGCGGGTCGAACAGCTCCGGGCCGTCGATCCGGTTGCCGAGCCGGGAGCTGAGCCGCAGCAGGCCGTCCATCCGCCGGAACCGGCGGGTGCTCTTCCCCGACCCGAACTTCCCGGCACCGTCGCGCACCGCGTACAGCCGGTCGCCGACCAGGCCGCGGCCCTCCACCTCGACGGAGTCGAGCAACTCGCCGCCCGTGGACTTCACGGGGTAGCGCCACAGGCGCTCCACCACACCGACGATCTGAGGCATGGCGAAAGCGTATCGGCGGCCCACCCCTATGGTCTAGACCAAGTCCCGTGCGGGGGCGGCCCGTTGGCCGGTTCCGGCTGCTCGGCGGCCGATCAGCCGATCCGCGCCACCGCCCGCACCGGCGCCCCGTCCGCCGCCGTCAACCGCAGCGGGAACAGCGACACCTCCACCGGCACCCCCGCCGCCTGCGCCTCCAGCAGCAGCGACAGGTCCGTCAGGTTCTCCGCGATCACCCCACCGCCCTCCGGGCCCAGCAGCACCCGGTGCGCCGCCAGCGTCGGCAGCTCCGGCGCCGGATCGTGCTCGTCCGCCAACTCGGCCAGCAGACTCGCCACTTCGGGATCGGACGGCCCCGGATCGGGCGTCGGGTCCACCGACAGCGCATCCACCCCGACCGTGCGCACGCCCGCCGCGACGATCGCCGCCGCCGCCTCCACGGACAGGTACGGATGCGCGAAGTACCGGTCCGTCCCCCAGTACCTGGGCCACCCCGTCGCCAGCAGCAGCACCGTGCCCGGCCCCGACACCGCCAGGGCCTTCGCCAGGTGGTCGGCCGTCACCTCCCCCCGGGCCGGCAGCTCGCGCAGATCCACCACCACCGCAGGCCCCGTGAACAGCTCCAACGGCAACCCGTCCAACGTCGGCCATCGCACGTCCAGGTGATACGGCGCATCCACGTGCGTCCCCGTCTGCGACCCCAGATGCACCGCCAGCACATTCACCCCCTCCACCTCGGCCGTCAGGGCCGCCCGCAACTCCACCCCGGGATCCCCGGGATACACCGGCATCCCGGACACCACGGGATGCGTCAGATCCACCAACTCCACTGCCATGGCGCTCATTGTGGTCGACCGGGCGCCCCCGCACGCCCCTGTCCTCGCGCCCGTCTGCGTTCGCACCCGTGAGAATGTCCCCCATGACCACCACTACCCGCCGCCCCTGGGTCCTCGGCGTCTCCGGCGCCAGCGGCACCCCCTACGCCGCGTCCGTGATCCGCGCGCTGCTGGACGCCGGCGAGGCCGTCGACCTGATCGTGAGCCGGGCCGCCCGGCTGACCATCCTGGACGAGACCGGCATCTCCTTCCGGGACGCGCACTGGAAGGCCGATCTCGCGCAGTGGCTGGGCCGGGAGGAGAAGGAGCTGGACGACGTCCGGTACTGGTCGGCGGGGGACTTCGCGGCGGGCCCGTCCTCCGGCTCGTACCCGGCGAAGGGAATGCTGGTCGTCCCGGCCACCACCGGTGCGGCGGCCGGCATCGCGCTGGGCCTGTCGAAGGACCTGCTCCAGCGCACCGCCTCGGTGACGCTGAAGGAGCGCCGCCCGCTGGTGCTCTGCCTGCGCGAGACCCCGCTGACCGGCGCCACCCTGCAGCACCTGGTGGCCCTCGACGCGCAGGGCGCGGTGGTGCTGCCGGCCTCGCCGGGCTTCTACGCGGGGGGCTCGACCGCCCAGGAGCTGGTGGATTTCGTGGCGGGCCGGGTGCTGGACGCGGTGGGGGTGACGCACCGGCTGTACCGGCGCTGGTCGGGCAGCCTCGGTGAAACGGGGAGCACTCCCGGAAGTGCCCCCGAAACCCGGCCGCGCCGGGGCGAGTGAGCGGCCTCGCCACGGGAGAGTATGTTCTCTGGGATACCCCGGTCGATCGGCGCTCGGCGCCTTGGATTCCAGAAAATGATCTTGATTCTGGAAAGGTTCGGAAGGACGCGCAGGCAATGGACTCTGTGGACAGGCAGCTCATCCAGGCACTTCGGGAGAACGGCCGGGCCTCGTACGCCGAGCTGGGTCGTCTGGTGGGCCTCTCCGGGCCGAGCGTGACGGACCGGATCAACCGCCTCGAGCAGGCGGGCGTGATCACCGGGTACCGGGCGACGGTCAACCCGGCCACCCTCGGCTACGGCGTGACGGCGCTGATCGGTCTTCAACTGACCGACGCCGCCGACCACGACGACGTCTCGCACCGGCTGAAGGACCTCCCGGAGGTGGAGGACTGCTGGTTCATCGCGGGCGACGACTCGTACATGTTGAAGGTCCGGGTGCCGGACGTCGAGGGCCTGGAGTCGGTGGTCAAGCGGCTGTCCGGCACCAAGGGCGTGGCCCGCACCCGGACCACGGTGGTGCTCTCCACCAAGTGGGAGAACAGGGTCAGCGAATTGCCGCTGCACCTCGCCGAGTAGCCCATTAGGGTCGTCTCCTCACGAACCGTCAACTACGAGGATGGCCCCGGATGTCCCTGGTCGACCTGGAAGACCTGCGCGCCGCCCAGCGCCGCATCGCCGGCACGGCGGTCCGCACCCCGCTGATGCCCTGCCCGTGGGCGGAGCAGCCGGACGGGCGCCGGCTGTGGCTGAAGCCGGAGAGCCTCCAGCCGACCGGGGCGTTCAAGATCCGCGGCGCGTTCAACCGGCTGGCGGCGCTCACCGCGGAGGAGCGCGCCCGGGGCGTGGTGGCGCAGTCCAGCGGCAACCACGCCCAGGCGGTGGCGTACGCGGCGCAGCGGCTCGGCATCAAGGCGGTCATCGTGATGCCGGACACCTCGCCCGCCGTGAAGGTCGAGAACACCCGTTCGTTCGGCGCCGAGGTGCTGGTCGTCCCGGCCGAGCAGCGCGACACGCTCCCGCCGCAGCTGGTCGCCGCGCACGGCTACGTGTGGGTGCCGCCGTACGACGACCCGTACATCGTGGCGGGGCAGGGCACGGTCGGCCTGGAGATCGCCGAGGACGCCCCGGACGACCTGGACACCGTGCTGGTGCCGGTCTCCGGCGGCGGGCTGATCTCCGGCACCGCCGCGGCGCTGAAGCTGACCTGCCCGGGTGTGCGGGTGGTCGGCGTGGAGCCGGAGCTCGCGGCGGACGCCCAGGAGAGCCTGCGCAAGGGCGTCCGGACCGCCTGGCCGATCGCCGACACCTACCGCACCGTCGCCGACGGCCTGCGCACCCCGTCGGTGGGCGTCCTCCCGTTCGAGCACCTCACCGCCTACGTGGACGACATCGTCACCGTCTCCGAGCAGGAGATCAAGGACACCGTCGCGCTGCTGGCCCGCCGCGGCCGCCTGGTCGCCGAGCCGTCCGGCGCGGTCGCCCCGGCCGCGTACTTCCACCGTGCGGAGGAGCTCGGCGGCCGGGTCTTCGCGGCCGTGCTGAGCGGCGGGAACGTGGAGCCCGCCCTGCTGGCCGAGCTGCTGGCGGTAAAGGCGTAGTCTCTCGACTGGCAACGAATCGCAGGACCGAGGAGGCGGAGCGCCGCATGGACGCAGGGCTCAAGCGCGAGCTGGAGGCGAAGGTCTACGCCGGTGAGCGGCTGACCCGCGAGGACGGGATCGCGCTCTACGAGAGCGACGACCTGGCCTGGCTGGGCGGCCTGGCCCACCACGTGCGGACGCAGAAGAACGGCGACGTCGTCCACTTCAACGTCAACCGCCACCTCAACATGACCAACGTGTGCAGCGCCTCCTGCGCGTACTGCTCGTTCCAGCGCAAGCCGGGCGAGAAGGACGCGTACACGATGCGCATCGAGGAGGCCGTCCGGCTCGCCAAGGCGATGGAGTCGGAGTCCCTCACCGAGCTGCACATCGTCAACGGCCTGCACCCGACCCTGCCGTGGCGCTACTACCCGCGCTCGCTGAAGGAGCTGAAGGCCGCGCTGCCGAACGTCTCGCTGAAGGCGTTCACCGCGACCGAGATCCACTGGTTCGAGCGGATCAGCGGCCTGACGGCGAGCGAGATCCTGGACGAGCTGATCGACGCCGGCCTGGAGTCGCTGACCGGCGGCGGCGCGGAGATCTTCGACTGGGAGGTCCGCCAGCACATCGTCGACCACGACACCCACTGGGAGGACTGGTCGCGCATCCACCGCCTGGCGCACGAAAAGGGCCTCAAGACCC
This sequence comes from Kitasatospora sp. NPDC092948, assembly GCF_044754805.1. Lineage (NCBI taxonomy): Bacteria > Bacillati > Actinomycetota > Actinomycetes > Kitasatosporales > Streptomycetaceae > Kitasatospora > Kitasatospora sp. NPDC092948. The sequence continues at coordinate 315,105 of NZ_JBIVPU010000002.1, read as the reverse complement.
CGGCCACCATGCTGTACGGCCACATCGAGGAGCCCCGCCACCGGGTCGACCACGTGCTGCGGCTGCGCGAGCTGCAGGACGAGACCGGCGGCTTCCAGGTCTTCATCCCGCTGCGCTACCAGCATGACTTCCACGACTCGAAGGACGGCAAGGTCCGCAACCGCCTGATGGACCGCACCGAGATGGCCACCGGCGCCGAGGCGCTGAAGACCTTCGCGGTGTCCCGCCTGCTGTTCGACAACGTCCCGCACGTCAAGGTGTTCTGGGTGATGCACGGTGTCACCACCGCGCAGCTGGCGCTCAGCCACGGCGCGGACGACATGGACGGCTCGGTGGTCGAGTACAAGATCACCCACGACGCGGACAACTTCGGCACCCCGAACAAGCTGGGCCGCGACGACCTGCTCCAGCTGATCCGGGACGCCGGCTTCCGCCCGGTCGAGCGCAACACCCGCTACGAGGTCATCCGGGAGTACGACGGCCCGGACCTGCTGCGCCGGGAGACCCCGCAGGCGATGCGCCTCTGACTCCCGCCCGAACGTTCGAGCATGCGCCCGGCGTCCGATTTCCGGCCGCCGGGCGCAGTCGTTCCGGAGGGGCGTGCGGGATGCCTGCGCACTACCCGGTATGCCTCTCACCACCGGGAATGCGTTTCCACGCGCGTATGCTCACAGGCTCATCACACAGCCCGGGTTCCACCGCATCCCCCGGGTCTGGAAGGATCGGCGGCATGTCCGGTTCCCATCGCGCCGCCTCGCACCGCCGCTCGGCCCCCGCGCCGGCCCCCCGGAGCGAGGCCGAGCAGACCCAGGGCCGAGCCGCGAGCCGCCGCCGTCGCAAGCCGAAGACGCGCCGCGCCCGCAAGCTCACCGTCGGCACCGCGACCCTGCTGGCCCTCACGGCCGGCTGGTTCACCGTCGGCCCGGGGCGGACCTTCCAGGGCGACATCGCCAGCGCCGCCCCGGACCGCGAGCCCCAGGTCACCCCGATGAAGGCCGCCGAGGCCCACACCGAGCCCCCGGCCGCCGACCGCTCCACCCGCGACAGGATCACGAACATACCGGGACTGGGCGCCGACTGGATGGCCAAGATCCCCGCCGAGACCCGCCAGCTGCTGGTCGCCAGCGGCAAGGACAAGAACTCCTCGGACAACACCGTCACGCTGTGGACCCGCGGCGACGACGGCGGCTGGCAGGCCGGCCAGACCTGGACCGCCCACAACGCCTACAAGGGCTGGACCACCGACCACCGCTCCGGCGACCTGCGCAGCCCGATCGGCCTGTTCTCGCTCACCGACGCCGGCGGCCGCAAGGCCGACCCCGGCTCCAAGCTGCCGTACGACGAGAACGCGAAGTTCGTGATGGGCGGCCGCGGCTTCAACAACGAACCGCTGGCCGGCTCCTTCGACTACGTGGTCGCGATCAACTACAACCGGGTGGCCGGCTCCTCCCCGCTCGACACCCGGTTCCCGGACGGCGCGGCCAAGGGCGGCGGCATCTGGCTGCACCTCGACCACGGCGGCCCCACCCACGGCTGCATCTCGCTGACCGAGGACCACATGATCGAGCTGATCAAGACCCTCGACCCGGCGATGCACCCGATGATCGCCATGGGCGACGCCCAGTCCCTGGCGGTGTGACGGCCTCCGGTTGTGAGGCCCCTACAGCATCCGGCACCCGATCCTGTGTCAGGGCGTTACCGCCCGACTGGCCGGTAACCCGGTTGAGTGGCAGTATGACCGCCTCCCGTATCGTGGCGCTGGGCCACTACCAGCCGCCGAAGATCCTCACCAACGACGATCTCTCGGCGATGGTCGACACCGACGACCAGTGGATCCGGAGCCGGGTCGGCATCCGCACCCGGCACATCGCCGAGGACGAGACCCTGATCGACCTCGCCGCGAGCGCAGCCCAGAAGGCCCTCGCCCGCGCGGGAGTGACCCCCGACCAGATCGACCTGGTCGCCGTCGCCACCTGCACCGCCCTCGAACGCAGCCCCAACACCGCCGCCGCGGTCGCCGCCCGGCTCGGCATCCCCACGCCCGCCGCCTACGACATCAACACCGTCTGCTCGGGCTTCTCCTACGCCCTGGCCACCGCCGACCACGCGATCCGGGCCGGCGCCGCCACCCGCGCGCTGGTGATCGGCGCCGAGCGGATGTCCGACATCGTGGACTGGACCGACCGCACCACCTGCGTGATCTTCGCGGACGGCGCGGGCGCGGCCGTCCTGGAGGCCGTCCCCGACGAGCGGGCCGGCATCGGCCCGGTGGTGTGGGGCTCCGAGCCGGAGAAGGGCGAGGCGGTGGTGATCAGCGGCTGGCAGCCGATCATCAGCCAGCAGGGTCAGACGGTGTTCCGCTGGGCCACCACCCAGGTCGCCCCGCTGGCCCGCCGGGCCTGCGAGAAGGCCGGCCTGGACCCGTCCGAGCTGCGCGGCTTCGTCGCCCACCAGGCCAACCTGCGGATCATCGACGCGATCGCCGGAAAGCTCGGCCTGGCCGAGGACGCGGTGGTCGCCCGCGACGTGATCGAATCCGGCAACACCTCCGCCGCCTCCATCCCGCTCGCGCTGTCGAAGCTGGTCGAGCGCGGCGAACTGCACAGCGGCGACCCGGTGCTGCTGTTCGGCTTCGGCGGCGGCCTGGCCTACGCCGGCCAGGTGGTGCGCTGCCCCTGACCGGGCAACGGGCCGGGACACGCCGCAGGGGCGGTCGGGAGACCTTCTCCCGACCGCCCCTGCGTTTCGTTGTATCGGTGCGGATGACGCCCCGCGGTACGTCGGCGAACCTCCCCCGAGGACACGGCCGCGTCCGACGCACCCCGGACAGGAACCGGGGCCGGGCGCCAGTGGACTGGGCTGAGTGTTACTTCGGCGGCTTCTTTCCGGTGACTCCGAGGTACACCTGGAGCGCCAGGCTGGGCTTGAGGTCCTTGACCTTCACGCCCCACGAGGTGAACGCCTTCGAGTGTTCCGCGGACGCGGCCAGCAACGTCACCAGGGCGCCGGCGATTGCCGACCCGTCGACCGTCTTGTCGGTCTTGCCCTGGGTGTTGCGAACCGCCTCGGCGAGCGGGGACGCCACCGAGTTGAGGACCTTCATGCGGATCTTGAAGAACCGCTTGTCCCCTTCTGCGGCACCGAGTGTGACCACTCGGAGAATGGCGTCATTCTTGCGCCAGAAGGCGAGGAATCCGTCCACCAGTTCTTCGGAAGTGGCGAAGCCGGTCTTTCCCGCCCAGGACTTTCCATCGACGAGCTCTTTGAGCCCGCCGCTGTCCTCGGCCATTTCCTCGGCGATCTCAAGGACTGCGCCCTCGACATCCGGGAAGTACTGGTAGAAGGTCGCGGGGGAGGTACCCGCCATACGGGCGACGTCGATGACCTTGACGTCCCGGTACGGCGACGTGCTGAGCATCTCGCGGAGGCAGTCGAGCAGCTTCTGCCGCGTCTCCTGTCCGCGCCGCCCGGCGACGCGACCGTCGACGGTGCGAACTTGTCCTGTCATGCCGTCAGCTTACCGTGGCACGATCTTGGCGCGATTCGGTAGTGCGACTATTAGTCCGCCCGTGGGGAGAATCAACGACTTTTCAGCGTGTGTTGTTGCCCCCCCGTGCACTGATGACCCCACAGCGTGACGACAAGTCAGCTTCGAAGGGTTCGACAGCGGCCTCGACCCCCCGACACGCCCGGCGGACGGGCCCGTGGTGCCGGGTGACACGGTCGGGGGAGATTGGCTCCAGGAGGGCGGGCATTGGAGAATCGGGGGGCGCCACCGCCGGGGGGCGTTGGCGAAGGGGAGGTGGCTGCGGAGTGGACCAGCTGACGGCGCACGATCCGAGACGGATCGGGCCCTTCGAGGTGCTGGCCCGGCTCGGCGCGGGCGGTATGGGCCTGGTGTACCTGGCCCGGTCGGCCTCGGGCCGCCGGGTGGCCATCAAGACCGTCCGCACCGAACTGGCCGAGGACAACCTGTTCCGGGTCCGCTTCGCCCGCGAGATCGCCGCCGCGAAGACGGTCGGCGGCTTCTACACCGCCGCCGTGGTGGACGCCGACGCCGACGCCGCGGTGCCCTGGCTGGCCACCGCGTACGTGCCCGCGCCCTCGCTGGAGGACCTGGTCACCGACTGCGGGCCGCTGCCCGCCGACGCGGTGCGCTGGCTGACCGCCGGCATCGCCGAGGCGCTGCAGTCCATCCACGCCGCCGGGCTGGTGCACCGCGACCTCAAGCCGTCCAACGTGCTGGTGGTCGAGGACGGGCCGCGAGTGATCGACTTCGGGATCGCCGCCGGGGTCTCCAGCACCCGGCTCACCATGACCAACGTCGCGGTCGGCACCCCCGCCTACATGTCGCCCGAGCAGGCCCGCGACAGCCGCAGCGTCACCGGCGCCAGCGACGTGTTCTCGCTCGGTTCGCTGGTGGTGTTCTGCGCCACCGGGCACCCGCCGTACCGGGGCAGCAACCCGGTCGAGACGGTGTTCCAGCTGCTGCGCGACCAGCCCGACCTGTCCGGGCTGCCGGTCGAGCTGGTCGACCTGGTGCGGGCCTGCATGCGGCCCTCGCCCGAGCACCGGCCGACGCCCGCCCAGATCCAGGCCGAACTGGCCCCGCACCTGTTCTCGGCCGACGCCTCCGGCGAGGCCGGCGACTGGCTGCCGACCGCCGCGCTCGACCTGATCGAGGCCAAGCGCAGCAGCCGCCGCCCCGTCGGCCAGCCGTCGCAGCCCCGGCCGCCGGCGCCGGTGGTGCCGCCGCAGCCGGCCGCCCCGCCGATCTCGCAGGCCGCGCCGGTCGCGCCGGTCGGGGCGCCGTCCGAGGCCGAGGTGGCCACCGAGCGGATGCGGCCGCACCAGCGGCCCGCGCCCGCCGGCGACGGCGAGATCCGGCTGGCCGGCACGCACGTGCCGATAGGCCCCGGGCCCCGGGTGGAGCCGGTCGCGCCCTCCGCCGCCCCGGTCGGCACCGACTGGGTGCGCCGCACCTCCGCACCGGTGGCACCGGCGGCGCCCGCCGCCCCGCCGCAGCCGCCCGCCGCCCGCTGGCGGCCCTGGCGGTTCCGGATGTCCAACGACGTGTGGGGCACCCCCGTGGTCGCCGACGGCACGCTGTTCGTCTCCAGCTTCGAGGTGCACGCCCTGGACATCGGCTCCGGCGAGCGCCGCTGGAAGACCCGCGACGTCGCCTGGGCGCTGGCCGTGGACGGCGGCCGGGTGCACGCCGCCGACGGGCCGCACCTGTACACCGTGGACTCCGCCGACGGCACCGAGCGCTGGCGGACCTCGCTGGACGGCTGGGTGTACTCGCTGGACGCCGCCGACGGCGTGTTGTGCTGCGGCATCCGCGGCGGCGGGGTGCAGCTGCGCTCGGCCGCCAGCGGCGCCGAGCTGTGGCGCGCCGACGACGCCCAGCAGGAGTACGAGAACCCGCAGTCCGGCCCGGCGCTGATCGCCGGCGCCGCCTACTACCAGGGCTCCGGCCGCCTGTACTGCGTGGACCCGCGCGGCGGCGGCGTGCGCTGGGCGTTCCCGGTCTCCGGCAAGGTGCCGGCCCGGCCGGTGGAGCGCGGCGGCGTGCTGTACCTGACCTCCGGCCAGCGGGTGCACGCACTGGACGCCGCGACCGGCGTCGAGCGCTGGCGGTTCGACGCGCCCGTGGTGCTCTTCACCCCGCCCGCGGTGGACGACCGCGCGGTGTACGTCGCCGACTACCTCGGCACCCTGTACGCCCTGGACGCCGTCACCGGGCACGGCCTGTGGCGGGCCGCCACCGCCTCCCGGCAGGGCGCCGAGCCCGCCGTGGTCGCGGACGGCACGGTGCTGCTGGGCTCCGGCGACACCCTGTTCGCGTTCGACAGCGCCACCGGCCTGGAGCGCTGGCGCTACGCCACCCGGGCCGACCTGGTGGGCTCCCCGGCGGTCGCCGACGGCCTGGTCCACCTGGGCAGCCGCGACCAGTCGCTGCACACCCTGGAGCTCGCCACCGGCCGGCTGCGCTGGGAACTCGGCACCAAGGGCGAACTGACCGGCTCCCCGGTCGCCGTCGACGGCCGGGTCTTCGTGGGCTCCAAGGACCGCTGCGTGTACGCGCTGGACTCGTTCTACGGGACGGCCGTGCCCCACTGACGCCGGGACGCCGGCGACACCGTGCCCGGCCGCGGGGCGTCGGCACCGCGCCGCCCGGCGCGGCGGGCGGGTCCGACGCGCCGAAGGCGGTCGACGTCGCGCAGGCCCGCCCGGCGGGCCGGCGCGCGGTCGGCCCCGGGCGGCCGGACGGGTTCGTCCGGGGCTACGGGTGGCGGTGCTGCCAGCCGGCCCAGGCGGAGGCGACCATGGAGCGGACGTCGTGCCGGGCGGTCCAGCCGAGTTCGCGGTGGATCAGCTCGGCGGACGCCACCACCCGGGCCGGGTCGCCGGCGCGGCGGGCGGTCACCTCGGGGGCGGTGTCGAGGCCGGTGACCTCGGCGATCTCGGCGAGCATCTCGCGGACGGAGACCCCGTGGCCGGTGCCGATGTTGAGGGCCAGCCGGATCTGCTCGTCGGGTGCGGCGGCGGTCAGCCGGCGGACGGCGGCGACGTGCGCGGAGGCGACGTCCGAGACGTGGATGTAGTCGCGGATGCAGGTGCCGTCCGGGGTGGGGTAGTCGTCCCCGAAGATCAGCGGGGGCAGTCCGGCGGTGAGGCGCTGGAAGGCCAGCGGCACCAGGTTGGCCGCGCCCGGGTCGGACAGCCCGGGGGAGGCCGCGCCGGCCACGTTGAAGTAGCGCAGCGACACCGCGGACAGCCCGTACGCCTCGGCGCAGGCGTTCAGCAGCCACTCGCCGGCCAGCTTGGTCTCGCCGTACGGGTTCATCGGCGCGCACGGCGTGGACTCGGTGACCAGATCGACGTCCGGCATGCCGTAGACGGCGGCCGAGGAGGACAGCACCGCCCGGCGCACGCCCGCGTCGACCGCGGCGGCCAGCACGAGCCGCAGGCCCTCGACGTTCTCGCGGTAGTAGCGCAGCGGCTGGGTGACCGACTCGCCGACCTGCTTGCGGGCCGCCAGGTGCAGCACGCCGGTGACGCGGTGTTCGGCGAGGACGCGGTCCAGCAGCGGGCGGTCCAGCGTGGAGCCCGTCACCAGGGGGACACCGGGCGGCAGGTGGTCGGCCGAGCCGGAACTCAGGTCGTCCAGGACGACCATCGACTCGCCGGCCGCCAGCAGCTCTCGAACGACATGACCGCCGATGTAGCCGGCCCCGCCCGTGATCAACCAGGTCATGGCCCGATCCTAGACGGCGGCCTTCCGGGTGGCGGCGGGTGTGTCTGTGCAGGTATTCCGACATTTCGCTGAAATGCTGACAAAGTTCTGTCCTGCGACCGGAGGTGGCTGCCGTGCGCCCCAAGAAGGAACCGACCCGCCCGCTACCGGCCGGCCCCCGGCCCACCGGGCCCAAGCTGTGGCTCGGTCCGGCGGCGGTGCTGGCCGCGGCGGCGCTGCTGGTGACCGGCTGCTCCAGCTCCGACAAGGGATCCGGTTCCAGCACGGCGGTCGGCGCCGCCACGACCGCGCCCGCTCCCTCCACCAATGACCAGCTGGAGCAGAACTACCAGCAGGTGATCTCCCAGGTACTGCCTTCGGTGGTGCAGATCACCGCGGGCGACAGCCTGGGCTCCGGGATCGTCTACGACGACAAGGGCGACATCGTCACCAACGCGCACGTGGTCGGCAGCGCGCAGAACTTCACCGTGACGCTGGCCAACAGCACCAAGCCGCTGGACGCCACCCTGGTGGGCAGCTACCCGCAGTCCGACCTCGCGGTGATCAGGCTGAGCAGCCCGCCCGGCGGCCTCAAGCCCGCCACCTTCGCGGACAGCTCCAAGGTCGCGGTGGGCCAGATCACGCTGGCCATGGGCAGCCCGCTCGGCCTGTCCAGCAGCGTCACCGAGGGCATCGTGTCGGCGGTCGGGCGGACCGTCAGCGAGCCGGCGAGCTCCGGCTCGGGCGGCGCCACCATCGGCAACATGGTGCAGACCTCGGCCGCGATCAACCCCGGCAACAGCGGCGGCGCGCTGGTCAACCTCTCCAGCCAGGTGATCGGGATCAACACCCTGACCGCGGTCGACCCGGAGCTGGGCAACTCGGCCGCACCCGGCATCGGCTTCGCCATCCCCGCCGTCACCGTGACCGGCATCGCCGACCAGCTGATCAGCAGCGGCAAGGTCACCAACTCCGGGCGGGCCGCGCTCGGGGTGACCGTCCGCCCGTTCTTCAGCACGAACTTCCAGCCGGCCGGGGCGGCGATCGTCTCGGTGGTCTCCGGCGGACCGGCGGCCTCCGCCGGGCTTCAGGCGGGCGACGTGATCACCGGGATCAACGGCACCGCGATCACCAGCCCCGCCGTGCTGACCACCGCGCTCGCCGCGTTCTCCCCGGGAGACAAGGTGACCGTGGCCTACCAGCGCGACGGCCAGAACCAGAACGCGGACGTCACGCTGGGGACGCTGTAGCCCCGCCCGCTCGGGCCCGGAGTGCCGTACCGCGCAAGGGAGACGGCACCCCGGGTCCGTCCACGCCCGGGGCGGCCCGTCAGCTCCGGCCCGCCCGGGTGCGCCAGGGGAGCTCGACGGCTATCGAGGTCGGGCCGCCGGGCGGGCTGTCCACCACGAACACGCCGTCCACCGACTCGGCGCGCTCGGCCAGGCCGGCCAGCCCGCCGCCCGGGCGGACCTCGGCGCCGCCCCTGCCGTCGTCCTGCACCGTCAGCATCAGCCGGTCGTCCTGGCGCCAGACGTCCACCGAGGCGGAACGGGCGCCGGAGTGCTTGGAGGCGTTGGTGAGCAGCTCGCTGACGGTGAAGTAGGCGATGCCCTCGACCGCGGAATCGGGGCGCTCCCCGCCCAGCTCGACGTGCACCTTGACGCCGCCGGGCAGCGTGCAGCGGGCCGCGACCGAGGACAGCGCGGCATCGAGCCCGCGGTCGGTCAGCACCGCCGGGTGAATGCCCCGGGCGAGATCGCGCAGCTCCTGCAGGGCGAGCTTCACCTCTCCGTGCGCCGCGTCGACCATCTTCTGGGCGGCCACCGGATCCTCCGACAGCTTCTCCTTGGCCAGGCCCAGATCCATCGCCAGCGCCACCAGCCGGGCCTGCGCGCCGTCGTGCAGATCCCGCTCGATGCGGCGCAGGTCGGCGGCGGCGTGGTCGACCACCACGCCCCGGTCGTCCTCCAGCTCGCGGACCCGCTCGACCAGCGCGCCCGGCGACAGCAGGCCCTCCACCAGCAGCCGGGAGACCCAGGCCAGGCCCCGCATCGCCCACGGCAGCACCGGCCAGCCGACGATCAGCAGCACCAGCGTCAGCGTGAAACTGATGATCCCCCAGGGCAGCATCAGCAGGCAGTACAGCGCGCAGCGCCAGCTCAGCCCGTCCGCGAGCGACGCCATGACCCAGCCGGCCGGGCCGGGCCGGCTCGTCGCCAGCGGCGGCGGCTCGGCGACCTCACTGCCCAGCGAGGCACGGGCCCGGACCCGGCCCAGCCGGCCGAACATCCGGCAGCACGTCAGCCCGAAGGCCAGAATCGGCAGCCCGACGACCGTCACCGCCATGCCGAGCCCCGTCGACAGCAGCGTCACCATCACGGTGAAGGCGGCCACCCCCAGCGGGAGGTTCAGCAGCTCGTGCTGGACCCGCTGCCACAGCTCCGCCCCGTACAGCGACGGACGCTTCGCCCTGTCCTCCATGGTCGGCGCCCTCTCCTGATGCTCGCCGTTCTCTGACGATCACCAGCATCCCGGCTGCGGACCGTGCGCCGCCATGGTGCTGCACTCCGTCTTCGTCCGGGGGTTATCCCCACCCCCCGGGCTGAACTCCGCTCCCGACGGGGCCGCAAGCGGAATTCCGGCGGCTGTCCACCGGACGTCTTGCAGGACGGGCAGATGGGGGAGTAGACGAGCGGTGCACATAGACTCCCGCGATAGCGATGGTTATGGACGGGCAAAGAAGAAGGGCGTAATCCATGGAGTGGCAGCCGCTCGCTGCCGACCCCGCCGCCGGCAGTGGCTACTTCGACGCCTACGCGGCGATCGGCCTGCTGGCGGTCATCGGCGTCCTCTTCGTCACGGTGGCCTTCACCGCCAACCGCCTGCTGCGACCGGTGGTCAACACCCCGGAGAAACTGCTCGCCTACGAGTGCGGCGTCGATCCGGTCGGCGAGGGCTGGGCGCACACCCAGATCCGCTACTACGTCTACGCCTTCCTGTACGTGATCTTCGCGGTCGACGCGATCTACCTGTTCCCGTGGGCCACGGTGTTCGCCGCCGCCGGCTTCGGGGCGGCCACGCTGGTGGAGATGTTCGTCTTCATCGGCTTCCTCGCGGTCGGACTGCTCTACGCCTGGAAGAAGGGCGTTCTGGAATGGACGTGACGCACTCGCACGGGACGCCCGGACAGGGCCCGGTCCCGCTCGGCATCCCCGACCCGGCCAACCCGGGCGCCGCCGTCGAGCAGCGCCGCCTCGGCCCGCTCGCCCGGCTCGCCCCGGACCCGGTCAAGGTGGTGCTCAACTGGGGCCGCCGCTACAGCCTCTGGTGCTTCAACTTCGGACTCGCCTGCTGCGCGATCGAGTTCATCGCCGCGTCCATGGCCAAGCACGACTTCATCCGGATGGGTGTCATCCCGTTCGCGCCCGGCCCCCGACAGGCCGACCTGATGATCGTCTCGGGCACCGTCACCGACAAGATGGCGCCCGCCGTCAAGCGCCTGTACGAGCAGATGCCCGAACCGAAGTACGTCATCTCCTTCGGCGCCTGCGCCAACTCCGGCGGCCCCTACTGGGACTCCTACTCCGTCACCAAGGGCGTCGACCAGATCATCCCGGTCGACGTCTACGTGCCCGGCTGCCCGCCCCGGCCCGAGGCACTGCTCCAGGGCATCCTCAAGCTCCAGGAGAAGATCGCCGCCGAGGACGTCCCGCAGCGCTACGCCGCACCCGCCGCCGCGCTGCGCCGCCCGCTTCAGGCCGCGCCCGCCCCCGCCGAGGAGGGCGAGCGGTGACCGAGACCCCAGACGTCCCCCCGACGCCCGCCGAGCTCACCGCCGCCGCGATCGGCCCGTGGGCGACCGCCGCCGAGGCGTACGACCTGCTCACCGTCACCGTCCCCGCCGAGCACTGGATCGAGGCGCTCACCGCCGCCCGCGACGTCCTCGGCCTGGCCTTCCTGGACTGGCTGAGCGCCGTCGACGAACTCGCCGAGGGCTTCGCGGTCTGCGCCCACCTGGCCGCCGTCGGCGAGCCCGGCCGGGTGCGCCGACTGCTGCTGCGCACCCGGGTGCCGCGCGACCAGGCCGTGCTGCCGACCGCGGTCGGCGTGTACGCCGGCGCCGCCTGGCACGAGCGGGAGACCCGGGAGATGTTCGGCATCGAGTTCCCCGGCCACCCCCACCCCGCCACTCTGCTGCTGCCGGACGGCTTCGAGGGCCACCCGCTGCGCAAGGACTTCGTACTCGCCGCCCGGGTCGCCAAGGACTGGCCCGGCGCCAAGGAACCCGGCGAGTCCGACCACGGCGGCGGCCCCGCCCGACGCAAGATGCTGCCCCCCGGCGTCCCCGACCCGAACGAGTGGGGCCCCCTCAAGGGCACCCTCCCCCCGGTCGCCGAACGCCCCGCCCGCACAACGAGGGCCGGCGCCGGAGCCGGCGTCGACCGCCCCCGGCGCGCCCGCAGCGTGGGCGAGGGCTCCGCGAGCCAGGCTGCCGAGTCCGCTGCGCCTGCGGCCGACGCGCCGCCGGTACGTGCCGATCGGCCGCGCCGCAGCCGCAGCGTCGACGAGGGCTCCGCGAGCCAGGCCGCCGAGTCGGCCGTGCCTGCGGCCGACGCGCCGCCGGTACGCGCCGACCGGCCGCGCCGCAGCCGCAGCGTCGGCGAGGGTTCGGTCAGCCAGACCACGCCCGAGCCGTCGTCCCCCCCGGAGACCCCGCGCCGCACCGCCCGGACCCAGTCGTCCGACGCCCCGTGGCACGCCCCCGTCCCGGCCCACGACCAGCCCGCCGACGCAGAGCCCGAGGCCGGGCAGGCCGAACCCGCAGAGGTGAAACCCGCGGAGCCCGCGAGGCCCGAGCCGGTGAAGCCCGAGGCTGCGGCGGCCGAACCTGCGGCGGCCGAACCTGCGGAGGCGGAGGCTGTGATGGCCGAGCCAACGAAGGCAGAGGCCGCGCAGCCCGAGGCCGGGCAGGTCGAACCTGCGGAGGCGAAGCCCGCGGAGCCCGCGAGGCCCGAGCCGGTGAAGCCCGAGGCTGCGACGGCCGAACCCGCGGAGGCGGAGTCTGCGCAGCCCGAGCCCGAGCCCGAGCCCGAGCCCGGCCGGCGCGAGCCCGCAGAGGCGGAGGCCGCACAGCGCGAGCCCGGCCGGCGCGAGCCCGCAGAGCCCGAATCCGACCAGCAGCCCGACCAGCAGCCCGATCAGAACGGAGACAGCGCGTGAATCTTCTCGACACGCTGCTGCGCTGTGTCGGCACGCTGGTGGCGTTCCTGGTGTTGCCGTTGGTGGTCGGGCAGGCCGAGCACAAGGTGATGGCGCACATGCAGGGCCGGCTCGGGCCGATGTATGCGGGTGGGTTTCACGGGTGGGCGCAGTTGGTCGCCGACGGTGTGAAGTTCGCGCAGAAGGAGGACATCGTTCCGGCGGGGGCGGACCGGCGGATCTTCCGGTTGGCGCCGGCGGTCGCGCTGTTGCCGTACCTGCTGGTGCTGCTGGTGATTCCGGTCGGGCCGCACGGGCTGGTCGGGCAGGCGGTGGATGCGGGCATCTTCTTCGTGCTGGCGGTCATGGGCATCGGCGTGCTGGGCTCGCTGATGGGTGGTTGGGCGTCGGCGAACAAGTTCTCGTTGCTGGGCGCGCTGCGCACGGCCGCGCAGCTGATGTCGTACGAGCTGCCGATGCTGCTGGCCGCGGCGTCGGTGGCGATGGCGGCGGGCACCGTCTCGTTGCCGGGGATCGTGGACGCCTTCCACTGGTGGTGGGTGCCGTGGCAGCTGATCGGCGCGTTCGTGTTCTTCACGGCGGGTCTGGCGGAGCTCCAGCGGCCGCCGTTCGACATGCCGGTGGCCGATTCGGAGATCATCTTCGGCGCGTACACCGAGTACACCGGCCTGCGTTTCGCACTGTTCCTGCTCTCCGAGTACGCGGGCATCGTGGTGCTCTGCGGACTGACCACGGTGCTGTTCCTGGGCGGCTGGCACGGCCCGTTCTCCGACGGCCTGGGCGTGGTGTGGACGTTGGTGAAGACGTTCGCGCTGGCGTTCGTGGTGCTCTGGCTGCGGGTCACGTACCCGCGGCTGCGCGAGGACCAGCTGATGCGCTTCGCGTGGACGGTGCTGATCCCGCTCGCCCTGGCCCAGCTCGCCCTCACCGGCATCGTCAAGGTGGCGATCTCCTGATGAAGTTTCCCGGCTCCGGCCTGGCCAAGGGCCTGGCCGTCACCATGCGGACGATGACGCGGAAGTCCGTCACCGCGCAGTACCCGGACGTGCAGCCCGAGCTGCCGTCGCGCTCGCGCGGCGTGATCGCGCTGCTGGAGGAGAACTGCACGGTCTGCATGCTGTGCGCCCGCGAGTGCCCGGACTGGTGCATCTACATCGACTCCCACAAAGAGACGCTGCCCGCCGCCGACCCGAACGCCCGCGCCCGCACCCGTAACGTGCTGGACCGCTTCGCCATCGACTTCTCGCTCTGCATGTACTGCGGGATCTGCATCGAGGTGTGCCCGTTCGACGCGCTGTTCTGGTCGCCGGAGTTCGAGTACGCGGAGACCGACATCCGCGAGCTCACCCACGAGCGCGACCGGTTGCGCGAGTGGATGTGGACCGTCCCGCCGCCGCCCGCGCACGACGCCGCGGCGGAGGAGCCCAAGGAGATCGCCATGGCCCGGAAGGCCGCCGACAAGCTGGCCGCCGCGGCTGCCGCTGACGCCGAGGAGGGTGAGCGGAGTTGAGCGCCCTGCTGGCCGCGGCGGGCTCGTTGGAGCCCGCCGCGCGCTCGTACCTCTCGCCGACCGGACAGGAGATCGTCTTCCTGCTGGTCGGTGTGCTCGTGCTCGGCGCGGCCGTGGTCTCGGTGACCACCCGCCAGCTGGTGCACGCCGCGCTGTGGCTGGTGGTCGCGTTGGGCGGCCTGGCGGTCGAGTTCCTGCTGCTGACGGCCGAGTTCGTGGCCTGGGTGCAGGTGCTGGTGTACCTGGGCTCGGTGGTCGTGCTGGTGCTGTTCGGCCTGATGCTGACCCGCGCCCCGATCGGCCGCTCCCCGGACGCCGACTCCGGCAACCGCCCGGCGGCGCTGGCCGTCGGCGCGGCCTCCGCCGCCACCCTGGTGACGCTGGTGGTGGACGCGTTCCGGTCGTCCTGGATCGACCTGTCCGGCCCGGCCGGGACCACCCGGCTCACCGGCGAATTCCTGTTCTCGCACTGGGTGCTGCCGTTCGAGGCGCTGTCGGTGCTGCTGCTGGCCGCCCTGGTCGGCGCGATCGTGCTGTCCCGCACCAAGGGCGACGGGACGAAGCCGCGGCCCGGGAACCTGCGCACCGTCCTGACGAAGACGAAGGAGCGCTGAGCGTGCACCTCGCCTACCCCGCCGTCCTCGCCGTGCTGCTGTTCAGCGTCGGCGTGTACGGCGTGCTCGCCCGGCGCAACGTCGTCCTGGTGCTGATGTCCGTCGAGCTGATGCTCAACGCCGTCAACCTCAACCTGGTCGCCTTCGACGTCTGGCTGCGCGACACCCTGCACGCCGGCCAGGCGCTCACCCTGTTCACCATCACCGTCGCCGCCGCGGAGATCGGCCTCGGCCTGGCCATCGTGCTGCTGGTGTACCGCACCCGCCGCACCGCCGCCGTCGACCGGGTCACCGCGCTCGGCGACCGGCACGAGGCGGACGCGGCAGCGGACGTCGCAGAGGAGAAGGAGCAGGCCGCCGCATGAACCTCGCGCTGCCGATCCTCGTCCCCGTGCTGCCCGCGCTCGGCGCCGCCGCCGGCCTGGCCACCGGACGCCGCCACCCCGCACTGGCCCGACCGCTCGCGGTGCTGCCGGTCGCGGTGGCCGCCGTCCTCGCCCTGGTGACGGCCGTCCAGCTGGGCACCGGCGCCACCCTGGACGCCGCCACCCGGCTCGCCCCCACCGGCGGCCCGGAGATCTCGCTCGCCCTGCACCTGGACGGCTTCACCTCGCTGATCTCGGTGCTGGTCGGCCTGGTCGCCACCTGCGTGCAGATCTACTCCACCGCGTACCTGAAGGACGACCCGCGCTACCCGTCGTACGCGGCGCTGGTGTCGCTGTTCACCGCCGCGATGTTCCTGGTCGTCTACTCCGGCGACCTGATCGTGCTGCTGGTCGGCTGGGAAGTGATGGGCATCTGCTCGTACTTCCTGATCGGCCACCACTGGGAGACCGCCGACGCCCGGGCCGCCTCGCTGAAGGCGTTCCTGGTCACCAAGCTCGGCGACGTGCCGTTCCTGTTCGGCCTGTTCCTGCTCGGCGCGGACGCCGGGACGTTCCGGATCACCGACGTGCTGCACACCGCCACCTCCGGCGGGCTGCACCACCCGACACTGATCGCCCTGCTGCTGCTGGCCGGCGTGGCCGGCAAGAGCGCCCAGTTCCCGCTGCACACCTGGCTGCCGGACGCGATGGCCGGCCCGACGCCGGTCTCCGCGCTGATCCACGCCGCCACCATGGTCGCCGCCGGCGTCTACCTGGTCGCCCGGCTGCTGCCGGTGTTCCTCCAGTCGTCCGCCGCACTCGTGGTGCTGGCCGTGATGGCCGCCGTCACCATGGTCGGCTCCGCGCTGTGCGCGCTCGCCCAGGACGACCTGAAGCGCGTCCTCGCCTACTCGACGGTCGGCCAGCTCGGCTACATGACCGGCGCGCTGGCCTCCGGCGACCGGCAGGCCGCGGTGTTCCACCTGGTCTCGCACGGCGTGTTCAAGGCGCTGCTGTTCCTCGGCGCCGGCGTGGTCATCCACGCCGCGCACACCAACTCGCTCAGCGCGATGGCCCGGATGCACGGCCTGCGCCACCGCATCCCCGACGCCATGTGGACGATGGGCATCGGCCTGGCCGCCCTGGTCGGCCTGCCGCCGCTGGCCGGCTTCTTCTCCAAGGAGTCGGTGCTCACTGCCGCCGAGCACGCCGCCCACGGCGAGGCCCTCACCGGCGCCCTCGGCCCGGCGTCCGCCGTGCCGACCGCCGCCGGCTGGACGGTGCTGGTGGCCGGCCTGCTGACCGCGCTGCTCACCGCCGCCTACGCCGCCCGGCTGTGGTTGGCCGTCTTCTGGGGCCGCACCCCGGACGGCGCCTCGCTCGCCCCGCAGCCCGGCGCCCCGTACTCCCCGGAGGTCGACGAGGCCGACCCGGCCCACGTCGAGCCGGTCGCGATGCGGGTGCCGCTGTGGGTGCTGGCGATCCCCGCGATGGGCTTCGGCGTGGCCGGGCTGCGCACCGACTGGCTGCCCGCCCTGCTCGACGGCGAGTCGCTGCGCCCGTCCACCGTCACCTGGGTGCTCGGCACCGGCATCGCCGTCGCGGGCCTGCTGATCTCGTACGCCGCCTGGCGCACCGTCACCGCCCGCGCCGCCGCCGGACAGCCCGCCGACGACCCGGGACGCCTGCTGCTCGGCCCGCTGTACCGGCCCGCCCAGCACGGCTTCGGCGTCGACCGGCTGTACAGCACGCTGTTCGTCCGGCCCACCGAGGCCGCCGCCCGACTGGTCCGGTTCCTGGACCGCGCCGTGGTGGAGACCTACGTCCGCGGCGCCGGCGCCGCACCCGGCTGGCTCGGCCGCGCCGTGCGCTTCGCCCAGACCGGCAACGCCCAGGGCTACCTGAGCGCGCTGCTCGCCGGGGCCGTCCTGCTCGCCGTCCTGGTGGCGGTGGGATCGTGACGCACCCCCAGTTCCCCGTTCCGGCACGTCCTAGGAGCCACCGATGAACGCGGTCCTCATCGCCCTCCTGGCCCTGCCGCTGCTCGGCGCCGCCCTGATGCTCGCCCCGATCGGCGACCGGCAGGCGCTGCGCCTGGGCACCACCGTCACCGGCGGCACGCTGCTGCTGGCGATCGGCCTCGCCGCCGGCTTCGACCACGGCGCGCCGAGCCGGATGCAGGCCGTCACCGACGTGGCGTGGATCCCCGCGCTGGACGTGCGGCTGCACCTCGGCGTGGACGGCATCTCGCTGCCGCTGCTGGTGCTCACCGCGCTGCTCACCTTCCTGTGCGCGGTGTACTCGGTGAAGAAGCTCCCCGCGGGCCCCGGCGGCCGCGCCTTCACCGGGCTGCTGCTCCTGCTGGAGACCGGCATGCTGGCCACCTTCGCGGTGCTCGACCTGGTGCTGTTCTTCCTGGCCTTCGAGATCGTGCTGATCCCGATGTACTTCCTGATCTCCCGCTGGGGCAGCGGGAAGAAGGTCGCCGCGGCCAACCGGTTCATCCTGTACACCCTGCTCGGCTCCGCCGTGATGCTGCTCGGCTTCCTGCTGATCGGCGTCAAGGCCGGCACCTTCGACATGGTGAAGCTCGCCGACGCGCACGGCGGCGGCCTCTCGCACACCACCCAGCTGATCGCCGCACTGGCGATCCTGGTCGGCCTGGCCGTGAAGGCCCCCGCCTGGCCGCTGCACTCCTGGCTGCCGGACGCGCACACCGCCGCGCCGACCGCCGGATCGGTGCTGCTGGCCGGCGTCATGCTCAAGATGGGCACCTACGGACTGGTCCGGGTGCTGCTGCCGATCGTCCCCGACGGCACCGCCACCTACGCCCCCTACCTGGGCGCGTTCGCCGCCGTCGGCATCGTCTACGGCTCGCTGGCCTGCCTCGCCCTCGCCCGCACCGGCGCCAAGGGCGACCTGAAGCGGCTGATCGCGTACTCCTCGGTCGGCCACATGGGCTTCGTGCTGCTCGGCATCGCCTCGCTCACCCCGACCGGCGTGAACGGCGCGCTGTTCGCCAACATCGCGCACGGCCTGATCACCGGCCTGCTGTTCTTCGTGGTCGGCGCCGTCAAGGACCGCTACGGCACCGCCGACCTGGACACCCTCGCCGGGGCCACCGGCGCCGCGCTGTACGGACGCGTCCCGCGGATCGGCGCGCTGCTGGCGTTCGCCGCCGTCGCCAGCCTCGGCCTGCCCGGCCTGGCCGGCTTCTGGGGCGAGCTGCTCGCCATGTACGGCGCCTTCGACCCGGCCGCCGGCCTGTCCCGGCCCGCCTTCCTCACCTACATGGTGCTGGCCGGCCTCGGCACCCTGCTGACCGCCGCCTACCTGCTGGTCGTGGTCCGGCGGGTCTGCATGGGCGACCCGAAGCAGCCCGCCCCGGTCGCCGAACTGCCCGACCTGCAGGCCTACGAGGCCGCCAGCTGGACGCCGCTCGCCGCGCTCACCCTGGTGGCGGGCCTGTGGCCGGCGCTGCTGCTCGGCCTCTCCGACCCGGCCGTCAAGCACCTCCTCGGGAGCGGCTGATGACCACCACTCACGACCTGGGGCAGCCCCTCATGACTCCGCTCGCCGTCGCCGACCCGGGCGGCCTGATCCAGTCCGTCGACTGGGCGGCCGTCGCCCCGCCGC
Source organism: Kitasatospora sp. NPDC092948 (assembly GCF_044754805.1). Lineage (NCBI taxonomy): Bacteria > Bacillati > Actinomycetota > Actinomycetes > Kitasatosporales > Streptomycetaceae > Kitasatospora > Kitasatospora sp. NPDC092948. Next base: position 296,520 of record NZ_JBIVPU010000002.1, on the reverse strand, counting down.
TGATCGCCGCGCTCGCCGCCCTCGCCGTGCTGGTCGCCGACCTGTTCCTGCCCGCGGCCCGCAAGCGCCTGCTGGGCTGGTTCAGCGCCGCCGGGCTGCTGGCCGCGCTCGCCATGCTGCTGCCGCTGGTGCTCGGCGACACCCGCTCCACCTTCTGCTTCCGCAGCGGCGGCGGCTGCTCCTACACCGCCGACCACTTCGCGCTCGCCTTCCAGCTGCTGGCCCTCGGCGGCGCGCTGCTCACCGCGCTGCTCTCGCTGCACACCGTCGAGGACGAGAAACTGCCCGGCGGCGAGTACTGGTTCCTGCTGCTCTCCTCCGCCTGCGGCGCCGCCCTGCTGCCCGCCGCCCGCGACCTCGCCACCCTGGTGATCGCCCTGGAGGTCGCCACCCTGCCCGCGTTCGCCCTGGTCGCGCTGCGCCGGGACGGCCGGGGCGCGGAGAGCGCGCTCAAGTTCTTCCTCTCCTCCGTCACCGCGACCGCCGTGATGCTGCTCGGCGTCAGCTTCGTCTACGCGGCCGCCGGAACGATCCAGCTCCAGGGCATCGCCGACGGTCTGGCGCACGCGCCCGCGCAGCTGAAGCCGCTGGCCGAGGCCGGTGCGGTGCTCACCCTGGTCGGCTTCGCGTTCAAGACCGCCGCCGTCCCGTTCCACTTCTGGGTCCCGGACACCTACGTCGGCGCGCCGCTCCCGGTGGCCGGCTACCTGTCGGTGGTCGGCAAGGCGGCGGGCCTCTCCGGTCTGGCGCTGGTCACCACGCTGGCGTTCCGCCCGTACGGCCACACCTGGGGCCTGGTGCTGGCGGTGCTGGCCGCGCTGACCATGACGGTCGGCAACGCGGCGGCGCTGCGGCAGCGCACCGACACCCCGTACGGCGCGGTGCGGCTGCTGGCCTGGTCGTCGGTCGGTCAGGCCGGCTACCTGCTGGTGCCGCTGGCCGCCGCCGGGTACGCCGACTCCGCCGAGCCGCTGGGCGCGACGGTGGCGTACGCGCTTATCTACGGCCTGGTGAACCTGGGCGCGTTCGGCGTGGTCGCACTGGTCGGCGGCTCGGGCCGGCTGGAGGCGTTCCGCGGGCTGGCCCGGCGCAACCGCTGGGCGGCGTTCGCGATGGCGTTCTTCCTGCTCTGCCTGGCCGGTCTGCCGCCGGGCGTGGTCGGCCTGTTCGGCAAGGTCGTGGTGTTCCGCTCGGCCGTCGACGCGGGCCTGGGCTGGCTGGCCGTGGTGATGGCGGCGAACGTGGTGATCGCGCTCGCCTACTACCTGAAGTGGACCGCGCTGCTGTTCGCCCCGGCCGCCGACGCCCAGGTCGAGAAGGGCCGCGTCCCGGCCTCGCTGGCCGGTGCGCTCGGCCTCGCGGCGAGCGGCGCCGTGGTGCTCTCGGTGGCTCCGCAACTCGTGTTGCAGGTGGTGTCGGGCAGCCTGTTCTGACCTGTGGTCGAATGCCGGAGGGAACGATCGGGCCAGCTCGGCGCGTTGATCCCGGTAGAAGGAAGCTGCTCCACCGGCTTCCCCGGCACCACAGGAGGGCCCGCAGTGCACCGCCACCACAACGGATTGCGGACGGCTGTTCTGCTCGGCGGCCTGTCCGCGCTGATCCTGGTGATCGGCAGTTTCTTCGGCCGCACCGGCCTGCTGGTGGCACTGCTGATCGCGCTCGGCACCAACGCCTACGCGTACTGGAACAGCGACAAACTGGCGCTGCGTGCGATGCGGGCCCGGCCGGTCAGCGAGATCGAGGCCCCGCAGCTGTACCGGATCGTCCGGGAGCTCTCCACCGCGGCCCGGCAGCCGATGCCCCGGCTCTACATCTCGCCCACGCCCGCGCCGAATGCTTTCGCCACCGGCCGCAACCCGCGCAACGCGGCGGTCTGCTGCACCGACGGCATCCTCCAACTGCTGGACGAGCGGGAGCTGCGCGGGGTGCTCGGCCACGAGCTCAGCCACGTCTACAACCGGGACATCCTGATCTCCTCGGTGGCCGGCGCGCTGGCCTCGGTGGTGATGTTCCTGGTGAACTTCGCCTGGCTGATCCCGTTCGGCCGCTCCGACGACGACGAGGGCCCGGGCCTGCTCGGCATGCTGCTGATCATGATCTTGGGGCCGATCGCCGCGAGCCTGATCCAACTGGCCGTCAGCCGCTCCCGCGAGTACCAGGCGGACGCCGACGGCGCCCGGATCACCGGCGACCCGCTGGCCCTGGCCAGCGCGCTGCGCAAGCTGGACGCCGGCACCCAGCGGCTCCCGCTGCCGCCCGAACCGCAGTTGCAGACCGCCAGCCACATGATGATCGCCAACCCGTTCCGGCCCGGCGAGGTCGGCGCGAAGCTGTTCTCCACCCACCCGCCGATGCGCGAGCGGATCGACCGCCTGGAGCGGATGGCCGGCCGCTGATTCCTTCGGGGGAGGGCGCGGCGAGCGTCCGCTCCGGCATTCGGCCCCGCTGGTAGTGCTGGACGCACTGCCAGACCCGAGGCCGGAGGTGCGGTGCGGTGACGATACTGCCGAGCGATGCCGAACTGGGCGTGACCGGCCCGCCCGTCCCCCCGGGGCCGCGCCGCCGGTTCGGCCGGGCGACCCGTCCGCACCGGGGCCGGGTGCTGGTGACGTGGCTGACCACCACCGACCACAAGCAGATCGGCACCCTGTACCTGGTCACCTCGTTCGGGTTCTTCCTGGTCGGCGGGGTGATGGCGCTGCTGATGCGGGCCGAGCTGGCCCGGCCGGGGATCCAGTTCCTCTCGCCCGAGCAGTTCAACCAGTTGTTCACCATCCACGGCACGATCATGCTGCTGATGTTCGCCACCCCGCTGTTCGCGGGCTTCGCGAACTGGTTCATGCCGCTCCAGATCGGCGCGCCCGACGTGGCCTTCCCCCGGCTGAACGCCTTCGCGTACTGGCTGTACCTGTTCGGCTCGCTGATCGTGGTGGCCGCCTTCCTCACCCCGCAGGGCGCGGCCGACTTCGGCTGGTTCGCCTACGCGCCGCTGAACGACGCGGTGCACTCGCCGAGTGTCGGCTCCGACATGTGGATCATGGGCCTGGCGTTCTCCGGCTTCGGGACCATCCTCGGCTCGGTCAACTTCGTCGCCACGATCATCTGCCTGCGGGCGCCGGGGATGACGATGTTCCGGATGCCGATCCTGGTCTGGAACGTCCTGCTGACGGCCGTGCTGGTCCTGATGGCCTTTCCGGTGCTGGCCGCCGCGCTGCTCTGCTTGGAGGCGGACCGCAAGTTCGGCGCGCACGTCTTCGACCCGGCGAACGGCGGGGCGATCCTCTGGCAGCACCTGTTCTGGTTCTTCGGCCACCCCGAGGTGTACATCATCGCGCTGCCGTTCTTCGGCATCGTCTCGGAGATCATCCCGGTGTTCAGCCGCAAGCCGATGTTCGGCTACTCCGGCCTGATCGCCGCGACCATCGCGATCGCCGGCCTGTCGATCACGGTCTGGGCGCACCACATGTTCGTGACGGGGCAGGTGCTGCTGCCGTTCTTCTCCTTCATGACGCTGCTGATCGCCGTCCCGACCGGAGTGAAGTTCTTCAACTGGATCGGCACCATGTGGCGCGGCTCGCTGTCCTTCGAGACGCCGATGCTCTGGTCGGTCGGCTTCCTGGTGACGTTCCTGTTCGGCGGCCTGACGGGCGTGCTGCTGGCGTCCCCGCCGATCGACTTCCACGTCTCGGACTCGTACTTCGTGGTCGCGCACTTCCACTACGTGGTGTTCGGCACGGTGGTGTTCGCGATGTTCGCCGGCTTCTACTTCTGGTGGCCGAAGATGACCGGCCGGATGCTGGACGAGCGGCTCGGGAGGATCCACTTCTGGACGCTGTTCATCGGCTTCCACACCACGTTCCTGGTCCAGCACTGGCTCGGCGCGGAGGGCATGCCGCGCCGGTACGCCGACTACCTCGCCTCGGACGGCTTCACCACCCTGAACACCGTCTCCACCATCGGCTCGTTCCTGCTGGGCCTGTCCACCCTGCCGTTCCTCTACAACGTCTGGCGGACCGCCGGCCACGCGCCGCGGGTGACGGTGGACGACCCGTGGGGCTACGGCCGCTCGCTGGAGTGGGCGACCTCCTGCCCGCCGCCCCGCCACAACTTCGTCACCCTGCCGCGGGTGCGCTCCGAGTCCCCGGCGTTCGACCTGCACCACCCCGAGATCGCCGAGTTCGACCGCCTGCAGAACAGCCGGGACTGACCGCCCGCCGCCCGACATGCGATGCCCGAATCGCGGTGATACGAATCGTTTCGTCCCTGAGGCGTGCGAGGCGCGGGGACGTTCGGCCTGACTGTGCGCGGGATCGGAGCGTCATGGACAACTATCCGTTGCTCAACATCTTCTGGACGATGCTGGAGCTGTTCCTCTGGATCCTCTGGTTCTTCCTGCTGTTCAAGATCATCACGGACATCTTCCGGAGCCACGACATGGGCGGCGGGGCCAAGGCCGGCTGGACGATCCTGGTGATCCTGCTGCCCTTCCTCGGCGTCCTGGTCTACCTGATCGTCCGCGGCGGCTCGATGCACGAACGCGACGTCGCCCAGGCCAAGCAGGCCGACGCCGCCTTCCAGGACTACATCCGCCGCGCCGCCGGCACCTCCCCGGGCGCCGCCGAGGGAGGTGGGTCCGCGAAGAGCCACGTGGACGACCTGCACCGGCTGGCCGACCTCAAGAACAGCGGTGCGATCACCGAGGAGGAGTACCAGCGCGCCAAGGACAAGCTCCTCGCCTGACCGCTTCGAACGGGCCCGCCCCGTCCGGGGCGGGTCTTTCGCTGCCCGGAGTCGATCCGGTGCGACCGCCGACGATCGGTGGGGAACGCTTTGCGACCGGGTTCGACTGCTTGCCGGAACTCGCCCAACGGGGGGATTGCGCAGTCCGGTTGACGCCGGATCGGCCGCCCGGGGCCGGTAGATTCTGCGGTACGGCCACCCCCGCAGCGGGGCAGCCCCGCCCGGTGCTGGAACACCGGACGAGGCGGTTCGGGCCGATCAGAGGAGGTTGCACACCTGTGAATGACCGACCCTCCCGGGAACGCACGAGGTTTCCCGAAGTGGCCCACGCTAGCAGGGCCGACGGCCCGGGCGTGGGATGGCGCAGACTTCGCGCCGTCCGTGGTGCGGCCCGGCTGCGGGCCCTGTTGGCGGTCCCGGTACTGGCCTGGGCGGTGTCCGCCGCCGGCCCGATCGAATGGGAGCGCACCGCCCTGGTGCTCGGCCTGCTGAGGCTGTGCCAGGAGGCCCGCGTCGAGTGGTGCTGGGTCGACCTGCGCTGATCCGGCCGCGACCGCCCGGGCCGCCGCTCGGCGCCCGGGCGTTCGCCGTCGCCCGATCCACCCCGCCGCGCCCGCGCCCGGATTCCGGGCCGACGTCGAAGGAGCCATGGGTGTCCCGTCCGCGCAGGTCCGCGACAGCCGATTCCGGCTACGCGGCATTCGTCCAACTCCACTGCCACAGTTACCAGGCCTACGCCCGGGCCCGACTCGGCGACGGCCCGCTGGCCGGCCGGGTGGTCGACCAGGTGCTGCGCTGCGCCGAGTCGAGCTGGACGCAGGCGCTGCACGAGGACCCGGCCGCGTTCACCTGGCGGGTGCTGCGGGAGAGCGTCACCCGCGCCAGCCGGCAGTCCTGCGACCACCGGCAGGACCGGCTGCACCGGGCCCTGCCCGCCCGGGCCGCCGACGCCGCGCTCCTGCACGTGCGGCTCGGCATGGCGCCGCGGGCGGCGGCCGAGCTGATGGGCCTCAACGAGCCGCAGCTGCACGTCCAGTTGATGGCGGCCCGGAGGCTGCTGGCCGGCGGCGGGCCGGCCTGCGGCGGGACGGAGGCTGCCGAGACCTGATCCGGGCGGGCGGCGCGCGGCCCAGTGGCGCACGGCCGGGGGCGCGTTCGCCACGGTTCGCCATACTCGCAAGGGTTTCTTCACCCTTGCGAGTAGTTTCGCGTGGCCGCACTTCGGTCCGAACCGATGCTCCATCAGAATCCTTGTAGTGGAGCGGAGTTCGAGCATGGGGGTCGGTGGCGTGGCCGAGGGCGCAGGAGCGTTTCCGCAGTTCGACCCCGACAGACCCAGCGTGGCGCGGATGCACGACTGGCTGCTCGACGGCCGGAACAACTACGACTCCGACCGGCTGGCGGGCGAGGAGCTGCTGCGGATCGCCCCCGGTGCCCGCGAACTGGCCCGCAGCAACCGGGCGTTCCTGGTCCGGGTGGTCCGGCACATCGCCACCCGGTACGGCATCCGGCAGTTCCTCGACCACGGCTCGGGCCTGCCCACCCGGAAGAACGTGCACCAGGTCGCCCAGGCCGTGCACCGGGACTGCAAGGTCGTCTACATCGACAACGACCCGATGGTGCTCTCCTACGGGCGCGCCCTGCTGGACGAGAACCCGAACGTGACGATCCTGCCCGCCGACCTGGTGGACACCGCGAAGATCCGGGCGGGCGTGCAGGACCGCATCGACTTCTCCCGGCCGGTCGCCGCGCTGTTCGTCTCCGTCCTGCACTGCCTGCCGGACAGCAAGGACCCGCGGGCGGTGATCGAGCGCACGGTGCGCCAACTCGCCGAGGGCAGCGTGGTGGTGGCCTGCCAGCTGGTCAGCGGGAGCGGCCGGATCCGCCGGCAGGTGACCGACCTGATGACGGAGCGGACCGGGGGGCGCTGGGGGCAGGTGCGGACGGAGGAGGAGGTCCGCCGCTTCTTCGACATCGACCGGCTGACCGTCCAGGCCCCCGGCCTGCTGGACGTCGCGCGGTGGGAGCCGGACAGCGCTCCGCCCACCCGCCGGGCGGCCGGCGAGTGGGTCGAGTTCGGCGGGCTGGCCACCGTGGAGTGAGCGGGCGGGCTGCCCGTGCGGGCGGGCACGGGTTCGAAGGGAAGGCCTAGCTGCGCGAGCGGTGGGCGTTCAGCGCCTCGACGATCAGCCGACGGCTGTCGTCCCGGCCCGGAGCCTGCCGCACGGCCTCGTCGATCACGTGCCGGAAGTCCAGGAACTCGTTGGAGGAGGTCTCTCCGTCCAGCGGGCCGCGGTAGTAGTCGCCCCGCCCGGCCCACTCGTTGTAGATCACCGAGAGCATGGCGAACAGGTGCCCCTCGAACTCCAGCCGGGTCACCGAGGACACCTGCAGGGCCAGGGACAGCTCCATCGGGATGATGCGCACACCGATCTGCGGCGTCTCGACGAAGGAGAGCAGCCGCTCCAGCTGCTCCACCATCAGCTCGCGCGAGCCGATCACCTGGCGCAGCACGCTCTCCCGGATGAAGAACACCGAGCGCGGCGGCTCCGCGGCGAAGAACCGGCGGGTCCGTTCGGCGCGCAGCCTGATCACCTGCTCCGCCAGGTGTCGCTGGCTGGGCAGCAGGGTCTGCTCGGTGACGGCCCTGCGGTAGGCGTCGCTCTGCAGCAGGCCCGGGACGAACCCGGTCTCCACCGAGTACAGCTGGCTGGCCCGGCTCTCCAGCTCGCTCAGGCGGATCATCCCGTCCGGCACGGCGTCCCGGTAGGCGGTGCGGAACGAGGACGTCCAGCCGTGGACGGAGGCGTCCCGCGCCAGGCCCATCAGCTGGTCGAACTCCGGCCCGGCGGGCACCTCCAGCTCCTTCAGGATCAGCGCGATCGCTTCGGGCTTGTCGATCCGGACCGCGCCCGCCTCGATCCGGGAGTAGACCGTCGGGGAGTAGCCGGTCTTCTTGGCCAGCGACTTCTGGGGCCGCGCGCCCCGGAGCGTCTTCAGCCGGGCGCCGAGCAGCAGGGCCGGCAGCGGCCAGGATTCGCCCTCGCCCACCACGGGCAGCGGGCGCTGGAACGGAATGACGTTCGTCCTGTTCCCATCACGTCCGGTTGTCGCCATGAAATCCCCCCTCGCGTCAATCAATCCAACCTCTGCGGGAAGGCGAATATAGCTGACGCGAGGAGGGTATGACGACAGGTCCCCGAAACCGGGGAATGTCGTCAGCTCATGTGATTAAACGGCCATGTGGTCGAATTCGCCATTTCGCGCCCCGTCGAGGTATGCCGCGATCTCCTGGACGCTGAAAATCAGCGCCGGGCCCGACGGATCCAGGCTGTGTCGGACAGCGACCCGGCCGTCGTCCATCTTGCGCATCTCCACGCACTGGCCGACGTTCGAACTGCGCCGGGCCTTCACCCACGGTGTCTTCGCCTCGATCAGGTCCGCCGCCATGCCGTTGGTGTACTCGCCCATACCAAGCACCTCCTGTTGATGGGACCGCCGCCCGGGCCCCCGGCCGTCCGGCCGGGGGCTGCGGTGAGCGGCCTGCGCAATCCCGCGCGAAATTGCGCGGCTCGGGCGAGACGAAATCATTCACTCCGGGTGGCGCGGCGCGCCATTCCCCGTAGGGGTGAATTGTGACGAGATCTGAACACTTGTTATCAGATCCTGGTCGAATCAACTGGGTAATGGTCGGGATGATCGGTCGAACAATGACCGAAAAGGCGACGCGAAACCGCGGTCGTCGGCCGCCGACCGGTCGGATCGTCACACCCGTGCCACAACCGTGTCGCACCGGCTCCCCAGCCCGGCCCGACCGTGGGACGCTGGAGGCATGAAGCTGATCAACTTCCTGCTCAACGTCATCTGGCTGCTGTTCTGCGGCCTGTGGATGGCGATCGGGTACGCCGTCGCCGGGATCGTCTGCTTCGTCCTGATCGTCACGATCCCGTTCGGCATCGCGTCCTTCCGGCTGGCCGGCTTCATGCTCTGGCCGTTCGGCCGCACCACCGTGGTCCGGGCCGACGCCGGTGCGCCGTCCTGCGTGGGGAACGTGATCTGGCTGGTGTTCGCCGGGTGGTGGCTGGCGCTCGGCCACATCGTCACGTCGATTCCGCTGTTCCTGTCGATCATCGGCATCCCGTTCGGCTGGGCGAACCTCAAGATGGTGCCGATCTCGCTCACCCCGCTCGGCCGCGAGGTCGTCCGGACCGACGACGGCTTCGGGGCCCGCTGACCGGAAACCCGGTTGGCAGCCGCCCGGGGCCGGGGTACAACCGGTCCGTTCCGGGAAGCGGCGGAGGAGGAGCGGACGGTGGCGGACAGCGAGATCCTGACGGGCGGCGTCAACCAGGTGGAGCGGGTCGGTGACCGGGTGCTCCGGCCCACCGGGCCGTGGTCGCCGGCCGTGCACGGGCTGCTCGGGCACCTCCGCGCGAACGGGTTCACCGCGGGGCCGGAGTTCCACGGGCTGACGGCGGACGGGCGGGAGATCCTCGACTTCCTGCCCGGCGAGGTCTCCGACTACCCGGCCACCCCGGCCGCCGCGTCCCGCACCGCACTGCTGAGCGCGGCCCGGGTGCTGCGGGCCCTGCACGACGCCACCGCCGGGTACCGGGCCGAGGGCTGGATGTCGGCCGCCCGCGAGCCCGCCGAGGTGATCTGCCACGGCGACTACGCCCCGCACAACTGCGTGCTGGACGGCGAACGGGTGGTCGGCGTCATCGACTTCGACACCGCCCACCCCGGCCCCCGGCTGTGGGACGTCGCCCACGCCGTCTACCGCTGGGCCCCGCTCACCGCCCCCGGGAACGCCGACGGCTTCGGCACCCCGGACGAACAGGCCGCCCGCGCCCGGGAGTTCTGCGACGCCTACGGGCTCGACCGGGCCGGTCGGGCCGGGCTGGTGGACGCCGTCGCGGCCCGACTGCACGCCTTGGTCGACCACATGCGGGCCGAGGCCGCCGCCGGCAGCGCCGCGTTCGCCTCGCACCTGGCCGACGGGCACCACCTGATGTACCTGTCGGACGCCGCGTACGTGCTGCGCGAGCGCGACCGCTTCGAGCGGGCGCTACTCGGAGACTGACGCCGCCAGGTGCTCGCGCAGGGCGCGGAACTCGGCGGCGATCCTGTCCAGGGTGTAGTGCGCGTTCAGCCCGCTCGGGTTCGGCAGCAGCCAGACCTCGGTGTCGCCGATGGTCTCCGGCTGCCGGCCGACCGCCGCTCCGGGCCGCCCGAACGCCGCCCGGTACGCGCCGATCCCGAGCACCGCGAGGGCGCGGGGCCGCAGCCGCAGCACCCGGGCGGCCAGCGCCTCGCCGCCCGCCCGGTACTCCTCGGCGGTCAGCTCGGCGGCCTTCGCGGTGGTCCGGGCCACCACGTTGGTGATGCCCAGCCCGAGTGCGAGCAGCTCGTCCTGCTCCTCGGGCCCCAACTGCCGCGGGGTGAAACCGGATCGGTGCAGGGCCGGCCAGAAGCGATTGCCCGGTCGGGCGAAGTGGTGGCCGGTGGCGCCCGACCACAGGCCCGGGTTGATGCCGCAGAACAGCACCCGAAGGCCCGGCGCGGCCACGTCGGGAATGGTGGTGTCCTGGGCGGCGGCGAGCTGCTCGGCGGTGGGGCGGGGCGGGGGAGTGCGGGTCACCCGGACCACTCTGCCGTACCTGTCGGTGGCCACGGGGACTTGATACGTTCATGTCCGGTATATCGGATGGATAGCCAGTTCGATTGTTTTCCAGACCTGATGACTATTCGGACGGAGAATGGGGCGATGCCATACGAACTGAACGCCCTGATCGCCACCGATGAGCTGATCACCGTCGTGGCGGCCGAACTCCCGATCGCGCGGATCACCCGCCTGCCCCGCGGCCTGGCGCTCATCCGGATGACGGACGAGCTCCACAACGCGCTCCAACAGCCGTCCACCACACCCGACTACGACTTCAAGCGATTCCCCTCCGGATTCGCGCTGCGGATCGCCGGCTGGTCCAAGGCCGACCGGATCGCCTACGCCGAGATCGACGCCGACCACCCCACCGGCAGACGCGCCGCCCTCTGGTACGACGGCCGCATCACCCTCGGCCCGCTCACCCCCGCCGACGGCGCCCCGCTCGCCCGGATCCTGTGCGCCCTCGGCGCTCCCGCCGACGCCCTGCCCGAACTCACCGGCGCCCTGGACGAACTCACCGCCGCCCTGGACGCCCACCGCACCGCCCCGCCCGCGGACTGACCCGCGGTGAACAGCCCGACGGCCCTGACGCAAGAATGATCACCGGCCGATCGGAACGGGGACGGACACAGTGCGGATCAACATCCTGGGGCCGCTGCAACTGGTGCGCGCCGACGGGCCCGTCGACGGACCGGGCGGCGCCAGACTGCGACTGCTGCTGCTACGGCTGGCCCTCGACCCGGGACGGGTGGTCACCCGCGAACGGCTGGTCGACGACCTCTGGGGCGACGCCCCGCCGGACGAACCGGCCGGCGCCGTGCAGTCCCTGGTCTCCCGGCTGCGCCGCGCACTCGGCGAGGACCGGACCGCGATCGGTTCGCACCCCGCCGGCTACCTGCTCGACCTGCCCCGCCACCACATCGACGCCTGGGACTTCGAACAGCGCGCCGCCACCGGCCGGGCCGCCCTCGCGGCCGGCGAACACGCCCGCGCGGCAGCCGAATTGGACGCCGCCCTGGACCTCTGGCGCGGAGCCCCGTTCGCCGACGCCGAAGCCGCCGGGTTCACCGCCGCCCCCGCCGCCCGGCTTGCCGAACTGCGGCTCGCCGCCGTCGAGGACCGCGCCGACGCCCTGCTCGCCCTCGGAGACCCGGACACCCTGCCCGGGCTGGTCGCCGAACTCACCGGTCTCGGCGTCGACCACCCGCTGCGCGAACGGACCGCCGCCCGCCTGATCCGCGCCCTGCACGCCAACGGCCAGAGCGCCGCCGCGCTGGAGACGTTCGACCGCACCCGGCAGGCACTCGCCGAGGAGCTCGGCGCCGACCCGTCCGCCGAACTGCGCGACGCCCACCGGCACGTCCTGTCCGGCCACCGGCCGGCCGCGCCGCCTCCCGCCGCGGCCGCCCGCGCCGCCCTGCCCGGACCGCTCACCGCCCTGCCCGGGCCGCTCACCGCGCTGATCGGCCGGGACGCCGACCTGACGGCCGTGCAGGACCGCCTGCGCCACTCCCGCCTGGTGACGCTCACCGGGCCGGGCGGCGTCGGCAAGACCCGCCTCGCCCTGGCCGTCGCCGCCCGGGCCGGAACGGACGTCCGATTCGCCGAACTCGCCGGCGCCGACGGCCCGGACGGGCCGGCCCGGGCCGTGCTGAGCGCCCTGTGCCGCCCCGCCGGGACCGGCGCACTCGCCGGCGGCCTGCCCACCGGCGAACCGCCCGGCGGGCCGACCGAACGGATCGTCCGCGCCCTGGACGGCCGCGACGTCCTGCTCGTCCTCGACAACTGCGAACACCTGATCGCGGACGCCGCCGGGCTCGCCCACCGCCTGCTGACCGCCGCACCCCGACTCACCGTGCTCGCCACCAGCCGCGAACCGCTCGGCGTCCCCGGCGAGACACTCTGGCCGGTACGGCCGCTCGCCGTCCCCGAACCCGGCGGCACCCCGCAGCAGGCCCTCGCCCACCCCGCCGTCGCCCTGTTCGCCGAACGGGCCGCAGCCGTCCGCCCCGGCTTCACCCCGGACCGGGACACCCTCGAACCCGTCGTCCGGATCTGCCGCGAACTCGACGGCCTCCCGCTCGCCATCGAACTCGCCGCCGCCCGGATGCGCGCCCTCGACCCCGACCGGATCGCCGCCCGGCTGCACGACCGCCTCCGCCTGCTCGACCGCGGCCCGCGCACCGCCCCCGACCGGCACCGCACCCTGCGCGCCGTCATCGACTGGAGCTGGGACCTGCTCGACCAGGACGAACGCGTCCTGCTGCGCCGGCTCTCGGTCTTCGCCGGCGGAGCCACCCTCCGCGACGCGCACGCCGTCTGCGCCGCACACTGGCCCACCGGACCGGCCCCCGACCCCACCGAGGTCGAGGACCTGCTGACCGCCCTCGCCGACAAGTCCCTGCTGGCGACCGGCGGCAACGGCCGGTACCGCCTGCTGGAGACCGTCCGTGCCTACGCCGCCGAACGGCTCGCCGAGGCCGACGAGCACGACCGCACCGCCGCCACCCACCTGCGCTGCTTCCTCGACCTCGCCGAACGCACCGAACCCCTGCTGCGGACCGACCGGCAGACCGTCGAACTCGCCCGGCTCGACGCCGAACAGGACAACCTGGACGCCGCCCTCCGCCGGGCCGTCGCCGCCGGCCCGGCGGAACACGCCCTGCGGCTGGCCGCCGCCCGCACCTGGCCCTGGCTGATGCGCGGCCGGGCCCACGAGGCCGGCGAACGGGCCGCGGCCGTCCTCGCCGCGCACGGCGCCACCCCGCCGCCCGGCCTGGAACAGGAACACGCCCGGTGCGTGATCCTCGACCTGCTCACCGCCCCGCTCCGCGCAGCCGAAGCCGCCCTGCCGCCCGAGGCGTTCGGCGCCGCCCTCGTCACCGCCCGGGGCGCCGACCACCCGGTCGCCCTCGCCGCCGTCCTGCTGCTCGCCGCCGGCGGCCCCCCGGACGCCCTCGGCACGGCCGCCCGGCAGTACGGCGCGCACACCGACCCGTGGATCCGAGCCGCATCCCAACTGGTGCTCAGCCGCGTCGAGTTGAGTGCCGGACGGATCGGCCCGGCCGAACACTGCGCCCGCACCGCCGTGGACGGCTTCCGCACCCTGGGCGACCGCTGGGGGCTGGCCATGGCGCTGGTCACCCTCGCCACGCTGCTGGCCGTCACCGGCGCGGCCGAGGAGGCGCTCGCCGCGCTCGACGAAGCCGCCCTCCGGGACACCGAGACCGGCGGCGCCGGCAACGCACCCCTGCTCCTGCTGCTGTCCGGGCGCCTCCACGCCCGCAACGGCGACCCGGTCGCTGCCCGGGCCGACCTCGAACGCGCCCGCACCGCCGCCGAACACGCCCACGACCCGCACCTGCAGGCCGCCGCCCACTACGCACTCGGCGAACTCGCCCGCCGCACCGGCGACCTGACCGACGCCCTGACCACCCAGCGCCGCGCACTGCACCGGCTCGAACAGCTCCCCGCGACCGCCCCCACCCACCTCCACCTGCTCGCCCTCCTGCACACCGGCCTGGCCCGCACCCACCAGCGCCTCGCCGACCCCGCCACCGCCGGTGCCCTGCACCGTCGGGCCCTCCGACTGGCCGCCACCAGCCAGGACCGCCCGGTCCGCGCCGACGTCCTGGAAGGCTGGGCCGAACACCGCCTCGCCCTCGCCGACCCCGCCACCGCCACCACCGCCCTGGCCGCCGCCCACACCCTCCGCGGCGGCCACGACGCCGGCGACCCCGACCTGCGCACCACCCTGGACGCCTGCGCGGCCGCCCTCGGGGACGCGGCGTTCCGGGCCGCCTGGGACCGGGGGACGGAGCTGGCCGACCCGGAGGGCTGTGCGCTGGCGCTGAACTGACGGGCCGTCAACACGGCGGCCCGCCCCTGGTGCCTCCGCGGCCCGACCGGCGATCAGCCCTGTTCGAACGGGCGGTGGTTCGGCGCGCAGACCGTCCCGGGCCGGGGCAGGACGCCGTCCACCAGGTAGCGGGCCTCGTACCGGGCCGCGCAGTCGCTCGGGTTGGCCAGCACGGTGTGGCCGAAGGCGTCGACCGTCAGCAGTTCGGCGCGGCCCAGCGAGCGGGCCATCGCCTGCGAACCCTCGTGCGGCATCGCCGGATCGCCCGTGTTGGCGACCACCAGGACCGGCCGCGCCGTGCGCCGGTCCCACGGGCCGTCGTACCGGTCGGCGTCCCGGGCGGGCCAATCGGCGCAGCGCTCGTCGGCCCAGGCGAACCAGGGGCCGACCGCGCCGGACCGCGACCGGGCGAGCGCCGCCGTCCTTGCCGGGTCGGCGCCGGACGGCGGCGTCGCGCTGTCCGAGCAGACCACCGCCAGCGCCTGGTCCGGCGACGGGTGGACGACGGGCGGCAGCGGGCCGGCGGGCGCGTCGCCCGCCGCCCACAGGGCCTGCAACAGGGCGCCGAGCTGCTCCCAGCCGGTGCCGGGGACGCCGGGGACGGGGGTCGCGGCGTACAGCGAGACGATCGTCGCCTCCACCGTCGCACCCTCGGTGAACGCGGCGCCGCCGAGCGCCACCGGCCGGGTGCGCAAGCGCGTCAGCAGCTCGTCGTACCGGGCCCGGGTGGCGGCGGCCGTGCCGGCGGAGAACGCGCACCCGGCCCGGCCCGCCCGGCCGCAGGCGTCGAGGAAGGAGTCCAGCACCCGGCCGGCGGCGACGTCACCGCGGTTGCGCAGCAGCGGGCCCATGACGGCGGCCTCCCGCCCCTTCCCGGTCGACCAGGCCACCGGGTCCGGGGCGCTGTCCAGGACCATGGCACGCACCCGGCCGGGGAACAGGTTGGCGTAGGTCGCACCGAGGTAGCTGCCGTACGAGGTGCCCAGGTAGGTGAGGTCCCGGTCGCCGACGGCCTGCCGGAGCCGGTCCAGGTCCCGGGCCACGTTCGCGGTGGACAGGTGCGCCACCAGCGGCCGGGTCGCGCACTGCTCGCCCAGCCGCCGGTACGCGTCCGCCCAGGCGTGCTGCTGCTCCGCGCCCTCCGGGAAGCCGGCCGCGGTGCCCGCCAGCAGGGACTGCTCGTCGGCCGGGTCGTCGAAGCACTGCACGGGCCCGCTGCCGCCGGTGCCGCGCGGGTCGAAGGCGACGATGTCGAAGCGGTCCCGCACCTCCTGCGGGAACCGGTCGAGCATCAGCGGCAGCGCCGCCGTCCCCGGCACGGCCGGCCCGCCCGGGTTGTAGAACAGCGACCCGATCCGGTGCGCCGGATCGCCCGCCGGGTGCCGCATCACCGCCAGATCGAGCGTGGCCCCTCCGGGATCGCGGTAGTCCACCGGCACCCGGGCGGTCGCGCACTGAAAGCTCCCCGCGCACGCCGTCCACGCCAACCGGCCCACCGTCTCCGCCACCGCACCGGCCGGAGCCGTCGCCCCCAGCAGCGCGGCCACCGCGACCCCCGCCCCCAACCGCCACGCCACACGCCCACGACGAGCCATCCGAACCGCCCTCCCTCCATCGGCCGGCCGGTCGCCCGCGCCCCTCGGTCGCGGCGTCCCGCCCGGCACCCCGGAGGTTTCCGCACTCCGCTGGCATCCCCCTGGCATTCCGCCAGCATCCGGCCGGGCCGGCTGCCTCAGACCGCGAAGATCCGCCCGGCGAGCTCCCCGTACCCGACCGGTTCGCCGCACAGCCGCCGCACGGTGGCGAGGCCGGCGCTGTTCCGGCCGTTCGCCGCGACACTCGCGCGGGAGGCCACGAAGAAGCTCCACCGGGCGACGTCCAGCGGGTCGTAATCGGCGTGGCTGTGCGCGGGATTGCGCACCGTCGCACCGACCGCCCGGTGCACCAGGAACTCCGCGAGCAGCCCGCGGGTGGTGTTGGTCCGAAGATCCGGCATCGCACAACGCCAGAAGTCCAGCACCGAACCGGCTTCGCCGCCCCGGAACACCTCGCCCCCGTCGAGCGGAGCCGGCACCGCCGGAGTGAGCCGACCGTCCGTCATCCCCCGGCCCTCCCACGGGAATCGACCCCCGACCCCGCAAACGCCGGGAGGGCGCACCGGTGAACCGATGCGCCCTCCCGTGCCGGCGTTCCGGCGGTACTGCCGTTGCGTCAGCGGTAGTTGACGAACTGCAGCGCGAAGTCCAGGTCCTTGCCCTTCAGCAGGGTCTGAACCGCCTGCAGGTCGTCACGCGACTTCGAGGTGACCCGCAGCTCGTCGCCCTGGACCTGGGCCTTGACGCCCTTGGGGCCCTCGTCGCGGATGATCTTCGCCACCTTCTTGGCATCCTCGGTGGTGATGCCCTCCTTGATGTCGGCGAAGATCTTGTACTCCTTGCCGGACAGCTGCGGCTCCGCCGCGTCCAGCGCCTTCAGCGACAGCCCGCGCTTCACGAACTTGGTCTGCAGCACGTCCAGGATCGCCCGGACCCGCTCCTCGCCGTTGGCCTTCATCTCGATCTTCTCGCCGGACCGCTTGATCTCGGCGCCCACGTTCTTGAAGTCGAAGCGGGTGGCGATCTCGCGGGAGGTCTGGTTGATCGCGTTGTCGACCTCCTGCCACTCGACCTTCGAGACGATGTCGAAACTGGAGTCGGCCATGGGTGTTGGTCTCCTTGAACTACTGGCTGCACGGACTGCGCCACCCGCCACCGGCGGGCGACGCCCCAGCCTATCCAGCCCCCCGCGCACCCGCCCGCAACAGCTCGCGCCCCGACCTTGATCATCACGTGACGAAACAAGTGGCAGACCACCCCCCAACATCGGGTATCGTTTACGACGTCGAACGGGGCAGCGCCCCGCGAGACACCATCCCTGGCTGGTTGCCCGAGCGGCCAAAGGGAGCAGACTGTAAATCTGTCGCGCAAGCTACGCAGGTTCGAACCCTGCACCAGCCACTGGATAGCGAAACAGCCCCCGAGCTGCGGAAACGCAGACCGGGGGCTTTTTCGTGTTCGGCGGGCGGCTATCCCGGGTGGTTCTGGCGGGGGAGGGCGAGGGCCACGGTGTCGGCGAACTCGCGGACGGCGCTGGTGCGGGAGACCACCCGGCCGCAGTGGACGACCAGGCGGGAGTGGCCGCCGGCGAAGGCGCCGACCAGGCTGTCGCCGCGGACGGCGAGGAGTTCGGCGGGGAAGCCGGCGTCGACCCGGACGGGGGGCAGGCCGAGGGCGGAGCGGGCCTGGGCGGAGACGGCGTCGTACGCGGCTTCGGGGGAGAGCGCGCCGCCGGCGGCGAGCAGGCGGGCGGTGTCGAGCGGGTCGGCCCGGCCGACCGGGTTGGCGGCGTCGCGCAGGCTGCCCGCGCCGGCCGTGAGGGCGACCCGGGCGTGCGCCAACTCGCGTACCAGGGGTGGGCGCAGGCCGATCGGTGGGCCTTCGAGTCCGGTGCAGCCGCCGTTCTGCGGGAGGCAGACCACTCGCATGCCGGAGTTGGCGAGCACGGTCGAGCCGCCAGGCGGCAGCGCGCTGCACGGTCCGAGGGTGACTCGCGGCCGGTGCGGGGCCAGTGCGGCGACCAGCCGGGCGAGCTGGGCCCGGTCGGCGGCGTCGGTGTGCAGGTCGACGGGGCAGTCGGCCTCGGCGGCGGCGGACAGCAGGACCTGGACGTAGCCGATCGGGTCGGGGTCGAGGTCGGGGCAGCCGCCGGCCGCGTCCGCGCCGAGTTTGAGCGCGTCGCGGAGTTGGGCCCGGCCGTCCGCGCCGGCCAGTCCGGTGAGCAGCCGGGGCATCGCGACGGCCTGGAGTTCGGCGAGTCCGCGCAGGGACTGACGGGCCGTGAGGACGGCCTCCAGCCGCCCGAGTCCGTGCACGTCGCCGATCCGGACGTGGGTGCGCTGGGCGGTGGCGCCGTAGCCGAGCGAGGTGAGCGCGGCCTCGGTGACCCGGCGGACCAGGTCGGCGGGCCCGTCCGGGGGTGGGGCGGGCAGGGCGGCGGAGAACGCGTTGTCGTAGTGCCCGTGCGGTTCGGCGGGGGCGGGCAGCAGCAGGTAGCCGGACAGGTCGATGCGGGCACCGGTGGTGACGGTGGGCTGGCCGGGCAGCGCGGGCAGCGGTCCGAGACTGCCGACGGTGCCGACGGCCTGGATCCGGTCCCCGCTGATCCGGACGTCCACCACCCGGCCGTCGACCAGCCGGGCCCCGGTGAGCAGCAGTACCGGCCCGTGCCCGAGCGGGTTGGGGACCGGCGGCCGGCCGCCTGTGCTGCGTTCGCCCATCGGCCCGTGCCCTCCAGTCCCGTTTCCGTTGACTGCCCGGCGGCCCTGGGGCCCGATTGCGGGAGCCGGTCCGCGGCGCATCCGCGAGACGTCACTGTCGGTCGAGCCTAGGGGGAGCCCGGCCGGGAGGCTCGGATGCCGGGCGTCGCCCGTGTCGCCGGAGGGGAGGCGGGCGGGGAGCGGGCGGGGAGCCGGAGGCGGGGCGGAGCGGTGGCCGCGGGGGCGTCGAGGGGGCGTCGAGGAGGGCCGGTTCCGGTTGCGGCGGGGCTCGAACGGGTGTCGGGTGGCGGGCCGTCAGTGCGGGCCCTTCGACCTGCGGAGATCGGCCGCGGATACGGATTTCACCTCTGGCCCGGAACCGTGTAATCTCTTCCTCGTTCGCCCCTATAGCTCAGTCGGTAGAGCGTCTCCATGGTAAGGAGAAGGTCTGCGGTTCGATTCCGCATGGGGGCTCTGGTGAAAGGCTCCTCGCCCCGGTGAGGTTCCGTTCATCAAAGCGGTGTAGCTCAGTTGGTAGAGCAAGCGGCTCATAATCGCTGTGTCACCGGTTCAAGTCCGGTCACCGCTACCCCGCGTAGTCGATCGGGGGTACTACTCCCGATCGGCTACTCTTGTCTGTGTTCTTATTCGTTGTCCCAGGAAGGCACTCCCGTGGCTGCCACCGACGTCCGCCCGAAGATCACGCTGGCCTGCGTGGAGTGCAAGGAGCGGAACTACATCACCAAGAAGAACCGGCGCAACGACCCGGACCGTCTTGAGATGAAGAAGCACTGCCCGCGTTGCAACTCTCACACGGCGCACCGCGAGACCCGCTGACTTTGCCTCGACTCCAGGCCGCACCCCATCACGGGGCGCGGCCTGGAGTCATTTCTGCATGACGGACCGTTAAGAGGAGTTGCCCATGCCGCTCGACCCCTCGCTCATCGGGCGGACGTACCCGCCCACCGCGCCGTACGAGGTCGGCCGGGAGAAGATCCGCGAGTTCGCCGTCGCGATCGGCGACGCGAACCCGGCGTACACCGACACCGAGGCGGCCAAGTCGCTCGGCCACCCGGACGTGATCGCTCCGCCGACCTTCCCCTTCATGCTGTCCTTCCAGGCCGCGGCGCAGGTGGTGAACGACCCGGAGCTGGGTCTGGACTACAGCCGGGTGGTGCACGGCGACCAGAAGTTCGTGTACTCGCGCCCGGCGCGGGCCGGCGACCGGCTCTCGGTGACGGTCTCCATCGACGCGATCAAGTCGCTGGCCGGCAACGACGTGCTGACGGTCCGCGGTGAGGTGTACGACGCCAGTGGCGAGCACGTGGTGACGTCGATCATGACGCTGGTGGCCCGTGCGGCCGACGAAGCCGGGGAGGAGTGACCGTGGCGGTCCGCTTTGACGAGGTCCAGGTCGGCACCGAGCTGCCGGCCCAGTCGTTCCCGGTGACCCGGGCCACGCTGGTCCAGTACGCGGGGGCGTCGGGGGACTTCAACCCGATCCACTGGAACGAGAAGTTCGCCCGCGAGGTCGGCCTGCCGGACGTGATCGCGCACGGCATGTTCACCATGGCCGAGGCCGTCCGGGTGGTCACCGACTGGGTCGGCGACCCGGCCGCGGTGGTCGAGTACGGGGTCCGCTTCACCAAGCCGGTGATCGTCCCGAACGACGGCGTCGGCGCGGTGATCGAGGTCAGCGGCAAGGTCGCCGCGCTGCTGGACGACAACCGGGTGCGGGTGGACCTGGTGGCGAAGAGCGACGGCCAGAAGGTGCTGGGCATGTCCCGCGCCGTGGTCCGGCTGGGCTGAGACGGCGGCCCCGGGTGCCCGTGCCGGGTGCCCGGGGCTCCGCGCCCCTTGCCAAAGTTATTGGTCACTCACTAATCTCGGGCCATGGCCAGGAACAGCATCCGAATGTCCGCCGAGGAGCGGCGCGAGAGCGTCGTCCGGGCGGCCATGGTGGAGTTCGCCCGAGGTGGCTACCGAGGTACCTCCACCGACGCGATCGCCCGCCGGGTGGGTGTCTCGCAGCCGTACCTGTTCCGACTCTTCCCCAACAAGCAGGCCATGTTCGAGGCGGCCTGCGACTTCTGCGTCGAGGAGACCTGGCGGGTCTTCGACCGCGCGTCGGAGGGGCTGACGGGGGAGGCGGCGGGGTCCGCGATGGCGGACGCGTACATGAGCATGGTCGAGGACCGCGAGCAGCTCATGATGCAGATGCAGATGTACGTCTCGGTGTTCGCGGCGGAGTCGGCCGGCGAGGGCGAGATCGGCGAGACGGCCCGGGCGGCGTGGCTGCGGCTGTTCGAGCGGGTCCGGGAGCGGATGGGCGGCGACCAGCGGGAGGCCACCCGGTTCTTCGCGTACGGCATGCTGATCAACACCCTGGTGGGGCTGGGGTATCCGACCGACCACCGGATCTGGTCCGGCTTCGACGGGGGCTGTCCGTAGGCCCGGGGTCGCCGAGGCGCGCTGCCCGCACGGCGGTGCGTCCTTTTTTCGGCCCACGAAAGTTATTGATCAATCACAACCTTGGGGGGAACCCACCGTGAACAGGCAAGCCGTCTGGACCTTGGTGGCCGTCAGCATGGCCAGCTTCATGGCCGGGCTCGACAACCTGGTGGTCACCACCGCACTGCCCGCGATCCGCACCGACCTGGGCGGCGGCCTCGCCGACCTGGAGTGGACGGTGAGCGCCTACACCCTGACCTTCGCGGTCCTGCTGATGCTCGGCGCCGCCCTCGGCGACCGGTTCGGCCGCCGCCGGATGTTCGTGACCGGGCTGACCGTCTTCACCCTCGGCTCGGCCGCCGCCGCGCTCGCCCCGAACATCGGCGCGCTGATCGCCGCGCGCGCCGTCCAGGGCGCCGGTGCGGCCGTCACCATGCCGCTCACCCTCACCCTGCTGGCCGCCGCGGTGCCCGCCGCCAAGCGCGGTGCGGCGATCGGTATCTGGTCCGCCGTCAGCGGACTCGCCGTCGCCACCGGACCGCTGGTCGGCGGCAGCCTCACCGAACACTTCTCCTGGCAGTGGATCTTCTGGGTGAACGTCCCCGTCGGCCTGGCCCTGCTGCCGATCGCCCGCACCAAGCTGGCCGAGAGCCGCGGCGAGAACCCCCGGCTGGACGTCCCCGGCACCGTGCTGGTCAGCGCCGGCCTGTTCGGCATTGTCCTCGGCCTGGTCCGCGGCAACCCCGACGGCTGGACCCACCCGCTCGTCCTCACCGCGCTGATCGCCGGCGGCCTGCTGCTGCTCGCCTTCGTCGGGTACGAACTGCGCTGGGCGCGGCACCCGATGCTGCCGATGCGGCTGTTCCGCAACCGGGCGTTCAGCGCGGTCAACTCCGCCAGCCTGCTGATGTACCTCGGCATGTTCGGCTCGATCTTCCTGATCAGCCAGTACTTCCAGGGCGTCGGCGGCTACTCGCCCGAGGAGGCCGGGCTGCGGATGCTCCCGTGGACCGGCATGCCGCTGCTGGTCGCCCCGCTCGCCGGGCTGCTCACCGACCGGATCGGCGGCCGGCCGCTGGTCGTCGCCGGGCTCGCCCTCCAGGCCCTCGGGCTGGTCGGATTCGCCGTGCTGGCCGACCACTCCGCCGGGTACGGGCAGCAGGTCCCGGTGCTGGTGGTCTGCGGCATCGGCATGGCGCTGTACTTCGCACCGACCGCCAACCTGGTGATGGCCAGCGTCCGGCCCGCCGAACAGGGCATCGCCTCCGGCGCCAACAGCGCGATGCGCGAGGTCGGCGGGGCACTCGGGGTGGCCGTGCTGTCCGCCGTCTTCTCCGCGCAGGGCGGCTACGGCAGCGCCGCCGCCTTCACCGACGGCATCGTCCCCGCACTGACGGTCGGCGCCTGCGTGGTGGCGGCCGGGGCGGTCGCCGCAGCGCTGGTGCCGCGCCGGCACGGCATGCGGACCGCGGTGAGCGTCACCGACCACCCCGCCCCGACCGCCGTCCCGGCCTCCCGGCCCTGACCGGGCCCGCCGTCCCGGCCTCCCGGCCCTGACCGTCTCCGCCGTTCCCGCCGTCCCGGCCTCCCGGCCTCGCTGACCGTCCCCGGCTCCCGGCCGCCCGGACCTGACCGGGCCCGCCACCGCGACCGCCCTCCGGCCCACGGAGGGCGGTTACGCTGGGGCGGTGATTGAGCAGATGGACGCACCGCTGGCCCCGTTGACGACGCTGCGCCTCGGCGGCCCCGCCCGCCGGCTGGTGACGGCGGAGACGGACGCCGAGGTGGTCGCCGCGGTCCGCGCGGCCGACCGGGCCGGCGAGCCGCTGCTGGTGATCGGCGGCGGCTCCAACCTGGTGATCGCCGACGCCGGCTTCCCGGGCACCGTCCTGCGGATCGCCACCACCGGTTTCACGCTGAACGGCACGCTGCTGGAGCTCGCGGCCGGCGAGGTCTGGGCGGACGCGGTCGCCCGCACCGTCGACGCGGGCCTGGCGGGCATCGAGTTCCTGGCCGGCATCCCGGGCTCCGCGGGCGCCACCCCGGTGCAGAACGTCGGCGCGTACGGCCAGGAGGTCGCCGAGACCATCACCGAGGTGGTCGCCTACGACCGGCTGCTCGACGAGACGGTGACGCTGGCCGGCGCCGACTGCGCCTTCTCCTACCGGCACAGCCGGTTCAAGGCCGACCCGGACCGGTACGTGGTGCTGCGGGTCCGCTTCCGACTGTCCGACGAGGGCGGACTGTCCTCCCCGGTGAAGTACGCCGAGGTGGCCCGCTCGCTCGGCGTCGAGGCCGACCAGCGGGTGAAGCTCGCCGAGGCGCACGCCGAGGTGCTGCGGCTGCGGGCCGGCAAGGGCATGGTGCTCGACCCGGCCGACCACGACACCTGGTCGGCGGGCTCCTTCTTCACCAACCCGATCCTGACGGCCGCTCAGTTCGCCGACTTCACCGCCCGGTTGGGCGAGCTGCGGGCCCCCGGTTACCCGGCCGGCGAGGGCCGAACCAAGACCTCGGCGGCCTGGCTGATCGACAACGCGGGTTTCCGCAAGGGCCACGGCACCGGCCCGGCCACCCTCTCCACCAAGCACACCCTGGCCCTCACCAACCGCGGCTCGGCCACCACCGAGGACCTGCTGGCACTGGCCCGCGAGGTGCGGGACGGCGTCCGGGCGGCCTTCGGGGTGGACCTGGTCAACGAACCGGTGATGGTCGGCGTCAGCCTTTAGGCCGAAAGAACGGCCTCGGCGGGCACCGGCTCCTCGACCAGCCAGGCGTCGATGTCCGCCAGCAGCTCCTTGGCGACGTGCTCGGGCGCCCGCGACGAGCGCACCGACTGCCGTGCCAGCTCGGCGAGTTCGGCGTCGGTGAAGTCGTGCGACTCGCGGGCCAGGGTGTACTGGTCGGCCAGCCGGGAGCCGAACAGCAGCGGGTCGTCGGCGCCCAGCGCCAGCGGCACCCCGGCCTCGAACAGGGCGCGCAGCGGGACGTCCTCGGGCCGCTCGTAGACGCCGAGCGCGACGTTCGAGGCCGGGCAGACCTCGCAGGTGACCTGCCGGTCGGCGAGCCGCTGCAGCAGCCGCGGGTCCTCGGCGGCCCGCACGCCGTGGCCGATCCGCCCGGCGCCCAGGTCGTCCAGGCAGTCGCGGACCGAACCCGGCCCGGCCAGCTCCCCGCCGTGCGGTGCGGCCAGCAGCCCGCCGCTCCGGGCGATCGCGAACGCCCGGTCGAAGTCCCGTGCCAGGCCCCGCCGTTCGTCGTTCGACAGGCCGAACCCGATGACGCCCTGGTCGGTGTAGCGGACGGCCAGCCGGGCCAGCGTGCGGGCGTCCATCGGCGACTTCATCCGGTTCGCCGCGACCAGCACCCGGATGCCCACCCCGGTGGCCTCCGAGGCCTCCCGGACGGCGTCCAGGATCAGCTCCAGGGTGGGGGTGAGCCCGCCCAGCAGCGGCGCGTACGAGGTCGGGTCGACCTGGATCTCCAGCCAGCGGGAGCCGTCGGCGCGCTCGTCCTCGGCGGTCTCCCGGACCAGCCGGCGGATGTCGGACTCGTCGCGCAGGCAGGACCGCGCGGTGTCGTACAGCCGCTGGAACCGGAACCAGCCGCGCTCGTCGGTCGCCCGCAGTTTCGGCGGATGGCCCGAACTGAGCGCCTCCGGCAGCCGGATGCCGTGCTTGTCGGCCAGTTCGAGCAGCGTCGTGGGGCGCATCGAACCGGTGAAGTGCAGGTGGAGGTGGGCCTTCGGGAGGCTCCGGACATCACGCAGGCGATCCATTCACCGATCCTGCCGCATAACCCGTCGAAACAGGAACCGCCCCCCGCACGTCGCCCGAAGGGGTGAGGTGCGAGGGGCGGCAGGGCCCGGGTGGATCAGGCGCGGGCCTCGGCCAGCAGCTTCTGCATCCGGCTGACGCCCTCGACCAGGTCGGCGTCGCCCAGCGCGTACGACAGCCGCAGGTAGCCCGGGGTGCCGAAGGCCTCGCCGGGAACGACCGCGACCTCGGCCTCCTCCAGGATCAGCGCGGCCAGCTCGGCGGAGGTCTGCGGGCGCTTGCCGCGGATCTCCTTGCCCAGCAGCGACTTGACCGACGGGTAGGCGTAGAACGCGCCCTCGGGCTCGGGGCAGTACACGCCTTCGATCTCGTTCAGCATCGCCACGATGGTGCGGCGGCGACGGTCGAACGCGGTCTTCATCTCGTCCACCGCGGACAGGTCGCCGGACACCGCCGCCAGCGCGGCGCGCTGCGCCACGTTGGAGACGTTGGAGGTGGCGTGCGACTGCAGGTTGGAGGCGGCGGCCACCACGTCCTTGGGGGCGATCAGCCAGCCCACCCGCCAGCCGGTCATGGCGTAGGTCTTCGCCACGCCGTTGACCACGATGCACTTGTCGGCCAGCTCGGGCAGCAGGGCCGGCAGCGAGGTGAACTTCGCGTCGCCGTACACCAGGTGCTCGTAGATCTCGTCGGTGAGCACCCACAGGCCGTGCTCCAGCGCCCAGCGGCCGATCGCCTCGGCCTCGGCCTCGGTGTACACCGCGCCGGTCGGGTTGGACGGCGAGACGAACAGCACCACCTTGGTGTTCGCGGTGCGGGCGGCCTCCAACTGCGCCACCGAGACCTTGTAGCCGGTGGTCTCGTCGGCGACCACCTCGACCGGGGTGCCGCCGGCGAGCTTCACGGCCTCCGGGTAGGTGGTCCAGTACGGGGCCGGGATGATCACCTCGTCGCCCGGGTCGAGGATCGCGGCGAAGGCGTTGTAGATCGCCTGCTTGCCGCCGTTGGTCACCAGCACCTGCGAGGCGTCCACCTGGTAGCCGGAGTCGCGCAGCGTCTTGGCGGCGATCGCGGCCTTCAGCTCCGGCAGGCCGCCGGCCGGGGTGTAGCGGTGGTTGGCCGGGTCCTGGCAGGCCGCGACGGCCGCGTCCACGATGTAGCCGGGGGTCGGGAAGTCGGGCTCGCCGGCGCCGAAGCCGATCACCGGACGGCCGGCCGCCTTGAGGGCCTTGGCCTTGGCGTCGACCGCGAGGGTGGCCGACTCGGCGATGGCGCCGACCCGGGCGGAGACCCGGCGGCTCGCGGGGGGGACGTTCTCGGGGGTGGGTGCGCTCATGTCTTGCATGGTCCCAGACCGCACAGGGGTCGGGCATCGCGGTTCCATCATGCGTACCGGCGCGTTCCAGCATCCGTACGCCCCTGCCGACCGGGTGACGTCCGGCGGCCGGCCGGGTGACGTCGTCGCGCGGATCGCGGTGAATGAGGTTCGACCAATCGGCGAAGAACCCGTACACTCACTGCTCGACGGCTCCCAAGTGCGGATCCTTCGGCCGAGGTACACCACACGGCCGGGTGGATGCGGTAGGTTGGGGGCCACGACGGAGCCGCAAGGTTCCGAAGGGCACTAGCTCAATTGGTAGAGCACCGGTCTCCAAAACCGGCGGTTGGGGGTTCGAGTCCCTCGTGCCCTGCAGCTCGACTCGTGCAAGCCCGTTCGCTCCACAGGAGCGAGCGGGCTTGATGCGGAGAGGGCCCCGCCCAGCACTGCTTTCGCCGGATCGCCCGTGCACAAGGCACGGAAGCTCCGCAGGACCCGGATTCAGGTGAGGACGAGTGACGGAGACCACGGGCTCCACCGCAACGCCTGAGAGCGGCAACCCCGAGGGGGCCGACGCGGCGGACGAGACCACCGAGGGCGGCAAGCTGTCCCGGCGTGAGCGTCGACGCGCAAACAAGGCGGCCGGTGGCGACAGTGCCAAGAAGTCCGGCAAGCGGGCCAAGAAGGGCCTGTTCGCCCGGATCGGCATTTTCTACCGCCAGATCATCGCCGAACTGCGCAAGGTCGTCTGGCCCACCCGCAGTCAGCTGATCCAGTACACCACCGTCGTGGTGACCTTCGTGGTCGTGATGATGCTGCTGGTCGCCGGTCTCGACTGGGTCTTCGCCAAGGGAGCCTTCTGGCTCTTCGGCTGACGCCCGATCAGGCCGACCGAAACCGGGATCCCACTGGCTCCCGCACCGATACTCCACCCCGACCCGGGCCGAATCCCTCGGCCCGGGTCGAGCTGTCGGCGCGAACGGCCACGGGCGACTACCGTTGAGTCGGTACTGTTGAGGTATCCGTTCCACAACCAGGAAAGAAGCAGCGACCGTGTCTGAGTCCCCCCTGTACGACGCCGACGAGACCGTCCGCGAGGCGGATGTCGCCGCCGAGCTGGACGCGGCCGAGGCTGCCGAAGCCGAGTCCGCCGAGGAGATCGTTGACGGCGTGGACAGCGGCGAGGACGAGGTCGAGGCTGCCGACGAGGCCGAGGCGGGCGAGCCGGCCGAGGTCGAGGCCGTGCACGAGGTGGACGACGAGGCCACCGACGAAGAGGCCCTCGTCGTCGAGGAGGTCGAGTCCGACCCCGTCGCCGAGTTCCGCGAGCAGCTGCGCCGCGCCCCCGGCGAGTGGTACGTCATCCACACCTACGCCGGCTACGAGAACCGCGTGAAGCAGAACCTGGAGCAGCGCTCCGTCTCGCTGAACGTCGAGGACTACATCTTCGAGTCCCAGGTTCCGCAGGAGGAGGTCGTCCAGATCAAGAACGGCGACCGCAAGACCATCCGGCAGAACAAGCTCCCCGGCTACGTGCTGGTCCGCATGGACCTCACCCCGGAGTCCTGGGGCGTCGTCCGCAACACCCCCGGTGTCACCGGCTTCGTCGGCAACGCCTACGACCCGTACCCGCTGACCCTGGACGAGGTCGTCAAGATGCTCGCCCCCGACGTGGAGCGCGCCGCCGCCAAGGAGGCCGGCAAGGCCTCGCCGGTGCGCCCGGTCGAGGTCCAGGTGCTCGACTTCGAGGTCGGCGACTCGGTCACCGTCACCGACGGTCCGTTCGCGACCCTGCAGGCGACCATCAACGAGATCAACCCCGACTCGAAGAAGGTCAAGGGCCTGGTGGAGATCTTCGGCCGGGAGACCCCGGTCGAGCTCTCCTTCGACCAGATCCAGAAGAACTGACCCACAGGTCACCGGTGCCGGGGCGGGGCGAGAGCCTTCGCCCCGGCACCGTTTTGGTCCAGCGCCGCCTCAGCGGTTAGCCTGGTCCGATGTGTGTCCTGGCTGCCGGGTTTCGCCCCGGGGCCGGGTACCACCAGCACTCACCTCTCGGAAGGACCCGGAGAGACATGCCTCCCAAGAAGAAGAAGGTCACGGGGCTTATCAAGCTCCAGATCAACGCCGGTGCGGCCAACCCGGCGCCGCCGGTCGGCCCCGCGCTGGGTCAGCACGGCGTCAACATCATGGAATTCTGCAAGGCGTACAACGCGGCCACCGAGTCGCAGCGCGGCATGATCGTGCCGGTGGAGATCACGGTCTACGACGACCGTTCCTTCACCTTCGTCACGAAGACCCCGCCGGCTGCGCGCCTCATCCTGAAGGCCGCGGGCATCGACAAGGGCTCCAAGGAGCCGCACAAGACCAAGGTCGCCAAGCTGACCTCGGCCCAGGTGCGCGAGATCGCCACGACCAAGATGCCCGACCTGAACGCCAACGACCTGGACGCGGCGGAGAAGATCATCGCCGGCACCGCCCGGTCGATGGGCATCACCGTCGAAGGCTGATCAGCCCGTACGTCCACCGTGGTAGGGCCAGCGCGGCCCGTGAATACCACGAACTCCATTAGTTACTAGGAGCAGCAGTGAAGCGCAGCAAGGCCCTCAAGGCCGCGGACGCCCAGGTCGACCGCGCCCGGATCTACGCCCCGCTCGAGGCCGTCCGCCTCGCCAAGGCGACCTCCACCACCAAGTTCGACGGCACCGTCGAGGTTGCCATGCGCCTGGGTGTCGACCCGCGCAAGGCCGACCAGATGGTCCGCAGCACCGTCATCCTCCCGCACGGCACCGGTAAGACCGCCCGGGTCCTGGTCTTCGCGAACGGTGAGCGTGCCGAGGCCGCGCGTGCCGCGGGTGCCGACATCGTCGGCTCGGACGAGCTGATCGACGAGGTCGCCAAGGGTCGTCTGGACTTCGACGCCGTCGTCGCCACCCCGGACCTGATGGGCAAGGTCGGCCGCCTGGGCCGCGTGCTCGGTCCCCGTGGCCTGATGCCGAACCCGAAGACCGGCACCGTGACCCCGGACGTCGCCAAGGCCGTCAACGAGATCAAGGGCGGCAAGATCGAGTTCCGCGTCGACAAGCACTCGAACCTGCACCTGATCATCGGCAAGGCCTCGTTCTCGGACGAGCAGCTGGTCGAGAACTACGCCGCGGCGCTGGACGAGGTCCTCCGGGCCAAGCCGTCCGCCGCCAAGGGCCGCTACATCAAGAAGATCGCCTTCTCCACCACCATGGGCCCCGGCATCCAGGTGGACCCGAACCGCACCCGCAACCTCCTCGTCGAGGAGGACCCGGCGGCGCTCTGACCTCAGGTCAGTTCCCCACGCGGTCAACTCACCGGGCCCGCACCCCTCTTGGGGTGCGGGCCCGGTGCCTTTTATTGGCTCGCGCGGCCGGTGGGGCCATCGGATAGAGTCCGAAAGCCGGTCAACCGGAGAATCCGACAATCGGGGGACTCTCGTGCGCGCTGCGTACCGCGGCCCCGCTCGGCTCCGAGGCGTCCTCGGCGGCAGATCTGCTGAAGCAGTGATCCCGGACCCGCCCGCCCCGGGGTCGCCGTCGGGCCGGACAGGGCGCGTGACAAGGTGGGGGAGCGGAACGGACGGCCGGAAGGAGGGACCGATGGCGGCGCGCACACGTACGGCGGCGGCCCTGCTGGCGGCCGGCCTGGTGCTGGCCGCGGTGAGCGGCTGCACCGGCTCCGGGGCGAGCGGCAGCACCGCGAAGCCGACCTCCCCGTCCCCGTCCAGCGTGCAGGCCACGCCCACCGACCGTTCCCCGCACGGGGTGCTGCTCTCCGCCAAGCTGGCGCTGCACGAGGCCCGGCGGTCCGAGTTCCGGGCCACCCTGGGGGAGGACCGGGCCAAGGGCACGCTGTTCTGGGCACCCAAGTCGGTGCTGCTGTACCGGGGCGACGCGGACACCCGGAAGCTGATGGTGCTGGACACCTCCGCCTACGTGGGCGGCGACCCGCAGACCGCCGCCCGGCTCGGCGGCCCGCACTGGGAGAAGTACACCGGCAGCCGCAGCCCCTACTCCGCGCTGATCGACCGGATCAATCCGGTGGTCGCCACCACCGCCGCGGCCTCCGCCGACGACCCGATGCTGATCGGCGAGGAGAAGCTGCTGGACACCACCGTCGAGCACTACCGGGTCACCCTGACCGCAGCCCAGTACGCCGCCGCGCAGACCCAGCTCGACCAGGCCCGGCGGCAGGCCCTGGAGACCGCGCTCGGCCCCGGCGACGTGGTCCTCGACCTGTGGCTCAACGACCGGGACCAGTTGGTCCAGCTCCGTCGGGCCGCCGCCGAGGTGGACACCATCGGCTACAGCGACTTCGGCAGCTCCGCGCTCTCGGTGCAGGCCCCCGCCGAGGCGGACATCGCCCCGGAGTCGGGTGCGACCGCCCCGCCGTTCCCGTAAACGTTCTCGGCCGGGCCGATTTGGACAAATCAGGTTGGGCCGATAGGCTGGCCGAGCCAAAGACCGCTGGTTGTGCCATGCGCCCGAGAGGGTGCGCGGTACCGAAGGATCCGCCTCGTGCGGGTCGCCCGCGCAGGTTGTGGAGCAGACAAGATCTCCGGGCCGTTTCACGGTTCGTCGAGGTCATGGCAAGCCCCGTGCGCCTGCGCGCCGGGGCTTTTTTGCTTCCCCGGGGGGTCTGCGGCGGAATGGTCGACTTCTCGAAGGTCGGCCCGACTTCGACATCACGGAAGGAGGCGTAAGCCTATGGCCAGGCCCGACAAGGCTGCCGACGTCGCCGAGATCACGGACAAGTTCCGTGCTTCCAGCGCCGCCGTTCTGACCGAGTACCGCGGTCTCACGGTGAAGCAGCTGAAGACGCTGCGTCGCTCGCTCACCGGCAACGCCGATTACGCCGTGGTGAAGAACACGCTGACCAAGATCGCGGCCAATGAGGCCGGGATCTCCGAGCTGGACGACCTGTTCGCCGGCCCGACGGCTGTCGCCTTCGTCACCGGTGACCCGGTGGAGTCGGCGAAGGCTCTGCGTGACTTCGCCAAGGAGAACCCTGCTCTCATCATCAAGGGCGGTGTCCTTGACGGTAAGGCGCTGTCCGCCGATGAGATCAAGAAGCTCGCGGACCTCGAGTCCCGCGAGGTGCTGCTCGCCAAGCTGGCGGGTGCGATGAAGGCCAAGCCGTCCCAGGCTGCTGCGGTCTTCCAGGCGCTCCCGTCCAAGCTCGTTCGCACCGTGGAAGCGCTGCGCGAGAAGGTCGAGCAGGGCGGTGCCGGTACTCCGGCTCCCGCCGAGGACGCGGAGTAACCACTCCCCGTCCCAGCGGGCCCGCAAGTACGCCCGCCAATCCGTACATCCGGCACCTGCCGAATTAGTGGAAGGACGCCAATCATGGCGAAGCTCAGCACCGACGAACTGCTTGCCGAGTTCGAGGGCATGACCCTGATCGAGCTCTCCGAGTTCGTCAAGGCGTTCGAGGAGAAGTTCGACGTCACCGCCGCCGCCCCGGTCGCCGTTGCCGGCGTTGCCGGCCCGGGCGCCGTTGCCGAGGCCGTTGAGGAGCAGGACGAGTTCGACGTCATCCTCGACGGCGCCGGCGACAAGAAGATCCAGGTCATCAAGGAGGTGCGCGCCCTGACCTCCCTCGGCCTGAAGGAGGCCAAGGACCTCGTTGACACCGCTGGTGCCAAGGTCCTGGAGAAGGTTGCCAAGGACGTCGCCGAGAAGGCGAAGGCTCAGCTCGAGGGCGCCGGCGCCAAGGTCACCGTCAAGTGACTTTCTCCTCTCTCTGAGAGGTGCTCTTTCGGCCGGGCCGGCCACCCTTCGGGGTGGCCGGCCCGGCCTGCTTTCTTTCTGCTCGATTTCGGCCCACGGCGGACTCGGATCCTGTCGGTCCCCGGGGGTAGGGTGATCGCTGTCGTCGCCGGCCCGTCACGGGCCGTGTGTAACGCCCGGAGCGGCTACGACGATGGGCAGTACGAGGTCCGCACCCTGGTGGGGGCCTTGACGAACTGCACGCGGCGCGCGATTCTCAAGGCGCGTGCCCAAGCGGAATCGCCGCCCGATGCATATTCGGCGGCGGCACTGGGAAGGTTCCCGGTGACGCAGGAGTGGGTGCGACGGCCCGGCCGGTGAGGGATCACTGCCCGGGTTGTCGGTTGTACGGGAGGAGCGTCCGATTCGGTCTCCGAATCAGGGCTTGCTAGCAGTGTCGCCATTGGCTACACTGTCCCTTTGCGCTGCCTGTTAGCTGCTCCGTGACTCGTCGCCCGGAGTGGCCCCTGTCCTGACCTGGGGTTTT
The DNA here is from genome assembly GCF_044754805.1 of Kitasatospora sp. NPDC092948. Classification (NCBI taxonomy): domain Bacteria; kingdom Bacillati; phylum Actinomycetota; class Actinomycetes; order Kitasatosporales; family Streptomycetaceae; genus Kitasatospora; species Kitasatospora sp. NPDC092948. Next base: position 264,135 of record NZ_JBIVPU010000002.1, on the reverse strand, counting down.
CCGCCTCGGCCAAGGCCCGGAGGGTATGCGCGTAGTGAGCTCCGAGCCCTCGGAAGGACCCCCCTCTTGGCCGCGCCGCGCAACGCCTCGAACAATTCCGCATCCACCGCCCCGCTCCGCGTCTCGTTCGCGAAGATCAAGGAGCCCCTCGAGGTCCCGAACCTCCTCGCCCTGCAGACCGAGAGCTTTGACTGGCTGCTCGGCAACGCGGCCTGGAAGTCCCGGGTCGAGGCAGCCCTGGAGAGCGGTCAGGACGTCCCCACCAAGTCCGGTCTGGAGGAGATCTTCGAGGAGATCTCCCCGATCGAGGACTTCAGCGGGTCGATGTCCCTGACCTTCCGGGACCACCGTTTCGAGCCGCCGAAGAACTCCATCGACGAGTGCAAGGACCGCGACTTCACCTTCGCGGCCCCGCTCTTCGTCACTGCGGAGTTCACCAACAACGAGACCGGTGAGATCAAGTCCCAGACCGTGTTCATGGGCGACTTCCCGCTCATGACCAACAAGGGCACGTTCATCATCAACGGCACCGAGCGTGTCGTCGTGTCCCAGCTGGTGCGCTCCCCCGGTGTCTACTTCGACTCCACCCTGGACAAGGTGTCCGACAAGGACATCTTCTCCGCGAAGATCATCCCCTCCCGCGGTGCCTGGCTGGAGATGGAGATCGACAAGCGCGACATGGTCGGTGTCCGCATCGACCGCAAGCGCAAGCAGTCGGTCACCGTGCTGCTGAAGGCCCTCGGCTGGACCAACGAGATGATTCTCGAGGAGTTCGGCGAGTACGAGTCCATGCGCGCCACCCTGGAGAAGGACCACACCCAGGGCCAGGACGACGCCCTGCTCGACATCTACCGCAAGCTGCGTCCGGGCGAGCCGCCCACGCGTGAGGCCGCGCAGACGCTGCTGGAGAACCTGTACTTCAACCCGAAGCGCTACGACCTGGCGAAGGTCGGCCGCTACAAGGTGAACCGCAAGCTGGGCAACGCCGAGTCCCTGGACTCCGGCGTGCTCACCGAGCCGGACATCATCGGCGCGATCAAGTACCTGGTGAAGCTGCACGCCGGCGAGGTCGAGTGGCGTGACGGCGAAGGCCGCGACATTGTCATCGAGGTCGACGACATCGACCACTTCGGCAACCGTCGTCTGCGCAACGTCGGCGAGCTGATCCAGAACCAGGTCCGCACCGGCCTCGCCCGCATGGAGCGAGTGGTCCGCGAGCGCATGACCACCCAGGACGTCGAGGCGATCACGCCGCAGACCCTGATCAACATCCGGCCGGTCGTCGCCTCCATCAAGGAGTTCTTCGGCACCAGCCAGCTGTCGCAGTTCATGGACCAGACGAACCCGCTGTCGGGCCTGACCCACAAGCGCCGTCTGTCCGCCCTCGGCCCCGGTGGTCTGTCCCGTGAGCGGGCCGGCTTCGAGGTCCGTGACGTGCACCCCTCGCACTACGGCCGCATGTGTCCGATCGAGACCCCCGAAGGCCCGAACATCGGTCTGATCGGCTCGCTGGCCTCGTACGGCCGGGTCAACGCGTTCGGCTTCATCGAGACCCCGTACCGCAAGGTCGTCGACGGTGTCGTCACCGAGGCCGTCGACTACCTGACCGCCGACGAGGAGGACCGCTACGTCATCGCGCAGGCCAACGCCCCGCTGACCGCGGAGCTGACCTTCGCCGAGCCGCGTGTCCTGGTCCGCCGCCGTGGCGGCGAGATCGACTACATCCCCGGCACCGAGATCGACTACATGGACGTCTCGCCGCGCCAGATGGTGTCGGTCGCGACCGCCATGATCCCCTTCCTCGAGCACGACGACGCCAACCGCGCGCTGATGGGCTCGAACATGATGCGCCAGGCCGTCCCGCTGCTCCGCAGCGAGGCGCCGCTGGTCGGCACCGGCATGGAGTACCGCTGCGCCGTCGACGCCGCGGACGTCATCACCGCCGACAAGGCCGGTGTGGTGCAGGAGGTCTCGGCCGACTACGTCACCGTCGCCAACGACGACGGCACGTACAACACCTACCGCGCCGCCAAGTTCACCCGCTCCAACCAGGGCACCGCCTTCAACCAGAAGGTGCTCGTGGACGAGGGCTCCCGGGTGGAGGCCGGCCAGGTGCTGGCCGACGGCCCGTGCACCGACGAGGGCGAGATGGCCCTCGGCAAGAACCTCCTCGTGGCGTTCATGTCGTGGGAGGGCCACAACTACGAGGACGCGATCATCCTGTCGCAGCGCCTCGTCCAGGACGACGTCCTCTCCTCGATCCACATCGAGGAGCACGAGGTCGACGCCCGTGACACCAAGCTGGGCCCCGAGGAGATCACCCGGGACATCCCGAACGTCTCCGAGGAGGTCCTCGCCGACCTCGACGAGCGCGGCATCATCCGGATCGGCGCCGACGTCGTCACCGGCGACATCCTGGTCGGCAAGGTCACCCCGAAGGGTGAGACCGAGCTGACCCCGGAGGAGCGCCTGCTCCGCGCGATCTTCGGTGAGAAGGCCCGTGAGGTCCGCGACACCTCGCTGAAGGTGCCGCACGGTGAGTCCGGCAAGGTCATCGGCGTCCGCGTCTTCGACCGCGAGGAGGGGGACGAGCTTCCCCCGGGCGTGAACCAGCTGGTCCGCGTCTACGTCGCCCAGAAGCGCAAGATCACCAACGGTGACAAGCTGGCCGGCCGTCACGGCAACAAGGGTGTCATCTCCAAGATCCTGCCGGTCGAGGACATGCCGTTCCTGGAGGACGGCACCCCGGTCGACATCATCCTGAACCCGCTGGGTGTCCCGTCCCGAATGAACCCGGGACAGGTTCTGGAGATCCACCTCGGCTGGCTCGCCAAGCAGGGCTGGGACGTCTCCGGCCTCGCCGACGAGTGGGCCAAGCGCCTCCAGGCGATCGGCGCCGACACGGTCGAGGGCGGCACCAACCTCGCCACCCCCGTCTTCGACGGCGCCCGCGAGGACGAGATCACCGGTCTGCTGGACAACACCACCCTCACCCGTGACGGTGAGCGCCTGGTGAACTCCACCGGCAAGGCTCGGCTGTTCGACGGCCGCTCCGGCGAGCCGTTCCCGATGCCGATCTCGGTCGGCTACATGTACATCCTCAAGCTGCACCACCTGGTCGACGACAAGCTGCACGCCCGTTCGACCGGCCCGTACTCGATGATCACCCAGCAGCCGCTCGGTGGTAAGGCGCAGTTCGGTGGTCAGCGCTTCGGTGAGATGGAGGTGTGGGCCCTTGAGGCATACGGCGCCGCGTACGCGCTGCAGGAGCTGCTCACCATCAAGTCCGACGACGTCCTCGGCCGTGTGAAGGTCTACGAGGCCATCGTCAAGGGCGAGAACATCCCCGAGCCCGGCATTCCCGAGTCCTTCAAGGTCCTCATCAAGGAAATGCAGTCGCTCTGCCTCAACGTGGAGGTGCTGTCCTCGGACGGCCAGTCCATCGAGATGCGGGACAGCGACGAGGACGTGTTCCGCGCCGCCGAGGAGCTCGGCATTGACCTGTCCCGGCGCGAGCCGAGCAGCGTCGAAGAGGTCTGACGGAGGTCGGGCCGGCTGTCCCTGAACAAGACAGCCGGCCCGCCCCCAGGCCCCCCTCAGACCAACAGACAGACTCTCGAATCACGAAAGAGGGCTTGACGACCAGTGCTTGACGTCAACTTCTTCGACGAGCTCCGCATCGGACTGGCCACCGCCGACGACATCCGCCAGTGGTCGCACGGCGAGGTGAAGAAGCCGGAGACCATCAACTACCGCACGCTGAAGCCGGAAAAGGACGGCCTTTTCTGCGAGAAGATCTTCGGTCCCACCCGGGACTGGGAGTGCTACTGCGGTAAGTACAAGCGCGTCCGCTTCAAGGGCATCATCTGTGAGCGCTGCGGCGTCGAGGTGACCCGCGCCAAGGTGCGCCGTGAGCGGATGGGCCACATCGAGCTGGCCGCCCCGGTCACCCACATCTGGTACTTCAAGGGTGTCCCGTCGCGTCTGGGCTACCTGCTCGACCTCGCGCCGAAGGACCTCGAGAAGGTCATCTACTTCGCCGCCTACATGATCACCTGGGTGGACGACGAGCGCCGTCAGCGCGACCTCCCCTCCCTGGAGGCGCACGTCTCGGTCGAGCGCCAGCAGATCGAGAACCGCCGTGACTCCGACCTGGAGGCCCGGGCCAAGAAGGCCGAGTCCGACCTGGCCGAGCTGGAGGCCGAGGGCGCCAAGGCCGACGTCCGCCGCAAGGTGCGTGAGGGCGCCGAGCGCGAGATGAAGCAGCTCCGCGACCGCACCCAGCGCGAGATCGACCGCCTGGACGAGGTGTGGGCCCGCTTCAAGAACCTCAAGGTCCAGGACCTCGAGGGCGACGAGCTGCTCTACCGCGAGCTGCGCGACCGCTTCGGCACCTACTTCTCCGGCTCGATGGGCGCGGCGGCCCTCAAGGACCGCCTGGAGTCCTTCGACCTGGGCGAGGAGGCCGAGCGCCTCCGCGAGATCATCCGTACCGGCAAGGGCCAGAAGAAGACCCGTGCGCTCAAGCGCCTCAAGGTCGTCTCCGCCTTCCTGCAGACCAGCAACAAGCCCAAGGGCATGGTGCTGGACTGCGTCCCGGTGATCCCGCCGGACCTGCGTCCGATGGTCCAGCTCGACGGTGGCCGCTTCGCCACCTCCGACCTGAACGACCTGTACCGCCGCGTCATCAACCGCAACAACCGCCTGAAGCGGCTTCTCGACCTCGGCGCGCCCGAGATCATCGTGAACAACGAGAAGCGCATGCTGCAGGAGGCCGTCGACGCGCTGTTCGACAACGGCCGCCGCGGCCGTCCGGTCACCGGCCCGGGCAACCGCCCGCTGAAGTCCCTCAGCGACATGCTGAAGGGCAAGCAGGGTCGTTTCCGCCAGAACCTGCTCGGCAAGCGAGTCGACTACTCGGCCCGTTCGGTCATCGTCGTCGGCCCGCAGCTCAAGCTGCACCAGTGCGGTCTGCCGAAGGCCATGGCGCTGGAGCTCTTCAAGCCGTTCGTGATGAAGCGCCTGGTCGACCTGAACCACGCGCAGAACATCAAGTCGGCGAAGCGCATGGTCGAGCGCGCACGCCCCGTGGTGTGGGACGTCCTCGAAGAGGTCATCGCCGAGCACCCGGTGCTGCTGAACCGTGCGCCCACCCTGCACCGCCTCGGCATCCAGGCCTTCGAGCCGCAGCTGGTCGAGGGCAAGGCCATCCAGATCCACCCGCTCGTCTGCACCGCGTTCAACGCGGACTTCGACGGTGACCAGATGGCCGTGCACCTGCCGCTGTCCGCGGAGGCGCAGGCCGAGGCCCGCATCCTGATGCTGTCCTCGAACAACATCCTGAAGCCGGCCGACGGTCGCCCCGTCACCATGCCGACCCAGGACATGGTGCTGGGCCTGTTCTTCCTCACCTCGGACCGCGAGGAGGTCAAGGGCAAGGGCCGTTCCTTCTCCTCGACCGCCGAGGCGATCATGGCCTTCGACGCCCGCGACCTGGACGTCCAGGCCCCGATCGACCTGCGTCTGGCGGCCGGCACCGTGCCGCCGCGCGGCTGGGTCGCTCCGGTGGACGAGGAGGGTCAGCCGACCTGGACCGAGGGTGAGCCGTTCCGGATCACCACCACCCTGGGTCGTGCGCTCTTCAACGAGCTGCTGCCCGAGGACTACCCGTTCGTCGACTACGAGGTCGGCAAGAAGCAGCTGTCGGCGATCGTCAACGACCTCGCCGAGCGCTACCCGAAGGTCGTCGTCGCCGCGGCGCTCGACAACCTGAAGGCGGCCGGCTTCCACTGGTCGACCCGTTCCGGTGTCACCGTCTCGATCTCGGACGTCATCGTCCCGCCGAGCAAGCCCGCCATCCTGGAGGGCTACGAGGCGCAGGCGGAGAAGGTCCAGCGTCAGTACGAGCGCGGCCTGATCACCGACAACGAGCGCAAGTCCGAGCTCATCGGCATCTGGACCCGCGCGACCAACGAGGTCGCCGACGCGATGGCCGCGAACTTCCCGAAGACGAACCCCATCTTCATGATGGTCGACTCGGGCGCGCGCGGAAACATGATGCAGATGCGTCAGATCGCCGGTATGCGTGGTCTGGTGTCGAACGCGAAGAACGAGACCATCGCCCGTCCCATCAAGGCCTCGTTCCGTGAGGGCCTGTCCGTGCTGGAGTACTTCATCTCCACCCACGGTGCCCGTAAGGGTCTGGCCGACACCGCGCTGCGTACCGCCGACTCGGGTTACCTGACCCGTCGTCTGGTGGACGTCTCGCAGGACGTGATCATCCGCGAGGAGGACTGCGGCACCGAGCGCGGCCTCAAGCTGACGATCGGCTCGGTCGGCGCGGACGGTGTCCTGCGCAAGGCCGACGACGTCGAGACCAGCGTCTACGCCCGCATGCTCGCCGAGGACATCACTGTCGACGGCAAGCTGATCGCCACCGCCAACACCGACCTCGGCGACGTCCTGATGGACGAGCTGATCCGGCACGGCGTGAGCGAGGTCAAGGTCCGCTCGATCCTGACCTGTGAGTCCGCGGTCGGCACCTGTGCCTTCTGCTACGGCCGCTCGCTGGCCACCGGCAAGCTGGTCGACATCGGTGAGGCGGTCGGCATCATCGCCGCCCAGTCCATCGGTGAGCCCGGCACCCAGCTGACCATGCGTACCTTCCACACCGGTGGTGTGGCCGGTGACGACATCACCCAGGGTCTGCCGCGTGTCGTCGAGCTCTTCGAGGCCCGTACCCCCAAGGGTGTGGCCCCGATCTCGGAGGCGCAGGGTCGCGTCCGGATCGAGGACACCGAGAAGACCCGCAAGGTCGTCGTCACCCCCGACGACGGCTCGGACGAGATCGCCTACCCGGTCTCCAAGCGCGTCAAGCTGCTGGTCAGCGAGGGCGAGGCGGTCGAGGTCGGCCAGAAGCTGACCGTCGGCGCCACCAACCCGCACGACGTGCTGCGGATCATGGGCCAGCGTGCCGTCCAGATCCACCTGGTCGCCGAAGTCCAGAAGGTCTACAACTCGCAGGGTGTGTCGATCCACGACAAGCACATCGAGATCATCATCCGGCAGATGCTCCGCCGCGTGACGATCATCGAGTCGGGCGACGCCGAGCTGCTGCCGGGCGAGCTGGTCGAGCGCGGCCGCTTCGAGCAGGAGAACCGCCGCGTGGTGTCCGAGGGCGGTCACCCCGCCTCCGGCCGTCCGCAGCTGATGGGTATCACCAAGGCCTCGCTGGCCACCGAGTCCTGGCTGTCGGCCGCCTCCTTCCAGGAGACGACCCGGGTGCTGACCGACGCGGCGATCCACGCCAAGTCGGACCCGCTGCTGGGCCTCAAGGAGAACGTCATCCTCGGTAAGCTCATCCCGGCCGGTACGGGTCTGCCCCGCTACCGCAACATCCGGGTCGAGCCGACCGAAGAGGCCAAGGCCGCGATGTACTCGGCCGTCGGCTACGACGACTACGACCTGTCGCCGTTCGGCGCGGGCTCCGGTCAGGCCGTCCCGCTGGACGACTACGACTACGGTCCGTACACCGGCTGATCCTTCGGCTGAACCGCAGGGCGGTCACCCCACTCGGGGTGGCCGCCCTGCGGCGTTCCCGGCCCCAGGGTCCACCTAGGGGATCCCCCTGGGGACGGAGGCGGCAGAACCACTCCGTGGAGGGAGGCGCACCGCCCCCGGCAGGCGGGAGACTCGGGGGAGTCGAAAAGGAGGACACGCGGTGAAGCGGATCATGGGGGCGGCGGCGGTCGTGGGGCTGCTGGTGGTCGGGGCGGTGGGCTGCGGGCCGTGGGGCGATCAGCAGCGCAAGACGGTGTCGTACGAGGTGCCCGGGCAGGTCGATCAGCTGGTGGTCGACGGGACCACCGGCGGCATCGACGTCCGGGTCGGCGACGGGCCGGTGCGGGTGGTGGAGAAGCGGTCCTGGCGGGACCAGGAGCCGCAGGGCAGCCACGAGCTCAAGGACGGGGTGCTGAAGCTGACCTACTCGTGCTCCAGCTGCGGGATCGGCTACGAGGTGCACGTCCCGGCCGGCACCAAGCTGAAGCTCACCCAGACCAGCGGCGGCATCCAGCTGCACGACGTGGCGGGCGACGTGGACGCCACCGTGACCTCCGGCGGGATCAACGCCTCCGGCCTGAAGTCGAAGAACGTGAAGCTGTCGGTGACCTCCGGCGGGGTGGAGGCCCGGTTCGCCGAGGCGCCGGACCGGGCGGAGCTGACCACCGACTCCGGCGGCGTGCAGCTGAAGGTGCCGGCGGGGCAGCAGTACCAGGTGGACGCGCGCGCCGACAGCGGCGGCACCCAGGTGAAGGTGCCCTCGACGCCCGGGGCGCCGCACGTCCTGATCGCCCACGCCGACAGCGGCGGCGTGCAGGTGGAGAACGGCTGACCGGCGGGCCGAACTGTCGGTGGCGGGGCATAGGTTGAGGTGTGTCGGCAGGCGGCGAGGCCCCGCCGGCACCCCCGAACTCTGTGCCCGAAAGGGGCGTCGGTCATGTCCGCCACCGTTTCCGCAGACCCGCAGGTGACCTACCTGGAGCTCTCCGAGGACCAGGGCAGTGCCCACAAGTTCTACGAAGTCACGGTCAAGGGCGCCGAGTTGACGATCCGCTACGGCCGGATCGGCGAGCCGGGCACGACGAAGACCACGCTCTGCCCGAGCGCGGAGAAGGCCGCCGCGACGGCCGCCAAGAAGATCGGCGAGAAGGTCCGCAAGGGCTACGCCCCGGCGGTCCGGGGGGTGCGCCAGCGCCGGGCGGTGACGCGCCGACAGATCACCTCGACCCGTTCCACCGCCCGCCAGGCGCCGCTGCTGTGGCGCTTCCGCTCCGGCTCGCCCGCGTTCGGGGTGTACGTCGGCGAGGAGCACGCCTGGGTCGGCAACGAGAGCGGCGACGTCTACACGCTGACCAGGGACGGCGAGGTCACCGGCCGGTTCGGCCTGCCCGACGGCGTCAAGTGCATCGTCGCCGACGACTGGTGGATCTACGCCGGCTGCGACGACGGCAAGGTGTACGACCTCGGCGGCAAGGTGCCGCGGGTGGCGTACGAGATCGCCCAGGACGTCGACATCTACTGGCTGGACATCCACGACGGCGTGCTCGGCGTCGCCGACGCGCGCGGCGGGCTGACCACCGTCGACCACGAGGACGAGTTCCAGTGGCGGCGCAAGGCCGACGGCAGCGCCGGCTGGATGGTGCGCTGCGACGCCGACTCCGTCTACCACGGCTACTCGGCGGGCGTCACCCGGTACGCGAAGCGCGGCGGCGACCAGCAGTGGCACACCCGCACCAAGGGCCAGGTGCTGTTCGGCTGGCAGGAGCGGGACGAGGTGTTCGCCGGCACCTCGCAGGGCTGGGTGCACCGGCTGCGCAAGTCCGACGGCGCCGAGGTCACCGCGTACCACTGCGACGCCGCGGTGTTCTCCTGCGCGGCCTCCCCGGACGGCGAGTACGTGTTCGCGGGCGACAACCACTCGTCCGTCTACTGCTTCGCCGCCGACGGCACCCGGCTGTGGAAGCTCGGCACCGGCTGCGGCTCCGCGTACAGCATGCAGTACCGCGACGGGCGGCTGTACGTCGTCACCACCGACGGCTCGCTGGCTTGCCTGGACGCCTCGCCGGGCGCCGTGCAGGCCGCCGAGCAGGGCACCCTGCCGGCCACCGCCGAGGTGACCGGCCGCGGCTTCGCCCGGGTGGAGTCGTCCGCGGAGCTGGAGACCGTCACCGTCACCGCGGCAGCGGCGGGCGGCGCCGGCATCGAGGTGGAGTGCGTCGCCGACGGCGCCCGGCTGCGGGTGCGGGTGGTCTCGCCCGGCTTCGACCCGTCCTGGCGGGTGCAGTTCCCGAAGGACGTCCGGGTGGCCGGCGCGCGCTACCTGGTGGCGGAGGTCCGGGAGTCCGCGTCCGGCGGGTTCTACCGGGCCCGCGGAGAGATCAAGCGGCTGCTGTGACGCCCCGGCATTGACGCATCGTCAGGGGCGCTCCCGGCCGGGGGCGCCCTTCGGCGTTCTCGGGCGCGGCGGCCGCCCGGCGAGGCGAGAGGGCGCGCGAACGGGGAAGTGGACGGAGGGCCTGCCGGCCCGGGTCGCAGAAGCGGGGGCTGCGGGACCGGGTGTCTGCGGTGGTGTTCGCGTACGAGGCGGGGGCGGTGACGGCGGGGGAGTGGCGAACACGTCCCTGGGGTCGCACCCGCTCTCGTCCCTGATCCTGGTTCAGGGTTTTCCCCCTTGGAAGGGAGGGTCCGGTTTCACCGTTGAGGGGGAGTTGCGCCGCAGTCCCGCGCGGGAGGGTTGGGGGTGTCGAGAACGGCACGGGTGCGGAGGGGCTGGGAAATGGTGACGGGGCGTCGGGCGCTGGGATGGTCGGCGGGGCTGCTGGCGGCGTACGGGGCGGTGCGGTTGGTGCCGGGGTCGCGGGGGGTGGGGATCGGCTGGACGGTCGGGCATGTCGCGCTGTTCGCGGGGCTGGCGCTGATGGGCCTGGGCATGGTGGAACTGTGGCGGCTGGGCGGCGAGCGCGGCGGCTGGGGCAAGGTGTGGCTGGGGGCGGGGCTGGCGGGCGTCGCGGCGGGTCTCGCGCAGAGTGCGATCGACCTGTACGCGAACGCGGTCTCCGCGGACGAGGCGGCGCGCAGCGAGTTGTTCGACCGGGTGCAGTCGGTGCCGGGGGTGATGCCGCTGGTGTACACGGTGGTCCCGCTGCTGCTGTACGTCGGGCTGTTGGGGCTGCTGGTGCTGCTGACGGCGCGTCGGGTGGTGCGGTGGTGGAGCCCGGTGCTGGTGCTGGCGGGGACGGTGCTGATGGGGATGTCGCTGGACTTCATGCCGATCGGTGCGGCGCTGTACCTGGCGGCGTTCTGGCCGGTGATAACCGGTGGTCAAGGCGGGCTGCGGGCCGTACCGTCCCGGGCATGACTGAGAAGCGTCCACTGGTGGCGGTGTTGACGGGTGCGGGGATCTCCACGGATTCGGGGATTCCCGACTATCGCGGCCCGCAGGGCCTCTGGCAGCGCGATCCGAGTGCGCAGGAGCTGGTGACGATCGGCCCGTACCTGGCGAGCACCGAGGTGCGGCGCCGGTCCTGGCTGATGCGGCGGGACGCCGGGGCGGTCGACGCGAAGCCGAATGCCGGGCACCGGGCGCTGGTGGAGCTGGAGCGGTCGGGCGTGCCGATGCGGGTGCTGACGCAGAACGTGGACGGCCTGCACCAGGCGGCGGGGCTGACCGCCCGGAAGGTGATCGAGCTGCACGGCACCGCCACCGAGGTGCAGTGCGAGAGGTGCAAGGCCGTCGGGCCGATGGCGGCGGCGCTGGAGCGGGTCGCGGCGGGGGAGGACGACCCGGCGTGCGAGCAGTGCGGCGGGGTACTGCGGCCGCGCACGGTGATGTTCGGCGAGACGCTGGACGAGCGGGTGCTGACGCAGGCGGACGCGATCGCCAAGGGGTGCCAGGTCTTCGTGGCGGTGGGCAGTTCGCTCCAGGTGCATCCGGCGGCGCTGCTGCCGCGGATCGCGCTGGAGCACGGCGCGAAGCTGATCGTGGTGAACGGCGAGCCCACCCCGTACGACGGGGAGGCGCACGAGGTGATCCGGGAGCCGATCTCGGAGGCGCTGCCGAAGCTGGTGCGTCGCCTGGTGGACGGCGACCTGGCCCGGGGCTGAGGGTAAACCCGCAGGTCGGGCGGCATACGATGGCAATCTGACGAGCAGGGAGACACCTCCATGGCGCTTGATGCCTTCGATCCGTGGTCGGCCGAGTTCGTGGCCCACCCGTACCCGGCGTACGCCGCGCTGCGCGAGCAGTCGCCGGTCGTCCACTACGAGCCGAGCGACCAGTGGCTGGTCTCCCGGTACGCGGACGTCAACGCGCTGCTGCGGGACCGGCGGCTGGGGCGGACGTTCACGCACCGGTTCAGCCACGAGGAGTTCGGGCAGGACGCGCCGAACCCGGCGCACGAGCCGTTCCACACCCTGAACGACTACGGCCTGCTGGACCTGGAGGGCCCCGACCACACCCGGATCCGCCGGCTGGTCTCCAAGGCGTTCACCCCGCGCATGGTGGAGTCGCTGCGCCCGACCGTGCAGCGACTGGCCGGCGAGCTGGTCGACGGGCTGCTCGCCGACGGCGGCGGCGACCTGATCGCGAAGGTCGCCGAGCCGCTGCCGGTCGCGGTGATCGCCGAGATGCTCGGCGTCCCGGAGTCGGACCGGCACCTGCTGCGGCCCTGGTCGTCCGACATCACCGGGATGTTCGAGCTCAACCCGTCCGAGGAGACGGCCCGCCGGGCGGTCACCGCCAGCCTCGAATTCTCCGCCTACCTGCGGGAGTTGATCCGCCGTCGGCGCGAGCAGCCGGGCGCCGACCTGATCAGCGCGCTGGCCCAGGCCGCCGAGGACGGGCAGGTGCTCAGCGAGCAGGAGATGATCTCCACCTGCGTGCTGCTGCTGAACGCCGGCCACGAGGCGACCGTCAACACCACCGGCAACGGCTGGTGGGCGCTGCTCCGCAACCCCGGCGAACTCGCCCGGCTGCGCGGCGCGGTGGACGAACTGCTGCCCACCGCCATCGAAGAGCTGATGCGCTACGACACCCCGCTGCAGATGTTCGAACGCTGGGTGCTGGAGGACATCGAGGTCGGCGGCGTGACGATCCCGCGCGGCTCCGAGGTCGCCCTGCTGTTCGGCTCCGCCAACCGCGACCCGGAACGCTTCGCCGACCCCGACCGGCTCGACCTGGGCCGCGCCGACAACCCGCACATCACCTTCGGCGCCGGAATTCACTTCTGTCTCGGCGCGCCGCTTGCCAGACTCGAACTCACCGAGTCCTACGGAGCGCTGCTCCGCAAGGCCCCCGGGCTGACGCTGGTGCGCGAACCCGAATGGAACCCCGGCTACGTGATCCGCGGACTCAAGGAACTGCTGGTCGAGATCTGAGAGGGGTGCGCCGTGGGGCGGGCGACGGGAGCGATGCTGGGACTGGCGATCGGCGACGCACTGGGAAAGCGCACCGAGTTCCTGACGACCCAGGAGATCGGGCTGCTCAGCCCGGACTGGCGGCAGCTCCCGCTGCCGAAGAAGGCCCAGGTCACCGACGACACCCAGATGACGCTGGCGCTCGCCCGCGCCCTGCGCACCGGTCTGGCGGAGGGCCCGCTCGTCCCGCTGCGCCTCGAACTGCCGCTCCGCGAGGAGTTCGTGGACTGGTGGCGCTCCCCGGACAACAACCGGGCCCCCGGCATGACCTGCCTGCGGTCCTGCTTCCGGCTGTCCACCGGCGGGCCCTGGCAGGACGCGTCCGACATCGGCTCCAAGGGCTGCGGCGCCAACATGCGGGTCGCCCCGCTCGGCCTGGTCCGGGAACTGACGGACCGACAGGTGTCCGGGGCGTCCCAGCTCCAGTCCGGCCTCACCCACGGCCACCCGACGGCGCTGGCCGCCGGCGAACTCACCGCGTTCACCGTCCGCTGGCTCGCCCAGGGCGTCGACCCGGCCGAACTCCCCGCCCGGCTCCGCGCCCACGCCCGCCAACAGCGCACCCACTACGACGAGTTCTGGCTCGGCGACCTCGCCGCCCGGGACCACTTCGGCTCGCCCGAGGAATTCATCGCGCGCGGCTGGGACGAATGCCTCCTCGCCCTCGACCGGCTCGACGCCGCGCTCGCCGCCGACGAGGTCGACGCCGACCCGTGCGAGCGGACCGGCGAGGGCTGGGTCGCCGAAGAGGCCTTCGCCACCGCGCTGCTCTGCTTCCTGCTGCTCCCCGACGACCCGGTCGCCGCCGTCCGCCGGGCCGCCGTCTCCGCCGGCGACTCCGACTCGCTCGCCTGCCTGGCCGGAGCGTTCGCCGGCGCCCGGCACGGCGAGAGCGCCTGGCCCGGCGAGTGGGTCGAGCGGATCGAGTACCGCAAGGAACTGCTCGCCTTCGGCGCGCTCTGGGACTGACCCCGGCCCGGCGTTCCCGACGGGCCGGGGCCGGCGCTCCACCGCTCGGGCCGACGACGGCGGGGCGGCCGGGCAGCCGGGCGTCGGGGTACGGAGGCAGGTGCTTGTTGTGCGGCTGGTTCGCGTCCGGGCCCGGAGGGGTTTCCGGCAGGGGCGTGGGCGGCGAGCTGGGCGGGGGTGGGGCGGGGTCGGCGTGGCGCTGCTCGGGCCGGTGTCGGGCGGACGGCCGGGCGGCGGGCGCGAAGGCAGGTGCCCGCCGTGCTGACTGTCCGGCTTCCGGCCGCGGGGGCTGTGCGCTGTCAGCTCAGGCCCGTGGCGGCGAGTCGGCCGTGCCGCAGGCTGCTGCCGACTCGTTTCCCGGCCGGGCCGGCTGGGTGTTGTCAGTTCAGGCCCATGGCGGCCAGCCAGTCCGGGAAGCCGGTCAGCAGGCGGTCGTACAGGTCGGCGTCGGCGAGGGCCCGCGGGTTGCGGCCGGCCGGGAAGAAGCCGGCGTTGTCGACCGGCCGTGTGGCCGGGACGGGGAGTTCGTCCAGTCGGCGGAGGAAGGCGAACTCCTGGTCGGCGGGGTCGCCGAAGCCCACGAACTGCCAGTAGATCGGCAGTTCGGCGGCCAGGCAGAGCATGTCCCGGGCCGCCGCCCGCGAGGTCGGGCCGCCGTCGGTCTGGAACACCACCAGCGCCGGGTCGGTCGCCCCCGAGCGCTGGTAGTGCCGGATGACGGCCTTCATCGCCAGGTGGTAGTTGGTCCGGCCCATGTGTCCCAACGCGGAGTGCAGGCGGCCGATCCGGTTCCGGTGGTCGTCGAGCGAGATCTCGGCGACGCCGTCCACCCCGGTGGAGAAGAACACCACCGGCACCCGCCCGTCGTCGTCCAGGTGCGCCGAGAGCGCCAGCACCTGCTCGGCGAAGTGCTGGACGGCCCCGGAGCGGTAGTGCGGGCGCATCGAGCCGGAACGGTCGAGCACCAGGTAGACGGCGGCCCGGACGTCCTGCAGCCCGCTCTTCGTCAGACTGACCCGCGCGGACTTGTACAGGTCGACCAGCCCGGGCGCGGCGGCCGACACCTTCTCCAGATTCAGCCCCATCCGGTCACCCGACCGGCAGCGGGTAGCGGTCGGCGAGCGCCGTCCGGTCGCCGTGGGCGAAGGTCACCAGGTCGTCGGCGACCTGGAGGAGCACCGCCCGGCCCTCCACCAACGCGCACCAGTCGGCGGGCAGCCCGGACAGGCCGTACATCGCGCCCACCAGGTTGCCGCAGACCGCGCCCGCGGAGTCGCTGTCGCCGGAGTGGTTCACCGCCAGCACCAGCGCCTCCCGGGCGTCCGCGCCGACCAGGGCCGCGTACACCGCGATCGCCAGGCACTCCTCGGCGACCCAGCCCAGGCCGACCCGCTCCACGGACTCCGGCGAACCCGGACCCTCCTCGGCCACCCGCACCGCCCGGCGCAGCGCCTCCGTCGTCTCCTCGTGGGACGGCATCGCCGCCAGCCGCGCCAGCGTCGAGGCCACCGCCGCCCGCAGCGGCACCCCGGCCGCCACCCGCTCGATCAGCGCGGCGAACGCGCCCGCCGCCAGGTACCCCGTCGGGTGACCGTGCGTCAGCTGCGCGGCCAGCGCCGCCTGCCGGAACGCCTCGTCCGCGCCCAGGCCGGCCAGGCCGAACGGCGCCGAGCGCATCACCGTCCCGCAGCCCTTCGAGTTCGGGTTCACCGGGCCGTCCTGCCCGAACGGGACGGCCTCCGTGAAGTCCAGCACCACACCCGTCATGCAGGCGTTGCCCGGCGCGCGGGAGGCGTACAGGAACTCCTGCCCGGCCAGCCAGCCGTCCGGGAACCGCTCGGGGCCGGGCAGCCGCTGGGTCTGGAACCAGCGGCGGTATGCCGAGTGCAGGTCCTCGCGGCGGCCGCCGCGCAGCAGGCCCTCCGCGGTGAACAGCGTCATCTGCGTGTCGTCGGTGATCTGGCCGCCGCGGTCGGAGTCCGCCAGGTCGGTCAGGCCCGCCTCGCCGTACTGCCGCCGGATGTTGTCCAGCCGCAGGAACTCGATCGGCCAGCCCAGCGCATCGCCCAGCGCGCCGCCGACCAGCGACCCGCGCACCCGCTCCGAGAACTCCATCCCGATCCCCCCTGTGTGATGTGCGCCGACCCTACGTCAGCGTTCGATCCGGCCCGAACCCCGGTGCAGCGTGGCCCGGTCGGCGGCGGCCCGGCCCTCCACCCAGCCCTCGCCGTCGCTCACCCGCACCCGCTGCGACACCAGCTTCGGGAACATCCTGCCCACCGCATCGTCCACGGCCTCCGCCCGGGCCGCCAGCACCGGCAGCAGCCCGCCGTCCACGGTCGGCACCGGCAGCGCCCCGCCGCCGTCCTCGACACCGCCCGGCTCGGCCGGCCGGCCCGCCGCCGCGTCCTCGGTGGCCCGCTCGGTGGCGTCCGCCAGCCGCTCCCGGATCCGCGCCGCGTACGCCACCAGGAACGACTGCCGGAACGCCTTCGTCCGGGCCGCGCCGTCCTTGTGCTTGCGGCTGCCCGCCCGCTGCATCGCCGCCGTCGCCTGCACCAGCAGCGAGGTGTACAGCAGCTCGACGCCGTCCAGGTCGGCGTCGAAGCCGATCACCGTGCAGAACCCGAACTCCTTCGCCCACACCACCCGGCACCGGTTCGCCGCCGCCACCGCGTCCAGCAGCATCGTCTTCGGGCCCTCGTACGGGTTGTCCACGCCGATCCGCAGCGCCGCCGGCTGGTCCGCGGCCGGACCGCCCGCCGACAGCAGCGCCTCGTCGATGGAGTGACGGGCCATCAACTCCTGGGCCTTCGCGGTCAGCGCCTCCGCCTCGTCCGGGAACGCCGTCGACTCCGCCTTCGCCAGCAGCGCCCGGATCCGCCCCAGCATCCGCGGCTCCCCGCTGCGCGGCGCGCTCGCCCGCGGCGCGGACTGCCCCGGCGCCGGGCCCACCGGCTGCACCGGAGGCAGCAGCGCCCACACCCGCAGCAGCTCCAGGGCCGCCGTGGCGAGCGCGAACCGGTCCAGCCGGTGCCGGTCCGCGAACGCCTGCAGGTAGGCCTCGTCGGACGCCCACCAGGGCTCCGCCTCCAACTCCCGCAGCTGCTCGCGCCAGCGCCGGTCCAGCGCGGCGGCCGGATGCCGGCGGCTCTCCGCCGCGATCAGGTCCACCGCCAGCGCGACCTGCACCGGGCCCAGCTCGCGCCGCGCCACCCGCACCAGGTCGGCCGGCCGCCAGCCCGCCGCCCAGCACCGGCCCACCGACCGCTCCGCGAAGCCCAGCAGCGCCCGGCTCACCAGCGGCCACCGGTCCGCGGACGCCGCCAGCAGCGAGGCCGCGCCGTCCACCACGAACTCCAGCCCGTCGGCCGGCGCGCCCGTCACCCGGCCCACCGCCTCCGCCAGCAGCTCGTCCACGGGCTGATCGGTGCTGGTCACGGCGGTCCTGCTTCCTGGGGCGCGGGGGAGGGGTGCTCCCCATGATGCCGGAGCGGGCTGCCGGAACGCGCCGGTCGACCGGCCGGGGCGTCCCCGCCGCGCGAGATCCGCTGCCGCGCCGAAGCGCGGTCCGCGGTGGGCGGCGCCGACAGCGCGGCCCCCTCGGCGGAGCGGACGGCCGGGCCCTCGGCGGGCGCCCGCCCGACGGTGCCGGCCGGCTCCGGGTCGAACGCGCGGTCGGCGGCGATCGCGGCCGGACCGGGGTCCTCGTCGACGGTCCGACGGCGGACGACGTCATCGGCCCCGGGCGCGCACGCACGACAGCGGCGGGCCCGGGGCCGGTCGACGGTCCGTCAGCGCTCGATCACCCGGGCGAGGATCTCCGGCAGCCGCTTGATCAGCCCGCCGGACGCGATCCGGATGCCCAGCAGCAGCATCCCCGCGCCGTACAGCAGACCGGCCGGCAGCACCGGCCAGGCGGGGGAGTGGGAGGCCAGCAGGATGCCGAGGGTGATGCCGATCGGCGCGCAGCCCACCGAGACGCCGATCATCGAGCCGAAGGCGTTCAGCATCACCACGCCGTTCTGCCCGGGCGCGGCACTGCGCATCGGGTTGCCGTCGGCGGGCAGCGCGTACGGGGCGTACACGCTGCTCAGACAGCCCAGGCCGACGCTGGTGCCCAGCACGGCGAAGGCGATGCCGAGCGCGGGCGCGAGCTCCTGCCACCGGCCGGTGACGGCGGCGAGCACCGGGCCGGCCAGCAGCAGCACGGCGACGCCGTACAGCAGCACGGCGAACACCCGGCCGCGCAGCTCGTCGCGGGCGTCCCGACGGGTGATCAGGGTGGCGGCGACCATCCAGAACCCGGAGCCGTCCATGCCGAACAGGTTGCCGGACTGCAGGCCGAGCATCAGCGCGCCGAGCGCGATCACGTACACCGAGCCCCAGCCCTGGACCACCGACAGCGCCGCGATCACGCAGGTCATGCCGATGCCGGTGAAGACCGCGGCCTTCGCCCGGGGCTCGCGCCAGGCGTAGCGCAGGTGCCGCTGGGCGGCCGTGCCGGCCCGGCCGGCGGGCAGCAGACGCCAGGCGCGGGAGCCCGAGCCGGAGTGCACCGAGGAGGTCTTCACCAGCGTGGAGGCGTCGCCGGAGACCATCAGGTCCTGCAGGCTCCGCAGCCACCAGCGCAGCAGCACGGCCAGCAGCCCGACGGCGAGCGCCAGTTGCAGCGCCGCGACCAGGTAGGCGCCCTCGCCGGCCGAGCGCACCGCGTCGATCGCGGAGACCGGCGGGATCCAGCGCACCACGGACGCGTACGGGTGCAGCACCGACAGGTCGAAGCTCCGGTCGGGCTGCCGGAGGGCGCTCTGCACGCCCAGGTTGCCGAGCTGGATCAGCACCGCGAACAGCAGGCCGCCGAAGATCGCGAAGTCCTTGCCGCGCCGGCTGGACAGCAGCCGGGCATTGGCGGCCGCCACCGAGCGGGTCAGGGTGACCAGCAGCACCAGGGTCAGCGGCACCGCGACCACCGCGACCACCGCGGAGGCCGCGCCCCGCCCGCCCGCGGCGGCCGCGCCGGCCAGCACCAGCAGGCCGAGCACCGGGCCCGGGCCGACCAGGCTGCCGAACAGGGTGCCGCGCAGCAGGGCGGGCGGGCGCAGCGGCAGCATGGTGAGCCGGGTCGGGTCGGCGCTCTCGTCGCCGGCGAAGAAGAACAGCGGCATGGCGGTCCAGGCGACGGCCAGTCCGGCGGTCAGCACCGCGGCGGCGTCGGCGGCGCCGGTCCGCCCGTGCAGCGCCACCAGGCCGGCGGCCACGGACAGCGCGATCAGCGCCCCGAAGGCGCTGCCGGCCAGGTAGCCGGCGGCCCGGCCGGGGCTGCGCCGCAGCCCGTTGCGCAGCAGCCGGACCTTGAGCGAGACCAGCGCGCGGACGACGGCCCGGTCGTCCGCGGGGGTGGCGGCGGTGCTCACTGGTGGCCCCCACCGAGCCAGCCGAGCGCCTGCCCGTCGTCCTCGCGGACGCCGACCAGCCCGAGGAACGCCTGGTGCAGCGAGGTCTCGCCGCGCACCTGGTCGAGCGGCCCGGCGGCGACCACCTGGCCGGCATTGACCACGGCGACCCAGTCGCACAGCGACTCGACGAGCTCCATGACGTGGCTGGAGAACACCACCGTGGAGCCGGAGGCGGCGTACCGGGTCAGCACGCCGCGGATGGTCTGCGCGGAGACCGGGTCGACGCCCTCGAACGGCTCGTCCAGGAACAGCACGTCGGGGTTGTGCAGCAGCGCCGCGGCCAGGCCGATCTTCTTGCGCATGCCGGTGGAGTAGTCGGCGACCAGCTTGTCGGCGGAGCCGGTCAGGTCGAGGACGGCGAGCAGTTCCTCGGCGCGGCGGTCGGTCTCGGGGCCGGGCAGGCCGCGCAACCGGCCGTTGTACTGGAGCAGTTCGCGTCCGCTGAGCCGCTCGAACATCCGCAGGCCCTCGGGCAGGATGCCGATCCGGGACTTGACCGCGACCGGGTCCTGCCAGACGTCGGTGCCGTCTATCAGCACGGTGCCCCGGTCGGGGCGGAGCAGGCCGGTGACCATCGACAGGGTGGTGGTCTTGCCCGCGCCGTTCGGGCCGACCAGCCCGATGAACGAGCCGGCGGGCAGGTCGAGGTTCAGTCCGGCGACGGCGGTCTGGGCACCGAAGCGCTTCCACAGGTCGCGGATCGAGACGGCGGGCGGCGGGGTGGTCGCCTCCATGGCAGCTGATCTCCTTGTCGAGGTCGGTCGTTGCCGATCTACACGACCTTATGATCATTTCTTTACCGTTCCATCCCCCATGTGGCGGTATTGCCGAACGGGTTGACCGACCGTCAGTCGCTCACCCCCGGCGATTCGGCAACTACCCGGACCCGCCGTTCGTCCTGCATCCTGAGAAGCGACGCGCAGCGTGGGGAACGGGAGGTGGCCGTCATGACCGGTCAGTGGGGAACGCCGGCGCCGTACGGGCAGCAGCCCTGGCAGCCGGTGCCGACATCGCAGTCCGTGATGCGCGCCGCGCACGCCGACCGCGAACGCACCGTGGACGTCCTGAAGGCCGCCTACGCCGAGGGCCGGCTCAGCGCCGCCGAGTACGAGCAGCGGATGGCCTCGGCCCACCAGGCCGCCACCTACGGCGAGCTGTCCACCCTGGTCGCCGACCTGCCGTCCGGGCCGATGGCGGCCCCGTTCGGCGCGCCCGTCCCGGCCACCTTCCTGCAGCAGCCGCCGCTGCCGGTCGCGCAGGGCCACAACGGCCTGGCGGTGGCCTCGGCGATCCTCGGCGGCCTGTGCGTGTTCACCGGCGGCCTCACCGGCCTGCCCGCCGTGATCACCGGCCACATGGCCCGCTCCCAGATCCGCCGCACCCGGGAGAACGGCGACGGCCTGGCGATTCTCGGCCTGGTGTTCGGCTGGCTCTCACTTGCCGGATGGGTGGCGTTCGTGCTTCTGGTGGTCGCGGTGGCCGGCAGCGGCTCGCCGCAGTGAGCCGCAGCTCGGTCGCCCGCCCCGGCGCGCCCCATTTGTTTTGACCGCCGCCTGTGCGCTAGGTACGCTCTGACCTTGTGCCTGGGGTGTGCCCGGGTCCTTGTGCGTGCCAGCAGATCGGCCGCCGTGGCGGAGACTCCACCCGCCCGGCCTGTGCCGTAGCCGCAGCTCAGCTCGGGATTCCGTGATTCTTCCCCCGAAGAAGGCCAACACGCCCGACCGCGTGGGTCGGAGAGTGGGGGCCACACCGCAGGTTAGTTCCACCAAGCCTTGGCACACAGAAAACGGAGAAACGGTGCCTACGATCCAGCAGCTGGTCCGAAAGGGCCGGCAGGACAAGGTCGAGAAGAACAAGACGCCCGCACTGAAGGGTTCGCCCCAGCGCCGCGGCGTCTGCACGCGTGTGTACACGACCACCCCGAAGAAGCCGAACTCGGCTCTCCGTAAGGTCGCCCGTGTGCGCCTCACCAGCGGGATCGAGGTCACCGCTTACATTCCGGGCGAGGGCCACAACCTGCAGGAGCACTCCATCGTGCTGGTCCGCGGTGGCCGTGTGAAGGACCTTCCTGGTGTCCGCTACAAGATCATCCGCGGTTCGCTCGACACCCAGGGTGTCAAGAACCGCAAGCAGGCTCGCAGCCGCTACGGCGCCAAGAAGGAGAAGTAAGAATGCCTCGTAAGGGCCCCGCCCCGAAGCGCCCGGTCATCATCGACCCGGTCTACGGCTCCCCGCTGGTGACCTCGCTGGTCAACAAGATCCTGCTGCACGGCAAGCGCTCCACCGCCGAGCGGATCGTCTACGGCGCCCTCGAGGGCGTCCGTGAGAAGACCGGCGCCGACCCGGTTGTCGCGCTGAAGCGCGCGCTGGAGAACGTCAAGCCGACCCTCGAGGTCAAGTCCCGCCGCGTCGGTGGCGCCACCTACCAGGTGCCGGTCGAGGTCCGCCCGGGCCGCGCCAACACCCTGGCGCTGCGCTGGCTGGTCGGTTACTCCCGCGCCCGTCGCGAGAAGACCATGACCGAGCGTCTGCTCAACGAGATCCTCGACGCCAGCAACGGCCTGGGCGCTTCCGTGAAGCGTCGCGAGGACACCCACAAGATGGCCGAGTCCAACAAGGCCTTCGCGCACTACCGCTGGTAGTCCGAACCCCGTCACTAGACAGAGAGAGAACGAGCCACCATGGCTGCAACCTCCCTTGACCTCGCCAAGGTCCGCAACATCGGGATCATGGCGCACATCGACGCGGGCAAGACCACCACCACCGAGCGGATCCTGTTCTACACCGGTGTCTCGTACAAGATCGGTGAGGTCCACGATGGCGCTGCCACCATGGACTGGATGGAGCAGGAGCAGGAGCGCGGCATCACCATCACGTCCGCCGCGACGACCTGCCACTGGAACCTCGACGGTGTTGAGAACACGATCAACATCATCGACACCCCGGGTCACGTCGACTTCACCGTCGAGGTGGAGCGCTCGCTGCGCGTCCTCGACGGCGGCGTGACGGTGTTCGACGGCGTCGCCGGTGTCGAGCCCCAGTCCGAGACCGTGTGGCGGCAGGCTGACCGCTACGGCGTCCCGCGCATCTGCTTCATCAACAAGCTGGACCGCACGGGCGCCAACTTCTTCTTCTGCGTGCAGACCATCGTGGACCGCCTCGGCGCCACCCCGCTGGTCATGCAGCTGCCGATCGGTGCCGAGGCCGACTTCACCGGCGTCGTCGACCTGGTGAAGATGAAGGCCCTGGTCTACTCGGCCGACGCCCCCAAGGGCGAGATGTACGACACCGTCGAGATCCCGGCCGACCTGGCCGAGCAGGCCGCGGAGTACCGCGAGGCCCTGATCGACACCGTGTCGAACATCAGCGACGAGGTGATGGAGCTCGCCCTGGAGGGCGAGGACATCCCCGAGGAGCTGCTGGTCGCCGCGATCCGCAAGGGCACGCTGAACTCGGACTTCACCCCGATCTTCTGCGGCTCGGCGTTCAAGAACAAGGGCGTCCAGCCCCTGCTCGACGCGGTTGTGAAGTACCTGCCGTCGCCCCTCGACATCGAGGGCATCGAGGGCACCAAGCCGAACAACCCCGACGAGAAGATCGTCCGTCAGGCCTCGGACGACGAGCCGCTCGCCGCGCTCGCGTTCAAGATCATGTCTGACCCGCACCTGGGCAAGCTCACCTTCGTCCGCGTGTACTCCGGCCGCCTGGAGTCCGGCACCTCGGTGCTGAACTCCGTCAAGGGCAAGAAGGAGCGCATCGGCAAGATCTACCGCATGCACGCGAACAAGCGTGAGGAGATCGACTCGGTGGGCGCCGGCGACATCATCGCCGTCATGGGCCTGAAGCAGACCACCACCGGTGAGACGCTGTCCGACGAGAAGCAGCCGGTCATCCTGGAGTCCATGGACTTCCCGGCCCCGGTCATCCGCGTCGCGATCGAGCCCAAGTCCAAGGGCGACCAGGAGAAGCTGGGTGTCGCCATCCAGCGCCTGGCCGAGGAGGACCCGTCCTTCCAGGTCAACACGGACGAAGAGACCGGCCAGACCATCATCGCGGGTATGGGCGAGCTGCACCTCGAGGTGCTGGTCGACCGTATGCGCCGTGAGTTCAAGGTCGAGGCCAACGTCGGCAAGCCGCAGGTCGCGTACCGCGAGACGATCCGCAAGGCCGTCGAGCGCATCGACTACACGCACAAGAAGCAGACCGGTGGTTCCGGCCAGTTCGCGAAGATCCAGATCGCGATCGAGCCGCTGGAGTCCGGCGAGGGCTACGAGTTCGTCAACAAGGTCACCGGTGGCCGCGTGCCGAAGGAGTACATCCCCTCGGTCGACGCCGGTTGCCAGGAGGCCATGGAGTTCGGCGTGCTCGCCGGCTACCCGCTCCAGGGCGTTCGCGTGAGCCTGCTCGACGGTGCGTCGCACGACGTCGACTCGTCCGAGCTCGCGTTCAAGATCGCCGGTTCCATGGCGTTCAAGGAAGGTGCCAAGAAGGCGTCGCCGGCTCTGCTCGAGCCGATGATGGCCGTCGAGGTCACCACCCCCGAGGACTACATGGGCGACGTGATCGGCGACATCAACTCCCGCCGTGGCCAGATCCGTGCCATGGAGGAGCGTCACGGCGCCCGCGTCGTCAAGGCGCTGGTGCCGCTGTCCGAGATGTTCGGCTACGTCGGTGACCTGCGCAGCAAGACCTCTGGTCGCGCAAGCTACTCGATGCAGTTCGACTCGTACGCCGAGGTTCCGCGGAACGTGGCGGACGACATCATCGCCAAGGCCAAGGGCGAGTGACGTCCCGGTAATTCGGGATGAATCAGACCCTTTAGGCTAGAAGGAGGGCACCCGGACGTCACCCGTCCGGGCTCCGCCCGGGAGCCCTCCGGCACCCCCACCCGCGGGACGGCATGGGGCGCGACCAGCGCCCCGTTCCAAAACCCGATCCAGACCAACTGACGTCGTACGGCGTACAGAACTGTCCTCAGGAGGACTGCAGTGGCGAAGGCGAAGTTCGAGCGGACGAAGCCCCACGTCAACATCGGCACCATTGGTCACATCGACCACGGTAAGACCACGCTGACCGCGGCCATCACCAAGGTGCTGCACGACGCGTACCCGGAGATCAACCCCTTCACGCCGTTCGACCAGATCGACAAGGCGCCGGAAGAGCGTCAGCGCGGTATCACCATCTCCATCGCGCACGTCGAGTACCAGACCGAGGCGCGTCACTACGCCCACGTCGACTGCCCGGGTCACGCGGACTACATCAAGAACATGATCACCGGTGCGGCCCAGATGGACGGTGCGATCCTCGTCGTCGCCGCCACCGACGGCCCGATGCCGCAGACCAAGGAGCACGTCCTCCTGGCCCGCCAGGTCGGCGTCCCCTACATCGTTGTCGCCCTGAACAAGGCCGACATGGTGGACGACGAGGAGATCCTGGAGCTCGTCGAGCTCGAGGTCCGTGAGCTCCTCTCCGAGTACGAGTTCCCGGGCGACGACCTGCCGGTCGTCCGCGTCTCCGCGCTGAAGGCGCTGGAGGGCGACAAGGAGTGGGGCGAGAAGCTCCTCGGCCTGATGCACGCGGTCGACGAGGCCATCCCGACCCCGGCTCGCCTCACCGACCAGCCGTTCCTGATGCCGATCGAGGACGTCTTCACGATCACCGGTCGTGGCACCGTCGTCACCGGTCGTATCGAGCGTGGCATCCTCAAGGTCAACGAGACCGTCGACATCATCGGCATCAAGACCACCAAGACCACCACCACGGTCACCGGTATCGAGATGTTCCGCAAGCTGCTCGACGAGGGCCAGGCCGGTGAGAACGTCGGTCTGCTGCTCCGTGGCATCAAGCGCGAGGACGTCGAGCGCGGCCAGGTCATCATCAAGCCGGGTTCGGTCACGCCGCACACCGACTTCGAGGCCCAGGCCTACATCCTGTCGAAGGACGAGGGTGGCCGTCACACCCCGTTCTTCAACAACTACCGCCCGCAGTTCTACTTCCGTACCACGGACGTGACCGGCGTCGTGACCCTCCCCGAGGGCACCGAGATGGTCATGCCGGGCGACAACACCGCCATGACCGTCGCGCTGATCCAGCCCGTCGCCATGGAGGAGGGCCTGAAGTTCGCCATCCGTGAGGGTGGCCGCACCGTCGGCGCCGGCCAGGTCACCAAGATCGTCAAGTAATTTGACGCTCTGACCCCTTGGTCAGCGGGGAGCCCCCGGTGGACGCGAGTCGTCCGCCGGGGGCTCCTCCCTTTTCCGGGCGCGGGCCTTTCCGGGTGCGACGTGCCGGAAACGCGACGTGCCGGAAAAAGGGGTCGGCCCCCGGGAACCTGGTTCCCGGGGGCCGACCCCTTCGCGCGCGTGGCGCGCCACGTCACTGCACGGGGGTGCTGTACTGCTCCTCCGGCGCGTTCACCTTGGCCAGCCACATCGCCTCGACGGCGGCGCGGATGGTGCGCTTCGGCTCCCAGCCGAGCTCCTCGCGGGCGATCGAGATGTCCATCTGCTGCCACTCGGTCTCCGGGCCGCCGTCGCCGGGGGCCGGGACCTCGGTGATCTCCACCGGAACGCCGCTGACCTCGATCAGCGATTCGACGGCGGAACGGGCGGTGGTCGCCCGGCCGGTGCCGATGTGGATCAGCGGGCTGCGGGTCGGCCGGGCCGCGGCGACGATCGCGTCCGCGGTGTCCTCGATGTTGATGAAGTCCCGCTCGGCGGCCAGCGGCTGAAGCGACAGCTGCGCGGTCTCGCCGGCCTGCCGGGCCGCGTTCAGCTTGCCGGTGATGACGCCCAGCAGGCTGTTGTTCGCCTGGCCCGCGCCGAGCGAGTGCGCCAGGCGCAGCACCACGCCGTCGATCGTGCCGGCCTCGACGGCCTTCACCACGAGGTCGGTGGCGACCAGCTTGAGCCGGCCGTACGGGTTGACCGGGTTGACCGGGCCGTCCTCCCGCTGGCTGACGCCGACCGGGGCCAGTCCGGCCTCGTGCACGCTGCCGAGGTGGACCAGGCGCGCCGG
This sequence comes from Kitasatospora sp. NPDC092948, assembly GCF_044754805.1. Classification (NCBI taxonomy): domain Bacteria; kingdom Bacillati; phylum Actinomycetota; class Actinomycetes; order Kitasatosporales; family Streptomycetaceae; genus Kitasatospora; species Kitasatospora sp. NPDC092948. Next base: position 237,715 of record NZ_JBIVPU010000002.1, on the reverse strand, counting down.
GGCCGCCATCGCGGGGATGGCCTCCAGCAGGTGCTCGACCAGCACCACGTAGGTGACCTGCATCTGCTCCTCGGACAGGCCCCACGGGCTGCCGGCCGCGTTGACGACCAGCGAGACCTGCTCGCGGTCGAGGAACGCGGTGAGGTCCGCCACCGGGGCGGTGCTCACGTCGAGCTGGACGAACCGGCCGGCCGTCGGCACGGCGGGCGCGGTGCGGGCCACGCTGAGCACGTCGTAGCCCTGCGCGACGAACGCGGAGCACAGCACCCGCCCGAGGGTGCCGGTGCCACCGAGGACGGCGACGGTCTTACGGGCTTCGGTCATGCGAGGGCTCCGATCGGGGGAGGGGTGAGGAGGGTCAGCGGGACTTGGCGGTGGCCGTGGCGAACTTGAGCAACCGCTTGACGCCGGCCCGCTGGCCCGACTTGACGGCCCCGGGGAGCAGGGTGATCGCGTGCAGGCGGGTCGAGGTGTGCCAGCGGGCCGCCCGGGCGGCCTTGGACCAGCCCTGGGCGTCCAGCCGGTCGGCCACCGAGAGGAAGAACTGGCGGGCCTCGATGAACCGGACGCCGCTGGCCGCGGTGCGCGCGGAGGCGCTGGAGGTGTGCCGGCGGTACTGGAAGCAGAGCGTGTCGTCGATGACCATGGAGCCGCCGGCCTGGAGCAGGTCGATCACCAGGGCCAGGTCCTGGATGATCTCGACGTCGTCCCGGAAGCCGATCTCCCGCACCAGGTCGGTCCGCCAGACCAACGAGGGGAAGTACAGCCAGTTGCCGCGCAGCAGGCTGGTCGCCAGCTCTTCGCCCTGCATCAGCCGGCGGCCCTGGAACCGGGGTGCGTACAGCCGGCGCTTGGTCTCGTCGGCCAGCGTGTGGACGACCGCGCCGGAGCCGTCGATCACCTCGACGCCGGGCTGCACCAGGGTCGCGCCCGGGTGCGCGGCCAGCGCGGCCCGGACGGTCGCCACGTAGTTCGGCAGCATGATGTCGTCCGGGCCCATCATGACCGCGTACTCGTGCTCGATCAGGCCGAGGCACTTGCGGTAGTTGTTGGTGATCCCGAGGTTGACCTCGTTGCGCAGGTACGTGACCCGGTCGTCGTCCAGCTCGGCGAACCACTCCGGGACACCGGGCTCCCTGCCGTCGTCGACGACCGTCAGCCGCCAGTCGGGATCGGTCTGCGCCAGGATGCTGCGCACGGTGGCCTGCAGCAGGGAGACGTCGCCGTAGTACGGGAGCAAGATATCCAGCGTGGTCATGAGGGGGCGCATCCGGTGCTCGTAGGGCCGCCCAGTAGTAGACGGATCCGGCGGCGTCATCATACCGAGGTGCGGATTGTCGCTTGCCCGTTCGAATCGCGAGAGCCCGCCCCGGTGGTGGTCGGGGCGGGCTCTCGTATGCCGGGCGCGGAAGGACCGGGAGGTCAGACGGTCCGGAGGCTCGCGTAGAACTCCTGGCACGCCGCGTAGTCGGGCAGCAGGCCGGACGCCTTGGCCTCGGCCAGCGAGGGGGCGGCCTTGTCGCGGTCCGAGAAGATCGGCGCCTCGGCCGGCCACTCGATGGCGAGGTCCGGGTCGAGCGGGTTGATCGCGTGCTCGGCGCTCGGGTTGAAGGTCTCGGAGCAGATGTACGACAGCGTGGCGTCGTCGCTCAGCGCGCAGAAGCCGTGGCCGAGGCCCTCGGAGATGTAGACGGCGCGGCGGTCGACGTCGTCCAGCCGGACGCCCTCCCACTGGCCGAAGGTGGGGGAGCCCACCCGGAGGTCGACGATCACGTCGAGCACGGCGCCGCGCACGCAGGTCACGTACTTGGCCTGGCTCGGCGGCACGTCGGCGAAGTGGATGCCGCGCACCACGCCCTGGGCGGACACCGAGAGGTTGCCCTGGGCCAGTCGCAGCGGGTGGCCGACGGCCTCCGCGAGGCGGTCGAAGCGGTACCACTCCATGAACAGCCCGCGGGAGTCGCCGTGCTGCGGGGAGGTCACCTCGAAGGCGCCCGATATGCCAAGTTCGCGGATCTTCATCGACCGTTCTCCTCTTCCAGAAGCCCAAGCAGGTAGTCACCGTAGCCGCTCTTGCGCAGCGGCTCGGCCAGCGCCCGCAGCTGGGCGTCGTCGATCAGGCCGGCCCGCCAGGCGGTCTCCTCGACACAGCCGATCTTGAAGCCCTGGCGCTCCTCGATGACCCGGACGAACTCGGAGGCCTGGACCATCGACACGAACGTGCCGGTGTCCAGCCAGGCGGTGCCCCGGTCGAGGATGGTGACCTGGAGCTCGCCGCGCCGCAGGTAGGCGTCGTTGACGGCGGTGATCTCCAGCTCGCCGCGGGCGCTCGGCTCCAGGTTCTCGGCGATCTTGACGACCTGGTTGTCGTAGAAGTAGAGGCCCGGCACCGCGTAGCGCGACTTCGGGGTCTCGGGCTTCTCCTCGATGGATATGACGCGGCCGTCCGCGTCGAACTCGACCACGCCGTACGCGGTCGGGTCGGCCACCGGGTACGCGAAGACCCGGCCGCCCACCGGCTCGGTGTGCTGCGCGAGCCGGGTGCCCAGGCCGCTGCCGTGGAAGATGTTGTCGCCCAGGATCAGGGCCACCGGCTGGTCGCCGATGAAGTCCGCCGCCAGCACGAAGGCCTGGGCTATGCCCTCGGGGCGCTCCTGCACCTTGTACTCCAGGCGCAGACCGAGGTGGGACCCGTCGCCCAGCAGGCGCTGGAACTGCTCCTGGTCCTGAGGGGTGGTGATGATCATTATTTCGCTGATGCCCGCCATCACCAGGGTGGACAGCGGGTAGTACACCATCGGCTTGTCGAAGACCGGGAGGAGCTGTTTGGAGACGGCTCGTGTCAGCGGCCACAGTCGCGAGCCAGTACCGCCCGCCAGGAGGATTCCACGCATGTCGGCAGCTTAGTAGGTGCCCGGAACGGCAAATACCGGCCCCGAACATCGGCGCTACTTACGGCCTGTAGGATCCAGGCACTATGCGCATCCTCGTCACCGGCGGCGCCGGGTTCATCGGTTCGGAGTTCGTCCGTCAGCTGCTCGGTGCTGACGAAACGGCTCGCATCACGGTCTTCGACAAGCTGACCTACTCGGGCGTCGAGGCCAACCTCGCTCCGGTGGCGTCGCACCCCGGATACGCCTTCGTCCGCGGCGACATCTGCGACCCGGAGGCCGTCGACCAGGTCATGCCCGGCCACGACGTGGTCGTCCACTTCGCCGCCGAGTCGCACGTCGACCGCTCCATCGCCGGCGCCGGCCCCTTCGTGCTGACCAACGTGGTCGGCACCCAGGTGCTGCTGGACGCCGCCCGCAAGCACGGCGTGGCCCGCTTCGTCCACGTCTCCACCGACGAGGTCTACGGATCGATCGACGAGGGTTCCTGGACCGAGGAGTGGCCGCTCGCGCCGAACTCCCCGTACTCCGCCTCCAAGGCGGGCTCGGACCTGCTGGCGCTGGCCTACCACCGCACCCACGGCATGGACGTGGTGGTCACCCGCTGCTCCAACAACTACGGGCACTACCAGTTCCCGGAGAAGGTCATCCCGCTGTTCACCACGAACCTGCTGGACGGCAAGAAGGTCCCGCTGTACGGCAGCGGCGGCAACATCCGCGACTGGCTGCACGTCTCCGACCACTGCCGCGGGATCGAGCTGGCCATGCGCAAGGGCCGGGCCGGCGAGGTCTACAACATCGGCGGCGGCACCGAGCTGACCAACAAGGAGCTCACCGAGCTGCTGCTGCAGGCGGCCGGCGCGGACTGGTCCTCGGTCGAGCCGGTCGCCGACCGCAAGGGCCACGACCTGCGCTACTCGCTGGACATCAGCAAGATCGGCGAGGAGCTCGGCTACGCCCCGCAGGTCTCCTTCGAGGACGGCCTGGCGGCCACCATCGCCTGGTACCGCGACAACCGCGCCTGGTGGGAGCCGCTCAAGGCGTCCGCCGAGCTCGCCCGATGAGAGTGGAGACCTCCTCATGAGTTCTCCGCTTGCCCGGCTCCTGGGTGCCCTGCCGCCCGGTGTCCGGGCGGTGGCCGGGGGCACCGTCGTTCTGGGCGCGTCCTCCTACGTGTACCTGGCGCTGGCCGGTTACAGCCTGGACAGCTCCGAGGTGGCCGGCGTCTCGGTGCTGTGGACGGTGCTGATGTCCGTCGGGTACGGACTCTTCACCCCGGTGGAGCTCGAACTCAACCGGCTGGTCTCGGCGCGGCACGTGGCGGGGGAGGGCCCGCTTCCGGTGGTTCGCCGGGTGCTGGGCCTGACCGTGGCCGTGCTCGCGGCGGTGCTGCTGGCCATCGGCCTGGCGGCGCGGCCGATCGCCGACTGGCTGTTCGCGGGCGACCGCGGGCTGGTGGCCGGGCTCGGGCTGGCGATGGTCGGGCTGGCGATCAGCTCGGTCGTCCGCGGGGCGCTCGCCGGCCTCGGCAACTTCCGTGCCTACGGCATGCAGCTGGCCGTCGACGGCGGTCTGCGCATCGGCCTCGGCGCCCTCATCCCGCTGGCCGGCCTGCACTCGGCGCTGGCCTTCAGCGTGATCCTGGTGGTGGCGCCGCTCGCGGCCTCGGTCATCGGCCTGCGCTCCGTGCTCGGCGATCGCCGCGGCGGCTCGGTGCTGGGGTGGCGCGAGGTCACCGGCGGGCTCGGGCTGCTGACCGGCTCGACGCTGCTGTCCCAGCTGATGGTCAACGCCTCGGTGGTGAGCGTGAAGCTCCTCTCACCCGACTCGGTGGCGCTGGTCGGCGCCCTGCTCAGCGCCGTGGTGCTGGCCCGGGTGCCGCTCTTCGCGTACGTCGCCATCCAGGCGTCGCTGGTCTCGACCCTTTCCGGCGCGGCTGCGATCGGGGACCAGGCGGCCTTCCGCAAGGTGCTGACCCGCACCGCGGGCATCGTCCTCGGACTGTGTGTGGTGGCCGGCGTGCCGACCGTGCTTCTCGGGCCGAGGCTGGTCCAGCTTCTGTTCAATGCCCAGGACGTGCTGACCTCGGCGGACTTCCTGTGGCTGGTGCTGGGCACCGCCTGCTACATGCTCGCGACGGTTCTGGGCCAGGCGCTGATGTCGCTGGACCGGCACCGCTCGCAGTTCGCGGCCTGGCTGGCCGGGACGGCCGCCCTGGTGGCAGTCACCCTGCTGCCGGGCCCCGACGCCGGAACGCGAGCCGAGCTGGGTTACCTGTTCGGATCGCTGGTGAGCGCCGCGGGGATGCTCTGGCTGCTCTTCCGGTCGCTCGCCGTGAACGCCCGGGTGCGGTTGGCGGAACGGAAGGCTGAGGACGGGCAGACTGCCGCGGTCGGCATACCCCGATCGTGAACGGGTTATGCGCTTCAGCTCAGAGCCTCTTGTGTGACGTTGATCAGATCGCTCTATCATATGCCGGGCACTCTTACGCCCCTCGCCGCTGAAAGGCGCGTCCCGTCGTGCATCTAACTACCATCACCTCGATCACCGGTGTGCTGGTGCTCGTGTACATCCTCGAGTTGCTGCGCCGGCAGCAACTCCGTGAGAAGTACGCGGCCATCTGGCTCGTCATCGGCCTGGTCGCGGCCCCGCTGGGCTTCATACCCTCGCTGCTGGACTCGACCGCCCGCCGCCTCGGGATCGCCTCCGGCGTCAGCCTGGTCTTCTTCCTCGGGTTCCTGCTGGTCCTGCTGGTCTGCCTGCACCTCAGCTACGAGGCGAGTCGGCTGGAGGCGGAGACCCGGACGCTCTCGGAAGAGGTGGCGCTTCTCCGCGCCCACCTCGTCGAGCACCACGGCTACCCCATCTCCGAGCAGGGCCCCGCCTCGGACTCCGTCGACCCCAAGGTTCACTCATGATCGACGGACAGCGTGTCCTCATCATCCTCCCCGCGTGGAACGAGGCCGAGGGCCTCCCCGGCATCCTTGCCGAGATCAAGGCGCAGCTTCCCGGTGTGGACACCCTGGTCGTCGACGACGGGTCCACCGACGAGACGGCCGCGGTCGCCGCACGCTGCGGTTCCCCGGTCATCCAGCTCCCGTACAACCTCGGTGTGGGCGGCGCGATGCGGGCCGGCTACAAGTTCGCCGACCTGCACGGCTACGACGTGGCGATACAGGTGGACTCGGACGGCCAGCACGACCCGTCCTACGTCCCGCTGCTGCTGGAGAAGCTGAAGGAAGCCGATCTGGTGATCGGCGCCCGTTTCTCCGGCGAGGGTTCCTACAAGGTCCGCGGCCCCCGCAAGTGGGCGATGAAGCTGCTCTCCACGGTGCTGTCCGCGGTGACCCGGACCAAGCTGACCGACACCACGTCCGGATTCCGTGCGTGCAACCGCCAGCTGATCGAGTTCTTCGCGCAGTGGTACCCGGTGGAGTACCTGGGGGACACCATCGAGAGCATGGTCGGCGCGGCCCGCTGCGGCTACACCGTCCGGCAGGTCCCGGTCTCCATGCGCGAGCGGACCACCGGCACGCCGAGCGCCTCGCCGGTCAAGGCGATGGTCTACCTGTTCCGGGCCGGCTTCGTGCTGCTGCTCGCCGCCATCCGCCGGATGCCCAAGCACCTCAAGCGTGCGGCCGGCCGCGACGCGTACGTCTCCAACCGCGCGCGGGTCTCCAGCGGCGCCTGATTCCTCTGCGGGGCCCGGCCGCGCAGCTACCAGAGAGAGTGTTGGACCTTGCAGTCTTCTTCCGGTGCCGCAGAGGCACCACGCGAGATGGAGAGCGAACAGGCCGCCCCCTCGACGGTCGCTGAGGCGGCCGGGCCCCGTCCCCGGTCCGGGGTGGCGCGGCTGGGCGAGCTGCGGTGGTTCTGGGGAGCGGCCCTGCTCCTCGGCTACGCCGTCCAGATCTTCTTCCGGCTCTGGCTGAGCCGGGACCAGGACTACCCCGTGGTCTCGCCGGACGAGTCGGACTACCTGGTCATGGCCCGGGTGATCGCCGGCCTGCCGACCACCGAGATCCCCGGCAACGAGGTCATCCCGAGCGGGTACTCGCTGCTGATATCCCCGGCCCTGCGTTTCGCCGGGGGCGACCCGATCGCCGCCTACCACGGCGTGATGGTGATCAACGCGCTGATCAGCTGCCTGGTGCTGCCGCTGGTCTACGTCGCACTGCGTCGACTGGACGTGCCGCGGGTGCTCGCGTACCTGTTCGGAACGGTCGCCGTCATGCTGCCGCCGGTCGTCTTCTACTCGCAGTACGCGATGTCCGACACCGTGCTGCCCGCCCTGCTGCTGGCCTGGCTGATCGGCCTGCACGGGCTGCTCTCGGACGGCCCGCGCGGGAGCCGGATCCGGTACGGACTGATGGCCGGTCTGGCCGGCGGCTACAGCATGGTGGTGCACGACCGCGGCGGTGTCGTGGTCGCCCTGACCGGCGTGGTGCTGCTGGTCGTGCTGGTCCGGAACTGGGCGCCCCGGATCGCCACCGCGGTGTCGCTGGTCGCGCTGGTGGGGATGTTCGGGCTCAAGCAGCTCATGACCGCGTGGATGATCCACGCCATCGACGGGGCGCACCCCAGTGCGGTCGGCAACGCGGTCTTCAAGACGCTCTTCCACCCGAACCTGCTGCGCCGCACCGTGATGCGCACGATCGGCCACATCTGGTACTTCCTCACCTCGACCTGGGGCATCGCCGCGCTGGCCGTCGTGGTCTGCGTGGTCTGCGTGTTCGGCCGCAAGTACGCCCGGGCGGACCGGGTGGTCGCCTTCGTGATGGTGGCGTTGATGTGCGGCATCGCGCTGGCCGCCGCCGCCGGTCTGCCCAACGACCACCGGATCGACACCATCGTCTACGCCCGGTACCTGTCGCCGCTGGTGCCGGTGTTCTTCGTGGTGGGCGCCGCGGCGCTGTACCGGCTCGGGCGCAAGAGGCTGAGCTACCTGGCGGCGAGCGCGGTCGGCCTGATCCTCGTGGTGACCGTGCTGCTGCTGCACTTCGCCACGCAGCAGTTCCACAAGTCGTACTTCATCCTGTGGGCGCTGCCCGACGCGACCTTCCTGTCGAGCTGGTGGTCCGACGACTGGGGGGCCTTCCACGCCGGCCTGACCACCGCGGTCGCGGTGGTCGTCCTCGGCCTGGTCGTCGGCATCCGGCTGCTCGGCGGCCGCCGCTCGGCGGCGGCGACCGGGGCGATCGGCCTGGCGCTCGCGGTGTTCGCCTGCTTCGCCACGGTGAACATCACCGACAACGTGACCCGGCCGAACACCTCGTGGCGCTACGGCGACGCGACCGGCTTTATCGAGGAGGCCGGCATCCGGCCGGGCGACAAGGTGGTCATGGACTTCGGGTTCCGCTGGGAGCGCCGCATGACCATGGCGTACTCGGTCCTCGACGGCCGGGTGTGGACCCGCGAGCTGATCGACGGCGAGGCCCCGCCGGCCGAGGCCAACGTCGCGGTCGTCGCGCTCTGGGCGTCCGAGAACCCCGCGCCGGCCGAGGAGAGCTGGCAGAAGGCGCCGGCGGGCTGGCACGTGGACCGGGGCGTGATGAAGGACGGCTTCGTGGTCTGGCGCCGCGACTGACCTGGCGGCCACCGACCGGTCCTCCGACCGCGTGTTTGAGCGGTCGGGGGGCCGGTTGGCGTATCGCCCGCGTTCTGTGGCAGGATGTCTGAGTTGCTCGGTTGAGTACCGATGCTGCGCGCCTCCCGTCGGGAGGACTGGAAGCGAGTCCCATGTACTCGTCGTTCCCGTGAATGGCCGTCCATGTGCCCACGTGCTGTGTGTGGGTGCAGTGGTGTGTAAGCGACACCGCGGCAGCTGCGGGGCGAAAGTACGGGAATCTTCCGGGAAGCGTATGCGGGGTATCGGCCCGGCCCACCTCTCTCCTGAAAGTTTGAAACCGACGAATCTGTTCGCCGGTTTTTTGCAAGCGCGAGTGCGACACGCCCGAGCGCGGGGGTCGGAGGAGGGGTCGCGAGGCAACGTACGACACAAAGGACTACGGAGTAGCCATGGCGGGACAGAAGATCCGCATCCGGCTCAAGGCCTACGACCACGAGGTCATCGACTCCTCGGCGAAGAAGATCGTCGAGACGGTGATCCGGACTGGTGCGCAGGTCGCGGGCCCGGTGCCGCTGCCCACTGAGAAGAACGTGTACTGCGTCATCCGCTCGCCGCACAAGTACAAGGACTCGCGCGAGCACTTCGAGATGCGCACTCACAAGCGTCTGATCGACATCCTCGACCCCACGCCGAAGACGGTTGACTCGCTGATGCGTCTCGACCTGCCGGCGGGCGTCGACATCGAGATCAAGCTCTGAGAGGCGCACCGAAGATGGCTAAGCAGATTAAGGGCATCCTGGGCGAGAAGCTCGGCATGACCCAGGTCTGGGACGAGAACAACCGGGTTGTCCCGGTGACCGTCGTCAAGGCTGGGCCCAATGTCGTGACCCAGGTCCACACCGCCGACAGCCCGGCCGGCTACGACGCCGTCCAGATCGGCTTCGGCGAGATCGACCCCCGCAAGGTGAACAAGCCCCTCCAGGGCCACTTCGCCAAGGCCGGTGTCACCCCCCGCCGCCACCTGGTCGAGCTGCGTACCGCGGACGCGTCCGAGTACACCCTGGGCCAGGAGATCACCGCTGAGCTGTTCGAGGCGGGTGTCAAGGTCGACGTGACCGGCACCTCCAAGGGCAAGGGCTTCGCCGGTGTCATGAAGCGTCACAACTTCAAGGGCCTCGGCGCCGGTCACGGCACCCAGCGCAAGCACCGCTCGCCCGGTTCGATCGGTGGCTGCGCCACCCCGGGCCGTGTGTTCAAGGGCATGCGTATGGCGGGTCGGATGGGCCACGAGCGTGTGACCACCCAGAACCTGACCGTGCACGCGGTCGACGCGGAGAAGGGTCTGCTGCTCATCAAGGGCGCGATCCCGGGTCCGAACGGCGGCCTCGTCCTCGTCCGCACCGCGGCGAAGGGGCTGTGAAGGATATGAGCACCATTGACATTCTGTCGCCGGCCGGCGACAAGGCCGGCAGCGTCGAGCTGCCCGCCGAGATCTTCGACGCCAAGGTCAGCGTTCCGCTGATGCACCAGGTCGTCGTGGCGCAGCTCGCTGCGGCCCGTCAGGGCACTCACAAGGTCAAGCGTCGTGGCGAGGTCCGCGGCGGCGGCAAGAAGCCGTACCGCCAGAAGGGCACCGGTCGCGCCCGCCAGGGTTCGACCCGCGCGCCGCAGTTCGCCGGTGGTGGCGTCGTGCACGGTCCCGTGCCGCGCGACTACTCGCAGCGGACCCCCAAGAAGATGATCGCCGCCGCCCTGCGCAGCGCGCTCACCGACCGGGCCCGTCACGAGCGCATCCACGTCGTGACCGGCGTGACCGCGACCGAGGCGCCGTCGACCAAGGCCGCCAAGGCCCTGTTCGGCAAGATCTCCGAGCGCAAGAACCTCCTCCTGGTGGTCGAGCGCGAGGACGAGCTGGGCATCCTGTCCGCTCGCAACCTGGCGAACGTGCACATCCTGGACGCCGGCCAGCTGAACACCTACGACGTGCTCGTCTCCGACGATGTGGTCTTCACCCAGGCCGCCTTCGAGCGTTTCGTGGCCGGTCCGGCCGCGTCCGCCAAGGCCGTTGCTGCTGAGGGCGAGCTCGAAGGGACTGCCGCCTGATGAGCGAGATCACCTCCAAGACGTTCACGGACCCCCGTGACGTCCTGATCAAGCCGGTTATCTCGGAGAAGAGCTACTCGCTCCTCGACGAGAACAAGTACACGTTCGTCGTGGCTCCCGGTGCCAACAAGACCCAGATCAAGCAGGCCGTCGAGTCGGTCTTCTCGGTCAAGGTCGAGGCCGTGAACACGCTGAACCGTCAGGGCAAGCGCAAGCGCTCCCGCACCGGTTTCGGCAAGCGCAAGGACACCAAGCGCGCGATCGTGACGCTGGCCGAGGGCAACCGCATCGACATCTTCGGTGGTCCGGTCGCCTGACCTTCGGGTCAGGGGCTGCGATCGTCGTAAAGGACGAGGACAGAAATGGGTATCCGCAAGTACAAGCCGACTACGCCGGGCCGTCGTGGCTCCAGCGTGGCCGACTTCGTCGAAATCACGCGGTCCACGCCGGAGAAGTCGCTGGTTCGCCCGCTGCACAGCAAGGGCGGCCGTAACAACGCCGGTCGTGTCACTGCTCGCCACCAGGGTGGCGGTCACAAGCGCGCCTACCGTCTGATCGACTTCCGTCGTCACGACAAGGACGGCGTGCCGGCCAAGGTCGCTCACATCGAGTACGACCCCAACCGCACCGCGCGCATCGCGCTCCTGCACTACGCGGACGGCGAGAAGCGCTACATCATCGCCCCCCGCGGCGTCGCGCAGGGTGACCGGATCGAGAACGGCGCTGGCGCCGACATCAAGCCGGGCAACAACCTGCCGCTGCGCAACATCCCGGTCGGTACCACCATCCACGCGGTGGAGCTCCGTCCCGGCGGTGGCGCCAAGCTGGCCCGTTCCGCGGGTTCCGGCATTCAGCTGCTCGCCCGTGAGGGTCGCATGGCGCACCTGCGCATGCCCTCCGGTGAGATCCGCCTGGTGGACGCGCGCTGCCGCGCGACCGTCGGCGAGGTCGGCAACGCCGAGCAGTCGAACATCAACTGGGGCAAGGCCGGCCGTATGCGCTGGAAGGGCGTCCGCCCGACCGTGCGTGGTGTGGCCATGAACCCGATCGACCACCCGCACGGTGGTGGTGAGGGTAAGACCTCCGGTGGTCGCCACCCGGTCTCGCCGTGGGGCAAGCCCGAGGGCCGCACCCGTCGCCCGAACAAGGCGTCGGACAAGCTCATCGTGCGCCGCCGCAAGACCAACAAGAAGCGCTAGGAGCAGGTCAGATGCCGCGCAGTCTCAAGAAGGGCCCCTTCATCGACGACCACCTTCAGAAGAAGGTGGACGTGCAGAACGAGGCGGGCACGCAGAACGTCATCAAGACCTGGTCCCGTCGTTCCGTGATCTCCCCGGCCATGCTGGGCCACACGATCGCGGTTCACGATGGCCGCAAGCACGTCCCGGTGTTCGTCACCGAGTCGATGGTCGGCCACAAGCTCGGCGAGTTCGCTCCCACGCGCACCTTCAAGGGGCACGTGAAGGAAGACCGCAAGTCGAAGCGTCGCTAAGCGTCGATTTGAAGCTCCGCTTCGGGGCTTTCGAGCTGTAGCAACCAGAACGACGTAAGTGACTTACTCCATTAAGGGGACAACCATGGAAGCCAGGGCCCAGGCGCGGTACATCCGCGTCACGCCCATGAAGGCCCGCCGCGTGGTGGACCTCATCCGTGGCCTGCCGGCCACGGAGGCCCAGGCGGTCCTGCGTTTCGCTCCGCAGGCTGCCACCGTGCCGGTCGGCAAGGTGCTCAACAGCGCCATTGCCAACGCCGCGCACAACTACAACCACTCCAACGTGGACGACCTCTACATCTCCGAGGCGTACGTTGACGAGGGTCCGACCCTGAAGCGGTTCCGTCCGCGCGCCCAGGGCCGTGCCTACCGGATCCGCAAGCGGACCAGCCACATCACCGTGGTCGTCAGCAGCAAGGAAGGGACCCGGTAATGGGCCAGAAGGTTAACCCGCACGGGTTCCGCCTCGGCATCAGCACGGACTTCAAGTCCCGCTGGTACGCCGACAAGCTGTACAAGGACTACGTCAAGGAAGACGTCGCGATCCGCCGTCTCATGACGCAGGGCATGGAGCGCGCCGGCATCTCGAAGGTTGAGATCGAGCGCACCCGTGACCGTGTCCGCGTGGACATCCACACCGCCCGCCCGGGCATCGTGATCGGCCGCCGTGGCACGGAGGCCGACAAGATCCGCGGCAAGCTGGAGAAGCTGACCGGCAAGCAGGTCCAGCTGAACATCCTCGAGGTCAAGAACCCCGAGATGGACGCCCAGCTCGTGGCCCAGGGCGTTGCTGAGCAGCTGTCCTCCCGCGTCTCCTTCCGTCGCGCCATGCGTAAGAGCATGCAGTCGACCATGAAGGCCGGCGCCAAGGGCATCAAGGTTCAGTGCTCCGGTCGTCTCGGCGGCGCCGAGATGAGCCGTTCGGAGTTCTACCGCGAAGGCCGTGTGCCGCTGCACACCCTGCGCGCGAACGTCGACTACGGCTTCTTCGAGGCCAAGACCACCTTCGGCCGCATCGGCGTGAAGGTCTGGATCTACAAGGGCGACGTCAAGAACATCGCCGAGGTCCGCGCTGAGAACGCCGCTGCCCGCTCGGGCAACCGCCCGGCCCGTCCCGAGGGCGGTCGTCCCGCTCGCGGTGGCGAGCGCCGTGGTGGCGAGCGCGGTGGCCGCGGCCGTCGTCCCGCCGCTGCTGCTGCCGAGGCTCAGGCCCCGGCTGCCGCGGTCGAGGCTCCGGCTGCTGAGAACACCGGAACGGAGGCCTGACCCTCATGCTGATCCCCCGTCGGGTCAAGCACCGCAAGCAGCACCACCCGAAGCGTTCCGGCGCTGCCAAGGGTGGCACCGAGCTGGCGTTCGGCCAGTTCGGCATCCAGGCCGTGACCCCGGCCTACGTGACGAACCGTCAGATCGAGTCCGCTCGTATCGCGATCACCCGTCACATCCGTCGTGGCGGCAAGGTCTGGATCAACATCTACCCGGACCGCCCGCTCACCAAGAAGCCGGCCGAAACCCGCATGGGTTCCGGTAAGGGTTCGCCGGAGTGGTGGATCGCGAACGTGCACCCGGGTCGGGTCATGTTCGAACTGTCGTACCCGAACGAGAAGATTGCCCGCGAGGCGCTCACGCGTGCCGCGCACAAGCTTCCGATGAAGTGCCGGATCGTTCGGCGCGAGGACGGTGAGAGCTGATGTCGGCCGCTACCAAGGCTGCTGAGCTTCGCGAGCTGGACAACGAGGCGCTCGTTGCCAAGCTCCGTGAGGCCAAGGAGGAGCTGTTCAACCTCCGCTTCCAGGCGGCGACCGGGCAGCTCGACAACCACGGACGGCTCCGGCTGGTCCGTAAGGACATCGCGCGGATCTACACCCTGATGCGCGAGCGCGAGCTGGGCATCGAGACGGTGGAGAACGCCTGATGACTGAGAACACCAACGAGACGCGCGGTTTCCGCAAGACCCGTGAGGGTCTCGTCGTCAGCGACAAGATGGACAAGACCGTCGTCGTCGCCGTCGAGGACCGCGTCAAGCACGCGCTGTACGGCAAGGTCATCCGCCGTACCAACAAGCTGAAGGCGCACGACGAGCAGAACGCGTGCGGTGTCGGCGACCGTGTCCTCCTGATGGAGACCCGGCCGCTGTCCGCGACGAAGCGCTGGCGCGTCGTCGAGATCCTCGAGAAGGCCAAGTAACAAGGTTGTTCGCGGTACGGCCGTATGTGCACCAGGCCCCCAGGGGTGCGGGTGTGAGCAGCGGCCGGCCCGTCAACACTTGTTGACGATCAGGAGAATGCTGTGATCCAGCAGGAGTCGCGACTGCGCGTCGCCGACAACACGGGTGCGAAGGAAATTCTCTGCATCCGCGTTCTCGGTGGCTCCGGTCGCCGCTACGCCGGTATCGGCGACGTCATCGTCGCCACCGTCAAGGACGCGATCCCCGGCGGTTCGGTGAAGAAGGGCGACGTCGTGAAGTGCGTCGTCGTTCGCACCGTCAAGGAGCGCCGCCGTCCGGACGGCTCGTACATCCGTTTCGACGAGAACGCCGCTGTCGTTCTCAAGAACACCGATGGCGACCCCCGCGGTACCCGCATCTTCGGCCCGGTGGGCCGCGAGCTGCGCGACAAGAAGTTCATGAAGATCATCTCGCTGGCGCCGGAGGTGCTCTAACCCATGGCGAACAGCATGAAGATCAAGAAGGGTGACCTGGTCCAGGTCATCACCGGCAAGGACAAGGGCAAGCAGGGCAAGGTCATTCAGGCCATGCCCGCTGACAACAAGGTCCTCGTCGAGGGTGTCAACCGGGTCAAGAAGCACACCAAGCCGGGCCCCGGCACCCAGGGTGGCATCGTGACCGTCGAGGCCCCGGTGCACGTCTCCAACGTCCAGCTGGTCGTGGAGAAGGACGGCAAGAAGGTCGTTACCCGCGTCGGCTACCGCTTCGACGACCAGGGCAACAAGATCCGCGTTGCCAAGCGGACGGGTGAGGACATCTGATGTCTGAGACGACTGTTGAGAAGGTGGCCCCCCGCCTCAAGGAGAAGTACCTCTCCGAGGTCAAGGGCCAGCTGCACGAGCAGTTCTCGTACGAGAACGTCATGCTGATCCCCGGCCTGGTCAAGGTCGTGGTCAACATGGGTGTCGGCGAGGCTGCCCGTGACAGCAAGCTGATCGAGGGCGCCATCAAGGACCTGACCGCGATCACCGGTCAGAAGCCGGCCGTGACCAAGGCCCGCAAGTCCATCGCGCAGTTCAAGCTGCGCGAGGGTCAGCCGATCGGCGCCCACGTCACCCTCCGCGGTGACCGCATGTGGGAGTTCGTGGACCGTCTGGTGTCGCTGGCTCTGCCGCGTATCCGTGACTTCCGCGGCCTCTCGCCGAAGCAGTTCGACGGCCGTGGCAACTACACCTTCGGTCTGACCGAGCAGGTCATGTTCCACGAGATCGACCAGGACAAGGTCGACCGTCAGCGCGGTATGGACATCACCGTCGTGACCACCGCTCAGACCGACGATGAGGGCCGGGCGCTGCTGCGCGCTCTGGGCTTCCCGTTCAAGGAGGCGTGAGCCATGGCGAAGAAGGCCCTGATCGCTAAGTCCGAGCGCAAGCCGAAGTTCGGCGTCCGGGCGTACACCCGGTGCCAGCGCTGCGGCCGTCCGCACTCGGTGTACCGCAAGTTCGGCCTGTGCCGTGTGTGCCTCCGTGAGATGGCGCACCGCGGCGAGCTGCCGGGCGTGACCAAGAGCTCCTGGTAATCACTTACCAGCTGTTCTGACCAGCGAAGCAGTGTGCCCGACCCCCGCTTTTGGGTTCCGGTAGCGGATCCCGTAAGGTTGTGGGGTCGGGCCCCTGCCGCAGCGCCCTGTCCGGGCAGTCTGCGGCTCTCTGAAGAGGGCTCGCGAAACCCAGTCTTACTACGTCGCAGGTCCCCTGCGCTTGTGCCCCTTTCGCACTCTTTCACGAGTGCGCGGAGGGGGACCTGGTGCGGAGAAACCACGGCGAGAGAGGCCTGAGGCCACCATGACCATGACCGACCCGATCGCAGACATGCTCACTCGTCTGCGTAACGCCAACTCGGCGTACCACGACTCCGTCGTGATGCCGTCGAGCAAGATCAAGGCGCACGTCGCCGAGATCCTGCAGCAGGAGGGTTACATCTCCTCCTACAAGGTTGAGGACCCCACCGAGAACGAGGTCGGCAAGAAGCTGACCATCGAGCTCAAGTTCGGTCCGAACCGTGAGCGCTCCATCGCCGGCATCAAGCGCATCAGCAAGCCGGGTCTGCGTGTTTACGCAAAGTCCACCAACCTGCCGAAGGTTCTCGGCGGCCTGGGCGTGGCGATCATCTCCACGTCCTCCGGCCTCCTGACCGACAAGCAGGCCGCCAAGAAGGGCGTAGGCGGAGAAGTTCTCGCCTACGTCTGGTAATTCGGGAAACGGAGGTACAGCAATGTCGCGCATTGGACGGCTGCCCATCCAGGTTCCCGCTGGTGTGGACGTCACCATCGACGGCCAGACGGTCTCGGTGAAGGGCCCCAAGGGTTCGCTCACCCACGTCGTCGCCGCGCCGATCGAGATCGGCAAGGGCGAGGACGGCTCTCTGGTCGTCACCCGCCCGAACGACGAGCGTCAGTCGAAGGCCCTGCACGGCCTGTCGCGCACGCTGGTGGCGAACATGATCACCGGCGTGACCGCGGGCTACCGCAAGTCGCTGGAGATCAGCGGTGTCGGTTACCGAGTCACGGCGAAGGGCTCCAACATGGAGTTCGCGCTGGGCTACAGCCACCCGATTCTGGTCGAGGCGCCGGAGGGCATCTCCTTCGTCGTCGAGTCGCCCACCAAGTTCCACGTGGACGGCACCGACAAGCAGAAGGTCGGCGAGATCGCCGCGAAGATCCGCAAGCTGCGCAAGCCCGACCCGTACAAGGCCAAGGGCGTCAAGTACGCGGGCGAGGTCATCCGCCGCAAGGTCGGAAAGAGTGGTAAGTAAGCGATGAGCGTCTCTGTCAAGATCGGCAAGGGCAACGCCTACAAGAACGCCGCCCGCAAGCGCCGCGCCATTCGCGTTCGCAAGCGCGTCGTCGGCACCGAGGTGCGTCCGCGCCTCGTCGTGACGCGTTCGAACCGCCACATGGTCGCCCAGGTCATCGACGACGCCAAGGGCCACACCCTGGCGTCGGCGTCCACCCTCGACGTGTCCATCAAGGGCACCGAGGGCGACAAGACCGAGCTGGCCAAGAAGGTCGGAAGCCTGGTCGCCGAGCGCGCCAAGGCTGCCGGCGTCGAGTCGGTCGTCTTCGACCGCGCGGGCAACCGGTACGCCGGCCGCATCGCCGCTCTGGCGGACGCGGCTCGCGAGGCCGGGCTCGACTTCTAAGCCGCTCGTCGACTCTGTCGGCGGACGTAAACGAGAGAGGTAATTCCAATGGCTGGACCCCAGCGCCGCGAAGGCGGCGCCGGTCGCGGCACGGGTGGCGAGCGGCGCGACCGTAAGCGTGACGAGCGGGGCGGCGCCCCGGTCGCCGAGAAGACTGCTTACGTCGAGCGTGTCGTCGCGATCAACCGTGTCGCCAAGGTTGTCAAGGGTGGTCGTCGTTTCAGCTTCACCGCGCTGGTCGTGGTGGGCGACGGTGACGGCACCGTGGGTGTCGGTTACGGCAAGGCGAAGGAGGTTCCGGCCGCCATCGCCAAGGGCGTTGAGGAGGCCAAGAAGAACTTCTTCAAGGTCCCCCGTATCCAGGGCACCATCCCGCACCCCATCCAGGGCGAGAAGGCCGCCGGCGTCGTGCTGCTGAAGCCGGCGTCCCCCGGTACCGGTGTTATCGCCGGTGGTCCGGTGCGCGCCGTCCTGGAGTGCGCCGGCGTTCACGACATCCTGTCGAAGTCGCTCGGCTCGGACAACGCGATCAACATCGTGCACGCCACCGTGGCCGCTCTGAAGGGCCTCGTGCGCCCCGAGGAGATCGCCGCCCGTCGTGGCCTGCCCCTGGAGGACGTGGCCCCGGCCGCGCTGCTCCGGGCCCGTGCGGCTGGGGTGAGCGCCTGATGGCTCGCCTGAAGGTCACCCAGACCAAGTCGTACATCGGTAGCAAGCAGAACCACCGTGACACCCTGCGTTCGCTCGGCCTGAAGCGGCTGAACGACACCGTGGTGAAGGAGGACCGCCCGGAGATCCGCGGCATGGTCCACACCGTTCGCCACCTCGTCACGGTCGAGGAGGTGGACTGAAATGGCGGACAACTCCCCCATCAAGATCCACAACCTGCGTCCGGCGCCCGGCGCCAAGACCGACAAGATCCGCGTCGGTCGTGGTGAGGGCTCCAAGGGTAAGACCGCAGGTCGTGGTACCAAGGGCACCAAGGCCCGCTACCAGGTTCCGCAGCGCTTCGAGGGTGGCCAGATGCCGCTCCACATGCGTCTGCCGAAGCTGAAGGGCTTCAAGAACCCGGCCCACAAGCAGTTCCAGGTCGTGAACCTGGACCGCCTGGCCGAGCTCTACCCGAACGGTGGCGAGGTCACCGTTGCCGACCTGGTCGCCAAGGGCGCCGTTCGCAAGAACGAGCTCGTCAAGGTTCTCGGCCAGGGCGACATCGCGGTCGCGCTGCAGGTGACGGTCGACGCCGTCTCCGGCTCCGCCACCGAGAAGATCACCGCCGCGGGCGGCTCGGTCACCGAGCTGCTGTGACGTCGCTGATCTGACGCACGGACAGAAACCGGGCCCCGCGCCCCTCTTGAGAGAGAGGGGCGCGGGGCCCGGCTTCGTTTTGACACCGACACGCTTGAACACGTGTGCTGGATTTGTGTGTCAAACCCGGGCAAGCCGTACCCCATGCGTGGGGGAGCGGCAGTGCGCGCTTCTGTCGAGCGCCCGGGCACTGTTAGAGTCCGTGAAGTTCCCTTTCCCCACATCAGGACCGACCCTTCCGCCGACGACGCGCGGGAGGCGCAGGAGGCACCGTGCTCAGTGCGTTCGCGCGGGCGTTCCAGACGCCCGACCTGCGCAAGAAGCTGCTGTTCACGCTGGGCATCATGGTGCTGTTCCGGCTGGGCGCCCACGTTCCGATGCCCGGAATCAACTTCGAGGCCGTGCACGCATGTGTGAGCGGTCAGAAGGAGGGCCTGTTCGGGCTGGTCAACCTGTTCAGTGGAAACGCGCTGCTGCAGCTGACCATCTTTGCGCTCGGCATCATGCCGTACATCACGGCCAGCATCATCCTGCAGCTGCTCACAGTAGTCATTCCACGGCTGGAGGCCCTGAAGAAGGAGGGGCAGTCCGGCCAGGCGAAGATCACCCAGTACACCCGCTACCTGACCATCGCGCTCGCGGTGCTCCAGGGCACCGGCATTCTCGCGACCGCGTCCAGCGGCGCGCTGTTCTCCGGTTGCGCGCAGGGCGGGAACATCGTCCCGAACACCTCGATCTTCCGGATCGCCACGATGGTCATCATCATGACCGCCGGCACCACCGTGATCATGTGGCTGGGTGAGCTCATCACCGACCGCGGCATCGGCAACGGCATGTCGATCCTGATCTTCACCTCGATCGCGGCCGGCTTCCCCGGCTCGATGTGGGCCATCAAGGGCTCCGGCAAGCTGCTGGACGGCTGGGGCGAGTTCGCCGCGGTCATCCTGGTCGGCATCATCGTGGTCTGCCTGGTCATCTTCGTCGAGCAGGCACAGCGCCGGATTCCGGTGCAGTACGCGAAGCGGATGGTCGGCCGGCGGTCGTTCGGCGGCACCTCGACCTACATTCCGCTGAAGGTCAACCAGGCCGGTGTGATCCCGGTCATCTTCGCCTCCTCGCTGCTGTACATTCCGGCGCTGGTGGTGCAGCTGACCAACTCGCAGGCGGGCTGGGCGATCTGGATCAAGAACCACTTCATCAAGGGTGACCACCCGATCTACATGGCCACCTACTTCGTGCTGATCGTGTTCTTCGCGTTCTTCTACGTCGCCATCTCCTTCAACCCCGAAGAAGTTGCCGACAATATGAAGAAGTATGGTGGGTTCATCCCGGGTATCCGGGCCGGCCGACCGACGGCCGAGTACCTGAACTACGTGCTCACCCGCATCACGTGGCCGGGTTCGCTGTACCTGGGCCTGATCGCGCTGATCCCGATGGTCGCCCTGGTCGCCTTCGGGCAGCAGACCAACTTCCCGTTCGGCGGCACCTCCGTGCTCATCGTCGTCGGCGTCGGACTCGAAACTGTGAAGCAGATCGAGAGCCAGCTCCAGCAGCGCAATTACGAAGGGTTCCTCCGCTGATGCGAATCGTCCTCGTCGGACCCCCCGGGGCCGGGAAGGGTACTCAGGCGCACGTTCTGGCCAAGACCCTGTCCATTCCCCACATCTCCACCGGTGACCTCTTCCGTGCCAACATCAGCCAGGGCACCCCGCTGGGTGTCGAGGCGAAGTCCTACATGGACGCCGGGCGCCTGGTGCCCGACGAGGTCACCATCGGGATGGCCAAGGACCGCATGCTCCAGGAGGACGCCGCCGGCGGCTTCCTGCTGGACGGCTTCCCGCGCAACCTGGGTCAGGCCGAGGCGCTGGACGCCTTCCTGACCGAGCAGGGCATCGCGCTGGACGGCGTGCTGGACCTGGAGGTCCCCGAGGACGAGGTCGTCAAGCGGATCGCCGGTCGCCGGCTGTGCCGCAAGAACGGCGCCCACGTGTTCCACGTGGTGTACAACCAGCCGAAGACCGAGGGCGTCTGCGACGAGTGCGGCGGCGAGCTGTACCAGCGCTCGGACGACACCGAGGAAGCCGTGCGGGTCCGGCTGGAGGAGTACCACTCCAAGACCGAGCCGATCATCGGCTACTACCAGGAGCAGGGCCTGCTGGTCACCATCTCCGCCCTCGGCAAGGTGGACGAGGTGACCGAGCGCGCGGTCGCCGCCCTGGAGCAGAAGAAGAACAAGAACGACTGACCCCGTGCCATCGAGACGGCCGGGTCGCCCCGAAGCGGGCGGCCCGGCCGTCTCGGCGTCGTACGGTGGAAGGCAGTCCGAGAACAGAACGTGGAAGGCGTGGACCAGATGGAGATCAAGACCCCCGAGCAGATCGCCAAGATGCGGGCGGCCGGGCTGGTCGTCGCCGAGGCGCTGAAGGCCTGCCGCGAGGCGGTCGCCCCGGGGGTGACCACCGGTGAGCTGAACGAGATCGCCGACCAGGTCATCACCAAGCACGGCGCCACGTCCAACTTCCGCGCCGACCACGGCGGCCTCTGGTTCCCGGGCGTGATCTGCGCCTCGGTGAACGAGGAGGTCGTGCACGGCATCCCCGGCGACAAGGCGCTGAAGGCCGGCGACCTGATCTCGATCGACTGCGGCGCGATCCTGGATGGCTGGCACGGCGACGCGGCGATCACCGTCGCGGTCGGTGCGACCGCCGACGAGAACGTGATGCTGTCGAAGGTCACCGAGGGCTCGATGTGGGCCGGCATCGCCCAGATGAAGAAGGGCAACCGCCTGGTCGACGTCTCCCGGGCGATCGAGGGCTTCATCCGCCGCCAGCCGCTGCCGCCGAAGGGCAAGTGGGGCATCACCGAGGGCTACGGCGGCCACGGCATCGGCACCGCCATGCACATGGAGCCGCACGTGCTGAACTACGTGGCCGGCCGGGGCAAGGGCCCGAAGCTGGTGCCCGGCACGGTGCTGGCGATCGAGCCGATGGTCTCGCTCGGCACCCCGCACACTGCGATCCTGGACGACGACTGGACGGTCGTCACCACCGACGGCACCTGGGCCTCGCACTGGGAGCACTCGGTGGCCGTCACCGAGCAGGGCCCGCTGGTGCTGACCGCGTTCGACGGCGGCAAGGCGGAGCTGGCCAAGCTGGGCGTCACCGCGGCGCCGGACCCGCTGGGCTGACCCGTCCGGGGCGGCGCGCGGGACGGCCGATGATCTGAGGGACATCTCTCAAAGCGGCAGATCGGGGCCCGGGGGTTTTGACCCCCGGGCCCCTTGTCCTATTTTCGTCAGCTGGTACCCACAGCTATCCCCAGGAGAGACAGTGCTCAAGGGCTTCCGCGACTTCATGATGCGCGGCAACGTCATCGACATGGCCGTCGGTGTGGTCATCGGTGCCGCGTTCACCGGAGTCGTGACCGGCTTCGTGACCGCGTTCCTCACCCCGGTGCTCGGCGTGGTGGTCGGCGCGGCCGGCGACTTCGGCGCGTACACGTTCACCGTCGCCAACGTGACCTTCCCGTACGGCCAGTTCCTGAACGTGCTGATCGCGTTCGTGCTGACCGCCGCGGTGCTGTACTTCTGCGTGGTGCTCCCGGTCTCCAAGGCCACCGCCCGGTACCTGCCGAAGAAGCCCGCCACGCCCAAGCGCCCGTGCCCCGAGTGCCTGACCGAGATCCCCCAGGCGGCCCGCCGCTGCGCGTCCTGCACCGCGGTGGTGGAGCCGGTGCTCCCCATCCAGGTGACGGCCAAGGGCTGATGATTTCGCTCCGGCGTGGTGCTTGGTTTACGATGGTGCGTCGGCTCACTCGTAGCGTGTTTCGGCACGCCCTCAACCCAGGAGAGTCCTCCCGGGGCGAGGTGAAGCCTGGTTCGCACGAGCGTTCCGCATACGGTAGCCGGACCCGAAGGGTGGATCTCGCAGTTCATGGCTAAGAAGCAAGGCGCCATTGAGATCGAGGGCACCGTGATCGAGTCTCTTCCGAACGCGATGTTCAAGGTCGAGCTGCAGAACGGTCACAAGGTCCTCGCGCACATCAGCGGCAAGATGCGCATGCACTACATCCGCATCCTCCCGGATGACCGGGTCGTGGTGGAGCTGAGCCCCTACGACCTGACCCGCGGCCGGATCGTCTACCGCTACAAGTAACAAAAGCCAGATCTAGACCCCGGAGAACCTGAGTCATGAAGGTCAAGCCGAGCGTCAAGAAGATCTGCGACAAGTGCAAGGTGATCCGCCGCCACGGCCGGGTCATGGTGATCTGCGACAACCTGCGCCACAAGCAGCGCCAGGGCTGAATCACCCCCCAGCATTTCTCGTAGTACCTTCGCGCGACGCGCACCAACGTCATACGCGGGCCGCCCGATCCGTCCCCAGGACGGACTGCCACCCCCGGTCAGAGGCCGGGGCTCCCTGTCGAGAGACAGTGAGTAGGCGGCACGTCAGACCTCTGAAGAACCACAGGAGCCTTGAATGGCACGCCTCGCCGGCGTTGATCTCCCCCGCGAAAAGCGGATCGAGATCGCCCTCACCTACGTCTACGGCATCGGCCGTACCCGCGCCCAGCAGACGCTGGTCGAGACCGGTGTGAGCCCGGACGTCCGCGTCCGCGACATCACCGAGGAAGACCTCGTCAAGCTGCAGAAGTTCATCGACGCGAACTTCGAGGTCGAGGGTGACCTCCGCCGTGCCGTCGCCGCCGACATCCGCCGCAAGGTCGAGATCGGCTGCTACGAGGGCCTGCGCCACCGCCGCGGCCTGCCGGTCCGCGGTCAGCGCACCCACACCAACGCGCGTACCCGCAAGGGCCCGCGTCGCGCGATCGCCGGTAAGAAGAAGCCGGGCAAGAAGTAGTCCGTCCCGTCAACCGGACATCCCTCCGGCCCGCGGGATAGCGGACCGACCACCTCAGTAGGAGAACAGACTTATGCCCCCCAAGGGTCGTCAGGCTGCCGGCGCGAAGAAGATCCGCCGCAAGGAGAAGAAGAACGTCGCTCACGGGCACGCCCACATCAAGAGCACGTTCAACAACACCATCGTTTCGATCACCGACCCCGCGGGCAACGTGATCTCCTGGGCCTCCGCCGGCCACGTCGGTTTCAAGGGCTCGCGCAAGTCCACCCCGTTCGCCGCGCAGATGGCCGCCGAGGCCGCTGCCCGTCGCGCGCAGGAGCACGGCATGCGCAAGGTCGACGTCTTCGTGAAGGGTCCGGGCTCCGGCCGCGAGACCGCGATCCGTTCGCTCCAGGCCACCGGCCTGGAGGTCGGCTCGATCCAGGACGTCACCCCCACCCCGCACAACGGCTGCCGTCCGCCGAAGCGTCGCCGCGTTTGATCCGGTGCCCGCTGCGGGCATCCGGTAACGCGTTTTAAACCTGGTACGGGCTCCCGTTTTCTGCGGGAGCCCGTACGCTTGGTCCTGTCGGCATCAAATAGTGGGTGCCGAAGACAACTGGAGGATCCAGAACATGCTGATCGCTCAGCGTCCTTCGCTGACCGAAGAGGTCGTCGACGAGTTCCGCTCGCGGTTCGTGATCGAGCCGCTGGAGCCGGGCTTCGGCTACACCCTCGGCAACTCCCTGCGCCGCACGCTCCTCTCCTCGATCCCGGGTGCCGCTGTCACCAGCATCCGCATCGACGGTGTCCTGCACGAGTTCACCACCGTGCCGGGCGTCAAGGAGGACGTCACCGACCTCATCCTGAACATCAAGCAGCTGGTCGTCTCCTCGGAGCACGACGAGCCGGTCGTGATGTACCTGCGCAAGCAGGGCCCGGGTGTGGTCACCGCCGCCGACATCGCGCCGCCGGCCGGTGTCGAGGTGCACAACCCCGAGCTGGTCCTCGCCACCCTGAACGGCAAGGGCAAGCTGGAGATGGAGCTGACCGTCGAGCGCGGTCGCGGCTACGTCTCCGCCGTCCAGAACAAGGCTTCCGGCCAGGAGATCGGCCGCATCCCGGTCGACTCGATCTACAGCCCCGTGCTGAAGGTCACCTACAAGGTCGAGGCCACCCGTGTCGAGCAGCGCACCGACTTC
Organism: Kitasatospora sp. NPDC092948; assembly: GCF_044754805.1. Lineage (NCBI taxonomy): Bacteria > Bacillati > Actinomycetota > Actinomycetes > Kitasatosporales > Streptomycetaceae > Kitasatospora > Kitasatospora sp. NPDC092948. Next base: position 212,944 of record NZ_JBIVPU010000002.1, on the reverse strand, counting down.
GACAAGCTGATCGTCGACGTCGAGACCAAGCCCGCGATGCGTCCGCGCGACGCGATGGCGTCGGCCGGCAAGACCCTGGTCGAGCTGTTCGGCCTGGCCCGCGAGCTGAACGTCGACGCCGAGGGCATCGACATGGGTCCGTCCCCGACGGACGCCGCCCTGGCCGCGGACCTGGCGCTGCCGATCGAGGAGCTGGAGCTCACGGTCCGCTCCTACAACTGCCTCAAGCGCGAGGGCATCCACACCGTGGGTGAGCTCGTCGCCCGCTCGGAGGCCGACCTGCTCGACATCCGCAACTTCGGTGCGAAGTCGATCGACGAGGTCAAGGCGAAGCTGGCCGGCATGGGCCTGGCCCTCAAGGACAGCCCGCCCGGATTCGACCCGACCGCCGCCGCCGACGCCTTCGGCGCCGACGACCTGGACGACCAGGGCTACGCGGAGACCGAGCAGTACTGAGTTTTGGCACCGGGGGCGGTTCCTGTGAACCGCCCCCGGCACCATGAAAAGTCGTACGGACACAGTGTCCGTACGCCCGCTGCGGTACCTGGTACGGCCGCAGTCGGAGATTCAAGGAGCGAAACATGCCCCGTCCCACCAAGGGCGCCCGCCTCGGCGGCGGCCCGCACCACGAGCCGCTGCTGCTGGCCGGCCTGGCCCGCGAGCTGTTCCAGTACGGCCGCATCACCACCACCGAGGCCAAGGCCCGTCGCCTGCGCCCGCTGGCGGAGAAGCTGATCACCAAGGCGAAGAAGGGCGACATCCACAACCGTCGCCTGGTGCGCAAGACCATCACCGACGTGGCGGTCCTGCACACCCTCTTCACCGAGATCGCCCCGCGGTTCGAGAACCGCCCCGGCGGTTACACCCGCATCACCAAGATCGGCACCCGTCGTGGCGACAACGCCCCGATGGCCGTGATCGAGCTGGTCGAGGGCGAGATCGCCACCAAGGCGACCGTCGCCGAGGCCGAGGCCGCTGCCAAGCGCGCCGTCAAGGAGGCCGAGCAGGCCGCCGAGGCCAAGGCCGACGAGGCCGAGACCACCGAGGCCTGAGCCTCCTAGGTCCGTGACCGGGCCCGCCCTCCCTCGGGAGAGCGGGCCCGTTCGCATCTCAGCAGCGAGACAGGGGAGTTGGAGTGGTGAACGACTGCGCGGAGCAGCCGCCGGTGAAGGACGGCCCGGCCGACGGGCACACCCGGATCAGGCTCGATCTGGCGTACCACGGGGCGGAGTTCTCCGGCTGGGCCCGGCAGCGCAGCCGGCGCACCGTGCAGGGCGAGCTGGAGGACGCGCTGCGGATCGTGCTGCGCAGCGAGGAGAACTTCCCGCTGACGGTGGCCGGGCGGACGGACGCCGGGGTGCACGCGCGCGGGCAGGTCGCGCACGTCGACCTGCCGGACGAGCTGTGGGCGCAGCACGGCGAGAAGCTGCTGCGCCGACTGGCCGGGCGGCTGCCGGCGGACGTGCGGGTGTACCGGCTGGGGGAGGCGCCGCACGGGTTCGACGCGCGGTTCGCGGCGATCTGGCGGCGCTACGCGTACCGGGTGGCCGACCATCCGGGCGGGGTCGACCCGATGCTGCGCGGGCACGTGCTGTGGCACGACCGGCCGCTGGACCTGGAGAAGATGAACGCCGCCGCGAAGCTGCTGGTGGGCGAGCACGACTTCGCCGCGTACTGCAAGAAGCGCGAGGGCGCGACGACCATCCGCACCCTGCTGGAGGTGCACTGGGACCGGGTGCCGATCGACCCGTACGCGGCCCAGGAGGGTTCGCTGGCGGTGGCGACGGTGCGGGCGGACGCGTTCTGCCACAACATGGTGCGTTCGCTGGTCGGCGCGATGCTGCTGGTCGGCGACGGGCACCGGCCGGTGGAGTTCCCGGGCGAGGTGCTGGCGGGCGGGGTGCGCAACTCCGCGGTCAACGTGATCCGGCCGCACGGGCTGACCCTGGAGGAGGTCGGGTACCCGGCGGACGAGCTGCTGGCGGAGCGGAACCGGGTTTCGCGGCGCCTGCGGACTCTTGGGGACGGGGCTGCCGAGGGCGCGGCCGGCGCTGTTCCGGGCGGATCCGACTGAGGGCGCCGTTCCCTTCGCGCAGCTCCCCGCGTCCCCGACGGGGCGTGGGGTGCTCGGTGCCGGCGGGCGGGCGCAGGGTAATCCGTTTTGTCACGCGGTGGGGGCTTGGCACAATCCACAGACATGGGACATGTCGAGATCTCGCACCTTGAGTACTACCTGCCGGACGGGCGGGTGCTGTTCGACGACGCGTCCTTCCGCGTCGGTGAGGGCGCGGCCGCCGCGCTGGTCGGCGCGAACGGCGCGGGGAAGACCACGCTGCTGCGCATGATCGCGGGGGACGTGCAGCCGCACGGCGGCTCCGTGACGGTGAGCGGCGGGCTGGGCGTGATGCGCCAGTTCGTCGGGACCACCGGCCGGGAGGACGTGAAGGACACCCCCGGTGCGCTGGCCGCCGACGCCTCGGTGCGGGACCTGCTGGTCTCGGTCGCGCCGAAGCGGATAGCGGACGCCGCCCGCCGGGTGGACGCCGCCGAGCTGGCGATGATCGCGCAGGACGACGAGAAGTCGCAGATGGCGTACGCGCAGGCGCTCTCCGACTGGTCGGACGCCGGCGGCTACGAGTACGAGGCCGACTGGGACGTCTGCACCACGGCCGCGCTCGGCATGCCCTTCGACCGCGCCCAGTGGCGGGGCCTGAACACGCTGTCCGGCGGCGAGCAGAAGCGGCTGGTGCTGGAGGCGCTGCTGCGCGGCCCGGACGAGGTGCTGCTGCTCGACGAGCCGGACAACTACCTGGACGTGCCGGGCAAGCGCTGGCTGGAGGAGGCCATCCGGGCCACCGGCAAGACGGTGCTCTACATCTCGCACGACCGGGAGCTGCTCTCCCGCACCGCCGAGAAGATCATCGCGGTGGAGTCCGGCGCGGCCGGCTCCAGCGTGTGGGTGCACGGCGGCGGCTTCGACACCTTCCACGAGGCGCGCAAGGCCCGGTTCGAGCGGTTCGAGGAACTGCGCCGCCGGTGGGACGAGGAGCACGCCAAGCTGAAGAAGCTGGTGGTGACGCTGCGGCAGGCGGCGGCGGTCAGCCACGAAATGGCGTCCCGGTACGCGGCCGCGCAGACCAGGCTGAAGAAGTTCGAGGACGCGGGCCCGCCCGAGGCGCCGCCGCGCGAGCAGTCGATCAGCATGCGGCTGAAGGGCGGCCGTACCGGCGTCCGGGCGTTCACCATGCAGGGCCTGGAGCTGACCGGCCTGATGAAGCCGTTCGACCTGGAGGTCTTCTACGGCGAGCGGGTCGGGGTGCTCGGCTCCAACGGCTCCGGCAAGTCGCACTTCCTGCGGCTGCTGGCCGGCGACGAGTCGGTCCGGCACGGCGGCACCTGGAAGCTCGGCGCCCGGGTGGTGCCGGGGCACTTCCGGCAGACCCACGCCCATCCGGAGCTGATGGGCCGCACCGTGCGGGCGATCGTCGAGGAGGAGCACGCGCTGTCCCGGGGCGCGGCGATGTCGGCGCTGCGCCGCTACGAGCTGGACCGCCAGGAGGAGCAGAAGTTCGAGTCGCTGTCCGGCGGGCAGCAGGCCCGGCTGATGATCCTCAAGCTGGAGCTGTCGGGCGTGACGGCGCTGCTGCTGGACGAGCCGACCGACAACCTGGACCTGGAGAGCGCGGAGGCGCTCCAGCAGGGCCTGGAGGCGTTCGACGGCACGGTGCTGTGCGTCACCCACGACCGCTGGTTCGCGCGGACCTTCGACCGCTTCCTGGTGTTCGGCTCGGACGGCCGGGTGTACGAGTCGCCGGAGCCGGTCTGGGACGAGACCCGGGTGGTCCGGGACCGCTGACCGGGCGCCGCCGCCGCGGGCGGGTCGTCCGTCCCGCGGCGGCGCCGCCGGGCCGGTTTGGAGACAGCGCCCCCGGCCCGGTATTGTTGGCTGCTGTTGTGCGTATTGGCTCGCTCTATCTCACGTGAGAGGTCGGTACGCCGGAGACTTCGCAGGCCGAACTTCAGCGGCCACCGCCCGAATTGCGTCCGGGTAGGTCGGCTGAAGGCCCCGGGCCTGTGTGCTCCTGTCAGGACCCACTCACTGAAAAGCGAAGGCTACGACCGTGCGTACGTACAGCCCCAAGCCCGGCGACGTCCAGCGTCAGTGGCACGTCATCGACGCGACCGACGTCGTGCTCGGCCGCCTGGCCTCCCAGGCCGCCAACCTCCTGCGGGGCAAGCACAAGGCGATCTACGCGCCGCACGTTGACACTGGTGACTTCGTCATCATCATCAACGCCGACAAGGTGCACCTCTCGGGCAACAAGAAGACCCAGAAGCTCGCCTACCGTCACAGCGGCTTCCCGGGCGGTCTCCGTTCGGTCCGTTACGACGACCTGCTGGCGAACAACCCGGAGAAGGCCGTCGAGAAGGCCATCAAGGGCATGGTTCCGAAGAACAGCCTCGGCCGCCAGATGCTCTCGAAGCTGAAGGTCTACTCGGGCGACCAGCACCCGCACGCTGCGCAGCAGCCGGTGCCGTTCGAGATCTCCCAGGTCGCGCAGTAATTCCGGCCACCCACACCCCAACTGACGTAGAAGAGCTGAGGAACACCGTGGCCGAGACTGCCATCGAGAGCACCCTCGAGGTCGAATTCGACGACGAGAACGTCGACGAGTACACCACCGAGTCCGAGTACACCACCGAGTCGCTGGCCGGCCGCTTCGGCGAGGCCGTCCCCGGCGCCGGCCTCGGCCGCCGCAAGGAGGCGATCGCCCGCGTGCGCATCGTCCCCGGCACCGGCGTGTGGAAGATCAACGGTCGCACCCTGGAGAACTACTTCCCCAACAAGGTGCACCAGCAGACCGTGAACGAGCCCTTCAAGCTCCTGGAGCTGGACGGCCGTTACGACGTCATCGCCCGCATCTCGGGTGGCGGCGTCTCCGGTCAGGCCTACGCGCTGCGCCTCGGCGTGGCCCGTGCGCTGAACGAGGCGGACGTGGACAACAACCGCGGCCCGCTGAAGAAGGCCGGCTTCCTGACCCGTGACGCCCGCGCCGTCGAGCGCAAGAAGGCCGGTCTGAAGAAGGCCCGCAAGGCGCCGCAGTACAGCAAGCGCTAATCGCACCCCTCGTGCGATCCTCGCCCCGGAGCACACTGTGCTCCGGGGCGTTGTGCCTCCCGGATTCGTGCGGGGTCCGCGGGGGTTGGTACCAACCGAGCCGACAGGCGCTGACAGGACGGGACGAACGCGAACATGGCACGACTCTTCGGTACGGACGGGGTACGCGGGGTGGCCAACGTGGGCCTGACCGCGGAGCTGGCGCTGGGCCTCTCCGTGGCCGCCGCCCATGTGCTCGGGGACGCGAACGCGTTCGAGGGGCACCGGCCGGTCGCCGTGGTCGGCCGTGACCCCCGCGCGTCCGGAGAGTTCCTGGAGGCCGCGGTGATCGCCGGCCTGGCCAGCGCCGGCGTGGACGTGCTGCGGGTCGGCGTGCTGCCCACCCCGGCGGTGGCGTACCTGACCGGCGCGCTCGGCGCGGACTTCGGCGTGATGCTGTCCGCCAGTCACAACGCGATGCCCGACAACGGCATCAAGTTCCTCGCCCGCGGCGGCCACAAGCTGGACGACGCGATCGAGGACGCGATCGAGGCGCACTACCGGCGCTACGGCGTCGGCGACGAGACCTGGGAGCGGCCGACCGGCGCCGCCGTGGGCCGGGTCCGCCAGTACAACGAGGGCTTCGACCGGTACGTGGCGCACCTGGTCGCGGTGCTGCCGAACCGGCTGGACGGCGTGAAGGTCGTCATCGACGGCGCGCACGGCGCGGCCGCCCGGGTCGCCCCGGAGGCGTTCGCCCGGGCCGGCGCCGAGGTGGTGTACACCCTGGGCACCGAGCCGACCGGCCTGAACATCAACGACGGCGTCGGCTCCACCCACCTGGACAAGCTGCGCGTCGCGATGAAGGAGCACCAGGCCGACCTGGGCATCGCCCTGGACGGCGACGCGGACCGCTGCCTGGCCGCCGACGCCGAGGGCAACGAGGTCGACGGCGACCAGATCCTGGCGATCCTCGCGGTCGCCATGAAGGAAGCGGGGACGCTGCGCCGCAACACCGCGGTGGCCACCGTGATGTCCAACCTGGGCTTCAAGCTGGCCATGGAGCGCGAGGGCATCGAGCTGGTGCAGACCGCGGTCGGCGACCGGTACGTGCTGGAGGAGATGAAGCAGCACGGCTACGCGCTCGGCGGCGAGCAGTCCGGCCACGTGATCCTGCTCGACCACGCCACCACCGGCGACGGCACCCTGACCGGCCTGATGCTCGGCGCCCGCCTGGCCGCCACCAAGCAGCCGCTGGCCGACCTCGCCACCGTGATGACCCGGCTGCCGCAGGTGCTGATCAACGTCAAGGGCGTCGACAAGGACCGGGTCGAGTCGTGCCTCGAACTGCAGGCCGCGGTCGCCGAGGCGGTGGCCGAACTCGGCACCACCGGACGCGTGCTGCTGCGCAAGTCGGGCACCGAGCCGCTGGTCCGGGTGATGGTCGAGGCGGTCGGGCAGGAGCAGGCGCTGTCGGTCTGCGAGCGCCTTGCCGAATCGGTTCGCCTGCACCTGGGCTGAGCGCCGGAGCTGACGCACCGTCGAATGGCGGTGCGTCAGATCGCGGTAAAGGTGCGGAAAGGTTTCGATGAAGGGCTTCCGAGGATTTTTCCAGGGATCCGGCCTTCGAGTGAAGAACCCGATGTTCTAGCATCCGGTCTATGACTGACGGCACCCACCAGCCGGGCGGGCCGGCCGCCCCGGGCCCCGGCCCGAATCCAGCACCCGCCGGACCGCCCCAAGAAGGCCCGCCGGGCGGGCAGTTCGGCGCTTTCGAGTTCCCCCGGACAGATGTCCCCCCGATGGGTGGCGCACCGCAGCCCGACGGTTACGGGTACCCGCACGCGGCGGTTCCGCCGCCGGCCTACGGCTACCCGCAGGGTTCGTACGGGCAGCAGGTCCCGTACGGGCCGCCCGCGTTCCCCGCCCAGCAGCAGAGCCCCACGGGGCCCGACTGGGAGGCCCTGGCCGACGAGGCGGCGTCCTCCATCAAGCGGCGCCGACGCATGTGGACGATCGGCATCGTGGTGGTCGCCTGCCTGCTCGGCGCGGGTCTCGGCGTGGTGATCGTCAACAACCGGGACGGGAAGCCGCAGGTGTCCCCCACCGCCTCCGGTTCGCCGGGCGGCACTGCCGGCCCCTCGGGCAGCGCCGTGCCGGGCAACGCGCCGACGGTGCCGGGCCAGCCGAACCTGATCGCCGACCACTCCGGCCAGGCCAACCTCGCGGTCAGCCCGGACGCGCAGGTCAGCCAGGTGCAGAACGGCTACGTGCTGCGGCTGCGGGCCAACCCCAACTCGTACGCGCAGTCCACCGAGCCGGTGATCGACGTGACGAAGAGCTTCACCGTCTCGGCCTGGGTCTACAACGAGGCCGGCGGCGTCTCCCGGGCCGCGGTCAGCCAGGGCGACGGCGTGTCGTACTCCTTCCTGCTCGGGCGCGACGACACCAATGGCCACAAGGCCTGGGTGTTCAAGGTGCAGACCGCCGACGGCGGCGCCGACGGCACGGCCGTGCAGGTGCTCTCCGACAGCGCCAACACGGTGAACGAGTGGGCCCAGCTGACGGCGGTGTACGACTCCGAGCAGAAGACCATCGAGCTGTTCGTGAACGGCAGGCTGGCGGGCAGCGCCAGTGTGCCGGGCATCTGGGCCGGGCCCGGCCCGCTGCAGATCGGTCGGACCAGGCTGCACGGTCAGTGGGGCAACTTCTGGGCCGGCGTGATCGGTCACGTCCGGGTCTGGAACCAGGCGGTTCCGGTGGATCAGATCAAGGGCGACGGCTCGTCCATCACCGCCAAGCCGGTCGCGTCCTGGTTGGTCGGCTGAGCAGCGGGCGGCCGGCGACCCGCCGGCCGCCCGCCCGCCGCACCGTGGTAACAGCCAGGCGGTTGAAGCTTTCTGACGCGACAACGGTATTCTGTCGTCGTTTCAGGCCACGGGGGGTGTCCGCGTCCCCGGCCACGTCTGGAGGCAGCTGGCCCGGGAGAGGTCGCCTGGCCTTCGTTCGGAGCCGCGTCGCAGGTGACGCGACGTCAACACAGGGGGCTAACCGGTGGGCACGCTGTCGATTGTCATTCCCGCCCTCAACGAGGCGGAGAACCTGCCGGCGGTGATGGCCTCCATCCCCGTGGCGGAGCTCGCCGCCGACGGATGGAAGACCGAGGTGGTGGTGGTCGACAACGCCTCCGTCGACGGCACCGCGGAGGTGGCCCGCACGCTCGGCGCGCGCGTCGTCTCGCAGCCGCAGCGCGGCTACGGCAACGCCTACCAGGCGGGCTTCGACGCGGCCGACGGCGACGTGATCGCCACCGGCGACGCGGACTGCACCTACCCGTTCGACGCGCTGCCGGACCTGCTGCGCACCATGCGGGAGCGCGACGTCGAGTTCATCACCACGAATCGCCTGCTGCGGCGCAACCGCAGCGCGATGAAGCCCTCGCACTTCGCCGCCAACCACGCGCTCAGCGCGCTCAGCCGGACCCTGTTCCGCAACGGCCTGCGGGACTCGCAGTCCGGGATGTGGATCTTCCGGCGGTACGTCTGGCACGGCGTCGACGTCCGCTCGGGCGGCATGGCCTTCTCGCAGGAGATCAAGAACGCCACCACCCGCGCCGGGTTCCGCTTCCTCGAAGTGCCGATCGACTACCGCGAGCGCGGCGGCGAGGTGAAGCTGCGGGCCCTGCCCGACGGCATGGGCAACCTGCGCCAGCTGTTCCGGCACCGCTTCCGGCGCACCGTCCCCAGGCAGTCGCCGGACCAGCTGCGGGCCGACAAGCAGCCCCAGAACCAGCTGCGGGCCGAGTCGGCCGGCCGGCCCCAGGACTACACCGACGGCTTCCGGTCCGGACGGTACGAGGCGGTATGAGCGCCGTCGTGGAGGACACCGGCCCCCGTGAAGGGACCCGTCGGCGCGGTCGCCCGGGCCGTTCGGCGCGCACCCTGTTCGCGGGGATCGCCGCCGCGACGGTCCTGGTGGCTGCCGTCGCCGTCGCGGCCGTCCCCTCGCTCCGGGAGCAGATCGGGCTGTCCTTCACCCGGCGCCCGGCCGCGTTCACCGAGCTGTACTTCACCGCCGATCCGAGCATCGACGGCGCCACCGTCACCCTGCCGATGGCCCTCAACGCCCACGGCACCGGCGTGAAGTCGTACCAGCTGAAGGTCACGCTGCGGGCGGCCGACGGCACCGTGGTGGCGGACACCGTGCTCACCGTCCAGCCCCGGGACGGCACCGCCGTGCCGGCCCGCGCCGAACTCCGGACGACGAAAGAAGTGACACTGGCCGAGGCCGAGTTGGTCGGCCACCCGCAGACCCTGCGCTTCCGCTTCGGCAAGTCGAAGCATGCCAATCCCTGAGGGCACCGCACCACGCCCCTGCCCTGGAAGTCCGATGAGCACGATTCTGCAGGTCACCCCTTACTATCCACCGCACCTGGGCGGGCTGGAACGAGTCGTGGAACAGCTCGCGCAGCGGCTCGCCGCCCGCCACGACGTCCGGGTCGTGACCACCGTGCTCGGCGCGGGCGACGAGCCCCGCCGCCAGGCCGAGGGCCGACTCGCCGTTCGGCGGCACCGGGCGGTCGAACTCGCCCACACCGCGCTGGCTCCCGGCCTGCCGCTGGCCCTGCTGCGGGCCCCGCGCGGCGCACTCGCCCACGTGCACTGCGCGCACGCGCTGATCCCCGAGACGGTCGCGCTGGTGGCCGCGCTGCGCCGGCAGCCCTTCGTGCTGCACTTCCACCTGGACGTGGACGCCTCCGGGCCGCTGGGCCGACTGCTGCGCCCGTACAAGCGCCACGTGTTCGCCCGGGTGATGCGCGCCGCGGCCGCGGTGATCGTGCTCACCGAGGCGCAGCGGGAATTCGTCCGCACCGCCTACCGGGTGCCGGACGGGCGGATCCACGTGATTCCCAACGGGGTCGCCGAACGCTGGTTCCGTCCGACGGCGGCGCCCCGCCCGGACGGGCCGCTGCGGGTGCTGTTCGTCGGCCGGCTGAACGTGCAGAAGCGGGCGGACCGGCTGCTGGAAGCCGTCGCGCTGACCCGCGAACCCGTCCAGGTGCGGCTCGCCGGGGACGGCGAGCTGCGCGCCGAACTCACCGCCCGGGCCGCGGCGCTCGGGCTGCGGGACGTCGAGTTCACGGGTGCGCTGGACGCCGAGCGGCTGAGCGACGCGCACGGCTGGGCGGACGTCTTCGTGCTGCCCTCCGACAAGGAAGGCATGCCGCTCGCCGCGTTGGAGGCCATGGCCGCCGCCCTCCCGGTGATCGCCACCGACGTGCCGGGCAACCGCGAACTGGTCGACGGGACCGGCCTGCTGGTCGACCCCGAACCGGCCGCGCTGGCCGCCGCCCTGGACCGGGTGGCCGCCGACCGGCAGTTGCGCGCCGAGCTCGCCGCGCGCAGCGCGCGCACCGCCGCCGGGCACACCTGGGAGAGCGTCACCGCGCGGGTGGAAGAGGTCTACGCGTCGGTACGCGCCGGGAGCGGACGGTGAACGGGCACGCCGTCGCGGAGCGATGGGCGCGCAGGCCGGCTCAGCTGCGCGGCCGGCTCGCGGTGCTGGCGGGCGTCGGCCTGGCCACCGTGCCGGTGATGCACGACTTCCTGCCCGGTTCGCTGCGTTCCCTGGCCGGCCTGTGGCTGCTGTTCGTCGCCCCGGTGCTGATCTGGCGGGGCACCGCGTCCCGGGCGGTCAGCACCCGGGACGGCGCGCTGATGCTGGCCGTCGGCTTCACCGTCCTCACCGACCTGCTGACCGCGCTGGCCGTGAACACCCTGCTGCCGCTGCTCGGCGAGCCGCATCCGCTGACCCGGCAGTGGCTGACCCTGGCCACGGCGACGGTGCTGCTCACCCTGGGCGTCCTGCTGCCGGAGGAGGACCGGCCGGACGTTCCGCGCCGGCGCGGCCCCCTTCCCGGCCGGCTGCCGGTGCTCTGTGTGGGCGGCCTGGCCCTGGTGCTGTCGGTGGCCGGCCCGATTCGGCTCAACAACGGCCTGTCGGGCAAGGTCAGCGTGGTGGCGCTGCTGGTCGTCGCGGCCCTGCTGGTGATGCTGGTGGTGCGTCGGCGCCGCTGGCCGACCGGGGTGGTGGAACTCGGCCTGTACCTCGGATCGGCCTCGCTGCTGCTGCTGAACTCACTGCGCGGCTGGTACATCACGGGCCACGACGTGCAGCGCGAGTACGAGTTCTTCCGGCTCGCGCTGGGCGGTTCGCTGTGGTCGATAAACACCTACCCGGACGCGTACAACGCCTGCCTGAGCATCGTGCTGCTGCCGGTGAGCGTGGTCCGGATGACCACCATGCCGGACATCTACGTCTTCAAGGCGCTGCTGCCGCTGCTGTTCGCGCTGACCCCGGTGCTGGTGTACCGGACGGTGCGCAACACCGCGCCGCAGCTGGTGTCGCTGCTGTCCGCGGTGTACTTCCTGGTCTTCCCGACCTTCCTCAACGACATGACCTCGCTGGGCCGGCAGGAGATCGCGTTCCTGCTGCTGGGCTGCGCCATGGTGGTGCTCACCGACCGCGGGCGGCCGCTGGCCCGGCGGCGGCTGGTGTTCCAGGTGCTGCTGGGCGGCGTGGTGCTCTCGCACTACGCGACCATCTACGTGGTGGTGGTGGTGCTCGCGATCGCCGCCGCGACCGACCTGCTGTCGCGGCTGGTGACCCGGCGCGGCCGGGCCCGCACCCGGCGGCGCAGCCGCGGCCAGGCCCAGGAGTGGACCTTCATCACCTGGTGGATGGTGCTGGTCCCGGCCCTCCTCGCCCTGGTGTGGGCCGGGCCGGTCACCCACACCGGGGGGCAGCTGCGCAGCACGCTGTCGGCGGTGGCGCACTCCGTGCTGCACCAGGGCGGCGGCCAGGGCGGCTCCTCCGACACCTCGTACAGCGTGTTCGGCGGTGCTTCGATGACCCCGGAGCAGCGGCTGGCCGCGTACCGCGAGGAGAGCCTGCAGAAGACCGAGCAGGACCGGGCCGAGGGCGTCTACCTGCCGCTGAGGACCGTCAACGCCTACCCGACGAAGCTGATCGAGCAGCGCGACATGCCGCTGACCTCGGCCGGGCAGGCGCTGCGCTCCGTAGGGGTCGACGTGTCCGGGCTGAACAAGCTGCTGCGGCTGATCGCCGCGAACTGGTTCCAGCTGCTGCTGGTGGTGGGCGGGCTGGTGGCCTGGTACGCGCGCAAGAGGCGGGTGTTCCGGCCGCAGCGCGACCAGGCGGTGCTGGCGATCGGCGCGGTGGCGATGCTCGCGGTGCTCACGGTGGTGCCGCAGCTGTCGGTCGACTACGGCGTGCTGCGGGCCTTCCAGCAGGGCCTGTTCTTCTTCGCCCCGTTCCTGGCCGCGGGTACCGTCTGGCTGGCCCGGCTGGCCGGGCGGCGCGCGGTGCCGGTGGTGTGCGCGCTGGTCGCGGCGCTGCTGCTGGATCTGTCCGGCGTGGTGCCGCAGACCCTCGGCGGCTACCCGGCGCAGCTGCAGCTCAACAACGCGGGCCAGTACTACGACATCTACTACCCGACCACGGAGGAGCGGCTCGCCGCCTACTGGCTGGACCAGCAGACCGCCGCACAGCGGCCGAGGCCGGTCGTCCAGTCCGAGGGCTTCACCTACCGCCGGGTGCGGACGCTGCTCAACGGCCCGGCGACGGGCAGCGTCTTCCCGACCGTCATCGGGACGAACAACTACGTGCTCCAGGGCACGACCACGACCCGCACCGGTGACGTGACCTTCTCCTACCAGGGCGACCTGATCACCTACCACTACCCGACCGACCTGCTGGAGACCACGAAGAACGAGATCTACAGCAGCGAAGGGGCGAGGATCTTCCGATGAGCACCTCCGATCGTCCGCTGCGCGTCCTGCTGGTCAGCCACTACTACCCGCCGCACCTCGGCGGGGTGGAGAACGTCGTCCGGCAGGAGGCCGTGCGACTGGCCGCGAGCGGGGTCGACGTCACCGTCCTGACCAGCGCCGAGCGTTCCGCCGTCCGGCACGAGGAAGGCGTGCGGGTGGTGCGGGTCGCGGCGTGGAACGGCGCGGAGCGCGCGGGGGTGCCCTTCCCGGTGCTCTCCCCGGCCGCCGTGCCGGCCGCGCTGCGCTGGGCCCGCTGGGCGGACGTCGTCCATGTGCACGACTGCCTCTACCTGACCTCGTGGGTGGCAGGGCTGGCCGCCGCGCTGACCCGGACCCCGCACCTGCTCACCCAGCACGTGGGCCTGGTCGCCCATCCCTCGGCGGTGGTGCGCGGCGTGCAGCGGGTGGTCTACGCGGTGGCCGGCCGGGGCCTGCTGCGCCGGGCCAGGAGCGTGTTCACCCTGAACGCCACGGTCGCCGCGTTCGTGCGGCGCTACGGCGCGCGGCCGGACCGGGCCCGGCACCTGCCCAACGGCGTGGACGCGGAGCTGTTCCGGCCGGCCGGAACGGCGGCGGAGCGGGCGACCGCGCGCCGGCGCTTCGGCCTGCCCGAGGACCGCCCGCTGGTGCTGTTCGCCGGGCGCCTGGTGCCGAAGAAGGGCTTCGACCTGCTGCTGGCGGCCCACCGGCCGGCCGACGGCTTCGACCTGGTGTTCGCCGGCGACGGAGACACGGCCGGGCTGCCCGGACAGCCGGGCGTCCACCACGTGGGCGCGCTGTCGCCGGAGGAGCTCGCCGAGCTGTACCGGGCCTGCGACGTGTTCGCCCTGCCGTCCACGGCGGAGGGCTTCCCGCTGACCGTCCAGGAGGCGATGGCCTCCGGCCTCCCGGTGGTCACCACCGACGACCCCGGCTACGCGCCGTACCGCCTGGACCGCTCGATGGTGCGGCTGGTGCCCCGGAACGCCGACGACCTGCGGGCCGCCCTGGTCGAGCTGACCGGGGACCCCGTCCGGCGCGCCGGAATGGCCGACTACTCCCGCCGCTACGCGACCGCCGAGTTCGCCTGGGAGGAACACGTGCGGTCGCTGGTCCTCCACTACCGCGACGCCTCGGGTGCGGTGCCGAGATGAGCCGGGTGACCGCGCGTGCCTAGGCATGGCCGCCCGGCGGGTGCGACCCGCGAGCCCCGGCCGGTGCGCCCGCCCGGGGACGGCCGCCGGCGACACGCGCGCAAGACGGACCAGGTGTACCGCAGCTCGTTCTTCGTGCTGTCCGCCACGGCCACCACGGCGGCGCTCGGATTCCTGTTCTGGGTGGTGGTCGCCCGGTACTACAGCCCCTCCCAGGTCGGCCTGGCGACCTCGCTGATCTCGGCCACCACGCTGATCTCCTACCTGAGCATGTTCGGCCTGAACAGCACGCTGATCCGGTTCCCGGCGGAGGGGTCCGCGCGCAATGGACAACTGACGCTGAGCCTGAGCCTGGTCGCCGGGATCTCCTGCCTGGTGGCGGCCGCCTACCTGCTCGGACTCCCGCTGTACGGGCAGAAGCTGACGTTCGTCCGGGACAACCCCGTCGCGGTCGTCGCGTTCGTCGTGTTCTGCGCGTGCGCCTCCGTCAACCAGTTGACCAAGTCGGTGTTCGTCGGCGGGCGGATGCCGCAGACCAACATCCTGGTCGACGGGCTGCTGCAGGGGGTGGCCAAGCTGGCCCTGCCGGTCGCCCTGGTCGGGTTCGGGACGTTCGGCGTGGTCGGGGCCACCGGCGGCGGCTACGTGGTCGCCGCGCTCGCGGCGGTCGTCGTGATGCACCGCAGGCTGGGCTTCCGTCCGGACTTCCGGACCGGCGGCACCCGGCTGCGCGAGAACTTCCGGTTCTCGATGGCCAGTTACACCTCCAGCCTGCTCAACCTGGTGCCGCAGCTGGTGATCCCGCTGATCGTGCTGCACCACCTCGGCGCGGCGGCGGCCGGCTACTACTACGTGGCGTTCCAGATCGCGAGCCTGCTCAACGCGGTGTCCTTCTCGGTCGGGGAGGCGCTGTTCGCCGAGGCCTCGAACGACCCCGACCGGTTCTTCGTCCTGCTACGCCGGACCGCGGTGGTGATCGCCGCCGTCCAGGCGCCGGCCGCGATCGTCGTGGCGCTGGGCAGCGGGCCGCTGCTGAAGGTGTTCGGCGCCGGGTACGCGGGCCAGGCCAGGCCGCTGCTGGTGGCGTACGCGATCGGCGCGCTGGCCGTCGCCCTGAACACCTGGGTGGCGTTCGCGCTCAAGCTGACCGGGCAACTGCGCAACCTGGTGATCGGCAACCTGGTGTACGTGGCCGTGACCGTCGGGATGGCGCTGCGCACCGCGCCCCGCGGCCTGGTCTGGCTGGGCTGGAGCTGGGGCGCCGGCAACCTCGCGGCCGGCCTGGTCGGCCTGGTCGGACTGTTCTGGTGGCGGCACCGCCAACGCAACCCGAGGCCGGCCGCCGGGCCCGCCCCCGTGGCCCTGGAGGGCGCCCAGTGAGAGTGCTGCAGATCGTCAACATCGGCTTCGAGGCCGGCGGGGCGGAGAAGAGCGTCCGGCTGATCGCCGAGGGGCTCGAAGCCCGCGGGCACCGGGTGCGGGTGGTGGCGACCGACCTGCTCGCGGACGGCCGCGAGGTGTTCGCCGACGACCTGGTCCCGGCGATCTCGGGCGGCCCGGCCGCCCGGCTGCGCCGCAAGTTCTGGTACCGGGGGGCGTACGACGCGGTCCGCCGGGTGGTCGCCGACTTCCGGCCGGACGTGGTGCACCTGCACACCATCGGCGAGTTCAGCCCGTCGGTGCTCTCGGCGACCCGGGGGATCCCCAGGCTGCTGACCGTGCACGGACCGGAGGACTGGACGGTCGGGCTGCTGCGCTGGAACCTGCCGAGCGCCGCCGCCGGCGGCCGGCTGTCCGCCGTCGACACCGCCCGCTACCTGTACCTGCGCCTGCTGCAGCGGCCCGCCTACCTGCCGCGGATCCGCGCCGTCGACCGGGTGCTGGCACCCAGCCGCCACTTCGGCGACGTCGTCCGGCGCGACGTCGGCCGGGTGCCCGTGCACGTGGTGCCCAACGGCATCCCCCGGCAGGCCGCCGCCGCGCCCCTGACGGACACCGGGCGGCTGCTCTTCGTCGGCAGGCTGGAACAGGTCAAGGGCGTTCACCTCCTGCTGGACGCCTTCCGGCAGGTCGTCGCACGGCACCCCGACGCGCGGCTGACCGTGGTGGGCGACGGCGGGGACCGGACCCGGCTGGAGGCGGCGGCGGCCGATCTGACCGCCGCCGGGCAGGTCGACTTCCGCGGCTGGCTGGCGCCGGAAGGGGTGCGCGACTGCCTGCGCTCGGCCTCGGTCGTGGTGCTGCCCTCGCTGTGGCCGGAGAACTTCCCCACCGTGGCGCTGGAGGCCCTGCAGATGGGCCGCCCGCTGGTCGCGGCCCGGGTGGGCGGACTGCCGGAACTGGTCGGCCCGGACAACGGCCTGCTGGTCCCCGCCGGGGACCGGGCGGCGCTGGCCGACGCGCTGACCGGACTCCTCGGGGACCGGGAGCGACTCGCCGCGCTCGGCGCGGGTTCGGCGGCCCGGGCGGAGCGCTACGGCGTCGAGGAGTTCCTGGACGCCCTCGAACACCACTACCGAGAGGTCCTCGCACAGTGAAGGTCGTCGTCGTCAATGCGTTCGCGCGGGGGAACCGGGGCGACGCCGCCCTGCTCAGCGTGGCGCTCCAACAGGTGGCGCAGGCCTACCCCGGTGCACAGGTCCGGATCGCCGGCTTCGAGCACCCGGACGAATGGCCCGACTTCGACGGCGTGCCGAACCTGGGCTCGATCCGCCGGTACGTCGGCGACGAACAGGCCGGCCGACTGGCCCGCCCGGCCCGCAAGCTCCTCGCCCTGCTCCTGGCCGGGCTCGCGGCGCTGCCGGGCGGCGGCCGGGCGGTCCGGCTGCTGCTCCCGCTGCTGCCCGCCGAGATGCGGGCCGAGACCCGCGCGCTCGCCGAGGCCGACCTGGTCCTCTCGCTGGGCGGCGGCTACCTCAACGGCAAGGCGGACTTCGCCTCCGACCTGTCGATCGGCTTCCTGCTGCTGCCGCTCTGGCTCGCCCAGCGCTTCGGCGTGCCGGTGGTGCTCGCACCGCAGTCCTACGGCCCGTTCCCGACCCGGACCCAGGCCGCGCTGATGCGCAAGGTGGTCGGCGCGAGCCGCCGGGTGGTGGCCCGCGAGGAGATCAGCGTGGCCCGGCTGGCCGAGGCCGGAGTGCCGGACGCCAACCTGGTCCGCGGTGTGGACTCGGCATTCGCCTTCACCGGCCTGTCCCGCCGCGCCTGGCGGCAGGAGCTGGCCGTCCCCGCCGACGCCGAGCTGGTGCTGGTCACCGCCCGCCGTTTCCTCGACCCCGAGGCGCAGGACCGGTACGAGGCGGCGATGGCCGGCGCCGTCCGCCACCTGCTCGCCCGGGGCTGCCACGTGGTGCTCGTCCCCCAGGTCACCTGCACCTTCCAGGCCGACGACGACCGGATCGTCAACCGGCGGATCGCCGCGCTCCTGGACAGCCCCCGGCTCCACCTGCTGGACGACGCGTCCATCGACCACCACGACATCTTCGCGCTGTACGGCGCCGCCGACTTCATCCTCGGCACCCGCTTCCACTCGGTGATCTTCGGCCTGGTCTCCGGTGTGCCGTGCGCCGCCGTCGAGTACGACCACAAGACCCGCGGGATCATGGCCGACCTCGGGCTGGAGCACTGGGTGGTGCGGATGACCGAAGCCACCACCGGGTCGCTGGTGGACCTGGTCGACCGGCTGCTCGCGGAGGGCGGGCCGTACCGCGCCCACCTCGGGGCCGTGCTGCCGGCGTACTCGAAGCGCGCCGCCGCCTTCGTCGAGCAGCTGCGCGCCGACGTGCCGGGGGAGGTCCGCCGGTGAGCCCGCGCACTGTCGCCGTGGTCACGCCCTACTACCCGCCCAAGGTCGGCGGAGTGGAGCACTACGCGGCCCGGGTGGCCCGCGCGGTGGCCGACGACCCGGCGTTCCGGGCGGTGGTGATCACCAGCGGTACGGGCCTGCGCACCACCGTCACCGAGGAGGAGGGGGTGCAGGTGGTGCGGCTCGGCACCTGGCTGAAGCTCTCCAACACTCCGCTCAGCCCGCTGTGGCCGCTGCAGCTGCGCCGCTGGCTGCGCCGGACCGGCGCGCAGGTGGTCAACGCGCACGCCCCGGTGCCGGGCCTCGGTGACCTGGCGGTGTTGTCGGCGGGCCGCCGTCCGACGGTGCTGACGTACCACGCCGGGTCGATGCACAAGGGCGAACCCGGCAGCGGCCTCGCGGACCGGCTGATCGGCTCCTACGAGCGGCACGTGCTGCCACGGGTGTTCGCCCGGGCCCGGACGCTGGTCGCGGTGTCGCCGGTGTCGCTGGCCGAGGGCCGCCCGCACGCGGTGCGGATCACCCCGGGCGTCGACCCGGAGCGCTTCACCCCGGGCGCGGCGCCGTCCACCCGCCCGCGCACCGTGCTGTACGTCGGCCGGATGGACCGCAGTTCGGCCTGGAAGGGCGTGGACGTGCTGCTGCGGGCCTTCGCCGAACTGCCCGACGGGACTGCGAGCGGCCCGGT
This sequence comes from Kitasatospora sp. NPDC092948, assembly GCF_044754805.1. Lineage (NCBI taxonomy): Bacteria > Bacillati > Actinomycetota > Actinomycetes > Kitasatosporales > Streptomycetaceae > Kitasatospora > Kitasatospora sp. NPDC092948. Next base: position 194,367 of record NZ_JBIVPU010000002.1, on the reverse strand, counting down.
GCGGCTGCGCCTGGTCGGCGGCGGCGACGCGCTGCCCGACCACCTGGCGCTGGCCGCCGAACTGGGCGTCGCCGACCGGGTGGAGGCCACCGGCGAGCTGACCGGCGACCGGCTGGTGGAGGCGGTGCGCACCGCCGCGGCGGTGGTGCTGCCTTCCCGCACCGAGGCGGAGTCGTTCGGGATGGCGCTGGTCGAGGCGATGGCCTGCGGCACTCCGGTGGTGGGCTCCGCGGTCGGCGGCATCCCGTACCTGGTGGAGGACGGCGTCTGCGGGCTGCTGGTCCCGCCGGGCGACCCGGCGGCGCTCGCGGTGGCCGTGCGGCGGGTGCTGGTGGACGGTGCGCTGGCCGATCGGCTGGGAGCGGAGGGCCGCCGCCGGGCCGAACGCGACTACGCCTGGGACGCTCTGATGTCCCGTTACCTCGAACTGTTCGCCGCGGGCCCGGAGGCTCCCTGAACCCGGGGAGCCGCCGGGCGTCACTGAGGCCGGGTCAGTGGCCCGGGCTCGCGCTGCTGCCTGCCGCCGCCAGCTTGTCGCGGTAGGCGGCCACCGCCGCGCCGAACGCCGCGAGGGCGGGCTTGGGGGTGCCGTCGTAGCGCCGCAGCCCGTAGAACATCGAGCGGTGCGCCTTGTCCTTGTCGGTGCCGGAGTCCTGGTCGGAGTACCAGAACACGGCGGCCACGTGCGGGTTGGCGGCCGAGGCCGGGATGGTGTCGGTGGCGATGGCGGCCTGCAGGTCCTCAGTGACGTGGGTGGCGTTCGCCGGGGTGGTCTTCCCGTCACTGGCCTGCCCGGGCCCGTTGGTGGCGGCGCCGGTCTCGGTCAGCCAGATCGGCAGGTTCGGGGTGCCGTAGCGCTCCAGGATGCCAACCAGGTTGTCGTGGGTGGAGCTGATGCCCTCGAACGCGGTGCCGAAGTCGGTCTTCTCGCTCGGCAGGTGCGGGTAGGTGTACGGGTGGTAGGCGATCGCGTCCACCACCTTGTTGGCGCCGAGCTCGCAGACCGCGTTGAGGAAGTCGAACTGCGAGACGTAGCCGTCGCTCTGGGCGGTCGCCACCGCGGCGAGCCCGCCCAGCATCACGTACGCCTGCTTGTCGGCGGCGCGCAGCGAGGCGGCGGTGGACTTCAGCAGGGTGGTGTACGCGGCCGGGTCGGGCTTGGGCGCCCAGAACGGCAGGTTCGGCTCGTTCCAGATCTCCCAGGTGTGCACGCCCATGGGCGCGTACCGTTCGGCGGCCTTCTGGGCGAACGCCGCGAACGCCTCGGGGTGGGCCGGTGCGCACGACGGGTCGCCGCCGCAGCCGGAGCGACGGGCCCACTTCGGGGTGTAGCCGATGGTCGCGAGCACCTCCAGGTGGCGGTCCTGGGCGGCCTTGGCGATCCGGTCGAAGCGCTGCCACTCGTAGTTCTTCGCGCTGTCCGGCTGGATGTTGTTCCAGGACAGGTCCACCCGGATCCAGCGGGCCTTGCTGTTCACCGCGTCGTCCAGGCCGATGGCGAGCTCGGTGTCGGACACCCAGGTCAGCCGGTCGCCGTAGGCGATGCCGATGTTCAGCTCGCGCGGCCCGGAGGCGCTCGCGGACGGCGTGGCCGGCCCGCCCGACCCGGAGGCCGGTGCGGCGGGCGGCGTGTCGACGGCCAGCAGCGTGGCGATGAGCGAGACAACGAACGCGCCGAGCGCGATGATCAGCCGCTGGCGCTTCCCCGAGTGCGTCATCATGCGCGCCAGCCTAGGCCAGCGTCCTTCGATGGTGTCCGGAGGGTTCGGGAAACGGTCGCCGGAAGTGTTTTTGAAAGACAGTCAGAGCTTGCGCAGCAGCGCCCGGCGGACCTTGTGGTCGCCGCCCTTCTGCAGGATCAGGGTGGCCCGGCCGCGGGTGGGCAGGACGTTCTCCAGCAGGTTCGGTCGGTTGATGGTGCGCCAGACCTGGCGGCCGTAGTCCATGGCCTCCTCCTCGGGCACCTCGGTGAAGCGCCGGAAGTAGGAGTTCGGGTCCTGGAAGGCGGTCTCGCGCAGCTTGCGGAACCGGTCCAGGTACCAGGCCTCGATGTCGTCGGTGCGGGCGTCGACGTAGATCGAGAAGTCGAAGTAGTCGGCTACCGCCATCCTGGTCCGCCCGTCGGTGCCGGGCAGGGCCGGCTGGAGGACGTTCAGGCCCTCCACGATCAGGATGTCCGGGCGCTCCACCACCAGTTGCCGGTCCGGCACGATGTCGTAGACCAGGTGCGAGTACACGGGCGCGGTGACCCGGTCCTTGCCGGCCTTCACGTCCGCGACGAAGCGCATCAGCGCCCGCCGGTCGTACGACTCCGGGAAGCCCTTGCGGGCCATCAGGCCGCGTCGGCGCAGCTCCGCGTTGGGCAGCAGGAAGCCGTCGGTGGTGACCAGCTCGACCCGGGGGTGCTCGGGCCAGCGGGCGAGCAGGGCCTTCAGCAGGCGGGCCGTGGTCGACTTGCCGACCGCCACCGAGCCGGCGACGCCGATGATGAACGGGGTGCGGACCCGCTCGGTGTCGGGGGTGTCCAGGAACGTGCCGAGCGCGCCGCGCAGTTCGTGCGTGGCGTGGATGTACAGGTTCAGCAGGCGCGACAGCGGCAGGTACACGTCGCGGACCTCGTCCAGGTCCAGCGCGGTGCCGAGGCCGCGCAGGCGCTCGACCTCGTCGGCGGTGAGCGGCAGCGGGGTGCGCTCGCGCAGCGCGCTCCACTCGGCGCGGTCCAGATCCACGTACGGGGAGGGGGTGGGCGCGGTGGGTACGCCCCTCGTACAGAGTTCGGTCAGCACAGGGTCCATTGTGAGCCGTGTCCGGGCCGCCGGGTGTTGTGGTGTCGGTCACCCGGTGTGGCCATCCGGCCCGACCGGGTTCGAACACCGACACCTATGCTGGCGCATATGTGCGGAATTGTTGGATACACGGGCCCTCAGCAGGCCCTCGACGTAGTGATCGCAGGTCTGCGGCGGCTGGAGTACCGGGGCTACGACTCGGCCGGCGTCGCGGTGCAGACCGAAGGAGCCGACGGGCAGCGGCTCCTGGCAACCGACAAGCGGGCCGGAAAGCTCGTCAACCTGGAGAAGTCGCTGGCCGAAACCCCTCTGCCGGCCGGCACCACGGGCATCGGCCACACCCGGTGGGCCACCCACGGCGCGCCCAACGACGCCAACGCCCACCCCCACCTGGACGACCACCGCAAGGTCGCCGTCGTCCACAACGGCATCATCGAGAACTTCGCCGTCCTGCGCGCCGAGCTCGCCGACCGCGGCCACACCCTGCGCTCCGAGACCGACACCGAGGTGGTCGCCCACCTGCTGGCCGAGGCCTACGACGGCGACCTCGCCGAGGCCATGCGCATCGTCTGCCGACAGCTGGACGGCGCGTTCACCCTGGTCGCCGTGCACGCCGACGCCCCCGACGTGGTGGTCGGCGCCCGCCGCAACTCGCCGCTGGTGGTCGGCGTCGGCGACGGCGAGAACTTCCTCGCCTCGGACGTCGCCGCGTTCATCGCGCACACCCGTGAGGCGATCGAGCTCGGCCAGGACCAGGTCGTCGAACTGCGCCCCGGCGGCGTCACGGTGACCAACTTCGACGGCACCCCCGCCGAGGTCCGCGAGTACCACGTCGACTGGGACGCCTCGGCCGCCGAGAAGGGCGGCTACGACTACTTCATGCTCAAGGAGATCGCCGAGCAGCCCAAGGCCGTCGCCGACACGCTGCTCGGCCGGATCGGCGCCGACGGCCGGCTCACCCTCGACGAGCTGCGCATCCCCGACCAGGTGCTGCGCGAGGTCGACAAGGTGGTGATCGTCGCCTGCGGCACCGCGTTCCACGCCGGCATGATCGCCAAGTACGCGATCGAGCACTGGACCCGCATCCCGTGCGAGGTCGAGGTGGCCAGCGAGTTCCGCTACCGCGACCCGATCATGGACGACCGCACCCTGGTCATCGCCATCTCGCAGTCCGGCGAGACCATGGACACCCTGATGGCGCTGCGGCACGCCCGGGAGCAGGGCGCGAAGGTTCTGGCGATCTGCAACACCAACGGCTCGACCATCCCGCGCGAGTCCGACGCGGTGCTGTACACCCACGCCGGCCCCGAGGTCGCGGTCGCCTCCACCAAGGCGTTCCTGACCCAGCTGGTCGCCTGCTACCTGGTCGCCCTCTACCTGGGCCAGGTGCGCGGCACCAAGTGGGGCGACGAGATCTCCTCCGTCATCCGCGAACTCGGCGACGCCCCCCGGCAGGTCGAGCAGGTGCTCGGCACCATGGAGCCGGTCCGCGCGCTCGCCCGCTCGCTGGCCGACGCCCCCGCCGTGCTCTTCCTCGGCCGGCACGTCGGCCACCCGGTGGCCCTCGAAGGCGCGCTCAAGCTCAAGGAGCTCGCCTACATGCACGCCGAGGGCTTCGCCGCCGGCGAGCTCAAGCACGGCCCGATCGCGCTGATCGAGGAGGGCCTGCCGGTGGTCGTGGTGGTGCCCTCGCCGCGCGGCCGCTCCGTGCTGCACGACAAGATCGTCTCCAACATCCAGGAGATTCGGGCCCGCGGTGCGAAGACCATCGTGATCGCCGAGGAGGGCGACGAGGCCGTCGTCCCCTACGCCGACCACCTGATCCGCATCCCGGCCACCCCGACCCTGCTCCAGCCGCTGGTGTCCACCGTCCCGCTCCAGGTGTTCGCCTGCGAGCTGGCCACCGCCAAGGGCCACGAGGTCGACCAGCCCCGCAACCTGGCCAAGTCCGTCACGGTCGAGTAGCCCGCGTATCGTCCATGCCTGCGCGGCACCGCGCAGGCATGGACGGAGGAACAGGCGTGATCATCGGGGTCGGCATCGACGTGGCGGACATCGGACGGTTCGGGGAGTCCCTGGAACGCACCCCCGGGCTCGCCGAACGCCTCTTCACCCCGGACGAGTTGACCCTCCCGTCCGGACAACGCCGGGGCACCGCCTCGCTCGCCGCCCGGTTCGCCGCGAAAGAGGCGCTCGCCAAGGCCCTCGGCGCACCCCCCGGCCTGCGCTGGATCGACGCCGAAGTCCGCGTCGAGGAATCCGGCCGCCCCGTCCTCCACGTCACCGGCACCGTCGAAGCCCGCGCCGCCACCCTCGGGGTGACGGGCTGGCACGTGTCGCTCAGCCACGATGCGGGCGTGGCGTCGGCGGTGGTGATCGCCGAAGGGTGAGGGGGAGGGGCGAGTGGGTGCGAAAACAGGGGCGCGGGGAACTGCGCGAGGCGGAAGACCCACGTCGGCGAGATCGCGCCGCGCACAATGACTTGCACGTGTTCGCGCCCCTCCGAAGGAGCCCCGCATGCGTCACGCCCACCACGTGGAGCAGGTCCGCGCCGCCGAAGCCACCCTCATGGCCGCCCTCCCCGACGGCACCCTCATGCAGCGCGCCGCAGCCGGCCTCGCCGCGACCTGCGCCGGACTGCTGCCCCGGGTCCACGGCAGCCGCGTCCTGGTGCTGGCCGGCTCCGGCGACAACGGCGGCGACGCGCTGTACGCCGCCGCCCGGCTCGCCCGCCGCGGGGCCCGCGCCGAAGCCCTGCTGCTGGACCCCGCCAAGGCGCACGCCGACGGCCTCGCCGCGCTGCGCGCCGCCGGCGGCCGGGTCACCGACGACGCCGGCGCGTTCGGCCGCGCCGACCTGGTGCTGGACGGCATCGTCGGCATCGGCGGCCGCGGCCCGCTGCGCCCCGCCGCCGCCCCCTTTGCGACCATGGCGCGCCGCGGCCCGGTGGTCGCCGTCGACGTGCCGTCCGGCGTCGACCCCGACACCGGCGAGGTGACCGGCCCCGCGCTGCGTGCCGACGTCACCGTCTGCTTCGGCACCCACAAGCCCGGCCTGCTGGTCGACCCCGGCGCGGGCCACGCGGGCGTGGTGCACCTGGTGGAGATCGGACTCGACCTGCCGCCCGCCTCCGTCGAGGCCCTCCAGCACGCCGACGTGGCCGCGCTGCTGCCCGTCCCCGACACGGAGAGCGACAAGTACCGGCGCGGCGTCGTCGGGATCGCCGCCGGCTCCGCCCGCTACCCGGGCGCGGCGCTGCTCGCCGTCGCCGGGGCGCTGCGCGGTGGCGCGGGCGCGGTGCGCTACACCGGGCACGCCGCGACGGAGGTGGTCCGCCGGCACCCGGAGACGCTGGTCACCGACGCCGGCCCGGCCCGGGCGGGGCGGGTCCAGGCCTGGGTGGTCGGCCCGGGCGGCGGCGACGGCGCCGAGAGCGCCCTGCGGGAGGCCCTCGACACCGAGGTGCCGGTGCTCGCCGACGCCGACGCGCTCACCGAACTCGCCCGCCTCGGCCCCGGCCTGCTCGCCGACCGGCCCGCCCCCACGCTGCTCACCCCGCACGCCGGCGAGGCCGCCCGACTGCTGGCCGGCGTCGGCGAACACACCGGCGCCGAGACCGTCGCCGCCCGCCGCCTGTGGGCCGCGAGGCTGATCGCCGCCCGCTACGGCGCGACGGTGCTGCTCAAGGGCTCCACGACCGTGGTCGCGGACCCGGGCGGGACCGTCCGGGTGAACGCGACCGGCACGTCCTGGCTCGGCACCGCCGGCAGCGGCGACGTCCTGTCGGGGCTGGCCGGCTCGCTGCTCGCCACCGGCCTGTCCCCGCTCGACGCGGCCTCGGTGGCGGCCTACCTGCACGGCCTGGCCGGACGCCACGCCGCCGGCGCGGGCTCGCCGATCACCGCGACGGAGATCGCGGGGGCGCTGGGGCCGGTCTGGCGGTCACTGACGGGGTGACGGCGCCGCGCGGGGCCCGCCCGCCGGGGCGCGCGCCCGTCCAACCGGCTGTCGGCGGCGCGATCCCGCCGTCGGCGTGTCTCCCGCGTCACCCCCGGTTCCGCACCCGCCCCGCGCCCCTGTTCCCGCACCCGCCGGCCTCCCGGGTTCCGCGCCCGCCCGCCCGTCCCGGAACCGGAACGCGCCCGGCCGCGTGGAGACAGCGGAAGGGAAAGGGCGTACGGGTGGACGGGTGACAGCAGTCCCGGTCGGCCGCGCCCCTGATGGGGGGACCGGCGGGGGTCTGGGAGACTGATACGCGATGACGACTGCGAACACCACCGGGACACCCGCACTGACCGAAGGGGTGCGCGCCGAGGCGACGATCGACCTGGCCGCCCTGCGCGACAACCTGGCCGCCCTGCGCGCCCGTACCAACGGTCCCGAGCTGATGGCCGTGGTCAAGGCCGACGCCTACGGCCACGGTGCGCTCCAGTGCGCCCGGGAGGCGATCGCCGGCGGGGCCGGCTGGCTCGGCACCGCCACCCCGCAGGAGGCGCTGGCCCTGCGGGCCGCGGGCATCGCCCCCGAGCAGGCCCGGATCCTGTGCTGGCTGTGGACGCCCGGCGGCCCCTGGGAGCAGGCGCTGCGCGCGTCCGTCGACATCTCGATCAGCGGCCAGTGGGCGCTGGACGAACTCCTCGCCGCCGTCCGCGCCACCGGCATCCCGGCCCGGATCCACCTCAAGGCCGACACCGGCCTCGGCCGCAACGGCTGCCAGCCGCACGACTGGCCCGACCTGGTCGACAACGCCGCCAAGGCACAGGCCGACGGGATGCTGCGGGTGGTCGGCGTCTGGTCGCACTTCGCCGCCGCCGACGAGCCCGGCCACCCCTCCATCCAGGCCCAGCTGGACTCCTTCGCCCAGGCCCTGGCGTTCGCCGAGCGGGCCGGCCTCGACCCCGAGGTGCGGCACCTGGCGAACTCCCCGGCCACCCTGCTGCTCCCGCAGTCGCACTACGACCTGGTCCGCCCCGGCCTCGCCATGTACGGCCTGTCGCCGGTGCCCGACTTCGGCACGCCCGCCGACTACGGCCTGCGGCCGGTCATGTCGCTGACGGCCCGGCTCGCCCTGGTCAAGCGCGTCCCCGGCGGCCACGGCGTCTCCTACGGCCACCACTACGTGACGCCCGGGCCCACCACGCTCGGACTGATCCCGCTCGGCTACGCGGACGGCATCCCGCGGCACGCCAGCAACACCGGGCCGGTGCAGATCGGCTCCGGCCGCTACCGGGTGGCCGGCCGGGTCGCGATGGACCAGTTCGTGGTCGACCTCGGCGGGGACGCGCCCCCGGTCGGCGAAGAGGCCCTGCTGTTCGGCGCCGGCGACCGGGGCGAGCCCACGGCGGAGGACTGGGCGCTGGCCTGCGGGACGATCGCGTACGAGATCATCACGCGGATCGGGGGGCGGGTGCCCCGGAGGTACGTGGGAGGGATTCAGTAGTGGCTGTCATCGCCGGGGCGCGTCCACGTTCGACCGGCTGTCCGGGCCGCGATCCTTCCGACAGGTGCCTTCCGCCTCGCGCGGTTCTTCGCGCCCCCGGGTCCGCACTCGCACATGGCTGAGTCGTCGGGGGTCTCGCGGGCCGGGCTGATCGGGATATCGCTCGGCGTGCTCGCCGCCGGCGCCGCCGCAGGCGTCGCGGTCGAGCGGATGACGGTCGGGCGGGCGATGCGCAGGCGGGCGCGGGAGGAACTGGACGCGGCGGCGCCGTTCGGGTCGCTGCGCGGGGCGCCGCGGCGGGTGCGCGCGGACGACGGCACCGAGCTGTACGTGGAGGTGGACGCCGCCGACGGGCCCGGGCCGACGGTGGTGTTCTGCCACGGCTACTGCCTGCAGCAGGACAGCTGGCACTTTCAGCGGGCGGCGCTGCGCGGTGCGCTGCGCACCGTGTTCTGGGACCAGCGCAGTCACGGCCGCTCGGAGCGCTCGCGGTCGTACCTGAAGGGGGAGCCCGCCTCGATCGACCAGCTCGGCGGCGATCTGCGGGCGGTGCTGGACGCGGTGGCGCCGGACGGGCCGATCGTGCTGGTCGGGCACTCGATGGGCGGGATGACGGTGCTGGCGCTGGCCGCCCAGCATCCCGAGCTGTTCGGGCCGGACGGCCGGGTGGCCGGGGTGGCGCTGATCGACACGCTGGCCGGCGGCTGGGACTCGGTGACGCTGGGCCTGCCCGCGGCCGGGGCGAAGATGGTGAAACGGGTCGCGCCCGGCGTGGTGCGGCTGCTGGGGCGGCAGGTCGAGCTGGTGGAGGCGACCCGGCGCTGGGGGTCGGACCTGGTGGCGGTGTTCTACCGGCGGTTCTCGTTCGGCGGCGAGAACGTCGACCCGGCGGTGGTGCGGTTCGCCGAGCAGCTGCTGGACGCCACCCCGATCGACGTGGTCGCCGAGTTCTACCCGGCGTTCTCGCTGCACGACAAGCAGGCCGCGCTGGCCGCGCTGGACGGCGTGCCCAGCCTGGTGCTGGCCGGGGCCAAGGACCTGCTGACCCCGCCCGAGTACTCCGAGGCGATCGCCGCCGCGCTGCCCGGCTCCCGGCTGGTGCTGGTGGAGGACGCCGGCCACCTGGTGATGCTGGAGCGCCCCGAACTGGTGGACCGGGAGCTGGTCGCCCTGCTGGAGCGGGCCGCCGAGCGGGCCGGCACCGGTCCGCTGCCGGCCGCGCTGCGCGGCGTCGACGGCGGGGTCGAAGGGGAGCCGGACGGCGGGCGGCCGGAGGGCTGAGCGGGCGTCCGTGCGCGGTGTGGCACCGTAGGGGTGGCCGCATCGAACGAAGAAGGACGCCATGGGTTCGCAGACCACTCTGACCGTCGCCACCGCGGAGCGGATGACCGGCCTCGGCCGGCGGATCGCCGCCCTGCTGCGCCCGGGCGACCTGGTGCTGCTGTCGGGGGAGCTGGGCGCGGGCAAGACCACGCTGACCCGCGGCCTGGGGGAGGGGCTCGGGGTGCGCGGCGCGGTCACCTCGCCGACCTTCGTGATCGCCCGGGTGCACCCGTCGCTGATCGGCGGCCCGGCGCTGGTGCACGTGGACGCGTACCGGCTGGGCGGCGGCCTGGACGAGATGGAGGACCTCGACCTGGACGTCTCGCTGCCCGAGTCGGTGATCGTCGTCGAGTGGGGCGAGGGCAAGGTCGAGCAGCTCTCCGAGGACCGGCTGGAGGTCCGGATCGAGCGGACGCTCGGCGGCGCGGAGGCGGACCTCGTGCTGGGCCCCTCCTGCCCGGCGGCGGGCAAGGAGGGAGAGGCGGACGGGCGGCGGGTCACCGTGACGGGGCTGGGCGGTCGCTGGGACGACGTGGACCTCACCGTATTGGGTGACAACTGAGCCGGGTTTCCGACACCGTGTCGGGAAACTGTTGCGGCGCGGCCGGTGGGCGTGATGGGATGGCGTCAGCAGGTTAGGTGTGCCTAACTAGGGAGGCGCCCCATGGCGAGCACCACCCCCCGGGCCGACGCCCGTCCCGAGCCGGCCGACGCCCCCGTCGAGGCGTCGTGCGCCGAGGCCGAGCAGCCGCGCACCGATGTCGAGCAGTCGCGCACCGACGCGGCGGAGAACCCGGTGCCGATGCGGGCGCTGCTGGCCGCCTGCCGGGCCGCGAAGGCGGTCTCCACCCCGCCGGAGCGCCACGCCGCGTAGCGCGCCGCCCCGGCGGTCGGGCGGTCAGGCGACCACGACCACCCGGGTACCGTTCGGTGCGAAGTCCCACAGCGTCTGCCCGTCGGTGCGGGACGCCCGGATGCCGCCGGTCTTGGTCTTCGGGTCCATCGACGGCGCGGCGGCGTTCTCGTCCACCAGCGCGCTGAAGCCGAAGACCGTGCCCTGCTGCTGGGTGAAGCGCACCACGTGCTCGATCTGCCGGCCGTCGGTGCCGGTGCCCGCCGCGGTGCGGCTGTAGACCGTGTACGCGCCCGGGTTCGGCAGCGCGCTGCCCGGCGCCACCTTGAACGAGGCGACCACCTGTTCGGTCTTCTTCGGGTCGACCAGCCACACCTGGCGGTCCTTCAACGAGAACACCACCCGCAGGCCCGCCCCGGAGTCCGCCGGCAGCGGGGGAGCGGCCGGCTTCTCGCTCGCCGCGGGCGAGGCGGACGTCGGCGCGGACGCGCCCGCCGACGCCGGGCCGGCCGCGACCGCGCGGGACGCGGCGCCGTTCGCCTGGAACGCCAGCAGCCCGATCACCGCCATGGCGCTCAGGGTCAGTCCGCCGACCACCGCACCAGGACCCAGCTTCGCCACGTCAACTCCTCAACGCTCCGCGTTCACGTCCGAGGCCCATCGTGCCAGGTCCGGACCGCCGCTTCGGCCTCTTCCGATCGTGTGTTCCCGGCCGGTGCGGGCACCCGCGCCGGACCCTCTAACCTTGAACGCGTGCTCCTCCTCGCCTTCGACACCGCCACCCCCGCCGTCACGGCCGCCGTCCACGACGGCGAGCGCGTGCTCGCCGAGTCCTACGAGGTCGACGCCCGCCGGCACGGCGAACTGCTGCTGCCCACCATCGACGCGGTGCTGCGCGCCGCCGGCGTGGACAAGCGACAGCTCACCGACCTGGCGGTCGGCGTCGGCCCCGGCCCGTACACCGGCCTGCGGGTCGGCCTGGTGACCGCCGCCGCGCTCGGCGACGCGCTCGGCCTGCCCGTGCACGGCGTCTGCACCCTCGACGCGATCGCCCACCAGGCCCGCACCGAGGGCCTGGACGGCGCGTTCACGGTCGCCACCGACGCCCGCCGCAAGGAGGTCTACTGGGCCTCCTACGACGCGTCCGGCGCCCGGGTCTCGGGCCCGTCGGTGGACCGCCCGGCCGAGATCGAGCCCGGCGAACGGACGGTCGGCGCGGGCGCGCTGCTGTACGGCCTGCCGGCGGCGAGCGGCCCCGAGCACGTCTCGGCGGGCGCGCTCGCCGACTTCGCGGTCCGCGAGCTGGCCGCCGGCCGCGAGCTGCTGCCGAACGCCCCGCTGTACCTGCGGCGCCCGGACGCGCAGGTGCCGGCGGGCTACAAGGCGGTGCTTCCGGCGTGACGCGGACGGGACTCTCCGGCCGTGGCTAGGTTCTCGCTGCGTCCCATGCGCTGGTGGGACATCGAGCCCGTCATGGCGCTGGAACACCTGCTGTTCCCCGACGACGCCTGGTCGCGCGGGATGTACTGGTCCGAGCTGGCCGAGGCGTACCCGGGCGGCAGCCGGCACTACGTGGTGGCGGTGGACGAGGGCGACGCGGTGGTCGGCTACGCCGGGCTGATGGCGGTCGGGGTGGACGGCGACGTGCAGACCATCGCGGTGGAGGCCGGGCACCAGGGGGCCGGCCTCGGGGCGATGCTGCTGACCGAGCTGATCGAGGAGTCGGTCCGGCGCGGCTGCGCCGAGCTGCTGCTGGAGGTGCGGGTGGACAACCTGCGCGCGCAGCGGCTGTACGAGCGGTTCGGGTTCGAGCCGGTCGGCATCCGGCGGGGCTACTACCAGCCCGCCAACGTAGACGCACTGGTGATGCGTCTGGACCACCTGGCAAGCGATGCAAGCGATCTGAAGGATCATCACAATGGCTGACGAACCGCTCGTCCTCGGTATCGAGACCTCCTGCGACGAGACCGGCGTCGGCATCGTCCGCGGCACCACGCTGCTCGCCGACGCGGTGGCGTCCTCGGTGAACGACCACGCCCGGTTCGGCGGCGTCGTCCCGGAGATCGCCAGCCGCGCGCACCTGGAGGCGATGGTCCCCACCATCCGGCGCGCGCTGGACACCGCCGGCGTCAAGGCGAGCGACCTGGACGGCATCGCCGTCACCGCCGGCCCGGGCCTGGCCGGCGCGCTGCTGGTCGGCGTGAGCGCCGCCAAGGCGTACGCGTGGGCGCTGGACAAGCCGCTGTACGGCGTCAACCACCTGGCCTCGCACATCTGCGTCGACCAGCTGGAGCACGGCCGGCTGCCCGAGCCGACCATGGCGCTGCTGGTCTCCGGCGGGCACTCCTCGCTGCTGCTCAGCGGCGACATCACCTCGGACGTCCGCCCGCTCGGCGCGACCATCGACGACGCGGCCGGCGAGGCGTTCGACAAGGTGGCCCGGGTGCTCGGCCTGGGCTTCCCGGGCGGGCCGGTGGTGGACCGGATGGCCCGCGAGGGCGACGGGAAGGCGATCGCGTTCCCGCGCGGCCTGAACAACGCCGGCGACCCCGCCTACGACTTCTCGTTCTCCGGCCTGAAGACCGCCGTGGCGCGCTGGGTGGAGGCCAAGCGGCGGGCCGGCGAGCCGGTGCCGGTGGCGGACGTCGCCGCGTCCTTCCAGGAGGCGGTCACCGACGTGCTCACCCGCAAGGCCGTCCGGGCGTGCAAGGACAACGACGTCGACCACCTGATGATCGGCGGCGGCGTCGCCGCGAACTCCCGGCTGCGCGAGATGGCGCAGCAGCGCTGCGACAAGGCCGGCATCGTGCTCCGGGTGCCGCGCCCGGGCCTGTGCACCGACAACGGCGCGATGGTGGCGGCGCTCGGCGCGGAGATGGTCTGGCGCAACCGGGCCGCGTCCTCGTTCGACCTGTCGGCGGACTCCTCGCTGCCGGTCACCGAGACGCACGTCCCCCACACGGACTTCCACGCCCACGCGGCGGAGGCCCTGAAGTGACCCTGGCGGCCATGTGGGAGGCCCGCGCGGCCGACGGCCGGGGGAGCGAACTGCACACCTGGGCGCGGGAGTTCGCACTGCCCGCGGTGCGCGCGGCGGCCGGCCTGGAACGGGTCGAGCTGTTCACCGCGCCCGGCGACCGGGTGCTGCTGATCGCCCTCTGGGCCGGCGAGCCGCAGCCGGTGCCGGAGCCCCCGGCGGGGCTGCTGGCGCGCCCGGTGCACCGGTGGACCTTCACCCGGACGGATGTCGGTTAGGCAACCGCGGAGCCGGTAGCGTTCGTCCGGAACATCGACACGTCTGTAGATCTGAAGAGCGGGGGACACCGGTGACGAACAGGGTCCGGATCGGTTACGCGGCGGGCGCGCTCGCCGTGCTGCTGGCGGCCAGTGGGTGCGGCAGCTCCGCGCCCGCCGCGAAGTCGGCCGCCCCTGCGCAGCCCGCCCCCGCCACCGCCGGTGCGCCGTCCGCCGCGCCGTCGGAGCCCGCGCAGGACACCGCCGGCGACGCCGCGTGGGCGAAGTGGGGCCTCAAGCCGCTGGCCAAGGCCCCCGCGGCGCCCGCCGACAAGCCGATCAAGCTGGCCAGGACCGGGACGGTGCCGGTGTTCAGCGAAGTCCCCACCCAGGACAAGGTCGTCTTCATCACCATCGACGACGGGGCCGAGAAGGACCCCAAGTTCGTCCAGATGCTCACCGACCTGAAGGTGCCGATCACGATGTTCCTGACCAAGGACATCGTCAAGAACGACTACGCCTACTTCAAGCCGCTCCAGGCGCTCGGCAACACCATTCAGAACCACACCGTCACCCACCCGCAGATGAGCAAGATCCCGGCTGCCAGGCAGAAGTTCGAGATCTGCGACGACCAGACCGCCCTCACCGAGCAGTACGGCACCGCCCCGTACCTGTTCCGCCCGCCGTTCGGCGACGGCGCGAACACCCCGACCCTGAACACCTCGGTGCAGGAGTGCGGGCCGCGCGCCATCGTGCTGTGGCGCGAATCCATGCAGATCCACGACATGCAGTACCAGGCCGCCGACAAGAAGCTGAAGAACGGCGACATCATCCTCGCCCACTTCCGCGGCCCGTCCGAGCTCAAGGGCGAGAGCATGACCGCGATGTTCGGCGAGATGCTCGCCCGCATCCAGGAACAGGGCTTCGCCGTCGCCCGCCTCGACGACTACATCGCCAAGCCCGCCGGCTGACCCAGCATCATCACCGGGCCGGCCGCGGTACGGGCCACGATCACCGTCACCGCGTTCGGCCCGGACGGCTTCAACTGCCGCCGCAGCTCCTCCGGGACCACCGACGCCCCGCGCTTCTTGATCACCACGGTGCCGATCCGGCGCTCCTTCACCAGCGCCTTCAACTTCTTGACGTTGTACGGCAGTACGTCGGTCAGCTCGTACGCGTGCGCGTACGGCGTCGGGTGCAGCTCGTCCGAGGTGACGTACGCGATCATCGGGTCGATCAGCCGGCCGTTCGTCAGCTCCACCACCTCGGCGACCATCCGGCCCCGGATCACCGCGCCGTCCGGCTCGTACAGGTACCGCCCCACCGCGCCCACCGGCGGATCCGGCAGCGCCCCGCCGGCCAGCGAGTGCGGGCCCGGCAGCAGCGTCGCCCGGTACGGCTCGGCCGCCGCGGTGCCGAACCACAGCACCGCCTCCTTGACCTCGCCCCGGTCCGACACCCACTCCGCCTCGGCGCCCTCCGGCACCAGCTCGTGCGGGATCCCCGGCGCCACCTTCAACGCCCCGAACGGGGTGCGCCGGGCCGCCTCCACCGCCCACGACAGCGGCGGCGAATACGCCTCCGGGTCGAACACCCGGCCGCGCGAGGTGCGCCGCGCAGGGTCGGTGAACACCGCGTCGAAGCCGTCCGTGTCGATGTCCGCGACGTCCGCGCAGCGCACCTCCACCAGCTCCGACACGCCCAGCGCCGCCGCGTTCGCCCGCGCCACCTCGCAGGTCAGCCCGTCCCGGTCCACGGCCAGCACCGCGATCCCGGCCCGGGCCAGCGCGATCGCGTCCCCGCCGATGCCGCAGCACAGGTCCGCCAGCCGCTTCACCCCGAGCGCCGCGAACCGCCCCGCCCGCCACTCGGCCACGCTGCGCCGGGTCGCCTGCTCCACCCCGTGCTGGGTGAAGTACATCGACCGGGCGTCCGCCCCGAACTTCGCCTCCGCCCGCTGCCGCAGCCGCGCCTGCTCGAACGCCGCCCGCACCAGCTCCGACGGGTACTCCCGCCGCAGCCGGGTCGCCAGCGCCAGCTCCTGATCCGCGGTGAACTCCCGCAACTCGGCCAGCAGCGCCTGCCCCTGCTCGGTCAGCAGCGCCCGGAACGACTCGATCTCCACCGCACCATTGTCCCCGCCCCGCTCACCGGCCGATCACCGAGAACATCGTCGACACCGTCGCCCCGCCCGCACCGCGCCCGGCCTCCCGGTCCGCGCCCAGGCCGAACGCCATCGCCACGGACGCGTACGGAACGGAGCTCAGCAGCAGCAGCACCGCCGGCGGGACCAGCCGGAGCGTGTGGAACACATCCCGCCGCACGGACGGTCGACGCTTCGTCATGGCGCAAGCCCGGCGCGGGAGTCGGTGCGGACGCCCGAGTGCCCGCACTCAATCGTGGATCTCGGTGCTGTCCCCGTTCTCGTCCCAGCGGTAGCACTTCCCGCCGCTGTAACAGGCTTCGTACGGCACGTGCTTCCTGGGCTTCGGCGGCTCCGCCGGCTGGTGCGGGTACAGCAGCACCGCCGCCGCCACCGCGCCCGCCATCAGCACCCCCTGCACCGCCGCCGGCCGCCACTGCCGCGCCAGCAGCAGGGCCAGCACGATCAGCGTCAGCACCCCCGCGACCACCAGGGCCGCCCGGAACGGGGTGTGGCTGGCCACGTGGTGCCGGACCGGCGTCCCGTCCGCCTGGTGGCGCAGCGGCCCGTACGGGTGCGAGATCCCCATCAGCCAGTACGCCACGCCCGCCGCTGCCAGCAGCAGCGCGTCCAGCAGGACCAGCAGTGCCACCAGCCCGTGGAACCCGTGCTGCGGCTCCCCGGCGTCCTCCCCCGACTCCGTCATGCGGGCATTGTTCCAACGGGGAACGTATGTTCGGGTAGAAAACCCGGAATCCCGGGCCGGACCGAAACTCCGACACGACGTCGTTGGCACTCTGGTTGACTGAGTGCTAACGGCGTCCTAAGGTCGTTCCTGGCACTCCCCCCAGGGGGAGTGCTAACGCGAAGATGCGTGCCTGACCCCCGCGACGGCAGCTGCGCACCCTCGTCCACCTACCTGTAAGACAACCCCGTAATCTCCGAAGGGGAGCTCGGACGTGACCACCAGCAGCAAGGTTGCCATCAAGCCGCTCGAGGACCGCATTGTGGTCCAGCCGCTCGACGCCGAGACCACCACCGCCTCCGGCCTGGTGATCCCGGACACTGCCAAGGAGAAGCCCCAGGAGGGCGTCGTCCTGGCCGTCGGCCCGGGCCGCTTCGAGGACGGCCAGCGTCTGCCGCTCGACGTCGCCGTCGGTGACATCGTCCTGTACTCGAAGTACGGCGGCACCGAGGTGAAGTACCAGGGCGAGGAGTACCTCGTCCTCTCGGCTCGCGACGTTCTCGCCATCATCGAGAAGTAAGACGTCCCAGCCCGCCCCGGATCCGTGTCAGCACTGACAGGGGCCCGGGGCGCGGTTGTTGCTCCACGTACGCAGACCACACCCTGAGGAAACGGGACCATGGCGAAGACCCTGCAGTTCGACGAGGACGCCCGCCGCTCGCTGGAGCGCGGCGTCAACAAGCTGGCCGACACCGTCAAGGTGACCATCGGCCCCAAGGGCCGCAACGTCGTCATCGACAAGAAGTTCGGCGCCCCCACCATCACCAACGACGGTGTGACCATCGCCCGCGAGGTCGAGCTCGACGACCCGTACGAGAACCTCGGCGCGCAGCTGGTCAAGGAGGTCGCCACCAAGACCAACGACGTCGCGGGTGACGGCACCACCACCGCCACCGTGCTGGCCCAGGCCCTGGTCAACGAGGGCCTGCGCAACGTCGCCGCCGGCGCCGGCCCGGCCGCCCTGAAGAAGGGCATCGACAAGGCCGTCGCCGCCGTCTCCGAGCACCTGCTGTCCGTCGCCCGCGAGATCGAGGGCAAGGACGACATCGCCGCCGTCGCGTCCCTCTCCGCCCAGGACACCCAGGTCGGCGAGCTGATCGCCGAGGCGATCGACAAGGTCGGCAAGGACGGTGTCATCACCGTCGAGGAGTCCAACACCTTCGGCGTCGAGCTCGAGTTCACCGAGGGCATGCAGTTCGACAAGGGCTACCTGTCGCCGTACTTCGTCACCGACGCGGAGCGCCAGGAAGCCGTCCTGGAGGACCCGTACATCCTGATCAACCAGGGCAAGATCTCCAGCATCCAGGAGCTCCTGCCGCTGCTGGAGAAGGTGCTGCAGGCCGGCGGCTCCCGCCCGCTGCTGATCATCGCCGAGGACGTCGACGGCGAGGCCCTCTCCACCCTGGTGGTCAACAAGATCCGCGGCACCTTCAACGCGGTCGCGGTCAAGGCCCCCGGCTTCGGCGACCGCCGCAAGGCCATCCTCGGCGACATCGCCACCCTCACCGGCGGCCAGGTCATCTCCGAGGAGGTCGGCCTCAAGCTCGACCAGGTCGGCCTGGACGTGCTGGGCTCCGCCCGCCGCATCACCGTCACCAAGGACGAGACCATCGTCGTCGACGGCGCCGGCGCGAGCGACGCGGTCGCCGGCCGGGTCGCCCAGATCAAGGCCGAGATCGCCAACACCGACTCCGACTGGGACCGCGAGAAGCTCCAGGAGCGCCTCGCCAAGCTGGCCGGCGGCGTCTGCGTGATCAAGGTCGGCGCGGCCACCGAGGTCGAGCTCAAGGAGCGCAAGCACCGTCTGGAGGACGCCATCTCCGCGACCCGCGCCGCGGTCGAGGAGGGCATCGTCGCCGGTGGCGGCGCCTCGCTGGTGCACGCCGCGAAGGTCCTGGAGGACGGCCTCGGCCTGTCCGGCGACGAGGCCACCGGTGTCGCGGTCGTCCGCCGCGCCCTGGTCGAGCCGCTGCGCTGGATCGCCCAGAACGCCGGCCTCGAGGGCTACGTCATCACCTCCAAGGTCTCCGAGCTGGAGGCCGGCCAGGGCTACAACGCCGCCACCGGCGAGTACGGCGACCTGGTCAAGGCCGGCGTCATCGACCCGGTCAAGGTCACCCGCTCCGCCCTGGAGAACGCCGCCTCCATCGCCTCCCTCCTCCTCACCACCGAGACCCTCGTGGTCGAGAAGAAGGAAGAGGAAGACGCCGCGGGCCACGGCCACTCGCACGGCGGGCACGGCCACAGCCACTGAAGCGCTCGGCCGCTGGGCGGTAGGCACTGAAGGGGCGCGAGGAACTGCGCGACTGGCCCTGCACTCTCGTAGTGCGGGGCTCGGACCGCCAGGACCTCGCGCCCCTTCTGCGTGTGCGGATGTGGGTGGGGCTGGACGAGGGTGGTCGAGGGCGGACGGTTGCCTGGTTGGTCGCGCAGTTCCCCGCGCCCCTGATTTCGCACCCGCTCGCGCCCCTGTCTGCCCGCCGCCTGCTCCCGGCCCCCTAAGGTTGATGGCGTGATTGAAGCCCGCCACCTCCGTGTCCTGCATGCCGTCGCCCGGACGGGGTCGTTCTCCGCTGCGGCGCGGGAGCTGGGCTGCACGCAGCCTGCGGTGAGCCAGCAGATGAAGGCGCTGGAGAAGGCGGTGGACACGCCGCTGGTGGTGCGGTCGGGGCGGGAGATGCAGCTGAGCGAGGCCGGCCGGGTGCTGTTGAAGCACGCGAACGGGATCCTCGCGGGGCTGTCCGCCGCGGAGGAGGAGGTCGCGGCGATCGCGGGGCTGCGGGCGGGCCGGGTGCGGCTGGTCTCGTTCCCGACGGCGAGTTCGACGTTGGTGCCGCGGTCGGTGGCGCAGGTGCGGGCCGCGCATCCGGGGGTGCGGGTGTCGCTGGTGGAGGCGGAGCCGCCGCAGGCGTTGGCGATGCTGCGGGGCGGCGAGTGCGAGGTGGCGCTGGCGTTCCGGTACCCGGACTCGCAGGGCGGTCTGAGTCTGCCGTCGCCGCACGCGACGCTGCGGGAGGCCCGCGCGGAGGCGACGTTGGAGGCGGCGGCGACGGCCGCCGCGAACGACTGGTCCGAGCTGGTGGTGCGCCCGCTGCTGGACGATCCGCTGGTGGGGCTGGTGCCGGCCGGGCATCCGCTGGCGGGCCGGGGCGAGGGCGAGCCGGTGGATCTCGCGGAGCTGGCGAAGGAGCAGTGGATCGCCGGCTGCCCGCAGTGCCGGGGGCATCTGGTGGAGCTGTGCACGGACGCGGGCTTCGCGCCGGCGATCGAGTTCGCCACGGACGACTATCCGGCGGTGGTGGGCCTGGTGGGCGCGGGTCTGGGGGTGGCGGTGCTGCCGGGCCTGGCGCTGGAGTCGGTGCGGCACCCGGGTGTGGCGGCGGTGCCGGTGCGGGTCGCGTCGGGGGAGCCGGCACGGCGCGAGGTGGTGGCGCTGACCCTGCCGGACCTGGCAGGGGTTCCGGCGGTGGAGCTGATGCTGGACCAGCTCGCGGCGGCGGCCGCCGCCCGCTGAGGCGTCCGCGCCGCCTGGGGAGGGGCGGCGCAACGCATACAGGGAAACGTTTCTTCAGCTGCCTGATGTCCGGTGCCGCGATTCGCGACGGGGGCATCCGCGGCCGCTCATCGGGCGTTCAGTGGCGGACGGTCTGCGGCATCGCCAGCGGGACCTGGACCAGCCGGTTGCGGGAACGGCCGAGCAGCTCCTCGCGCTCGTCCTCGGTCATGCCGCCCCAGACCCCGTAGGGCTCGCGGACGGCGAGGGCGTGGGCCGCGCACTGGGCGCGTACCGGGCAGCGCATGCAGACCTCCTTGGCGCTCGCCTCGCGGGAGGTCCGGGCCGCGCCGCGTTCGCCCTCGGGGTGGAAGAACAGGGAACTGTCGACGCCGCGGCAGGCGGCGGAGAGCTGCCAGTCCCAGAGGTCTGCGTTGGGGCCTGGGAGGCGGGAGAAATCTGCCATGGCTCTTCCCTTCAAGGGCGCCGGACCTGGCGGCTCGGACGGGGTCGCACCGGCGAGGCTGCACGGGACCGATACGGACACCTGGAAATATGACTTACACCCAACTACACGGACAAGTCACCCACAGTCCGACACAACAGTCAATGACCTAACGGAAGCTATAAAAACGGACAAACGGTGCAATAGGTTTTGAGTCGCACCGCTCCCCGATCGGACCTCCGGCGGGGCGCGGACCGTGACCGGAAGGCGTGCGCGGCGCGGGCACCGCGCGCGAGCTGCACAAAAGTGCGGCGTGTGCACCGCGAGGTAGCTCTTGTGTGATGGGTTGGCCACGTACAGTGGTGGAGATGGACCTGAAGCCGTAACTCATTCGAGTGACGGTCGTTGGATGTACGGAGGCGGTCAGCGGGTAGGGCATCGGAATCGGTCGCGGGAGCGAGGCGATCGGAACGGCGTCAGTTCCCGGCGGCCGTGTCGGAGAGGTTCGTACCAGCCAGGAGGCTCAACGTGACGCGGATCAGCTGCGGAGGACGGTCATGACATCCGTACTCGTCTGCGACGATTCCCCGCTCGCCCGGGAGGCACTGCGCCGTGCGGTGGCGACCGTGCCCGGCGTGGATCGGGTGACCACTGCGACGAACGGTGAGGAGGTCCTCCGCCGCTGGGTGGCCGACCGTTCCGATCTCGTTCTGATGGACGTCCGGATGCCCGGACTGGGCGGGGTGGAGACGGTCCGCCGCCTGCTCTCGGCCGACCCGGGCGCCCGGATCATCATGCTCACCGTGGCCGAGGACCTGGACGGCGTGGCCCTCGCGGTCGCCGCCGGGGCCCGCGGCTACCTGCACAAGGACGCCTCGCGCGCCGAGCTGCGGGCCACCGTCACCCAGGCGCTGGCCGACCCGACCTGGCGCCTGGCGCCGCGCCGGCTGCGCAGCCCGGACATGGGCGCCGCACCGACGTTGACGGCCCGTGAGATCCAGGTGCTGGAGGGGATGAGCCACGGCCGCAGCAACGCGGAGATCGGCCGCGAGCTGTTCCTGTCCGAGGACACCGTGAAGACGCACGCCAGGCGGCTGTTCAAGAAGCTCGGCGCCTCGGACCGCGCGCACGCGGTGGCGCTGGGCTTCCGCTGGGGCCTGGTCCGCTGAGCGGGTGCGGGGACAACTGCGCTCGCTCGGACGTGTGACGTTGTGGTCCCGAGGCTGCACCATGGAGTAGTGGAGCACCTCGGGGACCAGCGGACAGGCAGGGGAGGCGGCACGGTGCACCCGGCGACGCATAACGTTCCGATGCACAAGTCCGGACGCGGTGCCGCGTTTTCCGGTCCGACCAGGCACCATGGACCGATGCATGACGACGAGGAGGCCGCCGGGACCGATCCGGCGCAGCCCGCCCCCGGGGGTGCGGCTGCCGGTCCGTCGTCGGCATCGGAGGGTCGGACGGCGGAATCCGACGGTGCGTCGGATCCGGGCGGCCGTCCGCAGGTCGCGGGTGCGACCTCGCCCGAGGAGGCCGCGCTGGTCGCGGCCGCGGTGCGCGGGGACGGCCCGGCGATCGAGGCGCTGCTCGGCTACGTGCTGCCGCTGGCACTGCGGTACTGCCGGGGCCGGCTGCTCCGGCTGCCCGGCGGGGCCCGGCACCATGTGGACGACGTGGCGCAGGAGGTGTGCGTCGCGGTGCTGTGCGCGCTGCCCCGCTACCGGGACACCGGCCGCCCGTTCGAGGCCTTCGTGTACGGGATCGCCGCGCACAAGATCGCCGATCTGCAGCGGGCCGCGATGCGCGGGCCCGGTTCGACGGTGATCCCGCCGGACGACCTCCCGGAGACCCCGGACGACTCGCTCGGCCCCGAGGAGCGGGCGCTGCTGTCCAGCGACGCCGCGTGGATCAAGGAGCTGCTGTCGAATCTGCCGGCCCGGCAGCGCGAGCTGGTGCTGCTGCGGGTGGCGGACGGGCTGTCGGCGGAGGAGACCGGCGAGGTGCTCGGCATGTCGCCGGGTGCGGTGCGGGTGGCCCAGCACCGGGCGCTGTCGCGGCTGCGGGCGCTGGCCGAGGAGTCCGGCTAGCCGGACCGCCCGGCGGGAAGAAGCGCGGGGGCGCGCGCGTTGTCAAGAGGGCGCGACGACTTGCCCCGCGACACCAGTACCATGGGGTATCGGCGCCTGGTCGGGTCGCCAAAGTTTCTCCGGTGTGCGCGCTCCTCGGTTGGAGGATCGTCCGAACGCCGGGCTTGGCGGCCGTAGAGAGCCCTGGCGCCCGTGCGCAGAACGACGGCCCGCCACGGAAGGTTCCCCATGTCTTACAACGCCGCCGGCGTACCCGAGAAGTTCGCCATGCTCGGACTCACGTACGACGACGTCCTGCTGCTGCCCGGGGCCTCCGAGGTGCTCCCCAACCAGGTCGACACCTCCTCGCGGATCTCCCGGAACGTGCGGGTCAACATCCCGCTGCTGTCGGCGGCGATGGACAAGGTCACCGAGTCGCGGATGGCGATCGCGATGGCCCGGCAGGGCGGCGTCGGCGTCCTGCACCGCAACCTGTCGATCGAGGACCAGGTCAACCAGGTCGACCTGGTGAAGCGCTCCGAGTCCGGCATGGTGACCGACCCGATCACCGTCGGCCCGGAGGCCACCCTGGCCGAGGCCGACGCGCTGTGCGCCCGGTTCCGGATCTCCGGCGTGCCGGTGGCCAACCCGGACGGCAAGCTGCTGGGCATCGTCACCAACCGCGACATGGCCTTCGAGACCGACCGCAGCCGCAAGGTCGCCGAGATCATGACGCCGATGCCGCTGATCACCGGCAAGGTCGGCATCTCCGGCGAGGACGCCATCGCGCTGCTGCGCCGCCACAAGATCGAGAAGCTGCCGCTGGTCGACGACGAGGGCCGGATCAAGGGCCTGATCACCGTCAAGGACTTCGTCAAGGCGGAGAAGTACCCGAACGCGGCGAAGGACGCCGAGGGCCGGCTGCTGGTCGGCGCCGCCGTCGGCGCCTCCGCGGAGGCGTTCGACCGGGCCCAGGCGCTGGTTGGCGCGGGCGTGGACTTCCTGGTGGTGGACACCTCGCACGGCCACTCGCACAACGCGCTGTCCTGGATCTCGAAGATCAAGGCCGCGGTGCCGGTCGACGTGGTCGGCGGCAACGTCGCCACCCGGGACGGCGCGCAGGCGCTGATCGACGCGGGCGTGGACGGCGTGAAGGTCGGCGTCGGCCCGGGCTCGATCTGCACCACCCGCGTGGTCGCCGGCGTCGGCGTTCCGCAGGTCACCGCGATCTACGAGGCCGCGCAGGCCTGCCAGAACGCGGGCGTCCCGATCATCGGCGACGGCGGCCTCCAGTACTCCGGCGACATCGGCAAGGCGCTGTGCGCCGGCGCCGACACCGTGATGCTGGGCTCGCTGCTGGCCGGCTGCGAGGAGTCGCCGGGCGAGCTGCTGTTCATCAACGGCAAGCAGTTCAAGTCGTACCGCGGCATGGGCTCGCTGGGCGCGATGCAGACCCGCGGCCAGGCGAAGTCCTTCTCCAAGGACCGCTACTTCCAGGCCGAGGTCTCCTCGGACGAGAAGCTGATCGCCGAGGGCATCGAGGGCCAGGTGCCGTACCGCGGCCCGCTGTCCGCGGTGCTGTTCCAGCTGGTCGGCGGCCTGCGGCAGACCATGGGCTACGTGGGCGCCGGGTCGGTCGACGAGATGCAGACCAAGGGCCGGTTCGTCCGGATCACCTCGGCGGGCCTCAAGGAGAGCCACCCGCACGACATCCAGATGACCGTCGAGGCGCCGAACTACACCTCCCGCTAAGGGGTGCGGTGGATCCGCCCGAGCCGCAGTCGACTGCGGCTCGGGCGGATCTTGCTGTCCGGGGCCTCCGCTTCGCGGAGTTCCCCGCGCCCCTGTCGGGGCGCAAAGGGGTTGTACGGGATACTTGGGGGGCGGCCGGGGTGACCCGGTCGGGAGATGGAAAGCAGCAGAAGGGCTCGAAGTGACTGAGATCGAGATCGGGCGAGGCAAGCGCGGCCGCCGGGCGTACTCCTTCGACGACATCGCCGTCGTCCCCAGCCGCCGTACGCGTGACCCGAAGGAGGTCTCGATCGCTTGGCAGATCGACGCCTACCGGTTCGAGCTGCCGTTCCTGGCGGCGCCGATGGACAGCGTGGTGTCGCCGCAGCAGGCGATCGCGATCGGGCAGCTGGGCGGCCTGGGCGTGCTGAACCTGGAAGGCCTGTGGACGCGGTACGAGGACCCGCAGCCGCTGCTGGAGGAGATCGCGTCGATCACCGACGAGGCGGACGCCACCCGGCGCCTGCAGGAGGTGTACGCCGAGCCGATCAAGGCCGAGCTGATCAAGGAGCGGATCAAGGAGGTCCGTGACTCGGGTGTGGTCACCGCCGCGGCGCTCTCGCCGCAGCGCACCGCCGAGTTCTCCAAGGCCGTGGTCGACGCCGGCGTCGACGTGTTCGTGATCCGCGGCACCACGGTCTCCGCCGAGCACGTGTCGGGCGCGGCCGAGCCGCTGAACCTGAAGCAGTTCATCTACGAGCTGGACGTCCCGGTGATCGTCGGCGGCTGTGCCACCTACACCGCCGCGCTGCACCTGATGCGCACCGGCGCGGCCGGCGTGCTGGTCGGCTTCGGCGGCGGCGCCGCGCACACCACCCGCAACGTGCTGGGCATCCAGGTGCCGATGGCGACCGCGGTGGCGGACGTCGCGGCGGCCCGCCGGGACTACATGGACGAGTCCGGCGGCCGCTACGTGCACGTGATCGCGGACGGCGGCGTCGGCTACAGCGGCGACATCCCGAAGGCCGTCGCCTGCGGCGCCGACGCGGTGATGATCGGCGCCGCGCTGGCCCGGGCCACCGACGCGCCCGGCCAGGGCTACCACTGGGGCATGGAGGCCGTCCACGAGGAGCTGCCGCGCGGCAAGCGGGTGCACCTGGGCACCGTCGGCTCCACCGAGCAGATCCTGGCCGGCCCGTCGCACACCCCCGACGGCACCATGAACCTGTTCGGCGCGCTGCGCCGGGCGATGGCCACCACCGGCTACACCGAGCTCAAGGAGTTCCAGCGGGTCGAGGTCACGGTCAACTCCGGCCGCTGATCCCGGCTCCCGCCGGTCGAACGGAGAAGGGCCCCTGCCGCATGCGCGGCAGGGGCCCTTTCCGATGCCCCGTCAGGAGTTGCCGAACTTCGTGGTGAGGCTGAAGCCCATGAACACGCCGATGGCGATGAACAGCGCCGACATCAGGTCGAAGGTCTCCTTCCAGGCCTCGAACAGCAGGTCGAAGTGGTCGGTGAAGACGGCCGTCACGTCCACGCCGGCCTGCTCGTGGACGATCAGCGCGAGGCCGAACATCTCGCCGAAGAACAGGCCGAGCACCGCGAGCACCGAGCCGAGCGGCGGCAGGACCGGGTGCTTGCCGCCGATCTTGCCGAGGGTGAGGCCGACGGCGGCGGCGATGCCGATGACCATCCAGGAGATCTCGTGGTCGATGGCCTTGACGATGAAGCCGTAGAGCAGGCCGACGGCCAGCGCGACGCCGAGGCCGGCGAGGATCGCCACCGGCACGTTCTTCGGGCCGGCGTGGGCGCCGGCCAGCGGGACGCCCACCGGGACGCCGCCCGGGGCGCCGGCGCCCCAGGCCGGGGTCTGCGGCGCGGCGGCCTGGGCGCCCGGAGCCTGGTCGGCGGGGGTGTAGGCGGTCTGCTGCGGGGCCTGGCCGTACGGAGCCGCCTGCGGGGCCTGGTCGGAAGGGGCCTGCGGCGGCGGGGCGTACGGGTTGTTCGGCTCGGGCGTGGTCATGGTGGTTCCCCCCGTTTGTGTGCAATGTGAAGAGCGCGCAGAGGCTAGCAGGGCGCGCGGACGATTGGACAGCGGTATTGCCGGCTCCGGTCGTTCGTGGACGGCTCACATGGTCGGGAGCGGTCGTTTTCGGTCGCTGAAGTGGTGCGGAAGGTGCACGAGGGGCGCACGGGGCGCGGGCCGGGTGGGGGTGGGTGGCCGGGCGGGGCGGCGGCAGGGGATGATGGTGCCCCGGCGTGCGACCGCCGCCCACGGTGGTCCGACATGCCGTCAGGTCCCGGCCGGGTGCCCGGCGAGGGCCGCAACACCATGGGGAGAGCGCACCGATGACGCAGCCGCAGGAACCGACCGGCCGACTGCTGGCGGACCGCTACCGGCTGGGCGAGGTGCTCGGCCGTGGCGGCATGGGCACCGTGTGGCGGGCCGAGGACGAGATGCTCGGCCGGGTCGTCGCGGTGAAGGAGCTCCGGATGACCGGGGCCGTCGACGAGGCCGAGAAGCACCGGCTGATCGTCCGCACCCTGCGCGAGGCCAAGGCCACCGCCCGGATCCGGCACACCGCCGCCGTCACCGTCTTCGACGTGGTCGAGGAGGACGGCCGGCCGTGGATCGTGATGGAACTCGTCGACGGCCGCTCGCTCGCCGACGTGGTCCGCGAGGACGGCCTGCTGTCGCCGGAGCGGGCCGCCGCGATCGGGCTGGATCTGCTCGGTGTGCTCGGCGCCGCGCACAGCCAGGGCGTGCTGCACCGCGACGTGAAGCCGTCCAACGTGCTGATCGGCGAGGACGGGCGCACCGTGCTCACCGACTTCGGCATCGCCAGCGTCGAGGGCGACACCTCGATCACCTCCACCGGCATGCTGGTCGGCGCGCCCTCGTACATCGCGCCCGAGCGGGCCCGCGGGCAGCGGCCCGGCCCGCCGTCCGACCTGTGGTCGCTCGGCGGCACCCTGTACGCGATGGTCGAGGGCGTCCCGCCGTACGACCGGGGTTCCGCGCTGGCCACGCTGACCGCCGTGATGACCGAGGAGCTGCCGCCGGCCGCGCACGCCGGGCCGCTGCTGCCGGTCATCCAGGGGCTGCTGGAGAAGGACCCCGCGAAGCGGATGGACGCCGACGAGGCCCGCGAGCTGCTGCAGCGGATCGTCGCCGGGAAGGCGCTGCCCGAGTCGGTGCGCGCCGCCGCCGCGCGGCCGGCCGCGCCGGTCGCCGCCGAGACCGCGACCCGGGCGCTGCCCGCGGACCCGGCCGCCGGCGCGGAGACCGCGGTGGTGGAGCACGGCGCGGCGCGGCGGCGGCGCGCGCTGCTGGCCGCCGGCGCGACGGTCGCGGTACTGGCCCTGGTCGCCGCGCTGGTGGTGCTGTGGCCCGCCGACAGGGGCAGCGGGGCGAACGCCGCGGACGCCGGGAACGCCGCGGCGTCCGTGTCGCCGTCGGACGCCGCGGGCGCGCCGCCGTCCGCGAGCCCGAGCCCGAGCCCGAGCGCCAGTGCCAGTGCCTCCGCGGACGCGGGGGAGCAGCCCGCGCCGACGACGACGGCCGGTCAGGTGCCGGACGGGTACCGGGTGTACAAGGACCCGTCGGGCTTCAGCATCACGCTGCCGGACTGGCTGGCCGACAAGGGCGCGGATTACCGCTCCACCAGCCGGCAGTTCGAGGGCAACGGGCTGCGGCTGGTGATCGACTGGCAGTCGCCCGCCGGGGACAGCGCGCTCAAGGACTGGCAGGCGTCCGACCGCTCCGCGACGATGCGGGACTACCGCAGGATCCGGGTCGAGTCGGTCGCCTACCGGGGCTGGACCAACGCCGCCGACTGGGAGTGGACGTACACCGGCAAGACCGGCACCCTGCTGCACTCGCTGAACCGGGGCTTCGTCACCGGCGACGGCAAGTACGGCTACGCGATCTACTGGACGATGCCGGAGTCCGTGTGGTCCGCGCCGGACGGCTCGCTGGCCCGGCGGATCGCCTTCGAGAGCTTCCAGCCCGCGCCGTAGCCGCCGCCCGCCGGAGCGGAAGCCTCCGGCGGGAAGGGGCAAGGGAGTTGAAAGGCCGTACCGGGAGGTGGCGGGGGCGGCCCGGGGCCGTAGGCTGGCGGCACTACGGCGTGAGGAACAGGCATGCGAGCGGCCCCTGGGCAGGTGGTGGCCGGACGGTACCGGGTGACGGACCGTCCGGACGGCGAGGTCGGTGTGCCCGCGGTGGACGGGCCCAGCGGCGCCCGGGTGCGGCTGTTCGCCCTGGAACTGCCCGAACTCGCGGAGCCCGAGCCGGTGCCGGACGCCCCGACGCCCTCGTACGGGGCGCGGCTGACCGCCCGGGTCGCGCAGGTCGCGGCCGCCGCGCCCGCCCACCCGCGGCTGCTGCGCGGACTCGCCGCCGGCCCCGAGGGCGAACTGCTGTGGGTCGCCGAGGAGTCGGTGACCGGGACGCCGCTGGAGCTGCTGCTGGGCGACGGGCCGCTGCCGCCGTACCGGGTCGCCGAGATCGGCGCCGACCTGGCCGGCGCGCTGCGGGCCGTGCACGACGCCGGGCTCACCCACGGCAACGTCACCGCCCGCACCGTGCTGGTCTGCGAGGACGGTGCGGCGATGCTCGGCGGCCTGCTGCTGGGCGCCGCCGAGGAGGAACTGTGCACGGCGCTCGGCGGCGAGGTGCCGCGCCGGGTGTACGAGACGCGTGCGCTCATGCTCGGACCGCTCGCCGAGCGCTGGGCGATCGACGCGGGCGCGCCCGCCGACACCTGGGCGCTCGGCGTGCTGCTGTACCGCCTGCTCACCGGCCACGGCCCGTACCCCGAGCACGACCTGCCGACGCTGCTCGCCGCCGTCCGCGACGGACGCCACCACCGGGCCGACGGCTGCGGCCCGCTGCGGCCGCTGGTGGAGCGGCTGCTGCACCCGGACGCCGAGGCCCGGCCCGACGCGGCCGCCGTCCAGCGGGAGTTGCGCGAGCTGCTGGTGTTCGCACCCGAGCCGTACCCGGACGGCCCGCCCGCCCCGCCGCTGCCGGAGCCCCGCACCGAGGCCGCCGCGCCGGCCGTCCGGCCGCGCGGCGCCCGGCAGAAGAAGCGTCCGCCGACGGCCCGTCAGAGTGCCGCGCCGGCCGGGCGTCCGCCGCGCGTCCCCGCGCGGCTGCTCGGTCCGCTGGTGCTGGCGGCCGTGCTGGTGCTGATGCTCGCGGCGCTCGCCGGGATCGTTCTGGTCGCAGGCTGAAAGCGGTCGGTCACCGTGCGATTCGCCACCCGGGGTGTGATTCCCGCGCGGCCCCGCGCAGCCTAGGCTTGCCTTCGAACCGTCGGTGCGAGTAGGCACACGAGGTGCCACGACCTCGTCCGACCGACGGTGGGGGGTCATTGAAGGGGGGGACGGTCATGGGCGCACAGGACCAGTCGACAGGCCGTCTGCTGGCCGGGCGGTACGCGCTCGGCGAGCGCCTGGGGCGCGGCGGGATGGGGACCGTCTGGCGGGCCAGGGACGAAATGCTGGACCGGGAGGTCGCCGTCAAGGAGTTGACGGTCAGCCACCTCTCGGAGGAGGACCTGGAGATCCTCCAGTCCCGGATGAAGCGCGAGGCCCGGGCCGCCGCCCGGATCAAGCATCCGGGCGTCATCACCATCCACGACGTGCTCGAACAGGACGGCCGGCCGTGGATCGTGATGGAACTCGTCGACGGCCGCTCGCTGTCCGAGGTGATCAGCCAGGACGGCACCCTGACGCCGCGTGAGGCCGCCGAGGTCGGCCTCCAGGTGCTCGCCGCGCTGCACCGCGGCCACCAGCTCGGCGTGCTGCACCGGGACGTCAAGCCCGCCAACGTGCTGCTCGAACACGGCACCGGACGGGTCGTGCTGCTCGACTTCGGCATCGCCAAGTTCGAGGGCGCGATGGAGATCACCCGCCCCGGCGACCTGGTCGGCTCGCCCGACTACCTGGCCCCCGAGCGGGCCCAGGGCCAGCGGCCCGGACCGGCCTCCGACCTGTGGGCGCTCGGCGCGACGCTGTACCACGCCGTCGAGGGCCAGTCGCCGTTCCGCCGCGACAGCCCGCTCGGCACCCTCACCGCCGTGGTCGACGAGCCGCTGCCGGAGTCCAACCGGGCCGCCGCCCTCGGGCCGGTGCTGGCCGCGCTGATGGCCAAGGACCCGGCGGAGCGGCCGGGCGCCGACGAGGCCGCGACGATGCTCCGCGAGGTCGCCGCCGGACAGACCGTCAGCATCCGCGTCCCGGAGCAGGCCGGCGAGGACCGGCAGCCCACCCAGCAGGTGCCGGTGGCCGACCGGGTCGAAGTCGAACCCGCCGGGACGCCCGCCGGGACGCCCGCCGGGACCGAGCCGGCGGCGACGCCGCCCCGGGTGCCGCCGCAGGGCGGGCCCGCGGAGACCGAGGCCCCGGCGTCGCCGCCCCGCAGCGGCGCCAGGCGCCGAATACTGACGGTGCTGGTCGCCGTCCTGGTGCTGGCCGGGGCCGGCGGCAGCGGATACTACGTCAGCCACCGGAGCCAGCACCCGTCCCCACCCGCGCCGACCCAGTCCGCCGTCGGCGACCCCGGCCTGCCGACCGCCCCCGCCGGCTACACCTGGCAGGAGGACCCGGCCGGATTCCGCTTCCTGCTGCCGACCGAGGGCACCTGGGTGCGCAGCGAGAGCGGCGGACAGATCTACTACTCGCCCGACGGGCGCGACCACTACCTGCAGTTCGCGGTGACGGTCGGTCAGCCGCTCGCCCCGCAGGAGCACCTGCTCCAGCTGGAGGCCACGCTCAGCAGGACGCTCAAGGACTTCCAGACCACCAGCCTGGCCGCAGCGCGGATCAACGACCAGGAGGGCGCCGTGTGGGAGTTCAGCTTCACCCAGACGGCGGGCGGGCGGCGGCACGCGAAGGAAGCGGAGTTCCGGCGCAGTGACGGCACGTCGTACATGGTGTACGTGTCGGGGCCGGAGAAGGACTGGACGCAGGGGCTGCGGCGCTTCACCACGGTGTTGAACAACTTCGTGCCGACGAAGTGAGCGCGGTCCGGTAGCGGGGGTCGCGGCCGCGTGCAGGTCATCGGCCGTGGCGCGATCCTGCCGCGGTCGTCCTCCGTTGCGCGCGGTTCCACGCGCCCCCGGTTTGTTGTTACCGCCGGGTACACAAGGCGGCGTCGAGCGCCTAGGCTGCCCGCATGACGGAGAGCACGAGCCGGGGTCGGCGCAATCCTGCGGCGAAGGGCACGGCGCGGACGGTCGCTTCGGCGGTGCCGGCGGCCGTGGTGGCGCGGTTGGCGAAGGGCGTCACGGCGTCCGGGGACGACGTGGTGGAGACCTGCGCGCCGCTGACCGGGGAGGTGCTGGCGACGCTGCCGGTGTCCGCGGTCGCGGACGTGGAGCGGGCGTTCGCCGAGGCGCGGCGGGCGCAGCCCGCGTGGGCGGCGCTGTCGGTGCGGCACCGGGCGGGCGTGCTGCTGCGGTTCCACGACCTGGTGCTGCGGCGGCAGGACGAGGTGCTGGACCTCATCCAGGCGGAGACCGGCAAGGCCCGGCTGCACGCCTTCGAAGAGGTGATGGCGGTCGCGTCCGCGGCCCGGCACTACGGGCGGACGGCGTCGTCGTACCTGCGGGACCGCCGTCGCGGGGGTGCGGTGCCGGGGCTGACCAGTGCGGTGGAGGCCCGTCGGCCCAAGGGCGTGGTCGGGCAGATCTCGCCGTGGAACTACCCGTTCGAGCTGTCGGTCGGCGACGCGCTGCCGGCGCTGGTCGCGGGCAACGCGGTGGTCAACAAGCCGGACACCCAGACGGCGCTGACCGCGCTGTGGGCGCGGGAGCTGTTCGTCGAGGCGGGGCTGCCGCCGCAGGTGTGGCAGATCGTGCTGGGCGAGGGCCCGGTGGTGGGCCCGCAGGTGGTGGAGCGCGCCGACTACGTGGCGTTCACCGGGTCGACCCGCACCGGGCGGGACGTGGCGCGGCGGGCCGCCGAGCGGCTGGTCGGTGCCTCGCTGGAGCTGGGCGGCAAGAACGCCATGCTGGTGCTCTCCGACGCGGACCTGGACAAGGCGGCGGCGGGCGCGGTGCGGGCCTGCTTCTCCTCGGCCGGGCAGCTGTGCATCTCGATCGAGCGGCTGTACGTGCACCGGTCGGTGGCGGACGCGTTCCTGGCGAAGTTCGCCGAGAAGACGTCGGCGCTGCGCCTCGGCGGCGGCCTGGCGTACGGCGCCGACATGGGTTCGCTGGTGTCGGGCCGTCAGCTGGAGACGGTGACCCGGCACGTCGAGGAGGCGGTGAAGGCCGGGGCGACCGTGGTGGCCGGCGGGCAGGCCCGGCCGGACCTCGGGCCGCTGTTCTTCGAGCCGACCGTCCTGGACGGCGTCACCCCCGAGATGGCGGTGTGCACGGAGGAGACGTTCGGCCCGGTGGTGTCGGTCTACCGCTTCGACACCGAGGACGAGGCGGTCGCCGCCGCGAACGCCACCCCGTACGGCCTGAACTCCAGCGTGTGGACCAGGGACACCGGCCGGGGCCGCAAGGTCGCGGCCCGGCTGCGCACTGGCACCGTCAACGTGAACGAGGCGTACGCCGCCGCGTACGGGTCGGTGGCGTCGCCGATGGGCGGCATGGGCGACTCCGGGCTCGGCCGGCGGCACGGCGCGGAAGGCATCCTGCGCTACACCGAGGCGCAGACCATCGCCGTGCAGCGGCTGCTGCCGATCGGGCCGTCGATGGGCCTGGACGACAAGAAGTTCGCCGAGCTGTTCACCACCGGCCTGAAGGTCATGAAGGCGTTCCGTCTGAAGTAGCAGGGCCGACGTGGC
Organism: Kitasatospora sp. NPDC092948; assembly: GCF_044754805.1. NCBI lineage: Bacteria > Bacillati > Actinomycetota > Actinomycetes > Kitasatosporales > Streptomycetaceae > Kitasatospora > Kitasatospora sp. NPDC092948. Next base: position 161,302 of record NZ_JBIVPU010000002.1, on the reverse strand, counting down.
AGGGCCGTTGATCGAGGAGGGGCAGTGTCGTTCGACTACGACGTCGTGGTGGTCGGTTCGGGCTTCGGCGGCTCGGTCGCCGCGCTGCGGCTGACCGAGAAGGGCTACCGGGTCGCCGTCCTGGAGGCCGGGCGCAGGTTCGGCCGCGACGAACTGCCCAGCACGTCCTGGGACACCCGGAACTACCTGTGGGCGCCCGCGGCCGGCCTGTACGGCATCCAGCGCATCCACCTGCTGCGCAATGTGCTGATCCTGGCCGGGGCGGGCGTCGGCGGCGGCTCGCTGAACTACGCCAACACGCTGTACGTGCCGCCCAGGCCGTTCTTCGAGGACCGGCAGTGGCGGCACATCACCGACTGGCAGTCCGAGCTCGCCCCGTTCTACGACCAGGCGCAGCGGATGCTCGGCGTGCGGCTCAACCCGACCATGACGCCCTCCGACGTGCACCTGAAGGCCGCCGCCGAGGCGATGGGCTGCGGCGACACCTTCCACCTGGCGCCCGTCGGGGTGTTCTTCGGCGACGGGCAGGACGGCGCCGGCGAGGCCGAGGTCGCCCCCGGCGCCGAGGTCGACGACCCGTACTTCGGCGGGGCCGGCCCGAAGCGCAGGGCGTGCACCGAGTGCGGCGAGTGCATGACCGGCTGCCGGCACGGCGCGAAGAACATGCTCACCGAGAACTACCTGTACCTGGCGGAGCGGGCCGGCGCCGAGGTCCTGCCGCTGACCACGGTGAAGCGGCTGCGCCCGCACGGCGACGGCTACGCGGTGGACGTGCTGCCCACCGACGCCCGCACCCGGCGGGCGAAGAAGGCCGGCGCCCGCACCGTCACCGCCGAGCGGGTGGTGGTCGCGGCCGGCACCTACGGCACCCAGACGCTGCTGCACCGGATGCGCGAGGGCGGGCTGCTGCCCCGGATCTCCGCCCGGCTGGGGCACCTCACCCGCACCAACTCCGAGGCGCTGGTGGGCGCGCAGACCTCCGACCGGCGCTACGGGGAGCGGCCCGACTTCACCCGCGGCGTGGCCATCACCTCGTCGGTGCACCCCGACGAGAACACCCACATCGAGCCGGTCCGCTACGGCCGCGGCTCGAACGCGATGGGCGCGCTCTCCGTCCAGCAGGTCAGCGGGGCCGGGCGCGGGCCGCGCTGGCTGCGCTACCTCGGGTCGGCGGCCCGACACCCGTGGATCTTCGTGCAGTCGATGAACCAGCACCGCTGGTCGGAGAAGACCATCATCGGACTGGTCATGCAGTCGCTGGACAACTCGCTGACGGTGTCCCTGAAGAACGGGAAGCTGACCTCCCGTCAGGGCCACGGCGCGCCCAACCCGAACTACATCCCCGCCGCGGAGGAGGGGGCGCGGGCGCTGGCCGCGTCCATCAACGGCTTCCCCGGCTCCACCGTCGGCGAGATCTTCGACATCCCGCTGACCGCGCACTTCCTCGGCGGCTGCCCGATCGGCGACAGCGCCGAGACCGGCGTGGTCGACCCGTACCACCGGCTGTACGGCTACCCCGGGATCAGCGTGGTCGACGGCTCCGCGGTCTCCGCCAACCTCGGCGTCAACCCGTCGCTGACGATCACCGCGCAGGCCGAGCGCGCCATGTCGATGTGGCCCAACCGCGGCGAGGCGGACCCGCGGCCCGGGCAGGACGCCGGCTACCGGCCCGTCCCGGCGGTGGCGCCGCGTCAGCCCGCCGTCCCGGACGGGGCGTTCGGGGCGCTGCGGCTGCCGCTGCTGGCCGTGCCGAAGGTGCCGGGCAAGGCCGACCGGGCCGATTGACATTCCCGGACGGCCGATGGGATAAACGGGCACCCGACCACGAAGCACCCCGGGGGGAACCGTCATGCCCATCTGCCCGTCCTGCGGCTCGGCCGGCGCCGGCGCCGCGACGGCCTGCGCCAACTGTGGGTTCCGCCTCGCACCGTCGTCCGCGATCGGCGAAGTGGTGGCCGACGACACCGCCGCGCCCGGCCCCTCCCCGTGGGGCGCCGGCCGGATCCACCAGGACCGGCAGTGGCCGACGCCGTCCCCGGGCTGGCTGACCGCCGGCCTGGTGCTGCTCGCGCCGACCGTGCTGCTGGTGGTGCTGGCCGTGCTCGGCAGCGTGGTCGCGGGCAGCGGCGCGGCCGGGGTGGACGACGACCCGGCGGTGCGCTGGACCGCCCGCACCTTCCAGATGTGGCTCCAGCTGACCCTGACCGCGTTCGGCGCGGCCGGGAAGAACGTCAACACCAGCAGCTTCGGCGTCTACAGCGTCGGCATCCACGCGCTGCCGTACGCGGTGGCCCTCGGCTGGCTGGCGCTGCTCTGGTTCGGCCAGCGGCTGACCGCCCGGGCCCGCGCCGCCGCGCCGACCGCGCGCGCGGCCGGCGCGCAGGCGCTGCGCACCGGCGCGCTGTCGGCGGCCGCGGCGCTCGTGCTGGGCTGGGTCTCCACCGCGAGCTCGCAGCGGAACGAGGCCAAGCTCAGCATGCACATCACCACCGGCCCGGCGATGGTGCCGCTCGGGGTGGCCGCGTTCCTGGCCGCCGCCGCCGTGGTGCTGGCCGTGGACGGGCAGGGCGCGCTGCGCGCCGAGGCCGCGCGGCGCCGGTGGCTGGGCGGCTGGCTGCTGGCCTGGCAGCACGCGGCGCGGGTGGTCGGGGCGCTGCTGGTGCTGCTCACGGTGGTGTCGACGGTGATGCAGGTGCTGCTCGACGACCCGTTCCCGGAGTCCACCTACCGGGCGCTGACCGTCAACGGCGGCGTCTACCTGTTCGGCGTGGGCAGCGGCGCCCGGGTCTGGACGCAGAACCCCCGCACCATGCGGCACGACTCCTTCGCGCTGTACGACCTCGGCGCGCACGGCGGGGTGTGGTGGTTGGCGGTGGTGCCGGTGCTGCTGGCGGCCCTGGCGCTCGGCTGGTCCGCGCACCGCGGGCGGCTGACCCGGCCGGACCGGGCCCGGCTGGCCACGCTGTACGCGGTGCTCACCGCCGTCCTGGTGCTCGGCACCTCGATCTGGCTGAGCGACCGCAGCGACGTCAAGGGCGAGGTCCAGGAGACCCGGCTCGACCTGCTCGGCTGGTCGCTGACCACGGTGCTGGTCGCCGCCGCGGCCTGGGCGGTGTTCGGCGCGCTGCTGGTGCCGGCGCTGCTCGACGCGGTGCGCGGCACCCCCACGCCGGTGGCCGTGCCGCTGCCCGCGCAGGCCGTGGACGAGCCGGAGGGCGCGGTCGGCCTGGTCGAGCTGGTCGCCGAGGAGGAACGTCCGCCGGTCGGGCACGTCGACGTGCTGGACTCGCACGCCCCCTACCGGCGGCCCGGCGCCCGCTGAGCCCGGACAGGGCAAAGGGCCCCGCGGGGGAACGGGGCCCTTTGTCGGCCAGCACTCGGCGTCAGGGCCGCGCCGGTGCTGGGGTGACGGCGCCGGGGGAGGAGCGCCGTCGGGGAAATGGTTCGGAGCGCGCCGGAGACCGGTGGGCCTCACGGAGCGTGAGAGTCGGGCCGTTCGCGCCAACGGTCCGAGGCGGTGGCGGGGGTGTGCGGTGGACCCCGTCCCGCAGTCATCGTCCTGGACGAGGGCCTTGCTGTGCAACCGATTCGACGCAAATTCGGGGGCGGCCGGAACAGGACACGGCGCCGGGGAGCGCCGATCCCGGCCGACCGGGGGTGGTTACTGTCGGTAATAGTGGCTTGCGGGGCGTACCGGGGCGTACGCCGGAGCGGGCGGTCGACCGATGTGCGGCGGCCGGCACCGGTACCGGCCGCCGCACCCCGGGTCCGCCCGGTCGCGGACGGGTTCGCTGTCCCCTGCTGACCCGACCGCGGCACCGGGGCGCGGTCCCACGGCGGGCCCGTGCCCGCCACGCGCACCCGATGGACCGGAGAAGATCCACGCGTGGTCCGCCGTACGCCCCGCCCGCACCTGGAGGATGCCCGCGTCTCGTACGGCCTCCCGGTGCAACGATTCGCCGCCCGGTGCGGTCACGGGCAGCGCGGCGGGCAGTCGGGTGAAACGCTCCCGGTAGACTCGAAGGCGACACCCCTTTTGTACCGCCGCCGGAAGGCCGTCCGTGTCCTCTGTACACCCCCAGTCCCCGCCCACGATCGACACCGTCCTGGTCGTCGACTTCGGCGCCCAGTACGCCCAGCTCATCGCCCGTCGGGTGCGTGAGGCGCGGGTCTACAGCGAGATTGTGCCGAGCTCCATGCCGGTCGCCGAGATGCTCGCCAAGAACCCCAAGGCGATCATCCTCTCCGGCGGTCCGTCGTCGGTGTACGAGGAAGGCGCCCCTCAGCTCGACCGTGCGATCTTCGAGGCCGGCGTTCCGGTGTTCGGCATGTGCTACGGCTTCCAGCTGATGGCCACCGCCCTCGGCGGCACCGTCGACAACAGCGGCGCCCGTGAGTACGGCCGCACCCCACTGACCGTCACCCGCTCCGGCTCGACCCTGTTCGAGGGCACCCCGGACAAGCACTCGGTGTGGATGTCGCACGGCGACGCCTGCTCGGCCGCGCCCGAGGGCTTCACCGTCACCGCCTCCACCGACGTGGTACCGGTCGCCGCGTTCGAGAACGACGAGCGCAAGCTGTACGGCGTGCAGTACCACCCCGAGGTGATGCACTCCGAGCACGGCCAGCAGGTGCTGGAGCACTTCCTGTACCGCGGCGCCGGCATCGCCCCGGACTGGACCACCACCAACGTGGTCGAGGAGCAGGTCGCGCTGATCCGCGAGCAGGTCGGCGACAAGCGCGCCATCTGCGGCCTGTCCGGCGGCGTGGACTCCGCCGTCGCCGCCGCCCTGGTGCAGCGCGCCATCGGCGACCGGCTGACCTGCGTCTACGTCGACCACGGCCTGATGCGCAAGGGCGAGACCGAGCAGGTCGAGAAGGACTTCGTCGCGGCCACCGGCGTCAAGCTGGTCGTGGTCGACGCCGAGGAGCGCTTCCTGACCGCGCTGAAGGGCGTCTCCGACCCCGAGACCAAGCGCAAGATCATCGGCCGCGAGTTCATCCGGGTCTTCGAGCAGGCCCAGGCCGACATCATCGCCGACGAGGGCCCGGCCGTGGAGTTCCTGGTCCAGGGCACCCTGTACCCGGACGTGGTGGAGTCCGGCGGCGGCACCGGCACCGCCAACATCAAGTCCCACCACAACGTCGGCGGCCTGCCCGAGGACCTCGAGTTCCAGCTGGTCGAGCCGCTGCGCAAGCTGTTCAAGGACGAGGTCCGGATGGTCGGCCAGGAGCTCGGCCTGCCCGCCGAGATCGTCCAGCGCCAGCCGTTCCCCGGCCCCGGCCTCGGCATCCGGATCGTCGGCGAGGTCACCAAGGAGCGCCTGGACCTGCTCCGCGACGCCGACGCCATCGCCCGCGAGGAACTGACCCTGGCCGGCCTGGACGCCGAGATCTGGCAGTGCCCCGTGGTGCTGCTGGCCGACGTCCGCTCGGTCGGCGTGCAGGGCGACGGCCGCACCTACGGTCACCCGATCGTGCTGCGCCCGGTCTCCTCCGAGGACGCCATGACCGCCGACTGGTCGCGCCTGCCCTACGAGGTGCTGGCCAAGATCTCCACCCGGATCACCAACGAGGTGAAGGACGTCAACCGCGTCGTCCTGGACGTCACCTCCAAGCCGCCGGGCACCATCGAGTGGGAGTAGTCCCACCGGCAACCGTGTGACGCCGCCGCCGCTCTCCGACGTCAGGAGAGTGGCGGCGCCGTCATGTCCGGACAGCACCCGGCACAATCGGAGCCGTTCCTGCCGGCGGTCGGCGGGCGGCGTGAGGGAGAGGGGCGGCAACGATGGCGACAGGAACGGGAACGGGCCCGCACGAGGGGCCGGGCACGGCGGCACGGATCGCGCGGTGGAAGGCGACGGCCTCCCGGTTCGCACTGCTGCCGCTGCGGCTGTTCCTGGGAGCGACCTTCGCCTACGCCGGCTTCGACAAGCTCTCCGACGCGCACTACCTGGCCGGCGCCGGCGACGCCGCCTCCTTCTACGCGCAGACGCAGGCCGCCGCGGCCGGCAGCCCGATCGGCCGGCTGCTCGCCCCCGCCCTGCACGCCCCCACCTTCTTCGGCCTGCTGATCGCCTTCGGCGAGCTCGCCGTCGGCCTCGGCACCCTGTTCGGCCTGTGGGGCCGGGTCGCCGCCCTCGGCGGCGCACTGCTCAGCGCCAGCCTCTGGCTGTCCGTCAGCTTCCACACCACCCCGTACTACCTGGGCAACGACCTGGCCTACCTGATGGCCTGGACCCCGCTGCTGCTGGCCGGCACCCCCTACCTGTCGGTCGACGGCTACCTCGCCGCCCGGGCCGCCCGGGACCGCGCCCGCGGCCTGGTCGAGGACGCGGTACGCCGCCGCGCCCTGCTGGACGGCGGCATCGCGGCGGTCGCGATCGGCGGCGCCGGCCTGCTGTCCGGCTCGCTCACCGCCGCCTTCGGCCGCGACGAGCTCACGCCCGCCGCCGCGCCCGGCGCCGCCGCCCCCGCCCCGCAGGCCGCCGGGCCGGCGCCGACCGTCCCCGCCGCGCAGGTCCCGGTCGGCGGCTCCGCCACCGTCAAGGACCCGGCCAGCGGCGACGCCGTGTACATCGTCCAGCCGACCGCCGGAAGGTACACCGCGCTGTCCTCGGTGTGCACCCACTCCGGCTGCGCCGTCAACCCGCCCAAGGACGGGCAGCTGTACTGCCCCTGCCACGGCTCCAGGTTCGACGCCGCCACCGGCGCGGTGATCAACGGCCCGGCCGTCAAGCCGCTGCCCACGTACGCCGTCAGCAGGAACGGCGAGCAGCTCGAACTCGGGCCGCAGCAGCAGGCCTAGCCGTCCAGCGTGTGATCGTCGTCGGGGGCCCCGCCCCGGCCGCGCCGGGAGACCGCCACCAGCGCGCCGCCGAGGCCGCCCGCGCTGAGCACGATCAGCGCCAGCGGCAGCACGAACCGGCTGTTCACCGCCCGGTCGTTCAGCGACGCCAGCAGGTACAGCACCGCCAGGACCGTGAACAGGCCGCCCGCGACCAGCGCGTACAGATCGAACTGATGCTTCCTCATCACCGCTCCACCCTGATGTCACCGATGCCCATCGTCACCGTCAGGTCCAGCACGCCCTTCGACGGCTGCCCCTGCGGGACCTCGATCACCACGTTCTCGTCGGTGACCGGCCCGTTGTAGTCCTGGCCGTCCGGCAGGCTCACCTCGCCCACCCCGTCGCGCAGCTTCAGCCGCAGCTCCACGCCGTCCGGCACCCGCACCGTCGCGTTGCCGATGCCGACCCGCAGCGCGGTGACGACCACACCGCCCTTCGGGTCCAGCGCCGACAGGTCGAGCCGGGCGTCGCCGATGCCCGCCGTGTACTGCGAGTGCAGGTTGTCGTCGGCCGCCGTCCAGGTCCGGTCGCCGACCGTGCCCGCGACCGTCGCCGAGGTGCTCGCCGCGAACACCAGGCCCACCGTCAGCAGCAGCGACACGAAGGTCAGCCCGCGGGTGCGGCCCCAGCGGGCGCTGAGCATCATCGCCAGGCCCAGCGGCAGCAGCGCCACCGCCAACACCGTCGACCAGCGGTGGTTGCCGTGGTCGCTCGCCGCGACCGCCCAGGACGCGCCGATCGCCACCAGCACCGCCCACGCGCCCAGCCCCGAACGCCCGCGCTGCCGGCGCCGCTCGGCCTTCCACTCGCGGTGGCGCCGCATGTTCTCGCGGCGCTGCTCCATCGCCTCGCGCTGCGCCTGCCGGCGCTCCGCGGCGCCGTCGTGGAAGGCCGCCATCCGCTCCCGGTAGCCCGCCATGTGGTCCTGCGGCTCCGCGGACCCCTTGCGCAGCGGGTCGCCGTCCGGCAGGTCGGTGCGCTGCCACCACGGCTGGGCGGGCGCGCCCGGCGCCGCGCTGTACGGGTTGCGCTCCGGGTGCCGCGGGTCCCACAGGTAGCCGGACGGGCCGGCCGGGGGCGTGTCCGCGGGGCGCTCCTCGTGCCGGGCGGCGATCCGCTCGTGCAGGTCGGCGGTGCGGGCCTGCCACTCCCCGCGCAGGTCGCGGCTCATCGCTTCCCCCCAGGTCTTCCAGTCGGCGAACGTGCCGGACGGCTCCAGCCGGTCGTACGGGCCGCCGGTGCGCTTCGGCTCCGGGCCGGCGTCGCCGCCCTGGAACCGGCGCCGGCGCTCCGGGTCGTAGCGCAGCGCCAGGAACACCAGCGCGGCCAGCAGCAGCAGCGGGAACAGCTGGTCGCCGTCGTTCATCGAGGAGAAGAACACCCCGGTGCCGATCACCGTCAGCAGCACCGCGCCGATCGACTGGCCGTCCACCCGGCCGGTCAGCACCCGCTGCAGCTCGGTGCGGCCCTCCTCGTCCGCCGCCTCGCGCGGAATCACCAGCCAGGCCAGGCCGTACAGGAACAGCCCGAGGCCGCCGGTCAGGCCGAGCACCGCGAGCACCACCCGGAACACCACCGGGTCGATGTCGAGGTAGCGGCCGAGCCCGCCGCACACGCCCGCCACCACGCGGTGCCGGCCGGAGCGGGTCAGCGCCGGGCGCGGTTCGGTGGAGGCGTCCGGCGCGTCTGCCGGGATCTGGTCGTCCGTCATACCCCCCATCCTTCCGGCCCGCGGGGCCCCGCCCAACCGTCTGCGGCCCCGGAGCGACCCTGAACTGTCCCTGAGGCGGGCTCCGGGCCGAACCCTGATGCGCCGCCGACACCGCACCTGCGACCATCGGTGCCGTGGCAGCACCCGACACCAGAACCCCCGAGACCGCGCCGACCGAGACGTCGGCCGGTGCACCGCCCTACCGGCGGCTCTACCGCAGCCCGCACGGCCGGATCCTCGGCGGCGTCTGCCAGGGCCTGTCGGTGCACCTCGGCGTGCCCGTCACCTGGGTGCGGCTGGCGTTCATCGTGCTGTTCTTCTCGCAGGGCATCGGCACGCTGCTGTACGCCGCGTTCTGGGTGGTGGTGCCGCTCGGCATCGGCGAGGCCGCCCCCGGCGCCGACCGCCCGGCCCGGCCCGGCCTGCCCGTCACCGGCCGCCTCGGGCGGCTGCGCGAACTCCTGGAGCGGACCTTCCACGGCGAGGACGGCGCCCCCGGCGCCCTCCCCGCCGACCCGGAGGCCCGCCCGGCGGCCGCCCCGCCCGCCACCGGGCAGCGCGGCGGCAGCCTCGGCCAGCTGTTCGCGCTGGTCGGCCTGGTCATCGGCGTGATGGCGCTGCTGTCCGCGCTCGGCATCCAGACCGCCAAGCCGTACGTGTGGCCGCTGCTCGCGGTCGGCGTCGGCGTCGCCCTGGTGTGGCGGCAGGCCGACGACTCGCGCTGGCAGAACTGGTTCGGCCTGCAGCCCGGCAGCCGCAAGGGCGCCTACCTGCGGGTCGCCGCCGGGGTGCTGCTGGTGGTGGCCGGCATCGTCGGCTACTTCGTGACGCAGGGCGTCGACTCGCCGATCGCGCTGGTGGTGGAGTCCTCGCTGGCCGTGGTGGCGGGCGTGCTGGTGCTGGCCGGCCCGTCCATGCTGCGGATGTGGCAGGACCTCGGCGCCGAGCGCACCGCCCGCATCCGCGCCCAGGAGCGCGCCGAGATCGCCGCGCACATCCACGACTCGGTGCTGCACACCCTGACGCTGATCCAGCGCCGCGCCGAGGACCCCAAGGAGGTGCTGCGCCTGGCCCGCGCCCAGGAACGCGAACTGCGCCTGTGGCTGTACCGCCCCGAGGCCGCCGCCGAGGCCGCGCCCGACACCCTCGCCGAGCACCTGCGGGAGATCGTCGCCGAGGTCGAGGACCGGCACGGCGTCCACATCGAGCTGGTCTGCGTCGGCGACTGCCCGATGGACGAGAAGATCTCCTCGCAGATGCAGGCAGCCAGGGAAGCCATGGTGAACGCCGCCAAGTACGGTGGCGGGGGACCGGTCCAGGTCTACGCGGAGGTGGAGGGGAGAACGGTGTCGGTGTTCGTCCGCGACCACGGCCCCGGTTTCGACCCCGACGACCTCCCCGAGGACCGCATGGGCGTACGCGAATCGATCATCGGCCGGATGCGGCGCAACGGGGGCACCGCGCGGGTGCGGCCCGCGCCGGACGGCGGGACCGAGGTCGAGCTGGAGATGGAGAGGGCGGCAGATGACTGACGCAGCGGCACCCGAGAGGCGTGCCCGGGTGGTCCTGGTGGACGACCACCGGATGTTCCGCACCGGCGTGCGCGCCGAGATCGGGCGCACCGAGGAGACCGGCATCGTGGTGGTCGGCGAGGCCGACGACGTGGAGTCCGCGGTCCGGGTGGTCGCCGAGACCCGCCCCGACGTGGTGCTGCTCGACGTCCACCTGCCGGGCGGCGGCGGTGTCGAGGTGCTGCGCCGCTCGGTGGGCGTGGAGGGTGTGCGCTTCCTCGCGCTGTCCGTCTCGGACGCCGCCGAGGACGTCATCGGCGTGATCCGCGGCGGCGCCCGCGGCTACGTCACCAAGACCATCACCGGCGCCGACCTGGTCAACGCGATCTTCCGGATCTCCGACGGCGACGCGGTGTTCTCGCCCCGGCTGGCCGGCTTCGTGCTGGACGCGTTCGCCGCCACCGACACGCCGCCGATCGACGAGGACCTCGACCGGCTGACCCAGCGCGAACGCGAGGTGCTGCGCCTGATCGCGCGCGGGTACGCCTACAAGGAGATCGCCAAGCAGCTGTTCATCTCGGTGAAGACGGTGGAGAGCCATGTCTCCGCGGTGCTGCGCAAGCTGCAGCTGTCCAACCGGCACGAGCTGACCCGTTGGGCCACCGCGCGGCGATTGGTCTAGTCCTCTCCTGGGCGGGTCCGGCGGGCCGGACCCGGGTGCGGTCGCACGGCCGTACGGGGGGTGAACGGGGTTTTCCGTGCGGGAGCCGCGCAGCGGTGTCGGTAGGCTTCCTCGGAACCGGCACCGCTGCGGCCCCGTTCCGGGCCCGGGCGGCGCACCGGTCTCCTGTCCCTCCGCCGTGAGAGCGTGCCGATGTCCTCGACCGTCGCGAGCCACGAGCCACTGCCCCCGTTGACGGCGGGCGGTGCAGCCCCTGCGGAACCCGTCAAGCGCCCCCGGCTCCACGTGCTCGACGGGCTGCGGCTGCTCGCGGCGATCGGCGTGCTGTGCTGGCACTGGCTCGGCGTCGAGCGCTTCCCGGGGGTCTGGCACGGCTCCCCGGCCGAGCTGATGCCGCTCGGCCACCTGATCGGCGCCTACAGCTGGACCGGCGTCCAACTGTTCTTCCTGATCAGCGGGTTCGTCATCTGCATGTCCTGCTGGGGCCGTTCGATCGGCGACTTCGTCACCTCCCGCCTGGTCCGCCTCTACCCGGCGTACTGGGTGGCGGTGCTGGTCACCTCGGCGGTGCTGACGGTGGTCCCGACGATGTGGGGCGACGACACCCACCACCCGACGCCGACCCGCGTCCTGACCAACCTGACGATGTTCAACATGCCGCTCGGCGTCGGCAACATCGACCCGGTGTACTGGTCGCTCTGGGCCGAGATGCGGTTCTACGTGCTCTTCGGCCTGCTGCTGATCCGGGGCCTGACCTACCGGCGGGTGGTCGCGTTCTGCGGGATCTGGGCGTTCCTCGCCACCGTCTCGCCCTCGGTGAACCTGCCGATCCTCGAAACCATGGTGCAGTCCACCTACGCCTGGTACTTCATCGCCGGCATCGCGATGTACCTGATGTACCGCTTCGAGCCGAACGCGGTGCTCTGGGCCCTGGTCGGCTACTGCTGGCTGATGGCCCAGGACCGGATGCGCGGCGTCATCGGCGGCTACGAGTACGGCACCCGGCACCACCTGTCCTGGTACCTGACCCTGGCGTACGTGACCGCCGCGTTCCTGCTGGTGCTGGGTGCGGCGCTGGGCCGGTTCGACCGGATCCGCTGGAAGTGGCTGACCGTCGCCGGCTCGCTCACCTACCCGCTGTACCTGCTGCACCAGGAGATCGGCTTCCAGGCGATCACCCGGGTCAGCCGGCACCTGCCGCCGTACCCCACCTTCTTCGTGGTGCTGGCCCTGATGATGGTCGGCGCCTACCTGGTGCACCGGCTGGTCGAGGTGCCGATGGCGCCCTGGCTGAAGAGGAAGCTGGAGAGCGCGTTCGCGCAGATCCGCCGCAACGGCGAAACCGGCTGACCCCTTTCGAGTGAAAGCCGGCGCGCGGCTCACGCGGCGGCACCGCCGCTCCGGCCCCGTGCATATCCTGCCGGGGTCGGAGCCGTCTCCAGCCCTGCCCGCGCCCTCGCACCCCCGGCCCGGCAGGAGGAAGCGTGACCGCCGAGGCCGACAGCCTGGACCAGCCGGACCGCCCGACACTGGCCGGCCGCCCCGCCCGTCCGTACCGGATCCGGTCCGAACGCCTGCGCTGGACGGCGCTCGCCCTGGGCTCCTACGCCGCGGTCCGACTGGTCGGCCTGGCCGCCGTCGCCCTCTGGGGCCACCGCGTCGACCCCGGGCAGTCCGCACTGCACCGGCTGGGCACCCTGTGGGACGCGCAGTGGTACCAGCACATCGTGCTGCACGGCTACACCGACCGGCTCGACGTCGCCGGCTACGCCAACGGCATCCCCTACTCCACGCTGGCCTTCTTCCCGCTCTACCCCTGGCTGATCACCGCCGTCCACGCCGTGCTGCCGGTCGGCGTCACGGGCGCGGCCCTCGCCGTCGCCTGGGTCGGCTCGCTCGCCGCCGCCTGGGGCATCTTCGAGTTCGGCAGCCGGCTGTACTCCCGGCCGACCGGCCTGCTGCTCGTCCTGCTGTGGGGCACCCTGCCGGGCGCGGTCGTCGAGTCGATGGCCTACAGCGAACCGGTCTTCACCGCCCTCGCCGCCTGGGCGCTGACCGCCCTGCTGCTGCGCCGCCGGCTGACCGCCGGCCTGCTGTCCGCACTGGCCTGCCTGACCCGCCCCACCGGCATCGCCGTCGCCGCCGCCGTCGGCGTCGCGGCGCTGTGCGAACTGATCGGCGCCGTCCGCCGCCGCGACCTGTCCGGCTGGGCCCGGCCGGTCGCCGCCGCCGTCGTCGCCCCGCTGGGCTTCGTCGGCTACCTGGCCTGGGTCGGCCACCGCTGGGGGCGCTGGGACGCCTACTTCACGGTCCAGCGCGCCTGGAACTCGCACTTCGACTTCGGCCGCAGCACCGCCGCCTCCTACTACCGGCTGCTGTTCTCCGCGCACCCGGTCTGGCTGACCGACGCGGTCACCGCGATCGCGCTGATCGGCTACCTGGTGCTGTTCGCGGTCGGCGTCCTGCAGCGGCAACCGCCCTGGCTGCTGGCCTACGGCGCGGTGCTGCTGACGGTCGCGCTGGGCGACGCCGCGTACTTCAACTCCCGGGTCCGGTTCCTGCTGTCGGCGTTCTCCCTGCTGCTTCCGGCGGCCCTCGGGCTGGCACGATTGCGCAGTCGGGCGGCGACTATGCTGGTCGTCGTTTCGGCAGCAGCTTGCTCAGCCGTCTACGGCGGCTATCTGACCTGGGTCTACCCGGACGCCCCTTGACGGCGATCCGATCGGTCCGTGACACACAGGTGTCTGAGGGGAAAGACATGGCGAAATCTGCCGTGGCCGAAAACTCGACAGGCGGAGGGAACGAAACCGCCGCACCCGCCGGACGGTTCTCCGCCCTGCCGTCCTGGGCGGTCGGCACACTCTGGGTGTGGCCCGCCCTGATCACCCTGTTCCTGGGCGTGCGGGGCTCCTGGCGGCCCCAGCTGTGGCGCGACGAACTGGCGTCCTGGAGCGCGGCGCGGCGCAGCACCGGCGAACTGCTCGACATGCTGCACCACGTCGACGCCGTCTCCGGCGCCTACTACCTGCTGCTGCACTTCTGGATCGGCCGGTTCGGCGACTCGGCCACCTCGATGCGGCTGCCGTCCGCGCTCGCGATGGCCGGCGCCGCCGCGTTCGTGGTGCTGATCGCCCGCAAGCAGTTCGGCAGCGGCTGGACGGGGCTGGTGGCCGGTCTGCTGTTCGCCGTCGTCCCCTCGGTCTCCGGCTACGCCCAGCAGGTCCGCGGCTACGCGTTCGTGGTGCTGTTCGTCGCGGCCGGCGCCTGGGCGCTGCTGCGCGCCGTGGAACGGCCGACCTGGCCGCGCTGGCTGGCCTACGCGGCCTGCGTGGCGATGGCCGGGCTGTTCCACATGATTTCGCTGGTGTTCCTGCTGCCGCACGCGATCGTGGTGGCGCTGCGCTGGCGGCCGACCCGGGACCGGCGGCTGCTGTTCGGCTTCCCGGCGGCCGTCGTGGTGGCGATCCTCCCGCTGGTCCCGCTGGTGCTGCTGGGGCAGCGGCAGGTCGGCCGGCAGATCTCCTGGATCCACACGCCGCACCTGGACACCTTCCCGGGGTTCTGGGCCGGCATATTCGGCGCTCCGCTGGTCGGTGCGGCCTTCCTGTCGATGTCCGTGCTGCCGCTGGCCTGGAGCGGCAACCGCCGCCGGGCCGTGGAGATCGGCCTGATGGCGGCGCTGCCGATCGCCGCCGTGTACATCGTGTCGCACGGCGTCACCTCGTACTTCATGGACCGCTACCTGCTGTTCACCCTGCCCGCCTGGTGCGTGGTGGCCGCCGCCGGGATCACCGCGCTGCGGCCCCGGATGGTGACGGCGCTGGCCTTCGTGCTCGGCACCGGCATCCTCGGCCTGAGCACCCAGCAGCACCTGCGGGTCTCCAACTCGCACGAGTACTCCGACCAGCGCGGCGCGGCCGAGGCCGTCGCGGCGGGCTACCGGCCCGGTGACGCGATCGTCCCGGTCCGCGGCGGCCTGTCGTGGATGATGCTGGACGTCGCGATGGAGTACTACCTGCCCGAGCGGGTCAAGCCGGTGGACGTGTTCGCCGCCGAGTCGGCGATCGCCCGCAACGACCTGTTCGTCGAGGAGTGCGACGACCCGGCGGCCTGCCTCGGCGACACCGAGCGGGTCTGGATGGTCACCTACGCGTTCGACGAGACGGGTGACCTGTACGAGGGTCTGCCGGCCGCCCAGACCGCGGCGCTCAAGGCGAAGTACACCCCGGTCCAGGTCACCGAGGTCCGCGAGATCAACGTGGTTCTGCTGGAGCGCACCTTCTGACGCTCCGTCAACTTGCCGACGAGGCCTGTCCCCTGGGAGGGGGCGGGCCTCCGGTTCGCCGGACGTCGGCGCAGGTGGCCGGTGGTAGGCTCCCGATCCAAATCCGGAGCCGAGGACATGAGGGGGCCGCCGGTGAGCACGTCATCCGGTGTGGTCGCGACAGAGACGCAGCCCGACGCACCCGCCGCGCCCCCGGCCCGTCAGGCCCGGGGGCGCGGCGACCGGCTCGCCGGTGCGGCCCGCCGGTTCGGGCCGGCGCTGGGCCTCTACGCCGTGGTGAAGTCGGTCGGCTTCGCGGTCTTCATGTACCTGCTGCACTTCTCCGGCGACTACCGCACCCACTCCCCGGGGATGGGCAGCGGCCGGCGGCCCTGGGAGGTGGTCGGCTCCTGGGACGGCGCGTGGTACCAGGATCTGGCGGCCCGCTGGTACCACCCGCAGGTCCTCGAGGCGGGCGCCCAGGCCTCCGACGTGCGGCCGAACAGCGCGGCGTTCTTCCCGCTGTACTCGGGCCTGATGCGGCTGCTCTCCAAGGTCACCGGCCTGGGGCCGTACGGCTCGGGCATGGCCGTCTCGGTGGTCTTCTCGTTCGTCGCCGCGGCCGGGATCTACGCCACGGTCTCGCTGCTGCTCTCCGCCCGGATGTCGGAGCAGGCCGCGCGCCGCGCCGCCGTCGCCACCGTGGGCCTGTGGGCGCTGGCCCCCGGGTCCGGCGTCGAGTGGGCGGTGTACACGGAGTCGCTGTTCGTGGCGATCGTCGGGTGGACCTGCTACCACGTGATGAAGCGGAACTGGGTCGCCGCGGGTCTGCTGGCCCTGGTCTCCGGCCTGAACCGGCCGACCGCGGCGGCGCTGATCGCGGGCGTCGGCCTGGCCGCGCTGATCGCGCTCCTCAGGCGCACCGACGGGATCGCCCGGCCGCTGTTCGCGATCCTGGTCCCGCCCTGGGGGCTGATCGGCTACATCCTCTGGGTCGGCCACCGGATGCACAACATCGGCGGCTACTTCCTGATCCAGAAGTCGTGGAACCACTACTTCGACGGCGGGCGGTTCACGCTCCGGGCGATCCGCGAGATCATGATCGGCCGGCACCACTACCTGTGGGCGTGGCCGGTGTCCGACATGTTCGCCCTGCTGGTGCTGCTCACCGTCCCGGCGCTGCTGGTGATGATGTTCCGGCAGCGCCCGCCGGCCTTCCTGGTCGTGTTCGTCCTGCTGACCATCGCCTCCACCGTCCTGAGCCAGCAGCTGTTCTGCAACATCCCGCGCTACCTGCTGCCGGCCTTCCCGCTGCTGGTCGCGCCGGGCCTCGCGGTGAGCCGGCTCAAGTGGCCGACCATGGTCGCCCTGCTGGTGTTCGCGGGCGCCGCGTCCGGCTGGTACGCCGGGTACCTGACATTCGAACTCGGCACCCCGTGAGCAGCGGGGTTCGGCGGGCCCGGGATGTCGGCGCCGGGCCATAGACTCGAAGGGCCATGACTAGCCTCTTCGATGACCTCCCGCTCCCCGGCTTCGAGCGTCCTGCCGTCGGGTCGAGCCGCCGCCCCGCAGCGGCGCAGCAGCCGCCCCTGACGCCGTGGTCGGACGAGGAGGCCCCGCCCGCGGACGAGCCGTACGACGAGCCGCCGTACGACCCCGGGTACGGCGCGGAGGAGGACATCCCGGACGGGCTGTTCGCCACCGACCACGCCGCCGAGACCGAGCGCGACGCCTGGCACCGCAACGGCGCGGCGCGCACCGTGGTCGACCCGGCGCAGCTGCTGGAAGGCATGAACGACCCGCAGCGCGACGCCGTGCTGCACCACGGCGCGCCGCTGCTGATCGTGGCCGGCGCGGGCTCCGGCAAGACCCGGGTGCTGACCCACCGGATCGCGTACCTGCTGGCCGCGCGCGGCGTGCAGCCCGGCGAGATCCTGGCGATCACCTTCACCAACAAGGCCGCCGGCGAGATGCGCGAGCGCGTCGAGGCACTGGTCGGCCCGCGCGCCAAGGCGATGTGGGTGTCGACGTTCCACAGCGCGTGCGTCCGCATCCTGCGCCGCGAGGCGAAGCTGCTGAACATGAGCTCCAGCTTCTCGATCTACGACTCGGCGGACTCGCAGCGCCTGATGTCGCTGGTCTGCCGGGACCTGGACCTCGACCCGAAGCAGTTCCCGCCGAAGTCGTTCACCGCGAAGGTCAGCAACCTCAAGAACGAGCTGATCGACGAGGAGACGTACGCCGACCAGGCGGCGAACCCGATGGAGAAGAAGCTCGCCGAGGCGTACTTCCTCTACCAGCGGCGGCTGCGCGAGGCCAACGCGCTGGACTTCGACGACATCATCATGACCACCGTCAACCTGCTGCAGGCGTACCCGGACGTCGCCGAGCACTACCGGCGCAGGTTCCGGCACATCCTGGTCGACGAGTACCAGGACACCAACCACGCCCAGTACACGCTGGTGCGGGAGCTGTCCGGCGGCGCCGCGGCGCACGCCCCGCGGATGACGGTGGACGGCGACTACGTCGACCCGGCCGAGGCCCGGCTGGCGCAGATCGCGCCCGCCGAGCTGTGCGTGGTCGGTGACGCCGACCAGTCGATCTACGCCTTCCGCGGCGCGACGATCCGCAACATCCTCCAGTTCGAGGAGGACTACCCGAACGCGACGACGATCCTGCTGGAGCAGAACTACCGCTCCACGCAGACCATCCTCACCGCCGCGAACTCGGTGATCGAACGGAACACCAACCGCCGCAAGAAGAACCTGTGGACGGCCGGCGACCAGGGCGAGCAGGTGGTCGGCTACGTCGCCGACGACGAGCACGGCGAGGCCCAGTTCATCGCCGACGAGATCGACCGGCTCACCGACGCCGGCCACGCCCGCCCCGGCGACGTGGCGATCTTCTACCGCACCAACGCGCAGTCCCGGGTGTTCGAGGAGGTGTTCATCCGGGTCGGCCTGCCGTACAAGGTGGTCGGCGGGGTGCGCTTCTACGAGCGCAAGGAGGTCAAGGACGTCCTCGCGTACCTGCGGGTGCTGTCCAACCCGGAGGACACCGTGCCGCTGCGCCGGATCCTCAACGTGCCCAAGCGCGGCATCGGCGAACGCGCCGAGGCGATGATCGACGCGCTCGCCGGCCGCGAGCGGATCTCCTTCGCGCAGGCGCTGAAGCGGGTCGACGAGGCGTACGGGATCGCGGCGCGCTCCGCCAACGCCGTGAAGAAGTTCAACGAGCTGCTGGCCGGGCTGCGCCAGGTGGTCGAGTCCGGGGCCGGGCCGGCCGCGGTGCTGGAGGCCGTCCTGGAGGAGACCGGGTACCTGGCCGAACTCCAGTCGTCCACCGACCCGCAGGACGAGACCCGGGTGGAGAACCTCCAGGAGCTCGCGTCCGTGGCGCTGGAGTACGAGAAGGACCCGGGGGAGCGGCCCGAGGGCGACGAGGGCCCGCCGGTCGGCTCGCTCGCGGACTTCCTGGAGCGGGTCGCGCTGGTCGCGGACTCCGACCAGATCCCGGACGACGAGGACGGCGCCGGCGTCATCACGATGATGACCCTGCACACCGCCAAGGGCCTGGAGTTCCCGGTGGTCTTCCTCACCGGCATGGAGGACGGGATCTTCCCGCACATGCGGGCGCTGAACCAGGTCAAGGAACTGGAGGAGGAGCGGCGGCTGGCCTACGTCGGCCTCACCCGGGCCCGGCAGCGGCTCTACCTGACCAGGTCGGTGCTGCGCAGCGCCTGGGGGCAGCCGTCGTACAACCCGGCGTCCCGGTTCCTGGAGGAGATCCCGGACAACCTGATCGAGTGGAAGCGCACCGGCGCGGCGGCCGTGCCGGCCTCCCGGTTCTCCTCGTCCTCGGGCTCCTCCGGCTCGTCCCGCAGCAGCAGCAGCGGCGGCGGCAGCGGCTTCTCGGCGGCCGCCTCGCCGAAGGCCGGCTGGGGCAAGTCGGCGCGCACCGTGGTGGACCGCGAGGTGGTCGCGCTCACCGTCGGCGACCGGGTCAGCCACGACAGCTTCGGCCTCGGCACCGTGGTCGCCACCCAGGGCGTCGGCGACAAGGCCCGTGCCACCGTCGACTTCGGCTCCGCGGGGCGCAAGGAACTGCTGCTGCGCTACGCGCCGGTCGAGAAGCTCTGACGGGGCCTCAGCGAGGGTCCAGGCCGCGTTCCAGCAGCCACGACACCGGGTCGACCGGGGTCTCGCCGTCGGGCCGCACCTCGAAGTGGAGGTGCGGCCCGGTGCTGTTCCCGGTGCTGCCGGACCAGCCGATCACCTCGCCGGCCCGGACCGGGCCGCGGAGCTTCCGGAACGAGCGCAGGTGCCCGTACAGGGTGCGGGTGCCGTCGGCGGCGGTGACGGTCGCCAGGCGGCCGTACGCCGGGTGCCACCGGGTGCTGAGGACGCCGTCGGTGGCGGCCAGCACCGGGGTGCCGGACGGCACCGGGAAGTCGATGCCGGTGTGCCGGGCCGTCCAGTGCGTGCCGGGTTCGCCGAACACCGCGCTCAGGCCGGGCGCCGCCACCGGCAGCGAGAAGCGCGGGGCCGACTCGGCCTCGCGCTCGGCGCGTTCCCGCTCGCGGGCCTGACGGGCCGCCAGTTCGGCGATCCCGTCCGAGGGTTCCCGGCCCGCCCGGTCGGCGTGCTCCGGCACGGGGCGGGCGGCGGCCTGCCGGTCCGGGTCGGCGGGCCGCGGGGCGGCGCTCGCTGCGCCGCGCTGCGGCGGCTGCACGGCGGCGACGGCCGTCGCGAACACGCCCAGCGCCGCCACCGAGGGCAGCGCGACCGCCAGCACCGCCGTCCTGGTGGCGGTGCGGGCCCGCGCCCGGCGGGCGGCTCGGCTGCTGGGGACCACGGATGTCACCTCGCGGCGGCTCGGGGACGTACGGGAAGACGCGGTCGAGACTGTAGCGGGACGGCGACAGAGCGGACAAAGAGTGCATTTCAGCAGGCGTGGCGCGGCGCCGGCCCCGGCCCGCCGGGCCGGGTGGGCTGTGATTTTCCCCTCCTCTTGACCAGCGGGAAAGGACGGCGGCCCCGCCGGGCCGCTACCCTCCCCTCAGATCTGTTAAAAGTGGTTAACACGCCCCCGCGACGAGGTCGGCCGGGTGGTGGACGACGTGGTCCAGGAGGCAGTGATGGTTGTGTCAGGGCCGATCCGAGTGGTGGTCGCCAAGCCCGGTCTCGACGGGCACGACCGGGGCGCGAAGGTCATCGCGCGGGCGCTGCGCGACGCGGGCATGGAGGTCATCTACACCGGCCTCCACCAGACCCCGGAGCAGATCGTCGACACGGCGATCCAGGAGGACGCGGACGGCATCGGCCTGTCCATCCTGTCGGGCGCGCACATGACGCTCTGCGCCAAGGTGATCGCGCTGCTCAAGGAGCGCGACGCGGCCGACATCAAGGTCTTCTGCGGCGGGATCATCCCGGACGCCGACATCACCGAGCTGAAGTCGCTGGGCGTCGCCGACATCTTCACCCCCGGCACCCCCACCCAGGACGTGGTGAGCTGGGTCGAGGCGAACCTGCGCACCGCCAGCTGATCCTCCGGCTGATCTCTCCGCGGCGGCCCCGGGCGACAACGCGCCCGGGGCCGCCGCCATTTCCGCGCGCTACCCGGCGAGTTCGCCGAGCATCGCCTGCCGGAAGCGCAGCGTGCCGGCGAGTCGGGTGAAGGTGTCGGACCAGGCGGTGTCGGGGGAGGTGTCGGCGGCCAGCGCCTCGACCGCCGGCGCGGTCTCCGGGGCGAGGGCGCGCTCGGTCATGCCGAGGACGCCGCTGTGGCTCCACGGGTACGAGCCGAGCTCCGCGGCCCGCTTGAGGGCGGCGACCACGGCGGTGGACAGCGGCGGCGTCCACGGGGTGGCGCAGGCGCCGAGCAGCTGGAAGGCGTCGCCGAGGCCGTGGGTCTGCACGAACGCGGCCGTCCAGGCGGCGCGTTCGGCGGGCGACAGGACGGCCAGCAGCTTCGCGGGCGCACCCGGGGTGCGGCCCTCGCGGCCGGGCCGCGGCGGGGCGCCGAGCAGCGCCCGGGCCCAGTCGGCGTTCTGCTGGCGGACGGCGGCGCGGGCCCACGCCTCGCGCAGGTCCTCGGCCCACTCCGCGCCGCCGCCGTCGGCCGCGTCCACGGTGGGCACGGCGAGCAGCTGTTCGGGCGTCAGGCCGGTGTCGGCGGTCCACAGCGCGAGCGGGGCGGCCGCCGCCACCTCGCCGAACCACCAGGCCCGTTCACCGCGCCCGGTGGGCGACTTGACGGGTATGCCGTCGCGCTGCATGGCGGGGTCGCAGGCGGCCGGCGGCGTGATGTGCAGCCGGCCCCCCTCGTGGCGGACGGCCGCGCGGGCGCGGGCGGCCATCCGGGCGGCGAGCGCCGAGCCGGGCAGCGTGGAGAGCAGCTCGGCGGCGGTGGCGCGGACGTTCTTGGAGCGGTCGCCGAGCGCGGCCTCCAGGAACTCCTCGTCGGCGCCGGACAGTCCGTCCTGCAGCGCGTCGAGGAACAGCACCCGGTCCTCGGCCCGCTCGGTGGACCAGGTGGAGGCGAGCAGCGCCAGGCCGGCCGCCGGGTCGGTCCGGCGCAGCCGGGTCAGGTGGGTGACACGTTCCGCGAACAGGCCCTCCTGCCAGAGGAGTTCACCGGGGCGGTCGAGTTCGTCGTGGTCGGCGGCGGTACGGGTGGCGTACCGCCATTCGGGGTTCTGCGGGGCCAGCCAGCGGCCGAGCGGGCCGGCCAGGGTGACGGCGTCGGCGCGCAGCTCGGAGCGGGACCGGGCGGCGTCCAGCAGCGCCGGGACGAGGGCCGGCGGCAGCCGGTAGCCGTGCGTGCGGGCCGCGGCGAGCCACTGCGGGAGCAGCTCGGCCAGGTTGGCGGTGGAGCCGTGGCCGCCGCGGGTGCCGAGCAGGACGGCGAGCCGGCGGGCGGCGGGTTCGGGCAGCGCCGGGCGGGTGTCGTCCGGGGCGGGGGCGGGGGTGTGCACCGCCGGGGCGGGCAGGGCGCCGGCCCGGCGGCGGACCGCGGTGAGGGCGGCCAGGTCGAGCAGCGCGGTGGCCGGGTCGGTGCGGTCCACGGCCGCGGCGAGCGGCAGGCCGGGCTCGGGCAGCGGACGGCGGTCGGTGCCGAGCAGGGCCGCGCCCTGCAGGTCGGCCCACTGGTCGCCGGCGACGGCGGGGGCACTCATGCGCGGCCCCCGATCGGGCGGGCGACGGCGCGGTGGCGGCGGCCCCAGCCGCTGGCGGTGGCGGCGCGGCGGGCGGCGTGGTGCAGGCAGATGCGTCGGACGGCGGCGCGCTGGCGGGTGCTGGTGCAGGACATGTGGTTCCTCCGGTTGACGGGCCGTCGGGAGACGCCGGGGAAGCGCCGAAGGGCCGGTCGGTCGGGTGTGGTGGCTGTTTCGGGCATGCCGGGGCCGTGACGTGGCGTCAGGCGGCATGCGGAGGGGTGGGGAAGGGAGGGGGCTGTGGTCAGCCGAGGCCGACGGGACGGTGCTCGGCGTCCCAGGCGGTGACCGGCGTGAAACCGGCGTGGCCGCACTCGCCGAACAGCGTGACGGGATGGCCGGCGGAGACCGCGGCGAGGCGCCACAGCGCGGCGTCGGCGAGCGCGCCGCGACGCACCGGCAGGGTGTGCCGGCCGTCGGTGAGCTGCCAGCCGTCCGGGGTGAGGACCGGGACGACGTCGGTGAGGACGGCCGGCCAGCTGTCCAGCCACGGGTCGTCGGCGACGGCGGTGCCGTACGCGGCCAGCGCCTCGGCCGGCGACAGCCCGGCGGGCGCGGCCGCCGGGGCCGGTTCGGGGCTCCCGTAGCGGGTGCCGAGGACGGCCCGCAGCGGGCGGGCGCCCGGGTGGAAGGCCAGGTCGGCCTCCAGCAGGCGGCCGGTGGGCAGCGCCAGGTCCGGGGCCTGGCCGGGGCGGCCGAAGGCCAGCAGCAGGGCGTCGCGGCCGGTCTTCGCGCCGCGCAGCCACACCCGGCGGGTGGTGAGCCGCTCGTCGGCGGTGTCGCGGCTGCCGAGGACCTGCCAGCGGTCGCGGACGGTCGGCCCGGCGAGCAGTTCGGCGGTGTCGGTGGTGAAGCCGACCCGGGTGCGGACGGTGGCGGCGAGCGCCTCCGGCAGGGTGTCGATCCGGCCGTACGCGCCGGCCAGCAGGTGCAGCATCGCGTACTCCTCCAGCAGCGCGTCCTGCGGGGTGTCGGCCAGCGCCCGGACCCGGCCGGCCAGGCCCGGGGCCTGGGCGTCGACCATGCGGGCCGCGACCTCGTCCCAGGCGCCCGCGGGCAGCGGATCGGCGAGGCCCCGGCGGATGCCGTCGGCCAGCCGCAGCCGCAGGTCGAGCGCGCCCGCGGCAACCCGCGCGGACCGCTTGGCGGCCCGCTTGCGGGCGGCCTCCGGATCCGCGTCGGCGGCCTTCTCCTGCTGCTTGGCGGCCTTGTCGGCGGCGGCCTGGCTGCGGCCGTTCAGCCACTCCGACACCCAGTCCGGCGGCTCGGCGGCCGCGGTGACGGCGTTTGGCCCGGCGGCCCACAGCAGCAGCAGGCCCAGGGCGTGCTTGCACGGGAACTTCCGGCTCGGACAGCTGCACTTGTAGGCGGGGGTGCCGAGCTCCACCGCCGTCCGGTACGGCGTGCTGCCGCTGCCTTTGCACAGGCCCCACAGCGCGCCCTGACCGGTGCCGGCACCACTCCACGGGGCGGGCCCGGAGAGCTTGCCCGCAGCTTTCTGGGACGCCGGGTCGGGGGCCAGGGAAAGGACGTGTTCGGTGCTCCAGCGTTCCTCCATGCCCACGACGTTAGGCGGCGGCACTGACAGTTGAGGGTCGGTCAGTCCGCGCCGCCCGGCCGGGGGCGGCGGTCAGGCCGGGGCCAGCGGGCAGCCCGAGTCGACGCGTTCGACCAGGTCGGCGCGGAGGGCGGCGAGTTCGGCGGTGCGGGCGTCGATCAGGGCGATCTTCTGCCGGAGCAGGGCGGAGAGGCGCTCGGCGGCGTCCGGTGCGCCGTCGAGTTCCGCGCCGGTGCGGGCGATCTCGGCGAGGGAGAAGCCGAGGGACTGCGCGGTGCGGACGTACTGCAGCCAGGGCACCGCCTCGGGCGGGAAGTCGCGGTAGCCGTTCGGGAGCCGGCGGGCCGTCAGCAGGCCGGTGCGTTCGTAGAACCGGACGGCGTCGCGGCTCAGCCCGGCCCGTGCGGCGAGTTCACCGATCCTCATGTCCCTGCCTCCGTCGGCGACTTGACCTTGGACAGTACTCCAGGGTCGAGGCTGGGCGCGTTCCGATCCCGAAGGAGTCCGCCCGATGACAGCCCGCGCGATCCGTGCCAGCGCCTGGTACGACCTGCTGGTCACCGCCCCGTTCGCCACCCCCTGGACGTTCGCCCTCGCGCACCGCGCGCTGTCCGCGGCCGGCCGGGCCCTCGGGGTGGGCGAACTGCCTCCGTTGGAGCCGGTGTCGACGCTGTTCGCCAACCTGATGGGCTCGCTGGTGGTGGTGTGGGCGCTGCTGCGGCTGCTGCGCCCACTGCCGGTGCACGGGCTGTACGACGGCGCGGCCCGGGTGCTGTTCGCCTGCTGGCAGGGCTGGGCACTGGCGCACGGCGCGACCGGGCTGCTGTGGGGGTTCCTGGCCGTGGAGGTCGGCTTCGGCGCGGCCCAGCTGTGGCCCCGGCTGGTCGGACCGGTGGCCCGGAATTGTCGGTGGCGGGGTGCAGAGTAGGTGTCACACGGCCCGAACGGGAGTACGTCTCCCCAGGTCAGCGCCGTGCCATTCGCTCTTCGCGCCCTTTCTGCGCAGTGTTCTGACGTCCCGTGAGATCGGAGCAGTCGATGACCACCGAGACGACCAGCGAGGTCCTGCGGCAGCACGCCGAGGACGCGTTCGCCGAGGAGCTGGCCGCCCTCGCCCGGCACGACGACCGGGCCCGTCCGGAGCGCTGGCGGCTCTCGCCGTGGGCGGTCGCCACCTACCTGCTGGGCGGCGAACTCGCCGACGGCACCGTGATCACCCCCAAGTACATCGGCCCGCGCCGGGTGATCGAGGTCGCCGTCACCACGCTCGCCACCGACCGGGCGCTGCTGCTGCTCGGCGTCCCCGGCACCGCCAAGACCTGGGTGTCCGAGCACCTCGCGGCGGCGATCTCCGGCGACTCCACGCTGCTCGTCCAGGGCACCGCCGGCACCCCGGAGGAGGCCGTCCGCTACGGCTGGAACTACGCCCAGCTGCTCGCCCACGGGCCCAGCGAGGACGCCCTGGTGCCGTCCCCGCTGATGCGCGCCATGCGGGACGGGCAGATCGCCCGCGTCGAGGAGCTCACCCGCATCCCCGCCGACGTGCAGGACAGCCTGATCACCATCCTGTCCGAGAAGACCCTGCCGGTGCCCGAACTCGGCAGCGAGGTCCAGGCGGTGCGCGGCTTCAACGTCATCGCCACCGCCAACGACCGCGACCGCGGCGTCAACGAGCTGTCCTCCGCGCTGCGCCGCCGCTTCAACACCGTGGTGCTGCCGCTGCCCGCCACCCTCGACGAGGAGGTGGAGATCGTCACCCGCCGGGTCGGCCAGCTCGGCCGCTCCCTCGACCTGCCCGAACTGCCGGGCGGCGCCGAGGAGATCCGCCGGGTGGTCACCGTCTTCCGCGAGCTGCGGGCCGGCCTGACCGCCGACGGCCGCACCAAGGTGAAGACCCCCAGCGGCACGCTGTCCACCGCCGAGGCGATCTCGGTGGTCACCAACGGGCTCGCCCTCGCCACCCACTTCGGCGACGGCGTGCTGCGGGCCGGCGACGTCGCCGACGGCATCGTCGGCGCGGTCGTCCGCGACCCGGTCGCCGACCGGCAGGTGTGGCGCGAGTACGTGGAGGGCGTGGTCCGCGACCGCGACGGCTGGAAGGACTTCTACCGGGCCGCCCGGGAGGTCTCCGCGTGACTGCCCAGGTGACGCTGCTCGGGGTGCGCCACCACGGCCCCGGCTCGGCCCGCGCGGTCGCCGCCGCGCTGGCCGCCCTGCAACCCGACGCGGTGCTGATCGAGGGGCCGCCGGAGGCCGACGGGCTGACCGCGCTGGCCGCCGAGAAGGACATGGTTCCGCCGGTCGCCCTGCTCGGCCACGTCAGCGACGACCCGGCCCGGGCCGCGTTCTGGCCGTTCGCCGAGTTCTCCCCCGAGTGGGTGGCGCTGCGGCACGCCGTGGACGCCGGCGTGCCGGTCCGCTTCATCGACCTGCCCGCCGGGCAGAGCCTCGCGCTCGGACCGCGCGGGACGGATCCGGATGCGACGTTCGACGCCGACGGAGCGTCAGAAGAGAGGGAGGACGCGGGGGAGGAGGGGTCGGGAGTGCCGGGGGGCACTTCCGCCCCCGCCCCCGTCGACCCGATCGCCGAACTCGCCGCCGCCGCCGGACATCCCGACCCGGAGTCCTGGTGGGAGGACGTGATCGAGCACCGCACCCCCGGCGCCGACCCGCTCGCCCCGTTCGCCGCCCTCGCCGAGGCGATGGCCGCGCTGCGCGAGCACCACCCCGTCGAACGGCGCGACGAGATCCGCGAGGCCGCCATGCGGCAGCAGATCCGGGCCGCCCGCCGGGCCGGCCACCAGCGGATCGCCGTGGTCTGCGGCGCCTGGCACGTCCCCGCGCTCGCCGCCGCGCCGACCGTCGCCCACGACCGGGCACTGCTCGCCGAACTCCCCAAGAAGCTGAAGACCGAACTCACCTGGGTGCCGTGGACCCACCGCCGGCTGTCCCAGCACACCGGCTACGGCGCCGGCATCGACTCGCCCGGCTGGTACCACCACCTGTACACCACGCCCGAGCAGCCGGTCGTCCGCTGGACGACCAAGGTCGCCGAACTGCTGCGCGCCGAGGACCACCCGGTCTCCTCCGCGCACGTCATCGAGGCCGTCAGGCTCGCCGACACCCTCGCCGCGATGCGCGGCCGCCCGCTGCCCGGCCTCGCCGAGACCCTGGACGCGGTGCGCGCCGTCATGTGCGACGGCTCCGACCTGGCGCTCGCCCTGATCCACGACCGGCTGGTGGTCGGCGACGCGCTCGGCGAAGTCCCCGACGGCGCGCCCGCGGTGCCGCTCCGACGCGACCTGACCCGCCTTCAGCGCACCCTGCGGCTCAAGCCCGAGGCGACGAGCCGCGAACTCGTCCTCGACCTGCGCAAGGACCTCGACGCCGAACGCTCCCGCCTGCTGCACCGGCTGCGCCTGCTCGGCCTGCACTGGGGCCGGCCGGTCCGCGACAGCGTGCAGTCCACCGGCACCTTCCGGGAGACCTGGCGGCTGGAGTGGGAGCCCGAGTACGCCGTCCGCCTGGTCGAGGCCGGCCAGTGGGGCACCACCGTGCAGGGCGCCGCCACCGGCCGGGCGATCGCCGACGCCGCGACGGCCGAACTGACCGCGCTCACCGAACTCGCCGAGCACTGCCTGCTGGCGGCCCTGCCCGACGCCCTGCCCGAGGTGATGCGGCGGCTCGCCGACCGCGCCGCGCTCGACACCGACGCCGGACACCTCGCCACCGCGCTGCCCGCGCTGGTCCGCACCCTGCGCTACGGCGACGTCCGGGCCACCGACACCAGCGCCCTCACCGCCGTCGCCCTCGGCCTCGCCGAACGGCTCTGCATCGCGCTGCCGGCCGCCTGCACCGGACTCGACGCGGACGGGGCGCGGGCGCGCCGCACCGAGATCGACGCCGTCCACCAGGCGATCGCGCTGCTCGCCGACACCGCCGTCGGCGAACGGTGGGCCGGCACCCTCACCGCGCTCGCCGCCCGCGAACCGCACGGCGGACCGGCCACCGGCGTCCCCGGCCTGCTCCGCGGCCGCGCCGTCCGGCTGCTGCTCGACGACGGCCGGATCGACACC
Organism: Kitasatospora sp. NPDC092948; assembly: GCF_044754805.1. Lineage (NCBI taxonomy): Bacteria > Bacillati > Actinomycetota > Actinomycetes > Kitasatosporales > Streptomycetaceae > Kitasatospora > Kitasatospora sp. NPDC092948. The sequence continues at coordinate 133,434 of NZ_JBIVPU010000002.1, read as the reverse complement.
GAGGAGGCCGGCCGGCGGCTGGGCCTCGTGCTGTCCGTCGCCTCCGACCCGCTGGACGCCGCCGGCTGGGTCGAGGGCCTGGTCTCCGGCGGCGGCGCGATGCTGCTGCACGACCCGGCCCTGCTCGGCCTGCTCGACACCTGGCTGTGCGGCGTTCCCGCCGACACCTTCACCGACCTGCTGCCGATCCTGCGCCGCACCTTCTCCTCCCTGGAGACGGGCGTCCGCCACACCATCGGCTCGCGGGTCGCCGCCGGCCCGCTGAGCGCTTCCGTGGCGGACAGCGCACCTGACGTCGAGTTGGACGCCGGGCGGGCGGACGCGACGACGCCCGCGCTGGCGTTGCTGCTCGGCCTGTCGCAGCCGCGGATCCCGCGTCAGCCGGACCGCCGCGCGGGCTGACGTGTCGTAGGCGGGCGGCAGGATCGGTGCTGTTCCCACCGCTCGGGCGGTTCGCGGGGTGCACCGATCCGCTGCCCCGATCTTTCCCTTTGTCTCTTCCGCTTCGCGCAGTCCCCCGCGCCCGTTCCGGGGTGCGGGGTTCGGGCGGGGCGTTCACCGGCCCAGCCGAGGAGTGATCAGATGACTGTCCGTCAGGATGACGAGCGGATGCGACGGTGGCGGCTCGTGCTCGGGGCCGAGGGGGACGGGACCGGGGTGCGGCTGTCGCGGCGGGACGCGGGGATGGACGGGGCGCTCGGCGCGCTGTACCGGGAGGACGGGAAGCGGTCGGCGGGCCTCGGCGGGTCGGCTCCGCAGGTGGCGCGGTGGCTGGGGGACATCCGGGAGTACTTCCCGACCAGCGTGGTGCAGCTGATGCAGCAGGACGCGATCTCCCGGCTGGGGCTGGACCGGCTGCTGCTGGAGCCGGAGATGCTGGCGGCGGTGGAGCCGGACGTGCACCTGGTGGGGACGCTGCTGTCGCTCAAGCACGCGCTGCCGGAGACCACCCGGGAGACCGCCCGCGCGGTGGTCGGCAAGGTGGTCGCGGAGCTGGAGCGCCGGCTGGCCGACAAGACCCGCTCCACGCTGGGCGGGGCGCTGGACCGCAGCGCCAAGGTGAACCGGCCCAAGCACCGGGACATCGACTGGGACCGCACCATCAGGGCGAATCTGTCGAAGTACCTGCCGGAGTACCGGACGGTGGTGCCGGAGCGGCTGGTCGGCTACGCACGGGCGCAGCGGGCGGTGAAGAAGGACGTGATCCTCTGCATCGACCAGTCCGGGTCGATGGCGCCGTCGGTGGTGCACTCGGCGGTGTTCGGCGCGGTGCTGGCGTCGATGCACAGCCTGGACACCCGGCTGGTGGTGTTCGACACCTCGGTGGTGGACCTGACGGAGCAGCTGAGCGACCCGGTGGACGTGCTGTTCGCGACGCAGCTGGGCGGCGGCACCGACATCAACCGGGCGCTGGCGTACTGCCAGTCGAAGATCACCCGCCCGTCGGAGACGATCGTGGTGCTGATCAGCGACCTGTACGAGGGCGGCATCCGGGACGAGATGCTGAAGCGGGTGGCGTCGATGAAGGCGTCGGGGGTGCAGTTCATCGCGCTGCTGGCCCTGTCCGACGAGGGCGCGCCGGCGTACGACCACGCGCATGCGCAGGCGCTGGCCGCGCTGGGGGCCCCGGCGTTCGCGTGCACGCCGGACGCGTTCCCGGACATCATGGCGGCGGCGATCGAGAAGCGTCCGCTGCCGGTGCCGGAGCGCCAGTAGCGGGTCAACGGCGGCCGACACCACCCGTGCGGGTGATCCTGTGGTGCGGTGGGCCGTCGCGCGCCGAGGGGTCGCGGGAGGCCCGCCGACACGCCGGGCCAGGTCCGTTGTGACGGTTCTCACGAAGGTCGAGCCGGTCCCGGGCGAAACACGCCCGTCGTCCGGGGATAACCTGCCATGCGGACGTGACGCGCGTGTTGATCCACGATGCGCCCGGCACCTGGGTGGGCCGCAAGGCCGTACATCTGCGTACCCGCCCAGCGCCGACGACCCGCAGCGAAGATCCTGCCGTGGCACGCTCGTAGAGACACATTCCGCGACCACGAACAAGGACAAACACGTGGACCTGTTCGAGTACCAGGCGAGGGACCTCTTCGCCAAGCACGGTGTACCCGTGCTTGACGGCGATGTCATCGAGACCGCCGCAGACGCTGCCGCCATCGCGGAGCGCTTCGGCGGCCGAGCCGTCGTCAAGGCTCAGGTGAAGGTGGGTGGCCGAGGCAAGGCCGGTGGCGTGAAGCTCGCGTCCGACCCGCAGGACGCCGTGGCCAAGGCCGAGGCCATCCTCGGCATGGACATCAAGGGCCACACCGTCCACAAGGTGATGCTGGCGCAGACCGCGGACATCAAGGAGGAGTACTACGTCTCCTTCCTGCTCGACCGCACCAACCGCACCTTCCTGGCCATGGCCAGCGTCCAGGGCGGCGTGGAGATCGAGGTCGTCGCCGAGGAGAACCCCGACGCGCTCGCCAAGATCCCGGTGGACGCCAACGAGGGCGTGACCGCGGAGAAGGCCGCCGAGATCGTCGCCGCCGCGAAGTTCCCGGCCGAGATTGCCGACCAGGTCGCCGACGTCCTGCAGAAGCTCTGGGTCGTCTTCGTCAAGGAGGACGCCCTCCTGGTCGAGGTCAACCCGCTGATCAAGTCCGGCGACGGCAAGATCATCGCCCTCGACGGCAAGGTCTCCCTCGACGCGAACGCCGAGTTCCGCCAGCCGGAGCACGAGGCGCTCGAGGACAAGGCCGCCGCCAACCCGCTGGAGGCCGCGGCCAAGGCGAAGGGCCTGAACTACGTCAAGCTCGACGGCCAGGTCGGCATCATCGGCAACGGCGCGGGCCTCGTCATGAGCACCCTGGACGTCGTCGCGTACGCCGGTGAGAACCACGGCGGCGTGAAGCCGGCCAACTTCCTCGACATCGGCGGCGGCGCGTCCGCCGAGGTGATGGCGAACGGCCTGGAGATCATCCTGGGCGACACCGACGTCAAGTCGGTCTTCGTCAACGTCTTCGGCGGCATCACCGCGTGCGACGCGGTCGCCAACGGCATCGTGCAGGCCCTCGCGCTCCTGGAGAGCAAGGGCGAGGCCGTCACCAAGCCGCTCGTCGTCCGCCTGGACGGCAACAACGCGGAGCTCGGTCGCCAGATCCTGACCGACGCCAACCACCCGCTGGTGCAGCAGGTGGACACCATGGACGGCGCCGCTGACCGCGCCGCCGAGCTGGCCAACAAGTAAGGAAGGGGACTTAACACCATGGCTATCTTCCTTACCAAGGACAGCAAGGTCATCGTCCAGGGCATGACCGGCTCCGAGGGCATGAAGCACACCCGCCGCATGCTCGCCTCCGGCACCCAGATCGTCGGCGGCGTGAACCCGCGCAAGGCCGGCACCACCGTGGACGTGGACGGCACCGAGGTCCCGGTGTTCGGCACGGTCGTCGAGGCGATGGAGAAGACCGGCGCCGACGTCACCGTCATCTTCGTGCCGCCGGCGTTCACCAAGTCCGCCGTGGTCGAGGCGATCGACGCCGAGATCGGCCTGGCCGTCGTCATCACCGAGGGCGTGCCGGTGCACGACACCGCCGCGTTCTGGGCCCACGCCGGCGCCAAGGGCAACAAGACCCGCATCATCGGCCCGAACTGCCCCGGCCTGATCAGCCCCGGACAGTCCAACGCGGGCATCATCCCGGCCAACATCACCGGCGCGGGCAAGATCGGTCTGGTGTCGAAGTCCGGCACCCTGACCTACCAGCTCATGTACGAGCTGCGCGACCTCGGCTTCTCCTCCGCGGTGGGCATCGGCGGCGACCCGGTCATCGGCACCACCCACATCGACGCCCTCAAGGCGTTCCAGGAGGACCCGGAGACCGAGCTGATCGTCATGATCGGCGAGATCGGCGGCGACGCCGAGGAGCGTGCCGCGGCCTACATCGCCGAGCACGTCACCAAGCCGGTCGTCGGCTACGTCGCGGGCTTCACCGCGCCCGAGGGCAAGACCATGGGCCACGCCGGCGCCATCGTCTCCGGCTCCTCCGGCACCGCCCAGGCGAAGAAGGAGGCCCTGGAGGCCGCCGGCGTCAAGGTCGGCAAGACGCCGTCCGAGACCGCCCGCCTGGCCCGCGAGCTGATCGCCGCCGCCAAGTAAGGCACGAGCAGCACGCGGTACCGCTCCGGCACGAAGGCGCCGTCCACCGAACAGGTGGGCGGCGCCTTCGCCGTTCCGCGGCCCCGGTCAGCCGCGGCGCGGGCGGCAGTGGGTGAACGGCGCGCACGCGTGGGCCAGCGGGGGCGGCGGCGGGCGGTGCGCCGACGGGCGCACCAGCAGCGGGCGGTGCGCCACGAACGGGCCGGGCGGCAGGGCGTCCGCGCTGCCCGGGTCGTCGGCGTCGTCCGGCCGGTCGTCGGACGGCTCCACCGACGGCAGCACCCGGGCCGGCGGACCGACCAGCCGGGCCGGCACGCCCGGCGTCGGACCGCACCACGGCGTCTGGAGGCCCGGAGCGCCGCCCGCCGCCGCCGGACCCGCGCTGCCCGAACCCGCCGCCGTGCACGCCGTCGCGTCGGGCGACCCCGCGCGCAGCAGGTCGGCCGGGCCCACCCCCAGCAGGGTGGTCGCGACGGCCGCGCCCACCACCACCGTCAGCGCCGCCGCCGCGGCCGTCAGCAGTCCGCTGCGCAGCCGGCTGTCCGCCACCAGCAGGGCCGGCGGGGGCAGCCAGGGGCCCGGGCAGCCGTGCACCGCCGCCCGGTGCAGCAGCTCGCCGAGCCGCTCCACGAACTCCGGGTCCTCCGGGTCGGGGCCGACCAGCGCCGGGACCTCCCGGGCCAGCGACGCCCGCGCCGAACGCACCCGGGCCTCCGCCGCAGCCGTGCTCGACTCCCCCTCCAACGCCAACTGCTCCACCGACAGCCCCAGCGTGTCGTGCAGCACCAGCGCCCGGCGGCGCGGCCGGGACAATCGCTGCAACGCCTTCAGCAGCGCCCGGTCCCGGGGCGTCAGCCGGGTCGGCGGCTCCGGGACGACCGGCTCGGCGACCTTGATCCGGCGCCGCGCCCGCAGCACCCGGGCCCGGCGCGGGCCGCCCCGGTGCCACGGCGACAGCGCCAGGTCGAACGCCGCCGACCGCACCCACCCCTCCGGATCCGCCGTCGCCGACACCTCCGCCCACCGCCGCCCGGCCGCCCCCAGCGCGAGGTGCACGCAGTGCACGGCGCGGTGCCGGTGGCCGGTCAGCAGGAAGGTCTGCTGCACCAGGCGGGTGTGCACCAGCGCGGTGAATTCGGCGAACGCGGCGGGGACGGCGTCGGTGTCGGACGGGGCATCAGAAGCCGTTGCGCCGACCGGTTCGGGCGTTGCCGCCGACGTGGTCCGGGCGTGTGCCGGGCGGGCGGCGGAGGCCTTCGCGGGCTTCCGCGGCCGGCGCCGGGAGGCGGTCGCGGCGGACGGGGCGTCCGGCGTTGCGGCCTTCGCCGGTGCGAGTGAAATTTCCACGGACCCGCCCTTCGGCGAACGCGGCGGTGCGGACCGGTCATCAGGAGACGTGCCTGTTCCGGGTTTCGCGGGTGCTGCGGTTCCGGCGGGGCCGTGCTCCTTCGGGGGGCCGGACGTCGTGGTGGCCGACGTGGCGTCAGGAGGTGTGCGTGTTTCCGGTTTTGCGGGTGGCGCTGCTTCGGCGGGGGCGCGCTTCTTCCGGGAATCAGGCGACGCGGCGTCAGGAGACGTGCGCGTTCCGGGTTCCGCGGGTGGTGCGGTTCCGGCGGGGCCGCGCTTCGGCGGGCGGTCGGCGGGTCGGGCCAGGGCGGCGAGGAGGGCGGCGGCCTCCTCGTGGCTGCGGGCGCCGAGTTTGCGCGTGGCGCGGTTGAGGTGGGCGCGGGCGGTCCCGGGGGCGACGCCGAGGTTGCGGGCCAGCGTGCGCGGGTCGTCGCCGGCGGCGAACCGGGCCAGCGCCTGGACTTCGCGTGGGGAGAGGCGGCGCAGCAGCTGTTCGGCGTCCTCGCGGGTGCGGGACGACGAGTCTCCGGCCGTGCGCTCGGGTTCGGCGGTCGAAGGTGAAGTCACCGCAATCCTCCGCTGCAAATCTGTCCCTGCGATAGGCACATGTACCGATAATCCGGGACACGGCGAAGGTTTGCGCGATGACACCCCGTAACGCGCGACCTTGGCAGCATGTGGCCCATGACGCAGCTGATGGGCCGTCCGATCCTCGGCCTGCCGAGCGAACTCGACAGTCGTTCCTCCCTCGCCGATCTGCTCGCCGGAGTCCGGACCGCGCTGCTCACCCTGTCGGTGGTCGCCGTCCCGGTGTTCGGCCTGTGGGTGCTGGCCCCGTACGGCGACGACTCGGCGCAGGGCGCGGCCAGGACGGCGTTCGGGATCTGGCTGCTCGGCCACGGCGCACCCCTCGCCCGCGGGCCCGAGGCCGCGCCGGTCACGGTCACCCCGCTGCTGCTCACCGCCGCCGTCGCGGTGCTGGTGGTCCGCGCCGGGCGGCGGGTGGCCCGGCGCGCCCGGGGGCGCGGGTTCGTCCGCTGGCGCTCCCCGATGGCGATGTACGCCGGATACCAGCTGGTCGCCGCGGTCGCCGTCGCCCAGTGCGGCGACCCCGAGGCGGCACTGCGCTCCCGGCCGGTGCCGGACCTGCTCGCGGTCGCGGCGCTGACGGCCGGGGCGTTCGGCTACGGCCTGTGGGCCGGACTCGGCCGACCCGGCGGGCCGTGGCGGCTGCCGCTGCCCGCCGCGATCTGGCCGGCGGACGACGCCGAGCCGGCCGCCCTGCGGGCCCTGGCCGGGTGGGCCGCCGCGCTGCTGGCCGGCGGCGGCGCGGTGTTCGCGGCGGCGATGCTGCTCGGCTCGGCCGGACAGAGCGCACAGCGACTCGGCGGCGACACCGCCGGATGGCTCGGCATGCTGCTGGCCTGCCTGGCCCTCGTACCCAACGCACTGCTCTGGGCGGCGGGCTACGCACTCGGCCCCGGCTTCACCGTCGGCGCGGGCAGCCACGCCGGGCCGTTCGGCACCCGGCTCGGCGCAGTCCCCGACTTCCCGCTGCTCGCGGTACTCCCCGACCGGCGCGGCCCCGACTGGCACCTGCTCGCGTGCGCGGCGCCGGCCGCCGCCGCGATCGTCGCCGCGCTGCTGCTGGGGCGCGCCGCGACCCGCTGGGGCGTCCGGCAGACCGCGACCGTCGGCGCCGCCACCGCACTGGCCGCCACCCCGCTCGGCCTGCTCGTCGGCTGGTCCTGCGGCGGCGCGCTCGGCGCCCATCGAATGGCCGAACTGGGCCCGGTGCCCTGGCAGTTCGGCCTGTCCCAGAGCGCCTGGCTACTGGCCGTCACCGTCCCGGCCGCGCTGCTCGCCCGCTGGTGGCACACCCGCCCCGGCCCGGGCCCGTCCGTCCGGATCCGGGTCGGCACCTACCGACTGGTGTGCCGCCTCGCCGCATAGCCCCCACACACGCCTCCCCACCCACCCCGGCTCCGCACAACGGGCCTCGGGCTGAGGCGGGAGGTGAGCGGGTGGGGCCGGAGGGCGTCCGTTGCGCGGGGCCTGGGGTGGGAGATGGGTGAGTGGGCCGCGGACAGCTCGCTGCGAGGGGCCGAGGCGGGAGGTGAGCGGGTGGGCCGGAGGGTGTCCGTTGCGCGGGGCCTGGGCGGGTGGGTGAGGCATGGGGCGTCCGCTGCGCGGGGCCGGGGCGGGAGGTGAGCGGGTGGGCCGGAGGGCGTCCGCTGCGCGGGGCTTGGGGTGGGAGATGGGTGAGTGGGCTGCGGACAGCTCGCTGCGCGGGGCCCGGGCGGGCGAGTGAGGCACGGGGCGTCCGCTGCGCGGGGCCGGGGCGGGAGGTGAGCGGGTGGGGCCGGGGACAGCCGCTGCGCGGGGCCTGGGGTGGGAGATGGGTGAGTGGGCTGCGGACAGTTCGCTGCGCGGGCGAGTGAGGCACGGGGCGTCCGCTGCGCGGGGCCTGGGGTGAGAGGTGGGTGAGTGGGCCGCAGACAGTTCGCTGCGCGGGGCCGGGCGGGAGGTGGGCGAGTGGAGCCGACGGGTGTCCGCTGCGCGGGGCTGGAGGTGGGGGCTCGGTGCGCAGCCGCACACCCCCGTCCCTCGCTTCTCGCCCGTTCCGGCTTCGCGCAGCGGGTTTCGGGCTTGGGCGGGAGGTGAGTGGGTGGGGCCGGCGGGAGTCCGCTGCGCAGCCACTCACCCCCCGTCCCTCGCTTCTCGCCCGTCCCGGCTTCGCGCAGCGGGTGTTGGGTTGGGGGCACCTTGGCGGCGGGGTCACGGGTGGGCGCAGGCGTGGGCTCAGGCGTCGTGGTGGTGGAGGCTGCGCAGGCCCGCCGCCGAGGCGGTTGCTGTCCACAGGGCCATCAGCAGCAGCCCGGTGCCGTGGCCGTAGTGGACGCCCGGTGCGTCGTGCAGGCGGGTCGCGTACAGGCCGGCGCGGTCGGGGAGGAATTGGGCGGCCTCGCGGATGCCGGGGATCGCGGAGAGGGCGGTGGTGCCGAGGAAGACCATGGGGGAGAGCAGGCCCAGTGCGGCGGTCTGGTTGCGCAGCACGGTGGTCAGTGACAGGCACAGCACCAGCAGCAGCGGGTGGTAGAGCACGCCGGCGGCGAGTGCCCGGTAGCTGCCGGGGGCGGTCAGGTGGAGGCCCACCGAGGCGGCGGTCGCGGCGAGTTGGCCTGCCACGGTGAGGAGTCCGACGGCCAGGCCGAGGCCCGCGCCGAGCAGCAGTTTGCCGCGGTAGAAGCGGGTCCGGTCGGGGACGGCGGCCAGGGAGGTGGTCAGGGTGCCGGAGGCGTATTCCTGGCCGATCAGCAGGATGCCCAGGCAGACCACCGCGACCTGGCCGAAGTTGAGGCCGTAGTAGAGGCCCTCCATCGGGTCCTCGGTGATCGAGGTGTCGGTGCGGCCGTAGGCGAACTGCACGGCGGCGGTGATGCCGGCGCTCAGTGCGACCGCCAGCAGCGGGGCCGTCCACAGCGGGCGGAGCGTGGTGAACTTGGCCCATTCGGCGCGCAGCGGGTGGGTGCTCATGCCGTCGCCGCCCGGTATTCGACGGTGTCCGCGGTCATGCGCATGAAGGCTTCCTCCAGTGAGTCGTGGGTGACGGACAGTTCGACCAGCACCACCCGGCGGGACGCGGCCAGTGCGCCCAGCCCGCCGGGGTCGGCGTCCGGCACGTCGTACGCGCCGTCGCCGAGCGGCACCGCCTCCGGGTGGGCCTCGGCGAGCAGCGCGGCCAGCGCCGTCGGGTCGACGGCCCGGACCCGGACCCGGCGCCGGCCGTGTTCGGCGAGGAAGTCGGCGGTGGAGGTGTCGGCCAGCAGCCGGCCCCGGCCGATCACCACCAGGTGGTCGGCGGTCTGCGCCATCTCCGCCATCAGGTGCGAGGAGACCAGCACCGCGCGGCCCTCGTCGGCGAGGCGGCGCAGCAGTGTCCGGATCCACCGGATGCCTTCCGCGTCCAGGCCGTTGACCGGCTCGTCCAGCAGCAGCGCGGCGGGGTCGCCGAGCAGTGCGGCGGCGATGCCGAGGCGCTGGCGCATGCCGAGCGAGAAGGTGCGGATCCGGCGTTCGGCGGCGTCGGCGAGGCCGACCAGGGCGAGCGCCTCGTCGATCCGGCGGGCGGGCAGCCGGTGCGAGGCGGCGATACAGCGGAGGTGGCCGGCGGCGGTGCGGCCGCCGTGCACGGCCTGGGCGTCCAGCAGGGCGCCGACCCGGCGCAGTGGTTCGGTCAGCCGGCGGTAGGGCAGGCCGCCGATCAGGGCCTCGCCGGAGGTCGGCCGGTCCAGGCCGAGCACGGTCCGCAGGGTGGTGGACTTGCCCGCGCCGTTCGGCCCGAGGAAGCCGGTGACCCGCCCGGCGGCCACCCGGAAGGTGAGGCCGTCGACGGCCCGGCGCTCCCCGTACGCCTTGGTCAGGTCGCGAATCTCGATCACGGCGGCTCTCCTCCCGATCGGCTGTGTGACGTCCAGTCAATCGACGGGCGGTGCGCGGCGGATCCCGCCCGGGAGTGGCCGGTCTCCCTCCCGGGAGGGAGGTCGCGGCGGGCGGGGGTGCGGGAGGATGGCGCGATGCCCGCGCTGTTCGCCCCGCTGCTGCTGCCCGCGACCTGGGCCCGCCTGCTGCACCTGCTGGTCGGCCCGGTGTTCGCCGGGGTCGTGCTGCTGGTCTATCCGGGGACGGAGGGCGTCTCGACCGTGCGGGCGCTGCTGTCGAGCGTCGCGGTGGACGTGCCGCTGCTGTGCCTGGTCGCGCTGGTGCCGGCGGTGCGGCGGGCGGAGGGCGTGCAGGCGCGGCTGCTGTTGGTGCCGGACCGCGAGGAGTCGATCGGGGTCGCCCCGTCGGCGGGTTGGGCGGACCGCGGGCGGACGGCGCTGTGGCTGGTCGCCCGGGTGGCGCTCGGCACCGCGGTGGGCCTGCTGGTGGCCGCGGCGCTCGGCGGGTCGGCCGCGGCGGCCCGGCCGCCGTTCGGGCCGCGGGTGCTGCTCGTCCCGCTCGTGCTGCTCGTCCTGCCGGCCCTGGTGGTGTTCGCCGGCCGACTTCAACTCGCGCTGGCGGTAAGGCTGTTGGGGGCGTCGGCGGCGGAGCGGCTGGCCGCGGCGGAGTTGCGCGCGGAGCGGCTGCTGGAACGCAACCGGCTGGCCCGCGAGCTGCACGACTCGATCGGCCACGCGCTGACCGTGACGGTGCTCCAGGCGGGCGCGGCCCGCGAGGTCGCCGACCCGGCGTTCCGGGACCGGGCGCTGGAGGCGATCGGGACCACCGGCCGCCGCGCGCTGGACGACCTGGAGCGGATGCTGGTCCTGCTGCGCGAGGCCCCCGAGGCCACCGCCGCCGAACAGCCCGGCCTGGACCGGGCCGAGGAGCTGTTCGCCGCCGCGCGCGCCGCCGGCAGCCCCGTCGACGTCGACCTGGGCGTCCGGGCGGGCGAGCTGCCGGGCGTGCTGTCCCGCGAGGCGTACCGGATCGTCCAGGAGGGCGTCACCAACGCGCTGCGGCACGCCCCCGGCGCGCCGATCCGGATCCGGGCCGCGGTCGCGGCCGGCACGCTGGAGCTGTCCTGCCGCAACCCCCGTACCGGACGGGGGAGCCCGCGCAGGGGCGGCGGCAAGGGCCTGCGCGGCGTCCGGGAACGCGCGGTGCTGCTCGGCGGCGCGTGCGAGGCCGGACCGGACGGGACGGACTGGGTGCTGCGGGTGCGGCTGCCGCTACGGTTGGGCCGGTGACGGTGATCAAGGTGCTGCTGGTCGACGACGAGGAGCTGATCCGGGCCGGCCTGCGCGCCGTGCTCGACGCCCAGGACGGCATCGACGTGGTCGGCGAGGCCGAGGACGGCGCCCGGGCCCTCGGCCTGGTCCGCGCGCTGCGCCCCGACGTGGTGCTGATGGACGTCCGGATGCCGGGCGTGGACGGGCTGGAGGCGACCCGGGCGATCCTGCGCGGCGCCGACGGGCCGCCGAAGATCCTGGTGGTCACCACCTTCGAGGCCGACGACTACGTGTACGAGGCGCTGCGGGCCGGCGCGGACGGCTTCCTGCTCAAGCGCTCCCGCCCGGCGGAGATCGTCCAGGCGGTGCGGCTGGTCGCGGCCGGCGAGTCGCTGCTGTTCCCCGCGTCGATCCGCCGCCTCGCCGCGGCCCGGGGCCGGGGTGCGGCGGACGGCGGGGCGGTGGCCCGGGCCGGACTGACCGGGCGGGAGGGGCAGGTGCTGCGGCTGATGGCGCGCGGACTGTCCAACGCGGAGATCGGCGAGCAGCTGCACCTGGGCGTGCAGACCGTCAAGACGCACGTCAGCAGCCTGCTCGGCAAGCTCGGCGCGCGCGACCGCACCCAGGCGGTGATCGCCGCCTACGAGTCGGGCTTCGTCACCCCGTCCGCGGACGGGGACTGACGGCAGGTCACTCCGCGGAGCCCTCGTAGACCGTGGTCACCCAGGCGGGGACGCCGTTGCCGCAGCTGTGCACGCCCTCCTTGGTGAGCGCGGAGTCCACGCAGTCCAGGTAGTCGTGGTAGGTGAACTGCACGGTGAACGCGAAGAGCGAGATCGCCAGCGCCAGGCCGCCGGTGAGCAGCGCGGAGAGCGCGGCCGGGACCTGCGGGCGGACCGGGCGCGGGGCGAACGGGTCGGTGACGGGCTCGGCGGGGGCGCGCAGGACGGTGACGGCATACCAGACGGCGAGCAGGGCGAGCGGGAAGCTGATCCAGAGCAGGCCGAACAGCGCGGTCAGCAGGGCGGCGAAACCCGACAGCAGGGCGTTGCGGGCGGTGCGGTGCGCCGGGTCGGACAGGTCGAGGCGGGGCCCCTGCGGGCCGGGCTCGGGGCGCGGGCTCCACTGCGGGGGCTGCGGGCGCTCGCCGTCCGGCCCGTCCGGCCGGTCGCCGGACGCCGGCCGCTGCGGCACGCGCGGACGCCAGGGCTGGTCCGGGGCGCCGGGCGGAGGGGGCGCGAAGGGGTTGCGCTCGCCGCTGTCCTCGCCGCTGCTCATGGTGTCGGCCGTTTCTGCTCGTCGGTTGTCCGCCCGGCGATGGGGGAGTGGGCGGTCGGTCAATGATCCCTCAACCGCTCGGCGGCTGTACGGCACCCTGCCGGACCGCTGCCGGGCGGCCGGGAGATCCCCGTCTCAACTACGCGCGTAGCGTTGCCGGGTGGTTACGGGTGCCCTCCCACCAGCCGTTATCGTGGTGACGGTCGGCAGCTCGCGACGGTTCCCCGGGTCCCGCAGCGTCGCGTCCCCGCACCCGTCGACGGCTCCCGACCTGCCGCCGCCCGTAATGGCCCCACCGACGGTGGACGTACCAGCGGGCGACACGACCTACGGAGAAACGCGCCGTGGCTGCCGCTGACGCCCAAGTGTTCCCGCCCCGTACCCCCGGACCGGCCCGGCTGGTGGTGCTGGTCTCCGGCTCCGGCACCAATCTCCAGGCGCTGATCGACGCCGCCGCCGACCCCGCCTGGGGCGCGCGGATCGTGGCCGTGGGCGCCGACCGGGACGGCATCGCCGGGATCGACCGGGCCGAGCGGGCCGGGATCCCGGTGTTCGTCGAGCGGATCAAGGACCACGCCGACCGGGCCGCCTGGGACGCCGCGCTGACCGCCGCCGTCGCGTCGCACGAGCCCGACCTGGTGGTCACCGCCGGGTTCATGAAGATCCTCGGCCCCGCGTTCGTCGGCGCCTTCGCCGGACGCACCGTCAACACCCACCCCGCGCTGCTGCCCGCCTTCCCCGGGGCGCACGGCGTCACCGACGCGCTCGCGTACGGCGTGAAGGTCACCGGCTGCACCGTGCACCTGGTGGACGCCGGCGTGGACACCGGGCCGATCATCGCCCAGGGCACGGTGGAGATCGAGGACGCCGACCACGCCGACGGCGGCGAGGCGCTGCACGAACGCATCAAGACTGTCGAGCGCAAGCTGCTCGTCGAGGTCGTGGGCCGGCTGGCCCGCGAAGGACACCGCATCGAAGACCGAAAGGTATGGATTCCGGCATGAGCGCCGCTCCCTCCGCCACTCCGCCCGTCTCCGAGAACGTTCGCCCGATCCGGCGCGCGCTGATCAGCGTCTACGACAAGACCGGTCTGGAGGAGCTCGCCCAGGGCCTGCACGCCGCCGGGGTCGCCATCGTCTCCACCGGGTCCACCGCCGGGCGGATCGCCGCCGCGGGCGTCCCGGTCACCGAGGTCTCCGAGCTGACCGGCTTCCCCGAGTGCCTGGACGGCCGGGTCAAGACCCTGCACCCGCGGGTGCACGCCGGCGTCCTCGCCGACCTGCGCCTGGAGTCGCACCGCGCGCAGCTGGCCGAGCTCGGCGTCGAGCCGTTCGACCTGGTCGTGGTGAACCTGTACCCGTTCACCGCCACCGTCGCCTCCGGCGCGACCCCCGACGAGTGCGTCGAGCAGATCGACATCGGCGGCCCGTCGATGGTCCGCGCCGCCGCCAAGAACCACCCCTCGGTGGCCGTCGTGGTCGACCCGGCCCGCTACTCGGACGTGCTGACGGCCGTGCAGTCCGGCGGCTTCGACCTGCTGACCCGCAAGCGCCTGGCCGCCGCCGCGTTCGCGCACACCGCCGCGTACGACGTCGCCGTGGCGAGCTGGTTCGAGCAGTCCGGCTACACCGAGTCGGACGCTGTGTCCTCGTCGTTCCCGTCGTTCCTCGGCGACACCTGGGAGCTGGGCAACGTCCTGCGCTACGGCGAGAACCCGCACCAGCAGGCCGCGCTCTACCTCGACGGCACCGGTGGCCTGGCGGGCGCGCAGCAGCTGCAGGGCAAGGAGATGTCCTACAACAACTACGTGGACACCGATGCCGCCCGCCGCGCCGCCTACGACCACGCCGGCCCGGCCGTCGCGATCATCAAGCACGCCAACCCGTGCGGCATCGCCACCGGCGCCGACGTCGCCGAGGCGCACCGCAAGGCGCACGCCTGCGACCCGGTCTCCGCGTACGGCGGCGTGATCGCCGTCAACCGCCCGGTCACCGTCGAGCTGGCCGAGCAGATCGCCCCGATCTTCACCGAGGTCGTCGTCGCCCCCGGCTACGAGGACGGCGCGCTCGAGGTGCTGGCCAAGAAGAAGAACCTGCGGGTGCTGCGCGCCCCCGAGGCCCCCGCCGACCGGCTGGAGTCCCGCCGGATCTCCGGCGGCGTGCTGCTCCAGCAGGTCGACCGCGTCGACGCGGAGGGCGACGACCCGTCGACCTGGACGCTCGCCACCGGCGAGGCGCTGTCCGCCGACGAGCTCGCCGAACTCGCCTTCGCCTGGCGGGCCTGCCGGGCCGTCAAGTCCAACGCGATCCTGCTCGCCAAGGACGGCGCCTCGGTCGGCGTCGGCATGGGCCAGGTCAACCGGGTCGACTCCTGCAAGCTGGCCGTCACCCGGGCCGGCGAGCGGTCGGTCGGCTCCTACGCCGCCTCCGACGCGTTCTTCCCGTTCGCCGACGGCCTGGAGATCCTGCTCGCCGCGGGCGTCAAGGCCGTGGTGCAGCCCGGCGGTTCGATCCGCGACGAAGAGGTCGTCGCCGCCGCCGAGAAGGCCGGCGTGACCATGTACTTCTCCGGGACCCGGCACTTCTTCCACTGACCGGACCCGACGCCGAAGGGCCCGCACACCGCGAGGTGTGCGGGCCCTTCGGGCTCTCACGTCACTTGGTCCGGACGACCACAGTGCTCATGATCTTGTCGGCGAAGGTCTGCTTCTTCTCGTCCCACAGCGGCCACAGGTAACCGATGCAGCAGAAGCCGTCGACGATGTGGCACAGGAAGCGCACGATCGCCATGCCGAAGCCGATGTTCTGGCCGTCCGACTCGCGCGCGACCCGGATGCCCATCGCGCTCTTGCCCGGGGTCTGGCCGGTGGTGCCGAGGCGGTACAGCAGGATCAGCCAGCCGACCAGCGCGACCAGGGCGCCCAGCAGGACGAAGATGCTGCCCGAGCCGGAGCCCGAGCTGGTGCAGTGGCTCACGCCGCTCGCCGACGTGGAGCAGCTGATGCTGCCGGCCGCCTGCGCGCCGCCGATGCCGTACAGGATGCCGGCCGGGATGCCGACGATCAGGTAGTCGATGATGTACGCCAGCACGCGGCTGCCCCAGCCCGCGTACGGCGGGACGCCCGGGTAGCCCTGCTGCGGGTAGCCGTAGCCCTGCTGCGGAACGCCGTAGCCCGGCGCGGGGGCCTGCGGGTAGCCGTAGCCCGGGGCGGCCGGCGGCTGCTGCGGGTAGCCGTAGCCGGGCTGCTGCGGGGGCTGCTGGCCGTACGGGTTGTTGGGGTCGGGCGGGTAACTCATTTTCAATGCCTCCGGGCAGGATGCGAGTTGTGGACGGACGACTGGAAGCCCCGCGGACGGTCGGGCAGTTGACGCACCGACCGGGAGGGGAGACTAGCGGATGGCCATGACGGCGCCGGGGGAGAAAGGCGAACGAGTGGGGCGGCTCACGCCGGAAGGAAGCCGTAACGGTGCAACTGCCAGCTCCAGGAGAGCGCCGCCGCACCCCAGATCACCGCGTTGCGACGAGAGTTGGGCTGGCGCCACCACCACCGGCCGGGCCCGAGCGGGGCCACCAGCAGGCCGAGCGCGACCAGCACCGTCACCGGGTTCGCGGCCACCGCGCCGAGCAGGTTCCCGTGGCCCGCCTCGATGAACACCGTGGTCGACCCGCAGCCCGGACAGGGGATGCCCGTGAACCGGCGCAACGGGCACAGCACGCCCGGGTCGTGGGCGTCGTGCACCAGCGCCGCCGCCACCGCGACGGCCGCCGCGCCGAGCCCCCGGACCAGCACCCGCGACACCCCGCCCGCGGTGGTCCCCGCCGACCTGCGCCAGCGCTCCACGGGGCCGAACTGCCGGGCGGTGCTCACGTGGTGGGCATGACGAAGTACAACACGATCACCGCCACGCCGATCAACAGCGCCAGCGCGTTGAGCACGATGCCGCCGATCGCCACGCCGCGGCCCTGACCGCCGAGCCGAGACGACTTGCCCAGCGCCGCGATGCCCAGGCCGGCGCCGAGCAGCGCCAGCGGCCACCCCCAGAAACACACCGTCAGAATCGACACCACGCCGATCACGACCGACGCGGTCGCCATCGAGTTCTTCGGCGGCACCTGCTGATACATCGGCGGGTACGGCTGAGGGGCCTGCGGATACCCGTAGCCCTGCGGCTGCTGAGGCGCCTGCGGGTAGCCGTAGCCGGGCTGTTGGGGCTGCTGCTGCGGGTACCCGTAGCCCGGCTGCTGAGGCTGCTGGCCGGCACCGTTGTACGGGTCGGGCTGCTGGTACGGATTGCTCACGTGTCGATTCCCCCGACTGTGTTTCGTCCCCCGCCGCCGGACGGTCCGTCACCAGCACCTGGGCGGCGGTACTTGCCCCGTCATCGTGAGCCTTGGCGAGCCGCGATGTCCAGCCGCATGCAGGCCACGGGCACGACCGTGGCACAACCGCAATCCCCCGGCACGCTCCGTGGCCGCCGGAGACGCTCCGTACAGGACCGGCCCGGCCACGACAAGGAGCCCGCCCGGCGGCACGTCGCGGACCCCCGATCCGGAAGAATGGAGACATGACTGCCCAGATTCTCGATGGCAAGGCCACCGCGGCCGCGATCAAGTCCGAACTCGCCGTCCGCGTGGCGGCCCTCAAGGAACGGGGCATCGTCCCCGGCCTCGGCACCGTCCTGGTCGGCGACGACCCGGGCAGCCGGTGGTACGTCAACGGCAAGCACCGTGACTGCGCGGAGATCGGCATCGCCTCCATCCAGCGCGAGCTCCCCGCCACCGCCACCCAGGAGGACGTCGAGAACGTCGTCCGCGAGCTCAACGCCGACCCGTCCTGCACCGGCTATATCGTCCAGCTGCCGCTCCCCAAGGGCCTGGACCAGAACCGCGTGCTCGAACTCATGGACCCCGACAAGGACGCCGACGGCCTGCACCCGACCTCGCTCGGCCGCCTCGTCCTCGGCATCGACGGCCCGCTGCCCTGCACCCCGCTCGGCATCGTCGAACTGCTCCGCCGCCACGACGTCGCCATCGACGGCGCCGAGGTCGTGGTCGTCGGCCGCGGCATCACCGTCGGCCGCTCCATCGGCCTGCTGCTCACCCGCCGCAGCGAGAACGCCACCGTCACGCTCTGCCACACCGGCACCCGGGACCTGGCCTCGCACCTGCGCGGCGCCGACATCGTCGTCGCCGCCGCGGGCGTCCCGCACCTGGTCAAGCCCGAGGACGTCAAGCCCGGCGCGGCCGTGCTCGACGTCGGCGTCTCCCGCAGCGAGGGCAAGATCGTCGGCGACGTGCACCCCGGCGTCGCCGAGGTCGCCGCGTGGATCTCCCCCAACCCCGGCGGCGTCGGCCCGATGACCCGCGCGATGCTCCTCAACAACATCGTCGAGGCGGCCGAGCGCCGCGCCGGCGTCTGAGACCGGTGCCCGGCGTCATGAAGCGCGCCCGCCGCCGACCCGTCACCACCGAGGGCACCCTGCCCCCGGAGGGTTCCGCGGCGGCACTCGGCCGCGGCCACACCCTCCCGCTGCGGCAGTGGCCCATCACCCTGGTGCTCGCCGTCGCCGCCCTCGGCCTGCTGGTCACCTGGGCCGGGAACTTCCGGCTCGGCCTGCTCGCCGTCGGCGTCGCACCGCTG
The DNA here is from genome assembly GCF_044754805.1 of Kitasatospora sp. NPDC092948. Classification (NCBI taxonomy): domain Bacteria; kingdom Bacillati; phylum Actinomycetota; class Actinomycetes; order Kitasatosporales; family Streptomycetaceae; genus Kitasatospora; species Kitasatospora sp. NPDC092948. Next base: position 115,316 of record NZ_JBIVPU010000002.1, on the reverse strand, counting down.
CTCGGCGCCCTGCTGCGACTCGGACTGCCCGACGTCGGCCTGCTCGCCGTCCGCAGCCGGTTCACGGACGTCACCCTGATGTTCGTCCTCGGCGGGGTGATCGTGCTGCTCACCCTGGTGGCGCAGCCCAACCCGTGGCTGAACGTCCCGGTCCTCGACAACATCGGGCGGCTGATCGGACACCCGATGCACTAGGGGCTTGCGCGAGAGCGGGTGGGCGCGAAGACAGGGGCGCGTGGGGGCACCTCCCGGCCCGCCGGGGCTGGGGGAGAACTGCGCGACAAGCGCACGTCACGTCCGCAAGGTCGCGATCACGTGCAGGTCACTGTCCTGCGTCGCGATCTTGCGGACGTGGCGCCTTCCGCTTCGCGCAGTTCCACGCGCCCCCGGGTTCGGACCCGCCCGCGCCCCCTGTTGTCGCGCTCGTCCGCGTTCGCGATAGCCTGTTTCGGGTCTCTCGACATCGAGAGATCATCCTCGGCTCCAGTGCGCCGATGTGCCTGGGGCGCCTGGCGATTTGCTGGAGAAGGTAGATATGACTCGCACCCCCGTCAACGTCACCGTTACCGGAGCGGCCGGCCAGATCGGCTACGCGCTGCTCTTCCGCATCGCCTCCGGTCACCTGCTGGGTGCCGACGTGCCGGTGAACCTGCGCCTGCTGGAGATCCCGCAGGGCGTGAAGGCCGCCGAGGGTGTCGCGATGGAGCTGGACGACTGCGCGTTCCCGCTGCTGCGCGACATCACCATCACCGACCAGGCGAACGTGGCGTTCGACGGCGCCAACGTGGCCCTGCTGGTCGGCGCCCGTCCGCGCACCGCGGGCATGGAGCGTGCCGACCTGCTGTCCGCCAACGGCGGCATCTTCGGCCCCCAGGGCAAGGCGATCAACGACAACGCCGCGGACGACATCAAGGTCCTGGTGGTCGGCAACCCGGCCAACACCAACGCCCTGATCGCCCAGCGCAACGCCCCGGACGTGCCGGCCGAGCGCTTCACCGCGATGACCCGCCTGGACCACAACCGCGCCGTCGCCCAGCTGGCGAAGAAGGCCGGCGTGACGGTCGAGGACGTCAAGAAGGTCACCATCTGGGGCAACCACTCCGCTTCCCAGTACCCGGACCTGTTCCACGCCGAGATCGCCGGCAAGGCCGCGTTCGACGCCGTCGGCGCCGACCAGGCCTGGGTCCAGGACTTCTTCATCCCGAAGGTCGCCAAGCGCGGCGCCGAGATCATCGAGGTCCGCGGCGCGTCCTCGGCCGCCTCGGCCGCGAACGCCGCCATCGACCACGTCCACACCTGGGTCAACGGCACCCCGGCCGGCGACTGGACCTCGATGGGCATCGTCTCCGACGGCTCGTACGGCGTGCCGGAGGGCCTGATCTCCTCGTTCCCGGTCACCACCAAGGACGGCAAGTTCGAGATCGTCCAGGGCCTGGACCTCTCCGAGTTCGACCGCGCCCGGATCGACGCCTCCGTCCAGGAGCTCGCCGAGGAGCGCGACGCGGTCAAGGAGCTCGGGCTCATCTGAGCGCCGCTCCGCAGCGTGTGAACGGCCGGGTGCCCACGGGGCGCCCGGCCGTTCTCCTACACTCGGGCCGTGAGCGAAACCCTGCAGGACGCCGCACTCGTCCTGGTGTTCATCATGCTGGGCGGTCTGTTCAACGTCGCCGAGATCGCGCTGATCTCGCTGCGCGAGGGGCAGATCCGCACCCTGGAGTCGGCGGGCTCGCGGCGGGCCGCCCGGGCGGCGCACCTGGCGGCCGACCCGAACCGGTTCCTGGCCGCCGTGCAGGTCGGAGTGACGTGCATGGGCTTCCTGTCGGCGGCGTTCGGCGCCGACACGCTGGCCGGCAAACTCGCCCCGGTGTTCGTCCGGGCCGGGCTGTCGGACGGGGTCGCGGACGCGGTGGCGCTGGTCGGCCTGACCCTGGTGATCTCCTACGCTTCGCTGGTGCTGGGCGAGTTGACGCCCAAGCGGATCGGCCTGCAACGGGCCGAGTCGATCGCCCTGCTGGCCGCGCCGGTGGTGGACGTGATGTCGGTGGCGCTGCGCCCGGTGATTTGGCTGCTGGGCCACTCGACCAACCTGATGGTGCGTCTGCTGGGCGGCGACCCGTCCGCCGGGCGGGGTGCGATGAGCCCCGAGGAGCTCCGCGGTCTGGTCGCCGCCAGCACCGAACTCGGTTCCGACGAGCGCGAGTTGATCAACGAGGTGTTCGCGGCCGGGGAGCGCCAGCTGCGCGAGGTGATGGTGCCGCGCACCGAGGTGACGTTCCTGGACGCCGACCGGCTGGTGCGCGAGGTCCGCTCCGAGACCGACTCCTCGCCGCACTCCCGCTACCCCGTGGTGGAGGGCTCCTACGACGCCGTCACCGGCTTCGTGCACGTCCGCGACCTGTACGGGGTGCGCGGCGAGCAGGCCGCCCGGGTCCGCGACCTGGCCCGCCCCGTCAAGCTGCTGCCCGCCACCAAGCGGGTGCTGGAGGCGATGAGCGAGATGCGGCGCGAGGGCCACCACCTGGCCATCGTGGTCGACGAGTACGGCGGCACCGCGGGCATCGTCACGCTGGAGGACCTGGTCGAGGAGGTGATCGGCGAGATCCGCGACGAGTACGACGCGCAGGACACCACCGCGACCCGGCGGCTGGCCGGCGGCGGCGTCGAACTCGACGGCCTGCTGAACCTCGCCGACTTCGCCGAGGAGACCGGCTTCACGCTGCCCGAGGGCCCGTACGAGACCGTCGCCGGCTTCGTGGTGCGCGAACTCGGCCGGCTCCCGGAGAAGGGCGACCAGGTGCTCACCGAGTCCGGCGCCCGGCTCACCGTGGCCCGGCTCGACGGGCGCCGGATCGAACGGCTGCGGGTGAGTGCCGTCACACTGCCGAACCCGGGTGCGCCGGACGTTTCCTGAGCGGCCCGGGGAACTGGAACAATGGCCCCATGGTCAACGCAGCGGTCACCGGTCCGGTGAAGGACCGTCCCCGGGTGCTCTCCGGCATCCAGCCCACCTCAGGCTCCTTCCACCTGGGCAACTACCTCGGCGCGGTGCGCCAGTGGGTCGACATGCAGGAGGCCAACGACGCCTTCTACATGGTCGTCGACCTGCACGCGATCACCGTCGAGCAGGACCCGGCGACGCTGCGGCAGAACACCCGGGTCTCCGTCGCCCAGCTCCTCGGCGCCGGTCTCGACCCGGAGCGCTGCACCCTGTTCGTGCAGTCCCAGGTGCCCGAGCACGCGCAGCTGGCCTGGGTGATGAACTGCCTCACCGGCTTCGGCGAGGCCTCCCGGATGACGCAGTTCAAGGACAAGTCCCTCAAGCAGGGCGCCGACCGCACCACCGTCGGCCTGTTCACCTACCCCGTGCTGATGGTCGCCGACGTCCTGCTCTACCAGACCCAGACCGTCCCGGTCGGCGAGGACCAGCGCCAGCACCTGGAGCTCACCCGCGACCTCGCGGAGCGCTTCAACGCCCGCTACGGCAAGACCTTCACCGTCCCCGAGCCGTACATCCTGAAGGCCACCGCCAAGATCCAGGACCTGCAGGACCCGTCGGCGAAGATGAGCAAGTCCGCGTCCAGCGACAAGGGCCTGATCAGCCTGCTCGACGCGCCGAAGACCAGCGCCAAGAAGTTCAAGAGCGCCGTCACCGACACCGACACCGTCGTCACCTACGACGAGGCGAACAAGCCCGGCGTCTCCAACCTGCTGCGGATCCACTCCGCGCTCAGCGGGATGAGCGTCGAGCAGCTGGTCGCGCACTTCGACGGCAAGATGTACGGCGCCCTGAAGACCGAACTGGCCGACCTGTTCACCGACTGGGTCACCCCGTTCCAGACCCGCGTCCAGGGCTACCTGGACGACCCGGCCGAGCTGGACCGGGTGCTCGCGCTCGGCGCCGAGAAGGCCCGCGCGGTGGCGTCCGAGACGCTCGCCGAGGTGTACGACCGCGTCGGCTTCCTGGCGCCGAAGCGCTGATGCCGACGGCTGCCGCCCCCGATGGCGACGGTCTCGACGAGGCCGTCACCATCGGCGTGTCCATACACGTCCCGGAACCGTACGGCAGCCAGGTGCAGGACGCCCGGGCCGGCCACGGCGACCCGCAGGCCCGGTCGATACCGACCCACGTCACGCTGCTGCCGCCCACCGAGACCCGGGCCGCGCTGCTGCCCGGCATCGAGGAGCACCTGCGGGCGGTGGCCGCCGCCCGCCGCCCGTTCCGGATGCTGCTCCAGGGCAGCGGGACCTTCCGCCCGGTGTCGCCGGTGGTGTTCGTCCGGGTCGAGGAGGGCATGCAGGAGTGCCGCGAGCTGGAGGCCGAAGTCCGCTCCGGCCCGCTGGCCCGCGAACTCGCCTTCCCCTACCACCCGCACGTCACCGTCGCCCACGGCCTGCCCGACCCCGTGCTGGACGCGGCCCACGAGCAGGCCCGGGGCTTCCGCGCGGTGTTCGAGGTCACCGAGTTCGTGCTCTCGACGTTCGGCGCCGACGCCGTGTGGCGGCCCTGGCGCAGCTACGGATTCGCCCGCGCCTGAGCGGGGCCGAGCGGCCGCCCGGCGGTGCCCGCCGGCCGGGCCGGGCACGTCGTCCGCGTCACCGGCCGGGAGTTTCCTGGGAATTCACCGAGGGTCCGCTGGGTGCTCCTCGGCCATCGCCAGCATCCGGTCGACCACCCGGGCGGCCGCCCCGCCGTCGTCCAGCGGGCAGAACCGCTCCCGGAACGCCCGGTAGCGCTCCGCGTGCGGCGCCGGATCGAAGTCCCGCAGCGCGGCGACCAGGTCGGCGGAGTCGGAGAGCAGCGGGCCCGGGGCGTGCGCCTCGAAGTCGAACGTGAAGCCGCGCAGCCGGGTGCGGTAGTGCTCCAGGTCGTAGGTGAAGAACAGCATCGGCCGGCCGGTCACCGCGAAGTCGAACATCAGCGACGAGTAGTCGGTGACCAGCACGTCGGCGATCAGCATCAGATCGGCGACGTCCGGGTGGTCGGAGACGTCCCGGACGAACGCGTCGTCGGGCATCCGGCCGCCGACGTGGACGTGCGGACGCAGCAGCAGCACGTGGTCCTCGCCGAGCGCCGCACGGGCCTGCTCGACGTCCAGGTGCAGGTCCAGCCGGTAGCGGTCGCCGTCGCGCTGGTCGTCCCGCCAGGTCGGGGCGTACAGCACCACCTTGCGGCCCTCCGGGATGCCCAGCCGGGCGCGGATCCGGGCGGCCTCCGCCGGGTCGTCCCGCACCAGCCGGTCGTTGCGGGGGTACCCGGCCTCCAGCATCTCGCCCCGGTAGTCGAAGGAGTCGGCGAGGATCGGGGTGGCGAACGGGCTGGGCGACAGCAGCAGGTTCCACTGCCGCACCTCGTCGGCCAGCCGTTCCAGGTAGCCGTCGTTGGCCAGCCAGTCGCTCTCCACCTGGCGGGCGATCCGCTTCAGCGGCGTGCCGTGCCACAGCTGGACGACCACCTGGCCCTCGCGGCGGTGCAGGAACTCCGGGAAGTGCGTGTTGCCGACCAGGTAGCGGCTGGTCGCCAGCGCCTCGTACCACTCGGGGCTCCACTGGCGGACGGCGACGGCGCCCGGCGGGGGCTGCTCCTGGCCGTCCTCGACCACCCACAGGTGTTCCAGCGGCAGGCCGCGGCGGACCAGTTCCTCGTGGACGGCGCGCGGGTTGCACGAGTAGCTGCGGCCGCCGAACACGTCGTACAGCACGGCGTCGCGCAGCGGCCGGCGGCGGGCCGCCGGGTAGGTCTCGGTGCGCAGCCGCAGCTGGCGGTGCGCGCTGCGCTCGACGGCGGCCAGCACCGGCTTGCTGTCCACGATCAGGGTGTCGTGCCAGCGGTGCTGGAGCTGGAACGCCTTGGGCCCGGCGTGCGCGGTGGTGGGCAGCGCGGGCAGGACGTCCGGGTGCAGGCGCATCGGGAGGCCGTCGTGGCCGGGCTCGTCGGCGGGGCGCAGGGTGGGTTCCCAGATGCCCTTGGCGAGCGGGCGGGGCCGGCCGTCGGAGGCGGCCGGTTCGAGGGCGAGCTCCGCGTGGAAGCGGCCGTCGGGGCCGACCTGGGCGGGCAGCCGGCGTTCCCGGCCGTCGCCGCCGTGCCGCAGCACGAGGTCGACCGGGCGGTCCGCGAAGTGCGGGAGTTCGCCGCGGAGTTCGAAGCCGGCCTGGGTGGGGATCACGGCGTCGATCAGCGGCTCGGGGTCCTGGACGCAGAACTGGAGGTGCTGGTCGGCGAGCTGCTTGGCGTACAGCACCTGCCCGTCGGCGAGCGGGAGCTGGCGGCGGCCGCCGGGCGGGCAGTTCAGCAGCAGCTCGTGGGACCGGCCGTCGGCGCCGATCAGGGCGGGTTCCCAGTGCCCGCCCGGCCGGCAGCGGTCGGCGGGGACGAGCGCGGTGAAGGAGGCGCCGTCCCAGTCGGTGGCGCAGTCGACGGTGGCGCCGGTCTCCCGGTGGTGCAGCGTCAGGGTGCTGCCGACGGCCCGGTCGGGGGCGCCGCCGCCGAGCCGGAATCCGGTGTCGGTGCAGGTCAGTTCGGTGACGGCGGCCCGGTCCAGGCTGACGGTCAGGTGCAGCGAGTCCTCGTGGAAGTGCAGGACGAACAGGACGCCGTCGGCGACCCAGTGCGCGGGCGGGTACTCGCCGCTGCCGCACCAGTACGCGGTGAGCGGCGTCTCGACCTGGTGGGCGCCGGCGCCGACCACGGCGCTGATCCGCCACCTGCCGGGCTGCCACTGGCCGCGCAGCTGGAGCAGGGCGGGGTCGAGCAGCGCGGTGAAGCCGGTCCAGTCGAGGCTGTGCCGGTCCTGCCCGCTGTCGTCGGTGGCCTCCGGCAGGTAGCGCGGGGAGGTCTGCAGCGGGATCGGCCGCCGACCGTTCGGCGGGGTCAGCCGGAGCTCGACCCGGGTGGCGCCGGGGCGGTCGCCCGGCTCCCCGTCGATCCGGCCTTCGCCGAGCAGCGTGAGCACCCCCCCTTCCCAGACCGCCCGCCGCAGCCCGGCCCGGGCCTCGGCATCGGAGGTGGTCCGGGCACGGTGGAGTCGGCTGGGGAAAAGGGGGAGGCGCGGCACGCCGATATGACATCCAAGGAAACTGCCGAAGTCAATTTCCTCAACCCTGGGAATATGCTGAGTTTCCTGGGAATTGAGGGAATCGACCCGGCCTTGACCAGCGGATTACTGACTGCTATTCACCTTCGGCGAGCAGCGCGTCCGTCACCCGAACGGCGGCCTTGCCGTCGTCCAGATCGCAGTACGCCTCGCGGAACGCCGCGTACTTGTCGGCGTATTCGGCGGTGACCTGCGGCAGGTCGCCGAGCGCGGCGACCACCTCGGCCGAGGTGGCCAGCAGCGGGCCCGGGGCCTGGGCGGCCAGGTCGAGGCTGAAGCCGCGCAGGTTGTCGCGGTAGTGCTCCAGGTCGTAGGTGAAGAACAGCACCGGGCGGCCGGTGTTCATGAAATCGAACACCGCGGCGGAGTAGTCGGTCACCAGGACGTCCGCGACCAGCAGCAGCTCCGCCATGTCGGGGTAGGTGCTGACGTCCCACACGTAGCCGTTGCCGGCCTCGGGGATCCGCGCCCGGACCACCTCGTGGCCGCGCACCAGCAGGACCTGGTCCTCGCCGAGGGCGGCGCGGGCCGCCTCCAGGTCGAGCTGCAGGTTGAGCTGGTAGCCGCCGTCGGGCAGCCGCCGGTCCTCGCGGAAGGTCGGCGCGTACAGCACCACCTGCTTGCCCTCGGGCAGGCCCAGCTGCTCGCGGACCCGCTCGGCGGTCTTCTCCCGGTCGGCGGCGAACAGCAGGTCGTTGCGCGGGTAGCCGCTCTCCAGCACCTTCCCCTCGAAGCCGAAGGCACGGCGCAGCACCGGCGCGGCCCAGCGGCCGCCCGCCACCAGCATGCTCCACTGCGGCACCTCCTTCTTGAGGTGCTCCAGGTAGCCGGAGTCGGTGAACCAGACCTTCTCGAAGTCGGTGCCGATCCGCTTCAGCGGGGTGCCCTGCCAGGTCTGCAGCACGACCTGGCCGGGGCGGCGGCGGAAGTACGTCGGCAGGTGGGTGGAGGTGACGATGTACTTGGCGGTGGCCAGCGCCTCGTACCACTCGGGGGAGCGGTGCCGGACGCACTCGGCGGTCTGCGGCAGGTCGGCCTGCAGGTCGACCGAGGTCCACAGGTGGCGCAGCGGCAGGCCGCGGCCGACCAGCTCCTCGTGCACGGCCCGCGGCGAGTCGTTGTACAGGCCGCCGTCGGCGGCCCACCAGTCCTCGCGGACGGTGTGGTAGAGCACGCTGTCGGTGAGCGGGCGGCGCTGCAGCTCGGCGAACGAGCGGCGCAGCTGCCGCTGGCGGAAGCCGCTGCGCTCGGCCGGGGTCAGCGGGTCCCAGGACTCCAGCGACAGGCTGTCGAACTGGCGGCGCTCCAGCGCGACGGTCTTGCCGCGGGCGGCCACCTCCAGCGGCAGCGTGTCGAAGGTGGACGGGGCGAGCGCCGCGGCCGGCCAGGCGCTGTCGGCGGCGGCGCCGACCGGGCGGAACAGCACCGTCCAGGTGCCCTTGTGCAGCGGGACCCGGCCGGCGAACGACGCGGTCGGCACGGCGGGCAGCGCGGCCCGGAACCGGCCGTCGGCGATCTCCACCGGGAAGGCGTGCTCCTCGTGGCGCTTGCCGTGCCGGATCACCAGCTCGTAGTGGTGGGTGCCGGGCAGCGGGTAGGAGCCGCTGAGCACGAAGCCCTCGCCGTCCTTGGCCCGGGCGATCTCCTCGACGACCGGCTGCAGCACCTGGTCGCACAGCTGCAGGTAGCCGCTGGGGGAGGGCTTGGCGTACAGCGCGCGGGCGCCGTCGGCGAGCGGCAGGTGCAGCTCGACCGGGGCGGCGCGGTCGTCCAGCACGAGCGGCAGCGCGGAGCCGTCGGAGAGCTTGAGCTTCAGGTCCCAGCGGTCGCGGGTGCGCTCCTCGGCGGCCGGGTCGAGGGCGTCCCAGGCCTCCCGGACGGCGGTCAGCTCGGCGACCCGGACCCGCGCGGTGAACGGCACGTCGCGGCCGGACGGGACGCCCAGCTCCAGCGGCGCGAACACCTCGCGGTCGGACTCGGCGTGCTTCAGACGCAGCTCCGCGCCGGCCAGGTCGCTGCCGGAGCGGACCAGGCCGCGCAGCTCGACGGTGCCGTTCTCGGCGGTCGCCGACACGGCGCGGGCACGCACCCGCTCCACCCGCAGCAGCAGGTGGCCGTCGCGCTGCCAGGGCACCACCCGGACGTCGTCCTCGACCCAGTGCACGGGCGCGCTCTCGGCGCGGTCGTGCCAGCCGGTCGACACCCGGCCCTTGTACACGCCGCCCTTGCCGACGCCGGCCACCAGCACCCGCCAGGAGCCGTCCTTCCACTCGCCGCGGTGCTTGAGCCGCTGCGGGTCGATGGCGGCGGAGAAGCCCGCCCAGTCGCAGCTGTACATGTCGTGCGGGGAGCTGGCGGTGGCCTCGGGGCTGAACTCGGCCCGGGTCTGCACCGCCACCACACGGCGGCCCTTGGCCTCGCGCAGGACCAGCGCCTTGACCATGTCGTGCTTGTTCTCGGCGCCCAGGTGCTCCGGGAAGGCGTGCCCGGTCAGCTGGAGCTTGCCGTCCTGCCAGCGGGCGTCGTACAGCCGGGAGCGCATCACCAGGGCGTTGCTCAGCCGCAGCACGTCCGCCGGGACGCTCTTGCGGCCGCCGCGCAGGAACGGGTAGTCGGCGTACGGGCGGAACAGGCCGCGGGCCGGGGCGGCGCCGTTGCTGTCCTTCTCGAACAGCAGCTGCTCGATCAGCTCCTCCAGCCGGCCCTCGAGGGTCAGGTGGTACTTGAGCCGCAGCGGGGCGCGCAGCTTGCGGACCTGCTCGGGGCCGATGGCGCGCAGCAGGCGGCCGGCCGACTCCAGGTAGGCGGCGTTGTACGCCGGGTCGCCCTCCAGCACCGAGCCGAAGAACATCGGGATCTCCTCGACGAGGTTGTTCTCGTCGTAGGAGCGCAGGTACGTGCGGAACTTCGGGTCGCTCTGGTTGCGCAGCCAGTCGCGGACCAGCTCCATCGACTTGACCCGGTCGATGACGCCCTTCGGGTTGGTCTTCATCTGGGTGATCGACATCTCGCCGACCTCCCGCTCGCGCCAGTGGTAGATCGGCTCGGCGAGCACGTCGACCCGGCGGGCCAGGTAGTGGTGCGGCACGCTGACCGGGGCGTCCTCGTACAGGATGCCCTCGGGGTACAGCACGCCCGCCTGGTCGAAGAACGAGCGGCGGTACACCTTGTTCCACGCGGTGCGGTCGGTGACCAGCGCCGGGAGCTCGGTGATGTGGGTGCGCAGCCGGGTCGCCGCGAACGGCTTGCGGTGGCCGCCCGACTGGTAGTGGCCGACGGCGCGGAAACGCAGCACGTTGCCGGTGCAGAAGTCGGAGCCGGTCTCCTCCAGCGTGCTGATCATCAGCTCGTACGCGGACGGCGGCAGGGTGTCGTCACTGTCGACGAACGCGAGGAACTCGCTGCCCTCGGAGATGTGTCGGTAGCCGGTGTTGCGGGCCGCCCCCAGGCCTTTGTTCACCTGCTGGACCAGCCGGAAGCGCGAATCCTTCGCGGCGTAGTCCGCGGCGATGGCGGCACTTGAATCCTTCGAGCCGTCGTCGACCATGACGCACTCGAAGTCGTCGAAGGTCTGCGCGGCGATGGAGTCGAGGCACTCCTCCAGATAGCGTTCGACGTTGTAGATCGGGACGACGACGGACAGACGCGGGGCCATCGGGAACGCAGTGCCTTTCCTCAGGAGTTCGGCCGGGAGCCCGGCAAGTGTGTCGAACCAGGACCGGCACCAGCCGCGATTCTAACGCTTCGGGCTTGCTAGTCTGCGCCTGGCCAGGCCAGCTCAGGAGAGTGAAGAGATGCCGCGGTTCAGCGTGATCGTGCCCGTGCACGCCGTCGAGGAGTACCTCCCCGCCTGCCTGGAGTCCGTCCTCGATCAGAGCTTCACCGATTTCGAACTGATCGCCGTCGACGACTGCTCGCCCGACGGCAGCGGCGCGATCCTCGACGAGGCCGCCGCCCGCGACAGCCGGGTGACGGTCCGCCACCTCGCGGAGAACGTCGGCCTGGGCCTCGCCCGCAACGCCGGCATGGAACTCGCCACCGGCGACTACCTGCTGTTCCTCGACAGCGACGACACCTTCACCCCCGACCTGCTGGCCGCCGCCGACGCCCGGCTGCGCGCCACCGGCGACCCCGACCTGCTGGTGTACGACTACGCCCGCAGCTACTGGGACGGCCGGGTGGTGCGCTCCGCCTCCGCCCCGGTGTTCGCCCGGCCCGGCGCGGACGCCTTCACCCTGGACGAGCGCCGCGACCTGCTCGACCTGCTCCAGGTGGTGTGGAACAAGGCCTACCGCCGCGAATTCGTCCGGCAGCAGGGCCTGACCTTCCCGCCCGGGTACTACGAGGACACCCCCTGGACCTACCCGGCACTGCTCGCCGCCGGGTCCATCACCCTGCTCGACCAGGTCGGCGTGCACTACCGGCAGCGCCGCGAGGGCGGCAACATCCTGGCCACCGCCTCCCGCAAGCACTTCGACGTCTTCGAGCAGTACGACCGGGTGTTCGCCTTCGTCGACGCCCGCCCCGAACTGGACCGCTGGCGGCCCGTCATCTACCGGATGATGCTCGGCCACCTCGCCACCGTCGTCACCAAGCCCGGACGCGTCCCGGCCGCCGACCGCCGCGAGTTCTTCCGCCGCGCCGCCGAGCACTGCTCCCGGCACCGCCCGGCCGACTACCGGCCGCCCGCCGGACGGGAGGGCATGCGCGGCGAACTGCTCGGCCGCGGCAGCTACCTGGGCTTCCAGAGCCTGCGGATGCTGTCCAGGGCCCGCCGCGCCGTCCGCCGCTGAGCGGGCCCCGGGCGCTGCCGCGGAGCCGCCCCCGGGCCTTGCCGCCGCGCCGCCCCCGGGCCTTGCCGCCGCGCCGCCCCCGGGTCTTCTCGCGGAGCCGTCCGGCCGGCGGCGCGTCACCCGGGCGCGGGACGACCCGCCCGGTATACAGCGAAGGATGGACTTCCTCACCGGGCTGCCGCTGATCGGACCACTGGTGGCCCGGGCGCTGCGCAGCCGCCCGTACCTGGTGTACCGGCTGTTCGCGGACGTGCGGGGCAACCGGCTGGCCGGGGCGGTCACCTTCTTCGGATTCCTGGCGCTGTTCCCGCTGCTCACCGTGGCCCTGGCGATCGCCCTGGCCGCGCTCTCCGACTCCCGGGTGCACCAGCTCCAGACGAGCATCGCCGAGCAGCTGCCCGGCCTGTCCGACGCGCTCGACCTGAACGCGATGGTCGCCCACGCCGGCACCGTCGGACTGGTCTCCGGCGCCCTGCTGCTGGTCTCCGGCCTCGGCTGGGTGGACACCATGCGCGGCGCGGTGCGCACCGTGTGGCGGCTGCCCGACCGCGGCGGGAACTTCTTTCAGGTGAAAATCCGGGACTGCGCGGTGCTGTTCGGCCTGGGCCTGGTCTGCCTCGCCTCGCTGGCCGCGTCCGCCGTCGCCACCACCCTCGCCCGCCGGCTCGCCGACTGGCTGGGCCTGGACGGCGGGGCCGGCCGCTGGCTGCTGTCCGGACTCGGCTTCCTCATCGCGGTCGGCGCCGACCTGCTGCTCTTCCTCTACCTGCTCGGCCCGTTCCCCCGGATCGTCGCCCCGCACCGCGGCGCCCTGCTCCAGGGCGCGCTGATCGGGGCGGTCGGCTTCGAGCTGCTCAAACTGGCGCTCTCCTCCTACCTGGGCTCGGTCGCCGGCCGCAGCGTGTACGGGGCGTTCGGGGTGCCCGTCGCGCTGCTGCTGTGGATCAACTTCGTGTCCCGACTGCTGATGTACTGCGCGGCCTGGACGGCACTGGCCGACCCGGAGGCGGCCCGCCGGCGCGCCGTCCGGCAGGCCGAGGCCGCGCTCGCCGCCGCCGACGAAACTCCCGGTTCACCCGCTGTCCAGCATCCGGACGACTGATCTATGATCCGCGTCACACCCCAGACCGGTGCATATCGACCTCCGGTCGACCCCTCTGCCGGCGTTCCCCCGCCCGGCCGCCTCCCCCTGGAGACCGCGTGTCCGCCACCGACACCTCCGCCGCGCCACCCGTCCCCGCCACCCCCGACGACGTCCCCGGCTGGTTCTTCCGCGTCGACCGGGAGGTCTTCGGCTGGCTGCTCACCCGGCAGAGCGCCGCCGGCGTCACCGGAGACCTGCTGGAACTGGGCGCCTACCTGGGCCGCTCGGCGATCCTGCTCGGCGACCACCTGCGCCCCGGCGAGACGTTCACCGTCTGCGACCTGTTCGACGCGGACGCGCCCGACGGCGAGAACTCCGCCGAGATGACGATGTCCTATCGCGCCACCCTCACCCGGCGCGCCTTCGAGACCAACTACCTGGCCTTCCACGCCGAACTGCCGGTGATCGTCCAGGACCCCACCTCGGTGCTCGCCGACGGCCGGATCCCCGCCGACAGCTGCCGCTTCGTCCACATCGACGCCTCGCACCTGTACGAGCACGTCGTCGGCGACATCCAGGTGGCCCGCGACGCGCTCGCCGGGAACGGCGTCGTCGCCCTCGACGACTACCGCGCCCCGCACACCCCCGGCGTGTCCGCCGCGGTCTGGGAGGCGGTGTTCACCCTCGGGCTGAAGCCGGTCCTGCTCACCCCCGAGAAGTTCTACGGCACCTGGGGCGACCCGGACGCGGTCCGCGCCGACCTGCTCGCCCGCGACTGGCGCGGCGAGGGCTTCCGGCTCGACGAGGAACACCTCGCCGGACAGACCTGCCACCGCCTCGCCTGGGACGGCCCGTCCGAGCGCGGGGGCGGCCCGGCCGCGACTTCGGCCCCGGCCCGCCGCTCGCTCGCCCGCCGCCTGGCCCTCGGCGTCCTGCCGCCGATCGCCGCCCGCGCGGTGCGACGCCTGCGGCGCGAGCGGGCCTGACATCAGGGGCGGGTGGGGCCGCCTTCCCGCCCCTGGGGCCGTGCCGACCGGAGCCGCAGGGCGCGCAGCCTGAGCAGGCCGATCGCGGCCACCGCCGCGCAGAGGCCGACCGCGGACCAGGTCGCCGCGTCCGGGCCGTCCGCCGCCGCGTGGCTCGCGCGTACCGGCTGGGGACGGACGACGGGCTGCTGCGGGGACGGGGTGGCGGCCGGCCCGGACGGGGCCTCGGCGGCCGGCTGGGCGGTCGGTGTCCCGGCCGGGGCCCGGTCGTCGACCAGGGTGCCCACCGGGGTGACCTTGCCGACCGCGGCGAAGCCCCAGTCGAGCAGGGACGCCGCCTCGTCGTAGACCCGCGGGCTGCTCGCCGGGTGCATCACCGTCACCAGCACGGTGCGGCCGTCCTGGACGGCGGCGCCCGTGTAGGTCGCGCCCGCGTTGGTGGTGTAACCGTTCTTCACGCCGATCAGGCCGGGGTACTTGCCCAGCAGCCGGTCGGTGTTGGCGATGCCGAAGCTGCCGCGCTGCCCGTACTTGTCGACCGCCCCGGGGAACTGCGCCCAGCGGGTGCCGCAGTACTCGCGGAACTCGTCGTTGCGCAGGCCCGCCCGGGCGAACAGGGTCAGGTCGTAGGCGGAGGTGACCTGCCCGTCCATGTCGTAGCCGTCCGGGGAGACCACGTGGGTGTCGTGGGCCTGCAACTGGTTCGCGCGGGCCTGCATGTCGGCGACCGTCTTCTCCACCCCGCCGTTCATGCTCGCCAGCACGTGCACCGCGTCGTTGCCGGAGGACAGGAACACCCCGCGCCACAGGTCCTCGACCTTGTAGTCCAAGTCCTCCTTGATGCCGACCAGGCTGCTGCCCACGCCCATGCCCTGGAGCTCCGACCAGCCGACCCGGTGCACCTCGTCGGCCGGGAACCGGGGCAGCACGGTGTCCGCGAACAGCATCTTCAGGGTGGACGCGGGCGGCAGCTGCGCGTGCGCGTTGAACGCGGCCAGCACCTCGCCGGTGCCCGCGTCCGCCACCATCCACGACTTCCCGGTCAGGCCGGACGGCAGCGGCGGCGCCCCCGGGCCGGGCGCGACCTGCACGCCCGCCGCGCCCAGCCGGTCGCCGCCCACCACGGCGGGCGGCGGGGGGTCGCCGGGCACCGCCGCGGCGGTGCCCGGCGGGCCGCCCGGGAACAGCACCAGGGCGGCAGCGGACGAACCCAGGACGATCCGGCGGACTGTCTGCATTCCCGGAAGCTAACCCGCGCCCCGCCGCCCGGCCGTCGAAGCCGCCGCCCTACGCCACGAACGAGTACCGCCCACTGCTCCGTTCGGCGGGCCGCGCATACTGGACGGGCCACCCGTCTGCCGCGAAGGACCCGTCATGAAGCTCAGCCGCCCGGTCTCCTGGTTCCTCACCGCCTTCGGCGTCTGGTCGATCTTCATCTGGACGACGTTCGTGAAGAACCTCTGGAAGGACTCCGGCGGCCAGGCCTTCGTCAACGGCGACCACTCGCAGCCGACCGCCTTCTTCTGGATCCACCTGCTGCTCGCCATCACCTCCCTCGTCCTCGGCCTCGCCATCGGCTGGATCGGCGTCCGCGGCCTGCGCGCCCTGCGCAAGCCCGCCGTCGCGGAGTAGCACCGAGACGCCCTTCGGCACGGATCTCCGGGCGTCCGGGACACGCGGCCGGGACACGCGGCCGGTCGGTCGATCGGTCGCCCGCGCCCTCCCGGCCGGCTCACCGGCAGCGACCCGGGACCGACGCCGCCCGCCGCCCGTTTCGGGCTGTGGGACGCCAACGGGACGAAGGCCGTCGGTGCCACCGTCGTGGCCGACCCCGTCGGCGAGGTCCGGGCCTCGACCGCCGGCCCGGCCGGGCCCCGGCCACAGCCGGCAGGTTCGTCCCGCCGGCCCGTGGAGCGGCTACGACCTGATCGGCCCCGGCGTCCACGGCAGCCTCGCACCGTGGTCCCGTGAGCAGTCCGCCGGCGCCTCCGCGCGCACGCCGTGCCCGAAACTCGCCGACCGCGGCTACGACTTCTCCGGCCCCGCCGGCCCGGCGAACGCCGCCGTCACCGGCGCCTTCCCCGGTCGCCGAGCACCCGACCCCGGGCAGCTCCGGCGGCCTGGACGGCGACGGGCAGGCCGAACCGAAGTCACCGCCGAGGGGCATCCGGTGACGTCCGGGGGCGTCGGCAACCCGAGGGACCTGGGCGTCCTCGCCCGATGAACCGTCAGGGTCCGCTCCGGCCGCGGCCGGAGCGGACCCTCGGCGTGTCCGGACCTCTGGAGGTGGCCGAATCCGGCTGCTAGCCTGCCCGGCACGCATCCGTGCGGGCGCCGGTCGGCGAGGGCCGGGGCAGGGGACGGGGAGACTCGGCATGAGCACTGGCACCACCCTCGGCGAGGCCCGCCCCGAGTGGGCGCAGCGCCAGGAGCGGGAGCGCCGGCACCGGCGTGCGAAGTCCCGGCTGCGGCTGCCGTTCGCGGTGGCGGCGGCCTGTCAGGCGGTGCTGCTGCTGTGGTGGGCGGCCGGGTATCCGGCGTTCACCGGGGGCGGGGTGAGCGGTGCGCCGCTGTACGACGCCGCCGTGCGGGCGCTGCACCCGGCGGGGGTGACGCTGGCGCAGACCGTGGTGGTGGCGTTCGCGCTGGGGCACCTGGTGGCCGCGCTGGCCCGGTTCGGGGTGCGCGGCCGCTGGTCGGGGCCGGTGGCGGTGGCGCTGGCCGCGCTGCCGCCGACCGGCAGCCTGGTGGTTTCGCTCAGTCCCGAAGTGCCGTCCACCGCAGGGGCGTTGCTGCTCACTGCGGCGGGCCTGCGGCTGCTCGCCCGGCGGGCGGAGGGAACGCTGCACCGGGGCGGACCGGCGCAGCGGCTGGACCTGGCGGTGCTGTTCTCGGCCGTCGTGCTGCTGGCGCTGACCGGACCCCGGGGCGCGGGCACCGCGCTGATCGCGGCTCTCGTCCTGCTGCCGGCGCTGCCCAGGGCGCGCGGCCGGATCGCGCTGCTCACCGCGCTCGCGCTGGCCGTGCCGATCGCCCTGGCGCTGCTCGGCCACCCGGCGGCCCGCCCCGGCGACCTGCACCCGCTGCGCGCCGCCGACCTGGCGCGCGCCGAGCACCGCGACCCGGGCCGCCCGGCCGCCGCGCTGACGGCCGTCGCCCCGGCCGCCGACTGGGACGCGGCCGGCGCGGACTGCTCGGCGACCACCGCCCTCACCGACCGCTGGGACGCCGCCGCGGCCGGCCGCGAGCAGCCCGAACTCGCCGCCGCCTGGCGGAAGTTGCTGCGCGACCACCCGGACCGGGTGCTGGACGCCCGGCTCTGCCGCGGCCGCCTTGCCTGGAGCGTGTGGGCCGCCGACTCGGGCCCGCACGCGGCCACCGAGGTGCCGGAGGCGTCCCCGTCCTCGCACGGCCTGCTGCGTCCGCTGCACTCCGCCGCCGCCTGGAGCCGCACCCTGCTGCGCGCCCCGCAGCTGGACTGGCTGCTGTGGCGCGGCGCCCTGTGGGCGTACCTGGGGCTGGCGGCGGCCCTGCTGTACGCCTGGCGGCACCGGCTGCCCGCCCTCGTCCCGGTGGCCGGCGCGGCCGTCCTCGGCACCCAGCTGGCGCTGACCGCGTCCGCCGCCGGGCAGGACTACCGGACCATGGCGGTGGCGCTGTTCCTCGGCCCGCTGCTGCTCACCCTGGCCACCGTTCGACGCGCGCCCTGAGGCGCACGCCGAAGGGCCCGCCCGGAAACCTCCCGGACGGGCCCTCGCGGTCGAAGGACTAGAAGCGACGCGTGACGAGCGCGCGCTTCACCTCCTGGATCGCCTTGGTGACCTCGATGCCACGCGGGCAGGCCTCCGAGCAGTTGAAGGTGGTGCGGCAACGCCACACGCCCTCACGGTCGTTGAGGACCTCCAGGCGCTGCTCGGCGCCCTCGTCGCGGGAGTCGAAGATGAAGCGGTGCGCGTTGACGATCGCCGCCGGGCCGAAGTACTGGCCGTCGTTCCAGAACACCGGGCACGACGAGGTGCACGCGGCGCACAGGATGCACTTGGTGGTGTCGTCGAAGCGCTCGCGGTCGGCCTGCGACTGCAGACGCTCGCGGGTCGGCTCGTTCCCCGAGGTGATCAGGAACGGCATGACGTCCTTGTACGCCTGGAAGAACGGGTCCATGTCGACGATCAGGTCCTTGAGGACCGCGAGGCCCTTGATGGCCTCGACCGTGATCGGCTTCTCCGGGTTGACGTCCTTGATCAGGGTCTTGCACGCCAGCCGGTTGCGGCCGTTGATCCGCATGGCGTCCGAGCCGCAGATGCCGTGCGCGCAGGAACGGCGGTACGTGAGGGTGCCGTCCTGCTCCCACTTGATCTTGTTGAGCGCGTCCAGGACGCGCTCCTTCGGGTCCATCTCCAGCTGGTAGTCCACCCACACCGGGTCCGGGTGCTCCTCCGGGTTGAACCGGCGGATCCGGAAGGTGACGTTGATCAGCTTGGTGCTGCCCGCCTCGACCGCGTCCAGCGCGGCCGAGTGCTTCTCGACGGTCGGAGTGGACATCAGTACTTACGCTCCATCGGCTGGTAGCGGGTCTGCACGACCGGCTTGTAGTCGAGGCGGATGGAGGTGGAACCGTCCTCGGCCACCTCGCGGTACGCCATGGTGTGCTGCATGAACTTCACGTCGTCACGGGTCGGGAAGTCCTCGCGGTAGTGACCGCCGCGGGACTCCTCGCGGGCCAGCGCCGAGACGACCAGCACCTCGGCCAGGTCGAGCAGGTTGCCCAGCTCGATGGCCTCCAGCAGGTCGGTGTTGTAGCGCGAGCCCTTGTCCTGGATCGAGACGTTCTTGAAGCGCTCCTTGAGCGCGGTGACGTCCTCGACGGCCTGCTGCAGGGTCTTGCCGGTGCGGTAGACGGACACGTTGGTGTCCATCGACTCCTGCAGCTCCTTGCGGATCTGCGCGACCGACTCGGTGCCGGTGGACTCCCGCAGGCCCTCGACCAGGGCCTCGACCAGCGCGCCCGGGTTCTCCGGCAGCTCGACGAAGTCGTGGTTGTCGGCGTACGCGGCGGCGGCGATGCCCGCGCGGCGGCCGAACACGTTGATGTCCAGCAGCGAGTTGGTGCCCAGGCGGTTGGCGCCGTGCACCGACACGCACGCGACCTCGCCCGCGGCGTACAGGCCGGGAACGACGTCGGTGTTGTTGCTCAGGACCTCACCCTCGACGTTGGTCGGGATGCCGCCCATCGCGTAGTGCGCGGTGGGCTGGATCGGGATCGGGTCCGTGTAGGGCTCGATGCCGAGGTAGGTGCGCGCGAACTCGGTGATGTCCGGCAGCTTGGCGTCCAGCTGCTCCGGCGGGAGGTGCGTCAGGTCCAGGTAGACGTGGTCGCCCTCGGGGCCGCAGCCGCGGCCGGCCCGGATCTCCGAGTAGATCGCGCGGGAGCACACGTCACGGGACGCGAGGTCCTTCATGACGGGGGCGTAGCGCTCCATGAAGCGCTCGCCGTCCTTGTTGCGCAGGATGCCGCCCTCGCCGCGGGCGCCCTCGGTGAGCAGGATGCCCATCCGCCAGATGCCCGTCGGGTGGAACTGGAAGAACTCCATGTCCTCCAGCGGCAGGCCGCGGCGCAGCGCCACGGCCTGGCCGTCGCCGGTCAGGGTGTGCGCGTTCGAGGTGACCTTGAACATCTTGCCGGTGCCGCCGGAGGCGAACACCACGGCCTTGGCCTGGAAGACGTGGATCTCGCCGGTGGCGAGCTCGTAGGCCACCACGCCGGCGGTCTTGCCCTCGTTGATCAGCAGGTCGAGGACGTAGAACTCGTTGAAGAACTCCACACCGTGCTTGACGCAGTTCTGGAACAGCGTCTGCAGGATCATGTGGCCGGTGCGGTCCGCGGCGTAGCAGGACCGGCGGACCGGGGCCTCGCCGTGGTTGCGGGAGTGGCCGCCGAAGCGGCGCTGGTCGATCCGGCCCTGGTCGGTGCGGGAGAAGGGCAGGCCCATCTTCTCGAGGTCGAGGACCGCGTCGATGGCCTCCTTGCACATGATCTCGGCGGCGTCCTGGTCGACCAGGTAGTCACCGCCCTTGACCGTGTCGAAGGTGTGCCACTCCCAGTTGTCCTCCTCGACGTTGGCGAGCGCGGCACACATGCCGCCCTGCGCCGCGCCGGTGTGCGACCGGGTCGGGTAGAGCTTGGTCAGCACCGCGGTGCGGCTGCGCTGCGTCGACTCGATGGCCGCGCGCATGCCGGCGCCGCCGGCGCCGACGATGACGGTGTCGTACTGGTGAATCTGCATGGGGTCAGTCGCCTCTGGTGGCTCGTCAGATGTTCGGGTCGAAGGTGAAGATCACCAGGGTGCCGAGGACGACCGTGAAGACGGTCGCGACACCGAGGAGACCCTTCAGCCACAGACGAGTGGCGTCCTTCTCCGCGTAGTCGTTGATGACGGTGCGCATGCCGTTCGAGCCGTGCAGCATCGCCAGCCACAGCATCAGCAGGTCCCACATCTGCCAGAACGGCGAGGCCCAGCGGCCCGCCACGAAGGCGAAGCTGATCTTCGAGACGCCGCCGTCCAGCATCAGGTTGATCAGCAGGTGGCCGAGGACCAGCACCACCAGGACGACACCCGACAGGCGCATGAACAGCCAGGCGAGCATCTCGAAGTTGGTGCGGGTGCGGCGCGGGGTCTTCTTCGTGCGGGCCCGGGCGGGCTCCACCACGAAGGCGTCGGCCGGGTTGCCGGTGCCCAGGCCCTGGCCGGTGTGGGCCTGGAGCGAGGGGACCACCAGGTCCTTGGTGTCAGTGGACATGCCGGATCAGCCCCCGAACCAGGTGCGAAGGGTGTGCTGCAGAACGGGGTAGAAGGCGCCGCCCATCAGGACGATCCAGATGCCGACGACGGACCACAGCATCTGCTTCTGGTACTTCGGGCCCTTGGCCCAGAAGTCGACCGCCACGACCCGAAGGCCGTTCAGGGCGTGGAACAGGATGGCGGCCACCAGGCCGTACTCCATCAGGTTCACGATCCACACCTTGTAGGTGGCGATCACCGAGTCGTAGGCCTCGGGCGACACCCGCACCAGGGCGGTGTCCAGGACATGTGCGAACAGGAAGAAGAAGATCAGGACGCCGGTGACTCGGTGAGCCACCCAGCTCCACATGCCTTCCCGGCCGCGGTACAGCGTTCCAGCCGGCACGGAAAACCCTCCGGAAGCGGATTGGGGGCTCGGCCGGCTTTCTGTCGGTCAGCCCGGCCGGATACGGTCCACCGGCCGCGAGCATCCTATCGACGCGCCGAGCTCCGCCGTCGTCGGGGGCCCCTGGTGTGATCAATCAGGCACGCACGGGCTAATCGGAACGGGAACTTTGACGCTCCGTGCCCGGGGCGTCGCGCCGCGGCGCGGGGCCGTCCGGTCAGGCCCGGACGGCCACCAGGTGCTCCAGGCGGGTCAGCGCGATGCGGCGCAACTCCTCGGCGGAGATCAGCCGTTCCTCGTCGGGGTCGTTGGCCAGCCGGGTGCGGATCGAGGTCAGCACCGCGTCCAGCATCTCCTCCGGGTCGACCCCGTCCAGGCAGACCACGAAGACATGCCCGAACCGCGCCTCGTACGCGGCGTGCGCGGCCCGCAGCGCGGTGTGCGCCGCCTGGCTGCCGGGGGCGCGCATGCCGAGCAGCGGCTGCGGCATCCAGCTCTCGTCGGCCAGCGCCTCCGCGAGGTCCGCCGGGCGCAGGTCGTAGCTGGCCTCGCTGGCGGCCGCGAGCAGCGAGCCGATGTCGGGGTAGGGGCGGTGGGCGGTCAGGCGCAGCGCCCAGCGGTGGCTGCCGCAACAGGCGAGCAGGGCCTCCTCCACCGCGCCGGAGTCGGCCTCGTTGAACCGGTGCAGTCCCAGCAGGGACGGGTCCGTCCGCACGTCGAGACGCTGCGGCGGGATGTCGCTGGCCAGCGGATCCTCCTCGTGAGGGCGGGAAGGGGGGATGCTGCAGAGACAGAGAGGGTGTGGCAGTGCCGCCCGCGGGGGCCGGAACGGCTCGGCGGGGCAGCGCCTCCACGGTAGTTGAGGGTTCATCAGTTGGGGAGGCGGCGGGCCGAATTCATCCGATCGAGCTATCAAGTTGTGACCCGCCGCCGTTGCCGTTCACACGGGTGCCGGTCAGCCGGTCCGGTGCACCTTGTGGTTGGCGGCCTGCGCCCGGGGCCGGACCACCAGCAGGTCGACGTTGACGTGCGCCGGACGGGTCACCGTCCAGGAGACGGTGTCGGCGATGTCCTCGGAGGTGAGCGGCTCGGCGACGCCCGTGTACACCGCGTCCGCCTTCTCCTGGTCGCCGCGGAACCGGGTCAACGCGAAGCCCTCGGACTTCACCATGCCGGGGGCGATCTCGATCACCCGGATCGGCTCGCCCACCAGTTCGAGGCGGAGGGTCTGCGCCACCGAGTGGACGGCGTGCTTGGCCGCCACGTACCCGCCGCCGCCCTCGTACGCGGCCAGCGCCGCCGTCGAGGACATGATCAGCACGGTGCCGTCCCCGGTGGCGCGCAGCGCGGGCAGCAGCGCCTGGGTCAGGTGCAGCACGCCGAGCACGTTGACCTCGTACATGGTGCGCCAGTCCGCCGGGTCGCCCGCCTCGACGCTGTCCGCGCCGAGCGCGCCGCCCGCGTTGTTCACCAGCACGTCCACCCGGCCGACCTCGGCGGCGAACGCGTCCACCGCGGCCCGGTCGGTGACGTCCAGGGTGAACGCGCGACCGCCGATCTCCTTCGCCAGCGCCTCGATCCGCCCGGTGCGGCGGGCGGTCAGCACCACCTGGAAGCCGTCCTCGGCCAGCCGTCGGGCGGTCGCCGCCCCGATGCCGCTGCTGGCGCCGGTGACCACGGCCACCTTCTGCTCGCTCATGTCGCACTCCTAGTGTCTCGGACCGGTGTTCGGTGCGAGCGATCATCCCAAGGAACGGTTCGCGGGTGTTGTGAGCAAGCTCCCAGCCGTGGCATCTGTCTGCCCGTGAGGGGCGCGGCTACATTGCGTATCCAGCCGCGACGTCGAGCGGCGTCACCCCTTCCTTTTCCTTATCTTCCGCGGAGGACACCCATGGCAGCCGAGCCCCGCCGCACCGAGTCGGGCCTGCCGATCGAGCCGGTGTACGGCCCCGAGACCCTGGCCGGCTTCGACGCCGCGAGCCGGCTCGGCACCCCCGGCCAGTACCCGTTCACCCGCGGCGTGTACCCGACCATGTACACCGGCAAGCCGTGGACGATGCGCCAGTACGCGGGCTTCGGCACCGCCGCCGAGTCCAACGCCCGCTACAAGCAGCTGATCGCCAACGGCACCATGGGCCTGTCCGTCGCCTTCGACCTGCCGACCCAGATGGGGTACGACTCGGACGCGGCGATCTCCTCCGGCGAGGTCGGCAAGGTCGGCGTCGCCGTCGACAGCGTCGAGGACATGAGCGTGCTGTTCGGCGGCATCCCGCTGGGCGAGGTCTCCACCTCGATGACCATCAACGCGCCCGGCTCGCTGCTGCTGCTGCTCTACCAGTTGGTCGGCGAGGCCCAGGGCGTGCCGTCGAACAGGCTGACCGGCACCATCCAGAACGACGTGCTCAAGGAGTACATCGCCCGCGGCACCTACATCTTCCCGCCCAAGCCGAGCCTGCGGCTGATCGCCGACGTCTTCCAGTACTGCCGGGCCGAGATCCCCAAGTGGAACACCATCTCCATCTCCGGCTACCACATGGCCGAGGCCGGGGCGAACCCCGCGCAGGAGATCGCCTTCACCCTCGCCAACGGCATCGAGTACGTGCGCACCGCGGTCGCCGCCGGCATGGACGTCGACGACTTCGCACCCCGGCTCTCCTTCTTCTTCGTCTCCCGCACCACCCTGCTGGAGGAGGTCGCCAAGTTCCGTGCCGCGCGCCGGATCTGGGCCCGCGTCATGAAGGAGGAGTTCGGCGCGAAGAACCCCAAGTCGCAGATGCTGCGCTTCCACACCCAGACCGCCGGCGTCCAGCTGACCGCCCAGCAGCCCGAGGTCAACCTGGTCCGGGTCTCCGTGCAGGCGCTCGCCGCCGTCCTCGGCGGGACGCAGTCGCTGCACACCAACTCCTTCGACGAGGCGATCGCACTCCCCACCGAGAAGTCCGCGCGGCTCGCGCTGCGCACCCAGCAGGTGCTCGCCTTCGAGACCGACGTCACCGCCACCGTGGACCCGTTCGCCGGCTCCTACGTGGTCGAGGCGATGACGGACGAACTGGAGGCCGCCGCGCTGGAGTTGATGGCCAAGGTGGAGGACATGGGCGGCGCGGTCGCGGCGATCGAGCAGGGCTACCAGAAGGGCGAGATCGAGCGCACCGCGTACCGCATCCAGCAGGAGCAGGACTCCGGCGTGCGGACCGTGGTCGGCGTCAACCGCTTCCAGCTGGAGGCGGAGGAGCCCTACGAGCCGCTCCGGGTCGACCCGGCGATCGAGGCGCAGCAGGCCGAGCGGCTCAAGCGCCTGCGCTCCGACCGGGACTCGTCGGCGGTGGACCGTGCGCTCACGTCGCTGCGCAAGTCGGCGGAGGGGACGGACAACGTGCTGTACCCGATGAAGGAGGCGCTGGCCGCTCGCGCGACGGTGGGCGAGGTGTGCGACGCGCTGCGCGGCGTGTGGGGCACCTACACGCCGGTGGACCGCTTCTGAGTCCTCTGCTTCAGAGAAGGGAAGAGGGGTGCCGGGGAAGATCCCCAGCACCCCTCAACCGCGTTCTACGGGTTACTTCTTGATGGTGAAGGACTTGAAGAAGTCCTTGCCCGGGGAGCCCAGGCCGGTGGCCGTGTCGTAGCCCTCGGTGGCCTTCAGGCCGAAGTCGGCGCCGATCTTGTAGAGGCGGACCTTCAGGGTGCCGTTGACGACGCCCAGGTCGACGACGTTGCCGCGCTTGGTGTTGACCGCGTCGTCGTCCACGTCGTGGAACGCCTTGGTGTCGGCCCGGTCGTACAGGGCCGGGTTGGCGAAGCCGAGGGCGCGGCCGCCGCGGGCCTGGATGGCGTTGGCGAACATGGCCGCGGTCTCCGGGGCGGAGACCGAGGTGCCGCCGAAGCCGCCCTCGCTGTAGGCGCCGTTGTCGGTGTAGCCGACCAGGGTGGCGGCGACCAGGTCACCGCTCATCGCGATGTCCGGGGTGGCGCGCAGCGGCGTCTTGGACTTGGTGCCGTCGGCCGCGGTCTTGCTGATGCGGTCCGGGACGACGCCCTTCTGGTACCACGGCTGGGCGAAGTCCTTGGAGACGCCGCCGCCACCGCCGAAGTAGAAGGTGCCCGGCATCGGGCTCCAGGACTTCTGGTCGGCGGAGAGCACCGAGCGCAGGTCGCCCATGGAGACCTCGTGGCCGTACTTGCCTTCCTTGTCGGCCAGCTGGAGGGCGGTGCCGCCGACCGAGGTGACCCACGGGGAGGAGGACGGCCACTGGGCCTGCGCCTGGTTGGTGTCGGCCTCGCAGTTGACGCCGGTGGCGGCGGCGCCCGGGGAGTCGTCGCCGCAGTCGCCGGAGGAGAAGGTGAAGCCGATGCCGGTGAGGGCGCCCAGCTGGAAGATCTGGTTGTCGGCGGCGACCACGGCGGGGTCGATGTCGCCGGACTTGCCGTGCATGATCTCGCCCCACGAGTTGGAGACGACATCGGCGAGGTGCTCGTCCACGACCTTGGCCATGGCGTCGTAGAGGTCCTCGTCGTAGCAGGAGTTGCCGCCGACGTAGACGACGTTGGCGTCCGGCGCGAGGCCGTGCGCCATCTCGACGTCGAGGGCCTCCTCGCCGGCCCAGCCGGAGGCGCCGCCGCACTCGTCCTCGTGGACCCACTTGTCCGGGGTGACGTACTCGGTGTACTGGCCCGGCTTGAACGGCTGGTCGCCGTGCAGGGTGGAGAAGTGGTTGGCGTCCTGCTCCATGGTGGGCAGGCCGTACGCGTCGATGATGGCGATGCGGGCGCCCTTGCCGCTGACCTTGGCGTCGGTGACGCCGTAGGCCTTGCGGAGCTGCGACGGGACGTAGGAGCAGGGGGCGAACGGCTCGTTCTTCTCGTAGCCCTCGGGCGCGCCCTTGGCGGTCTTCGAGCCGTAGCCGTCCTCGGAGCAGGTCGGAACGGTCGGCAGGGCGGCCGGGTCCTTCTTGTCCGGGCCGGCCAGCTTGGCGTTGGCGCCCAGGCGCTGCTCGGCCTCGCGGACGGAGGTGGCGGAGGAGCTGTTCTTGTGGATCGCGTCGGCCAGGCCGGAGACCGAGAGGACGGCGTCGGAGACGGCCGCGGGCACCTTGGCGTCGGCGGTCGGGGCCCGGTGGGTGCCGTCCGCGGTGCGGTAGTTGTGGAAGCCGGTGCCGAACGCCTTGGACATCGCGGCGGTGGAGCCGGAGACCTGGACGTAGTGGGCGTTGCTGCCGGAGACGGTGAGGCCCGCGCCGACCACCCAGGCGGTGACGGCCTTGACCTGCTCCGGGGTGGCGCCGAACTTCGCCTGGGCCTGGGCGGACGTCAGGTACTGGCCGTAGCCGGCCGAGTTGGGGTCCGAGACGGCCTGGGCGAGGGCGGCGAGGCCGCTCGCGTCGCGGCCGGCCAGGTAGATCCGGGCGGTCGCGGGGGCGGCGGCGTCGGCCGCGCCCGCGTCGGCCTGCGGGGTGGCCCACTCCGGGTGGGTGCCCGGCAGGGCGCGGGCGGTGTCGCCCGCGGGGGTGGCGGCGACGGCCGGAACGGCCGCGCCGAGGGTGGTGATGATCAGTGCGGCCGCGACGGTGGCCGGCGCGATGCTCTTGGCGAGCCGATTGCGCGCGATGGGCACGTCGGTCCCCCCTTCTCGGTTCGATGGAGCGTCAGCTGCCCTTCGTGAGGGCGTGACGAGGCGCGCCGCAGGCGGACTGTCCCACCCCACTGCGGCACCGGAGTTGACTGTGCGACAGCTGTCTATTCGGACTGATGTGCCCTGCTCAAGAGTGCGTCCGAAAGCTTTACCCGGACATGACCCGATCGGGGGGAAAGGTTGAGGGAGGGGCTGGAAGGGGCGGCCTCCGCGTCCGACCCCCGATGCAGGTCGTTGCATACGAAGGGAGTCGAACACAGGCGCGGGCCGAATCGAAGAGTCATACCCATCGTGGACCCCGGTATGCATCCAAACGGTGAGAACTTTGGTGGAAGAGGGGCCAAAAGCCCCTCACCGGCCTAGTCTTGTCAAGGTGAACGATCCTCAGCCCGCAGCCGCTGCCACCGTCACCGCCGTCCGCCCGCTCGTCGCCCTCAGCGCCCGAGTAGCGGCCCACCAGGCCGAGTTGATCGACCTGCGTCGTGACCTCCACCGGCACCCGGAGCTCGGCCGCCAGGAGTTCCGCACCACCAGGCTGCTGCGCGAACGGCTGGTCGCCGCGGGCCTGGAGCCCCGGGTGCTCCCGGGCGGCACCGGCCTGCTGGTCGACCTCGTCCCGCCGGGCACCGAGCCCGGCACCCCGCTGCTGGCGTTCCGCGCCGACATCGACGCACTGCCGATCGACGACGCCAAGAAGGACGTCCCGTACCGCTCCACGGTGGCCGGCCGGGCGCACGCCTGCGGGCACGACGTGCACACCGCGGTGGTGCTCGGCACCGGGCTGGTGCTCGCCGAGGCGATGGCCGCGGGGGAGCTGACCCGTCCGGTCCGGCTGATCTTCCAGCCGGCGGAGGAGATGATGCCCGGCGGCGCGCTGGACGTGATCGCGGCCGGCGGGATGGAGGGGGTCGGGCGGATCTTCGCGGTGCACTGCGACCCCAAGGTGCAGGTCGGCCGGATCGCCCTGAAGGTCGGGGCGATCACCTCGGCCTGCGACAAGGTGATGATCAGCGTGGACGGTGCGGGCGGCCACACCGCCCGCCCGCACCTGACCACCGACCTGGTCACCGCCGTCGCCAAGCTGGCCGCCGAGGCGCCGTCCGGGCTGGCCCGCCGGATGGACCCGCGCTGGGGCGTCTCACTGGTGTGGGGACGGATCGCGGCCGGCTCCGCGCCGAACGTGATCCCGCAGCACGCCGAACTGGAGGGCACCGTCCGCTGCCTGGAGCTGGACGGCTGGCGACAGGCCCCGGAGGTGCTGGAGGAACTGGTCGCGCACCTGGCCGAGACGTACCGCGCCAAGTGGACGCTCAACTACCACCGGGGCGTCCCGCCGGTGGTCAACGAGGCCGATTCGATCGACCAGTTGGAACGCGCCATGACCGACCGGTTCGCCGAGGGCCGCGGCCCGGTGGTGGAGCCGACCGAGCAGAGCCTGGGCGGCGAGGACTTCTCCTGGTACCTGGAGCACGCGCCGGGCGCGCTGGCCCGCCTCGGGGTGCGCGGACCGGACGAGAAGGGCGTCCGCGACCTCCACCAGGGAGACTTCGACGCGGACGAGCGGGCGATCGCCGTCGGCGTCGAACTGTTCGCCTCGCTGGCCCTGGAGCACGCCCGGATCTGACACCGCGTCCTCCCCTCCCGGGAAGGGCCGTTCCGAGGTCGAAACGGCCGCGTCGGCGGGTGCGGCGCGGCCTCTTCTCGGGTAGGAGGCGGAGGCGTACCGTGGTGGCGCGCTACCAGCCAGTAGCGGAACGGGAGTTGAACAAGTGTGCGGCTATGTCCGGATTTGCCCGGGCGTACGACCACATTTTGATAACAACCCGGAGGCCCGTGCAGGCCGTAACACAACCGTGTTCTACGCGCGTTACGGTGGCGCTCGACCACGCCAACCGGGTGTGTGAGAAGGAGAAACTCCCTTGCGCCGTTCACTCAAGCTCGCCGCGGCCGTGCTCTCGGGTTCCCTGGGCATCGCCTCGCTCGCCGCCTGCGGCGCAAAGAGCACCGACAACACCACCGCCGGCGCCGGCGGCGGCTCCGGTCTGAAGGTCGGCATGGCCTACGACATCGGCGGCCGCGGTGACCAGTCCTTCAACGACTCCGCCGCGCGTGGTCTGGACCAGGCCAAGTCCGAGCTGGGCGCCACCATCAACGAGGCCGAGGCCAAGTCCGGTGAGTCGGAGGCCGACAAGGAGCAGCGCCTGAAGTCGCTGGTCACCGGTGGCTTCAACCCGGTCATCGCGGTCGGCTTCATCTACCAGGACGCGGTCAACAAGGTCGCCAAGGACAACCCGAACGTCAAGTTCGCGATCATCGACTCGTCCTCGCCGGACCAGCCGTCGAACGTGACCTCGCTGACCTTCTCCGAGGAGCAGGGCTCCTTCCTGGCGGGCGTGGCCGCGGCCAACAAGTCGAAGACCAAGCACGTCGGCTTCATCGGCGGCGTCCAGTCCGAGCTGATCAAGAAGTTCGAGGCCGGCTACGTCGCGGGCGCCAAGTCCGTCACCCCGGACATCCAGGTCGAGGTCACCTACCTGTCGACCCCGCCGGACAACACCGGCTTCGCCGACCCGGGCAAGGGCAAGCAGGCCGCGCAGGGCCAGCTCGACAAGGGCGCGGACGTCATCTACTCCGCCGCCGGCTCCTCCGGCTCCGGCGCCATCGAGGCCGTCGCCACCGCCACCGGCAGCAAGTGGGCGATCGGCGTCGACTCCGACCAGGCCACCCAGCCGGCCCTGGCGAAGTACAAGGACCACATCCTCACCTCGATGGTGAAGAACGTGAACACCGCGGTGTTCTCCTTCATCAAGTCGGCCAAGGACGGCAACGTCCAGGGCGGCGTGAAGAACTTCGACCTGAAGGACGGCGGCGTGTCGCTGGCCACCACCGGTGGCTACATCGACGACATCAAGGCCAAGATCGACGCCGCCACCCAGCAGATCACCAGCGGCGCGACCAAGGTCCCGACCGCCCCGCAGGGCTGATCCTGCCGATGCGCCGCCCGCCCGCCGGGCGGCGCAGTCGTCTGACACATCTCACGGAAGGGGCTCGGACGGGCTGCGCGCTGCGCATCCCCCGGGCCCCTGCCCATGCCGCACCCCGGTGTCCGTCCGGTGGCTGCCCCACTCCAGGCCGCTGAACCTCCAGTCGGCCCCTGAGCCTCCAGCGCAACGACGCGCCCGACGACCAGCAGGAGATCGCCATCACCCCCTCCGACTCCGCCCCGACCGGCGGCACCCCCAGCGCGGGGACGGCGACACCGGCCGTCGAACTGCGCGGCATCACCAAGCGCTTCCCCGGCGTGGTGGCCAACCACGACATCGACATCACCGTGCAGCGCGGCACCGTGCACGCCCTGATGGGCGAGAACGGCGCCGGCAAGTCCACCCTGATGAAGATCCTCTACGGGATGCAGAAGCCGGACGAGGGCACCATCGCCATCAACGGCGAGCAGGTGTCCTTCGCCACCCCCGGCGACGCGATCGCCCGCGGCATCGGCATGGTGCACCAGCACTTCATGCTCGCCGACAACCTCACCGTCTGGGAGAACATCGTCCTGGGCAGCGAGAAGCTGTACGGCATCGGCGCGAAGGCGAAGGCGAAGATCCGCGAGATCTCCGACCAGTACGGCCTCGGCGTGAAGCCGGACGAGCTGGTCGAGGACCTCGGCGTGGCCGACCGCCAGCGCGTGGAGATCCTCAAGGTGCTGTACCGCGGCGCCCGGATCCTGATCCTGGACGAGCCGACCGCGGTGCTCGTCCCGCAGGAGGTCGACGCGCTGTTCGACAACCTGCGCGACCTCAAGGCCGAGGGCGTCACCGTCATCTTCATCTCGCACAAGCTGCACGAGGTGCTGTCGGTCGCCGACGCGATCAGCGTGATCCGCCGCGGCACCACGGTCGGTGACGCCGACCCGAAGACCGTCACCGCCCCCCAGCTCGCCGAGCTGATGGTGGGCGCCGAACTGCCCTCGCCGCACAGCCGCGAGTCCACCGTCACCGACGTGGAGATGCTCCGGGTCGAGGGCCTGCGGATCGCCAAGCCGGACGCCGAGGGCGTCGAGCGCGTGGTGCTGGACGACATCTCGCTGCGCATCCACAAGGGCGAGATCCTCGGCATCGCCGGTGTCGAGGGCAACGGCCAGGCCGAACTGGTCGAGGCGATCATGGGCATGCTGCCGCTGGACGGCGGCACCGTCACGCTGGACGGCGCCGACCTGAGCGGCACCCGCACCCGGGCCCGCCGGGAGGCCGGCATCGGCTACATCCCGGAGGACCGGCACCGGCACGGCCTGCTGCTGGAGGCCCCGCTCTGGGAGAACCGGATCCTCGGCCACGTCACCGAGCGGCCCAATTCCAAGGGCGCGCTGCTCGACCCGGCCGGCGCCCGGGCCGACACCCAGCGGATCGTCGAGCAGTACGACGTCCGCACCCCGGGCATCGAGGTCACCGCGGCGTCGCTGTCCGGCGGCAACCAGCAGAAGCTGATCATCGGCCGCGAGATGAGCCACGACCCGAAGCTGCTGATCGCCGCCCACCCGACCCGCGGCGTGGACGTCGGCGCACAGGCGCAGATCTGGGAGCAGATCCGCTCCGCGCAGCGCGAAGGCCTGGCGGTGCTGCTGATCTCCGCCGACCTGGACGAGCTGATCGGCCTGTCCGACACCATCCGGGTGATCTACCGCGGCGCGCTGGTCGCCGACGCCGACCCGGCCACCGTCACCGCCGAGGATCTGGGCACCGCGATGACCGGTGCCGCCACCGGCCACATCGTCTCCGACACCGGTACCGCCGGCTCCGACCGGGTCCTGCCCACCGACACCGCCGACACCGTGCAGGCGGGGGAGTAGCCACATGACCAGTCCCAACCCCCCGGCTGCGGAAGCGGCCGCCCGGCCGCGTTCGCAGCGGTTCGACCTGGAGCGGATCGGGCTCGGCCTGGCCGCCCCCGTGCTGGCCGTGCTGCTGTCGGTGATCATCGCCGGCACGCTGCTGGCGGTCTCCGGCCGTGACCCGTTCAGCGCCTTCAAGATCATGTGGGACTACGGCACCGCCTCGGACGGCCAGGTCGCCGTCCTGAACAAGGCGACCGTGTACTACCTGGCCGCGGCCGCCGCCGCGTTCGGGTTCCGGATGAACCTGTTCAACATCGGCATCGAGGGCCAGTACAAGCTGGCCATGATGATGGCCGCGTTCGTCGGCACCCAGATCGACCTGCCGGCCTTCCTGCAGATCCCGTTGCTGCTGATCGTCGCGATGTTCGTCGGCGGCCTGTGGGCGTCGATCGCCGGTGTGCTGAAGGTCTACCGGGGCGTCAGCGAGGTCATCTCGACCATCATGCTGAACGCCATCGCCACCGCCGTGATCGGCGTGCTGCTGGTGCCGGGCATCCTGGCGCCGAAGACCGGCGGCACCACCAACTCGATCCAGACCGCGAAGATCTCCGAGTCCAGCCACTTCTTCGCGATCGAGACCCAGGGCGGCACCCTGTGGGGCTTCATCGTGATCGCGGCGCTGGTCGGCGTGGTCTTCCACTTCACCCTGAACCGCACCCGGTTCGGCTTCGACCTGCGCGCCACCGGCCGCTCGGAGAGCGCCGCCAAGGCGTCCGGCGTCAACGTCAAGCGCATGGTGATCACCTCGATCGTGGTCTCCGGCGCGCTGGCCGGCCTGGTCGGCCTGCCCGAGCTGATGCAGAACACCCCGTACTTCGGGCAGAACGTGCAGACCGGCCTCGGCTTCATCGGCATCTCGGTGGCGCTGCTCGGCCGCAACACCCCGATCGGCATCGCGTTCTCCGCGCTGCTGTTCGCCTTCCTGGACGCCTCCGGCGCCCAGCTGCCCACCCGGGGCGACTACCCGTCCGAGATCATCCCGGTGATCCAGGGCACCATCGTCATCTGCGTCGTCGTGGCCTACGAACTGGTGCGCCGCTTCGGCCTCAAGCGCCAGCAGCAGAAGGTCGGCGCCGAACTCGCCGCGCAGGCTGTCGCGGCCGCCGCCGCCCAGAAGGACCAGAAGGAGGTGGCGGCATGACCACCGCTGTCGCCAAGCCGAAGCCGGCCGCGCTGTCGGCCAAGAAGAAGTCCAAGCTCACCTGGCCGGTGGTGCTGCTGCTGATCGCGTTCGCCCTGGTGCTGTTCGCGGCCGTCGGCGCGATCACCGGCAACCACGGGCTGACCTCCTCGGGCCAGATCGGCGCCGCGCTGTCCTCCGCCGTGCCGATCGCGATGGCCGGTCTCGGCGGCCTGTGGTCCGAGCGCGCGGGCGTGGTCAACATCGGCCTCGAAGGCATGATGGTGGCCGGCACCTTCTGCGGTGCCTGGGGCGGCTTCCTGGTCAACCCGTGGGTCGGCCTGCTGGCCGGCATGGCGGGCGGCGCGCTCGGCGGTCTGCTGCACGCGCTGATCACCGTCACCTTCGGCGTCGACCACATCGTCTCCGGCGTCGGCATCAACCTGCTGGTCCCCGGCATCTGCGCGTACATGAACCGGATCTACTACAAGGACTACGTGGTCGACGGCGCCGGCGCGAACCAGTCGCCGCCCGCCGACTCGCTGCCCACCCTCACCGTCCCCGGCCTGTCGAACTGGCTGGACGGCATCGAGCAGCACCACTGGTTCCTGG
The DNA here is from genome assembly GCF_044754805.1 of Kitasatospora sp. NPDC092948. Lineage (NCBI taxonomy): Bacteria > Bacillati > Actinomycetota > Actinomycetes > Kitasatosporales > Streptomycetaceae > Kitasatospora > Kitasatospora sp. NPDC092948. The sequence goes on along the minus strand of NZ_JBIVPU010000002.1, from coordinate 81,925 downwards.
TCTCCGACGTGGCCGGCATCGTCCGCGGCCTGACCACCGACCTGTCCGTGGTCACCCTGATCGCCGGCGCGTTCCTGGTCGCCAGCTACTTCGTGCTCTGGCGCACCGTGTTCGGCCTGCGGCTGCGCTCCTGCGGGGAGAACCCGACCGCCGCCGAGTCGCTGGGCGTCAACGTCTACAAGTACAAGTACCTCGCGGTGATCGCCTCCGGCGCCTTCGCGGGCCTCGGCGGCGCGTACCTCTCGCTGGTCGCCGCGCACTTCTACCGGGACGGCCAGACCCAGGGCCGCGGCTTCATCGGCCTGGCCGCGATGATCTTCGGCAACTGGATGCCGGGCGGCCTGGCCGCCGGTGCGGGCCTGTTCGGCTTCACCGACAGCCTCCAGCTGCGCGACGCCGACTCGGTGCACGTGCTGCTGCTGGTGGTCGCCATCGCGATGACCCTGCTCGGGCTGTGGCAGCTCTACCGCCGCAAGTTCACGGCCGGCGCGATCAGCATCGTGGTGGCCGGCGGCGTCGCCGCCTGGTACGCCACCACCGACGCCGTCCAGCGCCCGCTGATCGTCGCCACCCCGTACGTGATCACCCTGGTGGTGCTCGCGCTGGCGTCCCAGCGGCTGCGGATGCCCAAGGCCGACGGCCAGATCTACCGCAAGGGGCAGGCCAAGTGACGACGACGGTGGACTGGGAGGCGCTGCGCACCGCGGCCCGCGAGGCGATGCGCCACGCGTACGCCCCCTACAGCAAGTACCCGGTCGGCGCGGCCGCGCTGGTCGACGACGGCCGCACGGTGACTGGCTGCAACGTGGAGAACGCCTCCTACGGCCTCGGCCTGTGCGCCGAGTGCGGCCTGGTCTCCGCGCTGCACGCCACCGGCGGCGGCCGGCTGGTCGCGTTCACCTGCGTGGACGGGGCCGGCGAGCTGCTGATGCCGTGCGGGCGCTGCCGCCAGCTGCTGTTCGAGCACGGCGGCCCCGACCTGCTGGTCGAACTCCCCTCCGGGGTGCGGCCGATGAGCGAGGTCCTGCCGGACGCGTTCGGGCCGGACAAGCTGTAGCCACTGCTGGCCGATCGAATTGTTACGCGCGTAGAGTGTCGCGGGAGGACATCCCGCGGCACTCTTCGCATTTCACACCTCTCTGGAGCACCTGCATGGACGCCATCTCCGTCATCCGGGCCAAGCGCGACCGGGGCGAACTGACCGACCCCCAGATCGACTGGGTGATCGACGCCTACACCCGAGGCGAGGTCGCCGACGAGCAGATGTCCGCCCTCGCCATGGCGATCCTGCTCAACGGCATGACGGCCCGTGAGATCAGCCGCTGGACCGACGCCATGATCCGCTCCGGCGAGCGGATGGACTTCTCCTCGCTGGCCGTCCCCACCGCCGACAAGCACTCCACCGGCGGCGTCGGCGACAAGATCACCCTCCCGCTCGCCCCGCTGGTCGCCGCCTGCGGCGCCGCCGTCCCGCAGCTCTCCGGCCGCGGCCTCGGCCACACCGGCGGCACCCTCGACAAGCTCGAATCCATCCCCGGCTGGCGCGCCCTGCTCTCCAACGAGGAGATGCTCGCCGTGCTGCGCGACTGCGGCTCGGTGATCTGCGCCGCCGGCGACGGCCTGGCCCCCGCCGACAAGAAGCTCTACGCCCTGCGCGACGTCACCGGCACCGTCGAGGCGATCCCGCTGATCGCCTCCTCGATCATGTCCAAGAAGATCGCCGAGGGCACCGGCGCACTCGTCCTGGACGTCAAGGTCGGCTCCGGCGCGTTCATGAAGAACCTCGACGACGCCCGCGAACTCGCCCGCACCATGGTCGGGTTGGGCCGCTCCGCTGGCGTCGCCACGGTCGCCCTGCTCACCGACATGTCCACCCCGCTCGGCCTGACCGCCGGCAACGCGCTCGAAGTCCGCGAGTCGCTGGAGGTCCTCGCCGGCGGCGGCCCCGCCGACGTCGTCGAACTCACCCTCGCACTCGCCCGCGAGATGCTCGCCGCCGCCGGCGTCCACGGCAAGGACCCGGCCGACGCCCTCCGCGACGGCTCCGCGATGGACCACTGGCGCCGCATGATCGCCGCCCAGGGCGGCGACGTCGACGCCCCCCTGCCCGTCGCCCGCGAGACCCACGTCCTCCCCGCCCCCGCGACCGGCGTCCTCACCACCCTCGACGCCTACGCCGTCGGCGTCGCCGCCTGGCGCCTCGGCGCCGGCCGCGCCCGCAAGGAGGACCCCGTCCAGGCCGGCGCCGGCGTCGAACTCCACGCCAAGCCCGGCGACACCGTCACCGCCGGCCAGCCCCTCCTCACCCTCCACACCGACACCCCCGAGCGCTTCCCCTACGCCCTGGAAGCCCTCACCGACGCCATCACCGTCGCCCCCACCGGCACCCCCTTCACCCCGGCGCCGATCATCCTCGACCGCATCGCCTGACCGGCACACCCCCACCCACGCGGCGCGGTCACGCCACGCTGCGCCGCGCGGACGGAGTGCGCCACCTCGTCGAGATCGAGCCGGAGACCCGTGACCGGCTCGCTGCGTTGCCGGCCCGGCGGCGCGTGAGACCGCAGAAGCCGATCCGCTGCGCGACGGCCCTCGGGCATGAGGTGTACGACCGCCGGGCCGCGCTCGGGCTGTCGCTGGCCGAACCGGCCCGGCGGGCCGGGCTGACGGAGGCCCAGGTCGAGACGGTCGAGGGTGGGGACACCGTGCCACCCTGCCGCTGCTGCACCGGCCGGCCGCCGCACTGGAGTCCGAGCTCGACATCCACGTGGCCCCCGGGCCGGCCGCCGTCGTCCGGTTCGAGGCTCCGGCGGCGTAGCCGGCCCGGGCAGCTCGGCACTGCGGGCCGCAGATCGAGCACCGCCCGCCGTGCGGCGTATCCGTCGGTCATGCCCGGACGGTAGCGGCTTCCGCCCTCCGGGAGGCGGTCGCGCGGTGGGTGGCGTACAGCGTCACACCGGCCGCGCAGGCCATGGCGGTGAGGGCGACGGCGGCCGTGCCGGACCAGCCGGTGGAGTGGTAGGCGTCGGCGCCGATCGTGCCGCCGAGGCTGTTGCCGAGGTAGTAGGCGATCAGGTAGAGCGCGGAGGCCTGGGCGCGGCCGGTGGTGGCGGTGCGGCCGACGGAGGACGACGCGGTGGCGTGGCCGGCGAAGAAGCCGGCGGTGATCAGGACCAGGCCGAGGATCGCGCAGAACAGGTTGCCCGCCAGGGAGAGCAGCAAGCCTGCCGTGGTGGTGGAGATGGCCAGGTAGAGGGTGCCGCGGCGGCCCCACCGGGAAGTGAGGCGGCCGGCCGAGGCGGAGGACGCCGTGCCGACCAGGTACACCACGAAGATCGACGCGGCGATCGACTCGGGCAGGTGGAACGGCGCGGAGGTGAGCCGGTACCCGACGGTGTTGTAGACCGCGCCGAAGACCGCCATGAAGAGCATGCCGAGTGCGTACAGCCGCAGCAGCAGCGGGTTGCGCAGGTGCCCGGCGACGGCGGTGGCGAGCGCGCGGGCGTCCACCGGCGTCCGCCGGAAGTGCCGGGCCCGGGGGATCAGCAGGCGGAACGCGAGCACCGCGAGCAGTGCGAGGACGGCCGAGACCGCCAGCCCCGCGCGCCAGCCCCAGGCGGCGGCGGCCCAGCCGGAGACCAGGCGCCCGCCCATCCCGCCGATCGAGTTGCCGGCCACGTACAGGCCCATCGCGGAGGCCAGCGCCGACGGGTGTACCTCTTCGGCGAGGTAGGCCATCGCGGTGGCCGGGAGCCCGGCCAGCGCCGCGCCCTGGACGGCCCGCAGGACCACCAGCGTGGTGAGGTCCGGCGCGAACGGCAGGGCGAGGGCGAGCAGGGCGGCGGCGAGGGTGGAGGCCGTCATCACGGCGGTGCGCCCGTACCGGTCGGACAGGGCGCTGGCGGGCAGCAGGGCGAGCGCGAGGCCGAGGGTGGACGCGGAGGCCGTCCAGCTGGCCTGACCGGGCGTCAGGTCGAGGTCGGCGGAGAGGATCGGCAGCAGGCCCTGGGTGGAGTACAGCAGCACGAAGGTGGCGACACCCGCGGCGAACAGGGCGAGGTTGGCGCGGCGGAAGTCCCGGTCGCCGGGGCGCAGGCGCAGATCGGTGGTGGATTCGGGGGCGGGCGCGAACGCCTCGGTACTGGCAGGCTGCATGGCAATGACGTTAGGACGGCGCGGCCTGATGCGTCCAATGCATGAATGGGGGAAGATCCATGCTGTGACGCATGAGAGCAGCTCCGCGCCGACCCGCCTCGCCGAACTCGGCCCGGACACCGATGTGACGCGCCTCGCACCGCAGTTGGCGGAGTTCGCGGCGGTCGCCCGGCTGGAGCACGTCACCCGGGCCGCGCAGCTGCTCGGCATGCCGCAGCCCACCCTGTCCCGCGCGGTCGCCCGGCTGGAGGCGCAGCTCGGCGTCGACCTGCTGGCCCGGCAGGGCCGCACCGTCCGCCTCACCCGGGCCGGACGACTGCTGCTGGACGCCGTCGAGCGGGCGCTCGCCGAGGTCGAACGCGGCGCGGAGGCCGCCCGGGCGGAGGCCGACCCGGCGGCCGGGCGGGTCGCGTTCGGCTTCCTGCACACCATGGGGACGGACGCGGTGCCCGCCCTGCTGCGGGGGTTCCGGGCCGGGCACCCGCAGGTCCGCTTCCAGCTGGTGCAGGACTACGTCGCCGCGATGCTGGAACGCCTGCGCGCCGGGGAGTTGGACCTCTGCCTGGTCTCCCCGCTCCCCGACGCGCCCGACCTGACGGCCCGTCCGCTCGACGAGCAGCGCCTCTACCTGACCGTCCCGGCGGACCACCGGCTCGCCGCCCGCCGCCGGATCCGCCTCGCCGAGGTCGCCGACGAGTCCTGGGTGACGGTCGAGGAGGGCTACGGCCTGCGCCACATCATGGAGGGCTTCTGCGCGGAGGCCGGCTTCACCCCGCGGATCGCGTTCGAGGGCGAGGAGGTCGAGACCCTCCGCGGCCTGGTCGCCGCCGGCCTCGGTGTCGCCCTCCTCCCGCCCGCCCTGGTGCCCCGCCCGGGCGTCGTCGAGCTCGAAGTCACCGCCCCCCGCACCCGCCGGGCCATCGGCCTCGCCTGGCACGCGACCCGCCCCCTCGCCCCGCCGGCGGCGGCCTTCCGGGACTTCGTGCTGTCGCGCCGGGGGAGCATCCTCGCCCACGACTGAGAGCCCACCGGCCCACGCTCGGAAGGGCGTGGTGGTAGGCGATCTACGCGCGTAGGGTCTATGCTCCGGCAATGGAGAAGCAGATTCCGGTCACGGCGGGCACCACGGCCCCGCGCATCCCCACGGCGGAGCAGATCGCCCGCGCCCCCAAGGTCCTGCTGCACGACCACCTGGACGGTGGGCTGCGGCCGGAGACCGTCGTCGAACTGGCCGCCGAATGCGGCTACGAAGGCCTGCCGACCACCGACCCGAAGGAACTCGGGGCGTGGTTCCGGGAGGCGGCGGACTCCGGGTCGCTGGAGCGGTACCTGGAGACGTTCGCGCACACCTGTGCGGTGATGCAGACCCGGGAGGCGCTGATCCGGGTGGCCGCCGACTGCGCGGAGGACCTGGCGGCGGACGGCGTGGTGTACGCCGAGGTCCGGTACGCGCCGGAGCAGCACCTGGAGGCCGGCCTGACCCTGGACGAGGTCGTGGAGGCCGTCAACGAGGGCTTCCGGCTGGGCGAGGCGAACGCCCGGGCGCGCGGGCACCGGATCCGGGTCGGGACGCTGCTGACCGCGATGCGGCACGCGGCCCGCTCGCTGGAGATCGCCGAGCTGGCGAACCGTCACCGGGGCCGCGGCGTGGTCGGGTTCGACATCGCGGGCGCCGAGGCCGGCCACCCGCCGACCCGGCACCAGGCCGCGTTCGACTACCTCAAGGGCGAGAACAACCACTTCACCATCCACGCCGGCGAGGCGTTCGGCCTGCCGTCGATCTGGGAGGCGGTGCAGTGCTGCGGCGCGGACCGGCTCGGCCACGGCGTGCGGATCGTGGACGACATCACGGTCGGCGAGGACGGCCGGGTGGAGCTCGGGCGGCTGGCCGCGTACGTGCGCGACAAGCGGGTGCCGCTGGAGATGTGCCCGACGTCGAACCTGCAGACCGGCGCGGCGGCGTCGTACGCCGAGCACCCGATCGGGCTGCTGGCGGGGCTGAAGTTCCGGGTGACCGTCAACACCGACAACCGGCTGATGAGCGGCACCTCCATGAGCCGCGAGTTCGGGCACCTGGTGGAGGCGTTCGGGTACACGCTGGGCGACCTGGAGTGGTTCACCGTCAACGCGATGAAGTCGGCGTTCCTGCCGTTCGACGAGCGGCTGGCGATGATCAACGACGTCATCAAGCCGGGCTACGCCGAGCTGAAGGCCGAATGGCTGTTCGGTCCGCGCGACTGAGAGCCGGGGTGATCCCCCGGGTGGTCAACGTCCATGGAGATGGTCGGACTTATCACTCGGGGGAGTGGCTCGATTTTGAACCGAGTCCCGCGTCCTCACTACGGTGGGCCGGTCACTGCTGACTCGGTGTGACGGCCGCGCCCTGAATCCCCCGGGCGTCCGACCCCGCACCGGCCCGACCAGGACTGAGGACGCACACATGAAGCAGGCCACTCTCAAGGCTGCCGGCACGGCCGTGCTCGGCGTTGTCGCCGCCGCCGTCGCCGCGGGCACCGCCTCGGCCGCGCCGGTCGCCCCCGGCGGCCTCGGACTGCCGACCGGCGCGCTCACCAACCCGGGCGTGACCGGTGCCGCCACGGGCGCGGTGAGCAAGCTGCCCGGCGCCGACCAGCTCGGCACCGTCACCGGCGCGCTCAACCCGGCCGCCGGCACCCCGGCGCAGGCCGCCCCCGCGAAGGGCTCCGCCCCGGCCCAGGCCACCGAGCAGACCGCGCCGGTCGCCGAGCAGGTCGGCCCGGCCGGCGTCGACCCGCAGGCCGCGCCCGCGCACCGGATCGGCGGCCTGGACTCCGTCCCCGGCGGCCAGGGCCTGGCCAAGACCCCGGTCGGCGGCGTGATCAGCACGCTGACCAGCCTCTCCCCGACCGGCGGCGGCGCCCCCGGCCTGCCGGCCCTGCCCGGCGTGGGCGGCTGACGCTCCGTCGGAGCGCGGGCGACCGACCCGCAGAAACGGCCGAGGGGCCGTCCCGCAGTGTGCGGGGCGGCCCCTTCGTCATGGGCGTCATGGGCGGCGGGCGCTTTCGTGGGGTGCGGCGGGCGGGTCACGGCTCCTGGGGGAGCAGCAGCCACAGCGCCAGGTAGATCAGGAACTGCGGGCCCGGCAGCAGGCAGGACACCAGGAAGACGATCCGGACCGTCCACGGGGTGAAGCCGAAGCGCCGGGCGATACCGGCGCAGACGCCGCCGATGACGCGGTCGTGACGGGGGCGGGCGAGGATGCTCATCTTCTTCTCCGTGGGAGTGCTTCCGGTTCGGCCGGTCCGACCGGGGATGACTCCATCGTCGCGCCGCGACCTGTGCTTCTCCGTCCGCCGCGATGCGGATTCGGACCCGGAGCCGCTCCCCGTCCCGGGGGACGCCGGTCTCGGGGTCGCCTCCGGGACGGACCCCGAGACCGGCCCGTCCCGTCCCGCGGCCGGGGAGCGTTTGGTGCCCGGCCCCCGGCGGCTGGGAGACTCGCGGCACCGGGATCGTCCGGACAGCGAGCGAGGGGCGAGAGCGATGCAGGCGAGGCAGTGGCCGGCCACCACGGTGCTGGTCGGGCTGGTCGTGCTGGGCGCGGCCGGGGTGGTCGCGGTGGCGTCCTGCGAACCGGACAGCGCCGGCGGGGGCGACACCGCGGCCGTGGCGGGGGCGGCGGCGGGGACGGGCAGCGGGCTGGAGGAGCTGACGGCCGAACAGATCCTCGACCGGGCCCGGCAGGCGGGGGCCGGCCTGACCTCGCTGCGCGGGACGGTCCGGATGCCGGAGAAGTCGGGGACGCTCGAGTACTCGCTCTCCGTCGGCCGGAGCGGCGACTGCACCGGGACGGTCTCCGAGGGCGGCGTCGAGGCGGAGGTCCGACGGCAGGGCGGCACGGTGTGGGTGAAGCCGTCCGACGCCATGCTGCGGCTGATGCTGCCGGACGCCGGTCCCGAACTGGCCGACAAGTGGCTGACCGGCGCCGCCGACCTCGACCGGTTCTCCGGCTACTGCGACCGGCTCTTCGGCCTGGCCACCGCCGACGGGCCGCTGAAGCCGGCCGCCGCCACCGGATGGACCAAGTCCGGCGTCCGGCAGGTGGGCGGCACCCGGGCGGTGTTCCTGGGCTTCCGGACCGCGGACGGCGGCCCGGACAGCCAGGTCGGGACGGTGGCGATCGCCGACGAGGGGCAGCCCCGCCTGCTGTCGGTGGACGAGAGCGGCGACGGCGCGGTCGCGATGCGGTTCGACGCCTTCGACGAGCCGGTGGCGGTCACCCCGCCGCCCGCCGGGCTGATCGTCGACGCGAGCGGCTACCGGTTCGCCACCGACGGGAGCCGCTGAGCGGGCGTCGGGACGCGCACGAGCAATCTTTTCGGGCAAGCAAGGGCAAAGCATGGGTATTGCCGCAGAAATGACTGGTGGTCGGGCCCGACGGAGTGAAACACTCTCACGCGATTGACTGTTCCTGAGGGAACAAAGGGGAGTTCTCATGCGTACGAACCGGCTGCTTCCTGCCGTTTTCCTGGCCGCCCTCGCGATGGCGGGAACGACCGCCTGCGGGTCGGACGGCCACCCGAAGCCGGTCGCGGCGAACGGGCTCGACGGGCTCTCGGGGGACGAGATCGTCGCCAGGGCACTGGCGGCCGGGGAGCGGGCGCCCTCCGTGCGGACGGTCGCCCGGCAGGGCGGCGCGCAGGGCCGCACCACCACCATCAAGGCCTTCGCCGCCCGCAGCGGCGACTGCATCGGCGAGGTGTCCCAGGGCGACCCGATCGTGAGCGGTGCCAAGTTGCCGCCCCTGCGGGTCGAACTGCTGCGCAAGGGCAGCCAGACCTGGATGAGGGAGCCCGTCGCTCCTGGTGAGGACCGGGCGGACGACAAGTGGATCGCCGGCCGCGGTTCGGTCGGAACCCAACTGTTCGACACCTGCGAGCTGGCCTTCGTGGAGCTGAGCTACCTCGACGAGACGACGGGCGACCCGAACACGCCGTGGATCCGCGAGGGCGTCACCCGGATCGGCGGGGTCCCGGCGGTGCTCCTGCACCAGTGGACGGGGGAGGTCGCCGACGAGCTCTCCCCGACCGCCGACGAGTCGGAGGCGGTGCAGGTCGCGATCGCCGCGGAGGGCGAGCCGTACCTGCTGCGGCTGAAGTACGGCGCCGGGGACGGGGGCACCATTCTGTTCAGCGACTACGGCGCGCCGATGACGGTCACCCCGCCGTCCGCCGACCAGGTCATCGACGTCGACCTCGGGTCGTTCCTGCGCTGACGCCACGCAGCGGCACGGGCATTTCGAAAGGCGTTCTCCGCGGGCCGCGCATTTCGCGCGACCGATGGTGAACGAATGGACGGGCGACGGGTTTTGACGATCGACGGAGGGCGGGCCGCCGGGTCCGCGGCCCCGGCCTACCTGAAGGGCTGGACCCGGCCGCTGCCCAGCATCGGGGCCGGAGTCGGGCGCGGGGCCGCCTGGGGGCGGCTCTTCGGGCTCTCCCGGCGCGGCGTCCCGGCGCGGCGCACCAGGGCGCGCAGCGGGGTCGTCAGGAGCAGGTGGGCCGCGGCCGCGCCGACGGTGCCGAGCAGGATGTCGTCGACGTCGAGGACGTGGCCGGGGGCCCAGCCCTCCAGGATCTCCAGGGCGGTGGCCAGCAGGGCGGCGGCGCCGGTGGTGCGGAGGAACGAGAAGAGCCAGGAGCGGTGCGGGCTGCCGACGGCCAGCGGCAGCAGCAGCCCGGCGGGGGCCAGCGGGAGCAGGCCGGAGGCGAGGGCGCCCGGGAGCGTGTGGGCGGTGAACGCCTGGTGCACCGAGGCGAACGGGGTGAGGTTGGACGGGCCGGTCCAGGGGGCCGTCACCGGGCGGAGGGCCAGCCAGCCCAGCACCAGCAGGTGGAACGGGAGCAGCAGCCGGGCTGCCGTCCTGAACCGGTACGGCGCCGTCGTGCGGTCGGTTCGCGCAGTGGTGTGCACATTCCGGGGGACGCGCGCCGTACCGGCAGTGGTTCCGCCGTACGGGTGATCAGGGGCAGTGGCTCGCGGACGGCGCACCGAACACCCCGGGCGTGGGCGAGGCCGACGGCGACCCGGACGGCGTCGGCCCGGCCTTGGCACCGGCCGCCGGGGTGGCCGCCGGGGCGGCGCTCGGCGACGCGGTCGGCGTGGGGGCGATCGGCATCAGCATCGGGGTGGGGCAGGCGGTGCGGCTGGCGGGTGCGCCGGCGTCGACCGGCACCGCGGTGGGGCGGATCCCGCAGCCGGTGAGCAGCACCGCCCCGCAGGCCACCAGTACGAGCATGCCCAGGCGGCGGGCGGTCATCGGGCTTCCTCCGGGCCGGGGGCGGGCGGTTGGGTGAGCGGCAGGGTGAGGGTGAACACGGCACCGCCCTCCGGGTTGTTCGCGGCGGTGATGGTGCCGCCGTGGATGAGCGCGTTGGCCTCGGCGATGGACAGGCCCAGGCCGCTGCCCTCGGACCGGGCCCGGCCCTTGTCGGCCTTGTAGAAGCGGTCGAAGACGTGCGGCAGCACGTCCTCCGGGATGCCGGGGCCGCCGTCGGAGACCGACACCACCACGGTGTCGCCGTCCTGACGGACCTTCACCTTCACCGGGGAGCCGCCGTGCTTGAGCGCGTTGCCGATCAGGTTGGCGAACACCACGTCCAGGCGGCGCGGGTCGACCACGGCCAGGATGCCGCGCGGGGCGTCCAGCTCCACCGCGTCGTACCAGGCCCGGCCGTCGATGCAGGACATGATCAGGTCGGCCATGTCGACCTCGTCGGCGACCAGCTTGGCGGTGCCCGCGTCGAACCGGGTCACCTCCATCAGGTTCTCCACCAGGTCGGACAGCCGCCGGGTCTCGGAGACCACGATCCGCACCGCCGGCTCGATCATCGGGTCGAGCGAGTCGGCCTCGTCCTCCAGGATGTCGGTGACGGCGGTCATCGCGGTCAGCGGAGTGCGCAGCTCGTGCGACATGTCGGCGACGAACCGCCGGGACTGCGCCTCGCGCGCGCTCAGCTCCGCGACCTGCTCTGACAGCGACTCCGCGGTGCGGTTGAACGTCCGTGCCAGGTCGGCGAGTTCGTCGTTGCCCTCGACGTCGAGCCGGGTGTCCAGCTCGCCCTCGCCGAGCCGCCGGGCGGCGTCGCCGAGCCGGCGCACCGGCCGCAGCACCGTCGCCGAGGCGCCCTGCGCGAGCAGCGCGGAGCCGACCAGCGCCAGCAGGGTGGCGATCGCCAGCGACCAGCCGAGGGTGTTCAGGTCGGCGCGCTCGTTCTGCAGCGACTTGAACATGTAGGCGGTCGGCCCGTCGGGCACCACCTTCGTCCCGCCGACCACGTACGGCCCGGCCAGGTTCACCCGCTGCCAGTACAGGTGGTACTCGTACGGGTTGCCCGGGCCGATCTCGCGCGGCTTGTCGACCGCCGCGACCAGCGCCGACGGCACCTGCTTGGCGGTGAAGGCGATCGGGTCGGAGGACGCGACGCAGTCCGGCAGCGACGGGTCGACCACGACCACGTCGTACGCCAGGCCGGAACTCGCCACCTGTACCGCCAGCGACGTCAGGTCCTGGCAGGTCGGGTGCAGCGGCAGGTCCGAGACATTGCGGGTCAGCGAGCCGCGGAAGTCGTTCAGCGAGGCGTTCTGGGCGCGCCTGAGCACCGCGTCGCGGTTCAGCCAGTAGGCGATCCCGGAGGCGGACACGGCGGTGACCAGCGCGACCGCGGCGAACACCGCGATCAGCCGGACCCGCAACGAACTGAGCCGCCGCCAGGACGCCGAACGGGCGCGGCGCGGCGCGGACTGATGATCGGTCAAAAAAGGCTCACCAAGCAGAAGGGGAACGTCACGCGGGCGGGTCCAGACGGTAGCCGACCCCGCGGACGGTACGGATCAGCGTCGGCGCGGACGGCACGTCCTCGACCTTCGCCCGCAGCCGCTGCACGCACGCGTCCACCAGGCGGGAGTCGCCCAGGTAGTCGTGCTCCCACACCAGCCGCAGCAGCTGCTGGCGGGACAGCGCCTGCCCCGGGCGGCGGCTCAGCTCCAGCAGCAGCCGCAGCTCGGTCGGAGTCAGCTGGAGGTCCTGGCCGTCCTTGGTCACGGTCATCGCCGACCGGTCGATCACCAGGCCGCCGTACGCCGACGAGTCCGAGCTCTCCCGCTCACCGCGGCGCAGCACGGCGCGGATCCGGGCGTCCAGCACCCGGGGCTGCACCGGCTTCACCACGTAGTCGTCGGCGCCGGACTCCAGGCCGACCACCACGTCGATGTCGTCGGAGCGCGCCGTCAACAGGATGATCGGCAGCTGGTCGGTGCGCCGGATGCGCCGGCACACCTCGAAACCGTCGATGCCCGGCAGCATCACGTCGAGCACGATGAGGTCCGGGCGCTGCTCCTTGAACAGGCGCAGACCGTCCTCGCCGGACGCGGCGGTGGCGACCCGGTGACCCTGGCGGGTGAGGGCGAGCTCGAGGCCGGTGCGAATGGCGTCGTCGTCCTCGATCAGAAGCAGGTAAGACACGGGGGTCATTGTGTCCCACCCTGACCCAGGAAACACCCACCCGGGTGATCCTGACTCTCCCGGGAACCGGATCGGGCCGCTTCGGCGTCAGCCATCTCGGAGCCGACGAATGCCCCGGGCCGGGTGCCCTTGTGACAGCCCTGTGACAGTCGGCAGACACCGCCATGACGAGCGACCGGCAGGATTTTCCTTGTCGCCGCAACAGACACCGGGCCCGGCCCGGCAGCGGCGACGAGCAAGGAACCGCTCGTACCGACCCTGGGGGTGCCCGATGACCGCAACGCTGACGACCCGAAACGCCGGGCCGCGTGCAGCCGTGCTGGGCACCAACCGGCCGCGTCACGAGGAGGAGAACACCGGCGCCGTCGCTGTACGGGGGTGCACGCACAGCGCCGGAACCCGCCGCCCGGTTGTGGGGACCAGGAGCGGGGACGCCGTCCACGGCCGGGCAGGGGGCCCGGCCGCGGGACGGATGCTGCGGCTCGCACCGCAGACCTTCCAGACGGAGCCGGCCGAGCAGCCGGCCGCCGCACCGGACGAGGCACGCGACATCGCCGAGTTCACCGCGTACGTGCGTGAGCGCCGCGCCTCCCTGTACGCCACCGCCTACCACCTGACCGGCGACCGCTACGAGGCCGAGGACCTGCTGCAGTCCGCGCTGTTCTCGACCTACCGCGCCTGGGGCCGGATCACCGACAAGGCGGCCGTCGGCGGCTACCTCCGCCGCACCATGACCAACCTGCACATCTCCGCCTGGCGCCGCCGCAAGGTCAACGAGTACCCGACCGAGGAGCTCCCCGAGCAGGCCGGCGACACCGACGCGATGGGCGGCACCGAGCTGCGCACCGTGCTCTGGCAGGCGCTCGCCAAGCTGCCCGAGAACCAGCGCACCATGCTCGTGCTGCGCTACTACGAGGGCCGCACCGACCCGGAGATCGCCGACATCCTCGGCATCAGCGTCGGCACCGTGAAGAGCTCCATCTGGCGCGCGCTGCGCCGGATGCGCGACGACGAGCAGCTCAACCGCTCCGGTGACACCGTGCACGCCTTCGGCGAGCTGGTCGCCTGAGCGACGGAAACTCCCGTCGGGGGACGGGTGGTGGGGAAGGCGCAGGACGACGGCAGGCGGCTCCGGGGGAGCGCCCGCCGGGGGCCGTCCGGCGCCACGGACGAGGCGGGTCCCGGTGCGGGGGCGAATGCACCGGGGCCCGCCTCCGGCGTTTCCCGGACCGCCGCCGTGACAATGGGCGGATGGACGACAGCCCCGAACGCCCGGAGAGCCCGGAGGCCCGCGCCGACCGGCGGCTGGTCGAGATGCTCCAGGAACTGCGGGTGCTGCAGACCGGCGTGCAGATCGTCTTCGCGTTCCTGCTCGGCGTCGCGTTCACGCCGCGGTTCGCCACCCTCGACGACGCCCGGCAGGACCTGTACGTGGTGGTGCTGCTGCTGTCGGTGGTCTCGGCCGCCGTGCTCGCCACGCCCGTCGCCCTGCACCGCGGCCTGTACCGCCACCCGGACCGGCTGCGGATCGTCAAGGTCTCCCGGCGGATCGCCCAACTCGGCCTGATCCTGCTGGCGACGGCGCTCAGCGGCGCCGTCCTGCTGGTGCTCGCCGTGGTTCTCGGCTTCCCCGCCGCCGTGCCGATCGCCGTCGTCGTCGCGCTGATCTTCGCTGGCCTGTGGTTCGTGCTGCCCTGGGCGGTCCGGCGCGGGCTGCCGGTGGTGAAGTGACGTTCCGTCAGTGGGCGTCGGCGGTGTGCAGCACGTCCTGGGCGCGGTTCAGGCCGCGCAGCACGAACGCCTCCACGGCGTCCGCGCAGCGGTCCAGCAGCTCGGGCATCCGCTCCTGCTCGTCGGGCGAGAACCGGTCCACCACCCACTGGTCGACCCGGGTGCCCTTCGGCGGGCGGCCCACGCCGACCCGCAGCCGGGCGTAGTCGGCGGTGCCCAGCGCCTTGTGCACCGAGCGCGCGCCGTTGTGGCCGCCAGGGCCGCCGCCGCGCTTCAACCGGGCCGTGCCGAACGCGAAGTCCAGGTCGTCCTGGACCACCACCAGCCGCTCCACGGGCACCTGGTGACGGCGCAGCAGCGCCGCGACCGGACGCCCGGACAGGTTGATCGACCACTGCGGTTCGGCCAGCAGCACGGTGCGGCCGTCCAGTTCGAACGAGGCGGTGCGGGTGGTCAGCCCGCGCCAGCGGGCGCCGTGGCGCCCGGCCAGTCGGTCCGCCACCAGGAAGCCCGCGTTGTGCCTGGTCCCCGCGTAGCGGCGGGTCGGATTGCCCAGCCCCGCCACCAGCCAGCGTTCGTCCACGGCTGTTCCCCCTTGCGACTCAGACCAGTTCGGCGGGCAGCTGCCGGGCCACCGCGGCGATCCGGCGGCCGGCCTCGACGCCCGAGCAGGCGTACGAACCCAGCTCGACCTGGCGGGCCACGATACCTCGCTCGGCGCGCATCAGCCGCCAGCCGCGGCGCAGCAGGTAGGGGATGGACTTGCGGCCCTCGCGGACGTCCCGGCGGAAGCGCCGCCAGGCCGTGGTGGACGGCTTGTTGCGCAGGCACAGGGCATCGCCGAGCAGGCCCTCGGCCTGGCAGCGGCGGACCAGTTCGGCCGCGAAGATGCCTTCGGCGACGAACGCCACCGCGCCGTCCAGTTCCATGGCGCGGTGGCCGGAGCGGCCGTTCGCCGGGATCGAGTACACCGGCACGTCGGCCTGGCCGTCGAAGGTCAGCGCCCGGATCGCCGCCAGCGCCTGCTCGCCGTGCCAGGAGTCCGGCGAGTCCCAGTCCGGCCCGCCGCCGTCCGGCAGTTGGGGCAGTGTCGGGTCGTCGCCGTCCTTGTAGAAGTCGTCGAGTTGCAGCACCGGCAGGCCGCTGCGCTCGGCCAGCGAGGACTTCCCCGACCCCGAGGGGCCCGACAGCAGGATGACGCGGGATATCGGGCGGCGGTTCAGCGGGGAGTCACTCACGAGATACCAGTCTGAGGCATCCGGCGGGCTGGTCGTAACCCGCCGTTCGGCCCCGATTCGGGGAGACGAGGGCATGAGGACGGGCCCGCACCAGGGGGGGGGAGAAGTGCGGGCCCGTCGCGGCCGCCCGGGCCCCCGGGGGGGGGTAGGGGCGCTGAGGGCGGCCGGTCTGTGTGGAGTTGGCCGGTCGGGCCGGGCTAGATGCCCATCGGGTGCCAGACCGTCTTGGTCTCCAGGAAGGAGAGCAGTCGCCCGGTGCCGGGGGAGTCCGTCCAGTCCACGGCGGACGGGTCGGCGGCCGGTCGGACCACTCGCTTCAATGTATCCGCCGCCGACGCCTCCAGGGCGGTAGCCGCGCCGGGGCCGTCCGGGTCGATCGCGCCGGCCAGGTCGACGGCGTTGACGTCCTGGTGGGAGGCCAGCGTGGGGGCGATGTCCGCGGTGCGGCCGGAGATCAGGTTGACCACGCCGCCCGGCACGTCGGAGGTGGCGAGCACCTCGCCCAGCGACAGGGCGGGCAGCGGCGCCTGCTCGGCGACCGCCACCACCACGGTGTTGCCGGTGGCGATCGCCGGGGCGATCACCGACACCAGGCCGAGCAGCGAGAAACCGTGACCGGTGCGCGGCGCGACCACGCCGACCACGCCGGTCGGCTCCGGGGTGGACAGGTTGAAGAACGGGCCGGCCACCGGGTTGGCGCCGCCCGCGACCTGCGCGACCTTGTCGGTCCAGCCCGCGTACCAGACCCAGCGGTCGATCGCCGCGTCCACCAGCGCCGCCGCCTTCTTGGCACCCAGCCCCTCGGCGGCAGCCACCTCGGCGACGAACTGCTCGCGGCGGCCCTGCAGCATCTCCGCCACCCGGTACAGCACCTGGCCGCGGTTGTACGCGGTGGTGCCCGACCAGCCCTTCACGGCCGCGCGGGCCGCCACCACGGCGTCCCGGGCGTCCTTGCGGGTGCCCAGCGGGGCGTTGGCCAGCCACTGGCCCTTTGCGTCAGTCACTTCGTACACCCGGCCGCTCTCGGAGCGGGGGAACTTCCCGCCGACGTACAGCTTGTAGGTCTTGTAGATGTCCAGTCGGACGGTGGACTCAGACATCGAGGGCCTCGACATTCAGGTAGGGCTCCAGACCGTGGCGACCGCCCTCGCGGCCGTAACCGGACTCCTTGTACCCGCCGAACGGCGAGGTCGGGTCGAACTTGTTGAAGGTGTTCGCCCACACCACGCCCGCCCGGAGCCGGTTCGCCATCCACAGGATGCGCGAGCCCTTCTCCGTCCAGATGCCCGCGGACAGGCCGTACGGGGTGTTGTTGGCCTTCTCCACCGCCTCGGCGGGGGTGCGGAAGGTCAGCACCGACAGCACCGGGCCGAAGATCTCCTCGCGGGCGATCCGGTGCGCCTGCGAGACGCCGGTGAACAGCGTCGGGCGGAACCAGTAGCCCGCGCCCGGCAGTTCGCACTCCGGCGCCCAGCGCTCGGCGCCCTCCTGCTCGCCCGCGGCGGCCAGCTCGGTGATCCGGGCCAGCTGCGCGGCCGAGTTGATCGCGCCGATGTCGGTGTTCTTGTCCAGCGGGTCGCCGACCCGCAGGGTGCCCATCCGGCGCTTCAGCGCGTCCAGCAGCTCGTCCTGGATCGATTCCTGCACCAGCAGGCGGCTGCCCGCGCAGCACACGTGGCCCTGGTTGAAGAAGATGCCGTTGACGATGCCTTCGACGGCCTGGTCCAGCGGCGCGTCGTCGAACACGATGTTCGCGGCCTTGCCGCCGAGCTCCAGCGAGAGCTTCTTGCGGGTGCCGGCGACCTGCTTGGCGATCGCCCGGCCGACCGGGGTCGAGCCGGTGAACGCGACCTTGTTCACGTCCGGGTGCGCGGTCAGCGCGGCGCCGGTGCGGCCGTCACCGGTGACGATGTTCACCACACCGTCCGGCAGGCCCGCCTGGCGGCAGATCTCGGCGAACCGCAGAGCGGTCAGCGGGGTGGTCTCCGCAGGCTTCAGCACCACCGTGTTGCCGGTGGCCAGCGCCGGGGCGACCTTCCAGGCCAGCATCAGCAGCGGGAAGTTCCACGGGATCACCTGCGCGGCGACACCCAGCGGACGCGGGTTCGAACCGAAGCCGGCGAAGTCCAGCTTGTCGGCCCAGCCCGCGTAGTAGAAGAAGTGCGCGGCGACCAGCGGCAGGTCGACGTCGCGGGTCTCCCGGATCGGCTTGCCGTTGTCGATCGACTCCAGGACAGCCAGCTCGCGGCTGCGCTCCTGGACGATCCGGGCGATCCGGAACAGGTACTTGGCACGCTCGCTGCCCGGCAGCGCCGACCAGTCGGCGAACGCCTTGCGGGCCGCCTGCACCGCGCGGTCCACGTCCTCCTCGGTGCCCTGCGCGAACTCCGCGAGCACCTGCTCGGTCGCCGGGTTGACGGTCTTCAGCGCCTCCGAGCCGGAGGAGTCGACGAACCGGCCGCCGATGAAGTGGCCGTAGGACGTCGCGATCTCACCCGCGGCGGCGGGGGACTCGGGCGCGGGCGCGTACTCGAACAGGCCTGCCCTGCGAGTCGGCTGCGCGGTCTTCTTCTCGGTCTTTGCCATGGTCAGTCCACCGTCACGTAGTCGGGACCGGAGTACCGGCCGGTGCGCAGCTTCTGGCGCTGCATCAGCAGGTCGTTCAGCAGGCTGGACGCGCCGAACCGGAACCAGTGCGGGCTCAGCCAGTCGTCGCCCAGCGTCTCGTTCACCATCACCAGGTACTTCATCGCGTCCTTGGTGGTGCGGATGCCGCCGGCCGGCTTCACACCGACCTGCGTGCCGGTGGCCGCGCGGAAGTCCCGCACCGCCTCCAGCATCAGCAGCGTCACCGGGGGAGTGGCGTTCACCGCGACCTTGCCGGTGGACGTCTTGATGAAGTCCGCGCCCGCGATCATCGCGAGCCAGGACGCCCGGCGGACGTTGTCGTACGTCTGCAGCTCGCCGGTCTCGAAGATCACCTTCAGGTGGGCGGAGCTGCCGTCGGGGCGCCTGCACGCCTCCTTGACGGCGCGGATCTCCTCGAAGACCTCCAGGTAGCGGCCGGAGAGGAACGCGCCCCGGTCGATCACCATGTCGATCTCGTCGGCGCCCGCGGCGACCGCCTCCGCGGTGTCCGCCAGCTTCACGGGCATCCCGGCCCGGCCGGACGGGAACGCGGTGGCCACCGACGCCACCTGGATGCCGCTGCCGCGCAGCGCGTCCTTGGCGGTGGCGACCATGTCCGGGTACACGCAGATCGCCGCGACCTGCGGTGCGGTGCGGTCGGTCGGGTCCGGGTTCAGGCCCTTCGCGCACAGCGAGCGGACCTTGCCGACCGTGTCCGCGCCCTCCAGCGTGGTCAGGTCGATCATCGAGATGGCGAGATCGATGGCGAAGGCCTTGGCGGTGGTCTTGATCGACCGGGTACCGAGAGTCGCTGCGCGCGACTCCAGGCCCACCTGGTCGACCCCGGGCAGGCCGTGCAGGAAACGGCGCAGGGTGGCCTCGGACGCCGCGACGTCCGCGAGGCCGCCGCCCGTGGCGCCGGGGGCGTTGGCTGCAAGAGTGGACATAGTCACCAGAGCAGCATATCTACGCGCGTAGGGAGACGGTAGGTGGGGCGGGAAATCAGGGCTGGGGGGTGCGAAACCAGGGGCTCGGGGGTGTGAATTCGGGGGCTGGGGGGTGCGAAACCAGGGGCTCGGGGAACGGCGAGAGTTCGTGGCGGAGGGGTCGGGGGCCGCTGGTGGTCGTGTTGCTTCGGGTCAAAGACGGGGACCTGAAACGGCGGAACGCTTTGCGCCCTGTTGATCGCTCGCAGACTCGGCCTCGCCGTTCCCCGAGCCCCTGTCGGGGCTCACGCCGGTGCCCGGGCTCCTGGGTTCTTGCCCTGCACAATGGTCGCGTGACTGAGGCGAAGGCAAGGGGTCGGCGGCCCGGGGGTGGGGACACCCGGGGGATGGTGCTGGTCGCGGCGCGGGCCGAGTTCGCGGCGAGGGGGTACCAGAAGGCGAGCATGCGGGCGATCGCCCGGGCGGCGGGGGTGGATGCGGCGCTGCTGCACCACTACTTCGGGAGCAAGGACCGGCTGTTCATGGCCGCGCTGGAGTTCCCGTTCGAGCCGCGGGACGTGGTCGAGGGCGTGTTCGCGGGCGATCCGGCGACGGCCGGGGAGCGGGTGGCGGCGTTCGTGCTGGCGCTGTGGGAGCAGCCGCCGGTGCGTGAGCGGCTGCTGGCGCTGCTGCGGACGGCGGCGGCCAGCGAGGAGGTGGCGGCGCTGATGCGGTCGTTCATGGTGACCGAGCTGGTCGACCGGGTGGCCGCCCAACTGGAGGTCGATCAGCCGGAGTTGCGGGTGGAGCTGGTGATGTCGCAGATCGTCGGCCTGGCGGTGGCCCGGTACGTGATCGCGGTGGAGCCGCTCGCCTCGGCACCCCCGGAGGTGCTGGCCCCGTTGCTGGGCCGCACCGTCCAGGGGTACCTGACGGGCTGACGGACGGTCAGGCCTGGCCGCCGCCGAAGCGCTCGGTCCAGGCGGCCAGGTCCTCGTCGGTGATCTTGGCGAACAGCACCGGCGGCACGGTGAATCCGGTGCCGGCCGGGACCAGCGAGAGCGCCCGGGCCTCGTCGGCCGAGATCCAGGTCCGGGTGTCGCCGTCGAGCGCGAAGGACTCGCGGATGGTGCGGGCCGCGGTCGGGATGAACGGCTCGGAGACCACCGCGTACAGGTGGATCAGGTTGATCGCGGTGCGCAGGGTGCGGGCCGCGGCCTCCGGGTCGGTCTTGATCTGCGTCCACGGCGCGGTCACGTCGAGGTAGGCGTTGCCGGCCGACCAGAGCGCGCGCAGCGCCTGCGCGGCCTTGCGGAAGTTGAGCGCGTCCAGCTGCGCCTCGTACTCGGCGAGCAGTTCGGCGATCTGCGCGCCGAGCGCGATCTCCGTCTCGCTGTTCTCGGCGCCGGCCGGGACCTCGTCGCCGAAGCGCTTGCGGCTGAAGGACAGCACCCGGTTGACGAAGTTGCCGAGGGTGTCGGCGAGGTCCTTGTTGACGGTGGCCGCGAACAGGTCCCAGGTGAAGCTGGAGTCGTCGGACTCCGGGGCGTTCGCCATCAGGTAGTAGCGCCAGTAGTCGGCGGGGAGCAGTTCGAGCGCGACGTCGGTGAAGATGCCGAGCTTCTGGCTGGTGGAGAACTTGCCGCCGTAGTACGTCAGCCAGTTGAAGGCCTTGACGTAGTCGACCTTCTTCCAGGGCTGGCGGGAGCCGAGGATGGTGGCGGGGAACATCACCGTGTGGAACGGGACGTTGTCCTTGGCCATGAACTCGGTGTAGCGGACGGTGTCGTCGGCCTCGTACCACCAGGAGCGCCAGTCGCCGCCGGTCGCGTCGGCCCACTCCTTGGTGGCGCCGATGTACTCGATCGGGGCGTCGAACCAGACGTAGAAGACCTTGCCCTCGGCGGCCAGCTCCGGCCAGGTGTCGGCGGGGACGGGGACGCCCCACTCCAGGTCGCGGGTGATGGCGCGGTCCTGGAGGCCCTCGGTGAGCCACTTGCGGGCGATCGAGGAGGCCAGCACCGGCCAGTTGCCGCCGTTCTCGTCGATCCAGGCCTCGACCTCGTCGGTGAGCTTGGACTGGAGCAGGAACAGGTGCTTGGTCTCCCGGACCTCCAGCTCGGAGCTGCCGCTGATCGCCGAGCGCGGCTCCAGCAGGTCGGTCGGGTCGAGCACGCGGGTGCAGCTCTCGCACTGGTCGCCGCGGGCCTTGTCGTAGCCGCAGTGCGGGCAGGTGCCGACGATGTAGCGGTCGGGCAGGAAGCGGCCGTCGGCGATCGAGTAGACCTGGCGGATCGCCCGCTCCTCGATGAAGCCGTTGGCGTGCAGCTCGCGGGCGATCTCCTGGGTGATCTCCCGGTTCTGCGGCGAGGACGAGCGGCCGAAGAAGTCGAAGGACAGCTGGAAGCCGTCGTAGATGGCCTTCTGCTGGTCGTGCGCCCGGGCGCAGAACTCGGCGACCGGCAGCCCGGCCTCCTGGGCGGCCAGCTCGGCCGGGGTGCCGTGCTCGTCGGTGGCGCAGATGTACAGCACTTCGTGGCCGCGCTGGCGCAGGTAGCGGGAGTACACGTCCGCCGGGAGCATCGACCCGACCATGTTGCCCAGGTGCTTGATCCCGTTGATGTAGGGAAGCGCGCTGGTGATCAACTGCCGAGTCATCCTGGGGAACTCCGATGCTCTCCGGCGGGCACGCGGCGGTGCCCGCGAGCGGGTGTCGAGGGCCGGTCCGCGACGCGTTCTCAGCAGCCGCCCGGCCGCCGCAATCGTACCGAACCGGCCCGGTGTCGCCCTACCGCATATTGCAGGGCTGTCAAGCCTCTCGACCGGGTCGGCCGACGGCCGATCAGATGGCGTACGGCCAGGCGGTGAGCAGGTAGGCGCCGTACCAGCAGCCGAACAGGGACGCGCCGCCGAGAACGGCGATCCGGGTGCCGCGGCGGGCCCGGGCGAGGGCGTCGGCGGCGGGGAGCAGGAAGAGCAGTGCGGGGGCCAGCAGGCGCGGCTTGCAATGGTAGTAGTTGCTCTGCGCCAGGGTCAGGACCACGACCGTCAGGCCGTAGACCGCCAGCGGCGGCCAGCCGGGGCGGCGGATCGCCAGTGCGGTGCCGAGCAGGTGGGCGAGGACCAGGACGGCGACGGAGACCGGGACCCAGCCCTCGCCGGTGTGCAGGGTGCGGAGCAGGAACTCGCCCAGCGAGGCACCCCAGTCCCAGCGGGTGCCCCAGCCGGCCTGCTGGACGGTGAACCAGGCGTCGGCGTCGCCCAGTCGGCGGCCGACCCACCACAGGTACAGCGGGGTGCCGGTGCAGGCCAGCGCGGTGGCGGCCACCGGCCCGGGGAGCAGGCGGCGTTCGCGGCGCAGTTCGAGCAGCGCGGCGACGCCGAGCGCGGCGACCACGGCGACGCCGGCCGGGCGGGTCAGACCGGCGAGGAAGGCGAACAGGCCGGCCGCGGGCCAGGCGCGGCGGTGCGCGGCGAGCAGGGTGGCGGCGGCGGTGGCCAGCAGCAGCGACTCGCTGTAGGCCATGAAGAACACCAGGGACATCGGCTGCGCGGCGGCCAGCAGCACCAGCGTCGCGGTGGCGGTCCGCCGGGTGCGGAGCCGGCTCACCAGCCGGTGGACGGTCACCAGGGCGGCGAGCAGCGCCAGTTGCGCGGCGACGATGCCGGCCGCGGACCAGCTGAGCCCGGTCACGGCGTGCACGGCGCGGACCAGCATCGGGAACAGCGGGAAGAACGCCAGGTTGTTGCCGGTCAGCTCGCCGTCGGGGGTGTAGGTGTAGGCGTCCGGGTAGCCGCCGGCGGCTATCTCCAGGAAGTGCCGCCCGTCCCAGGCGGTCAGCCGGTCGGTCAGCGTACGGCCGGGCCGGGTGATCATCACGGCCAGCAGGGCCAGGTGCAGGACCAGCGCGCCCGCGTACACCGCCAGGGCCGGGCCGGCGGCGTGCCACAGCCGGGCCGGTAACGCGGGGCGGGGCGGGGCGACCGTGGTGGGCGGACGGTGGGGCAGGGCGGTGAGGGTCATCGGCGGTCCTGGTCAGGGCTGCGGGTAGGTGGTGCTGGGTACCGGCGGCGGGGTGACGGTGGCGCTGTGGGTCGGGGTGGGGGAGGCGCTCGGGCCGGGGGTGACGGACGGGGCCGGCGTCCGGACGACCGCCGGGGCGTCGGCCGGGCCGACCGGGCGGGGCGGGCGGCCGGGGTCGAGCGTGACGCCCGCGGCGACGGCCAGGCAGGCGGCGACGGTCAGGGTCGCGCCGACCCGGACCCGGCGGCGTCGGCGGCCCAGGGCGGCGATGTGCCGGGCGGGCGGGGCCGCGGTGCGGGCGGCGGCGGCGTCGGCGGCCGTCCGCAGGGCGTCCGTCAGCCGCGGGTCGGGGGAGTTCATCGGTGGGTCTCCTCGGCCTCGGAGGGGGTGTCGAGGTGCTGGGCGAGGGCGGTCCGGGCCCGGGACAGATGGGCCTTGACGGTGCCCGGGGCCATGCCGGTCTCGGCGGCGATCCGGTCCAGCGGCAGGTCGCAGACGTAGAACAGGGCGGCGCACAGCCGCTGGCGCTCGGACAGGCGGTGCAGGGCGGCGGCCAGGTCGACGGCGCCCGGGTCCGGACCGGCCACGTCGGCGGGCTCGCCGTGCCGCCGCCAGGCCCGGGTGGCGGTGCGGGCCCGCCGCCAGCGGCTGATCGCCAGCCGGCCCGCGACGGTGCGCACCCAGGCCTCGGG
The DNA here is from genome assembly GCF_044754805.1 of Kitasatospora sp. NPDC092948. Lineage (NCBI taxonomy): Bacteria > Bacillati > Actinomycetota > Actinomycetes > Kitasatosporales > Streptomycetaceae > Kitasatospora > Kitasatospora sp. NPDC092948. The sequence goes on along the minus strand of NZ_JBIVPU010000002.1, from coordinate 58,028 downwards.
GGCGTGGTCGCGGTCGAGGGTGCGGCGGTGGCCCCAGGCGCGGACGAAGGCCTCCTGGACCACGTCCTGCGCCTCGTGCAGGTCGCCGGTGACGAGATACAGCTGGCCGGTGAGCCGACGGACCGAGTGGCTGTAGAACTCGGTGAACTCCTCCTCGGTCATCGGTCGGCTCCTTGCAGGTTCTCGGTTGCTTACCTGTGGCTACGAACGGCCGGGGTGCCCGGGTTGACGGGGGTGACGCAGCTCACGGTGGCGGGGGTGCTGCGGTTCGTGGCGGTGGGGGGTGCGGGGGTTTTGCCGGGGTGCTGTGGTTCGCGGTGGCGGGTGTGCGCGGTCTTGACGGGGTTCGCGGGGCGGGCGCAGAATTCATCACATGATGAATTCCTTGGCGGGGTCGGCGCACGACCCCGCGATCCGGATCGCCGGACTCGTCGTCCGGCGCGGCGGCGCCACCGTGCTGCCCGGCCTCGACCTCGACGTCCCCCGCGGCACCGTCACCGGACTGCTCGGCCCCAGCGGCTGCGGCAAGACCACCCTGCTGCGCGCCGTCGTCGGCGTGCAGCGGATTGCGGCCGGCACCGTCACCGTGCTCGGCCACCCGGCCGGCAGCGCCGTCCTGCGCGATCGGGTCGGCTACGTCACCCAGGCACCCTCCGTGTACGGAGACCTGACGGTCGGCGAGAACCTCGACCACTTCGCCGCGATCCTCGGCGCCCCGCGCACCGACCCCGACCGGGTGATCGAACAGGTCGGCCTGGACGCCCACCGCCGCACCCCCGTCGCCCGGCTCTCCGGCGGCCAGCGGGCCCGCGTCTCGCTCGCCGCCGCCCTGCTCGGCCGGCCCGACCTGCTGGTCCTCGACGAACCCACGGTCGGCCTCGACCCGGTGCTGCGCCGCGACCTCTGGCAGCTGTTCCGCGACCTCGCCGCCGCCGGCGCCACCCTGCTGGTCTCCAGCCACGTGATGGACGAAGCCACCCGCTGCGACCGCCTGCTGCTGATGCGCGACGGCCGACTGCTCGCCCACGACACCCCCGCCGCGCTGCTCGCCGCCACCGGCGCGAGCGACGTGGAAAGCGCCTTCCTCACCCTCGTGGAGCACCCGCAGGAGACCGCCCGATGAGCGCCGCCGCCCGCCGCACCCTCGCCACCGCCCGCCGCGTCCTCGCCCAACTGCGGCACGACCCGCGCACCGTCGGCATGCTGCTGGTCGTTCCCTGTCTGCTGCTGGTGCTGCTCAAGTACATGTACGACCGGCAGCCCGGCACCTTCGACCGGATCGGCCCGGAACTGCTCGGCATCTTCCCGCTGATGGTGATGTTCCTGGTCACCTCGGTCGCGATGCTGCGCGAACGCACCACCGGCACCCTGGAACGGCTGCTCACCATGCCGCTCGGCAAGCTCGACCTGCTGCTCGGCTACGCCCTCGCGTTCGGCCTGGTCGCCCTGGTGCAGGCCGCGCTCGCCTCCGCCCTCACCATCGGACTGCTCGGCCTGACGGTCGCCGGCCCCACCTGGATGGTGTTCGCCGTCGCGCTCGCGGACGGACTGCTCGGCATGGCCCTCGGCCTGCTGGTCTCCGCGTTCGCCGCCACCGAGTTCCAGGCCGTCCAGTTCCTGCCCGCCGTGCTGCTGCCGCAACTCCTGCTGTGCGGACTTTTCGTGCCCCGTGCCGACATGGCCCCCGTCCTGCGGGTGATCTCCGACGTCCTGCCGCTCTCCTACGCCGTCGACGCGATGGGCCGCATCACCACGCAGAGCGGTATCGGCGGACGCGTGGTGGCCGACCTCGCGGTGGTCGCCGGCAGCGCGCTCCTCGCGCTCGCCCTCGGCGCGGCCACCCTGCGCCGACGCACCGCCTGAACGCTGCTGGCCCCCGGGTGCGGCCGTGCCGTGCAGGTGTGCGGCCCGAACACCCCAGGTCACGGGACGGGTCATTCGTGACCGTCCCGTGCCCCGGCCGCCATTGGGGACGGCCCCGACCTGGGGCAGAATCGACGCCATGACCGAATCCGACCGGACACCCGACCAGGGGTCCGCCGCCGACGGGCCCAAGTACGCCGACCGCGTCCACCGCTCCGTCCCCGGCGTCATCGCGGGCGTCATGCTGCTCGGAGTCGCCGGCTGGCTGATCATCGACGCCGTCGTCTCCGGCACCGGCGCGACCCCCTGGGTCGCGCTCGCCGCCGCACCCGTCTTCGCCTTCCCGGTGGCCGCCTACACGCTGCGGCCCGTGGTGAAGGCCAACGACCAGCGGCTGCTGGTCCGCAACCCGCTGCGCACCGTGGTCGCGCCGTGGGCCAGCGTGGAGGGGCTCAAGGCCGGCTATTCGGTCGAACTCTTCGCCGGCGGACGCAAGTTCCAGGTCTGGGCGATCCCGGTCTCGATCCGCCAGCGTCAGAAGGCCACCCGCCGCGCGGCCAAGGCCGCCAGGGCCGCCGCCCAGGGCGGCCCGACGGAGCCCAAGCCCCGTACCAAGCCGGTGCCGGGCCACCACCACCTCGACTCCGACCGCGCCTGGTCCGACGCCGTGGTCGCCTCCCTCCAGGAGCAGGCCGAGCGCAACGCCGGCAACCCCGGCGCCACCGGCGAGGTCCGGGCCACCTGGTGCTGGTGGGTGATCGCCCCCACGCTGGTGGGGCTGGTCGCCCTGGTTTCGGTCGTCGCCGCGATCTGACGACGCGACCCTGAAGGGCCTCGGGATTCTTCCCGGGGCCCTCTTTGCGTTCCTGCGGGATTCGCGAACTCGTCCTGTTTTGTCGGCGAACTCACCGGAGTCTCAGGTGTCGGATTTTTCCCTGTGCGGACGTCATATTCCCTTGCATGAACGAACCTTGACGATCTTTCAGGACATTCGTGGGCATCCCGTCGAAAGGCCTTGACCTTTTCTCCACGGAGCATGCATTGTTCCCGACCGAGTGCCTGTCCGTGGGGGGCGGGCTACTGGGAGGGAGACCGCGCACGCATGTCCCACACGACCCCATCGAGAAACCGCAGACGGGGTGCTCGATCCGACGGTAGAGGGGCGCTCGGCCGGGTGACGGTGGCCGCGGCCACGGCGCTCGTGCTCACCGCCCTCTCCTCCCCGGCGGCCTGGGCCGCCGATCCGACGCCCCAGCCGACGGCCCAGCCGACGGCCTCCACCGGCACGGAGAACACCCAGCCGCCGGCCGAGAGCGAGCAGACCAAGGCCGTTCGGGCGGCCCTGCAGCAGGCCAAGGACACGGGGAAGCCGGTCCGGATCGACGCGATGACCGACGAGACCACTGAGGTCTTCGCCGACACCGACGGCCGGACGATGTACTCCGAGGCCCACGCCCAGGACGTCCGGACCAAGCGCACCGGCTCCTGGCAGAAGCTCGACCCGACGCTGCGCAAAAACGCGAACGGCACCGTCACCCCGGCCCTGACCGGGTCGGACCTGGTGCTGTCCGGCGGCGGCACCGGCCCGCTGGCGAAGATCACCACCGCGGACGGCACCTCGATGTCGATCACCGCGCCGTTCCCGCTGCCCGCGCCGACCCTGAACGGCGCGACCGCCACCTACGCCTCCGTCCTGCCCGACGTGGACCTCCAGGTGACGGCCCGTCCGGACGGCGGCTGGCGCGACGTGATCGTGGTGAAGACCGCGCAGGCTGCCGCCGACCAGCGGCTGAAGAGCCTGCACTTCCCGCTGCAGACCAACGGTGTGCAGGCGGAGGCGGACGCCGCGGGCAACATCTCGTTCAAGGACGGCCAGGGCAAGGAACGCTTCCACGCGCCCACCCCGTTCCAGTGGGACTCCACCGTGCCCGTCCCGGCCGCCCCGCTGGTGAAGTCCGGCACGGCGCAGCCGAAGTCGCTGTTCGCCGCCCCCGCCGCCGCCGACGCGCCGCCCACGGCCGACACGTCGACGGCCGAGCGTCCCGGCACGGCTGCCGCGGTCTCCGCCATCGGGGTCTCCGCCAGTGCCACGGAACTGGTGCTGACGCCGGACCGGGCCACGTTCGGTCAGGGCGCAGGCCCCTGGTACCTCGACCCGGAGACCAGCGTCTCCGGTACGAGGCAGGTCAATGCGCAGGTGCAGGAGAACCACCAGGACACCGCGAACGTCAACACGCTCAGCAGCCTGGGCGTCGGCTACTGCGGCTACGACAACTGCACGGGCTACGGGCGCTACCGCTCGTACTACCAGCTGTCCATTCCGAGCCAGATGTTCGAAGGCGGCGGGCACGGCACCGCGACCGTCAACCGGGCGACCCTGTTCGTCCCCGTGACCGAAGCGGCCTCGCCCGGCACCCCGTCCACGATCAACGTCTACCACACCCCCGCTTTCCAGGGCACCACCACCTGGAACAACCAGCCCTGCGGCACCAACGGCAAGATGGTCGGCTGCACCTGGGTCGCCAACGCGGACATCACCAACACCGGCCAGATGACCTATGACGTCAAGGGCTGGATGCAGACGCTCATCAACAGCAAGGCGTCGAACTGGACGATCGGGTTCTCCGCCGAGGACGAGTACAACAAGCTGCTGCGCCACCACCTCGGCGCCGACCCGTACATCACCACGTACTACGACATCACGCCCACCATCTGGTGGCCGCGCACCACGCCCACGCCCGGCTTCGTCAACGACCCGGGCCTCGGCAACCAGCGCAACGACTGCCAGACCCCGGGTGGCGGCTACGCGTGGTACCAGCCCGGCTGGGTCGGTGCCAACCAGTCCATCTACCTGAACGCGAGCGTCTGGTCCCCGATCGGGGCCACCGTGACGACGACCTTCCACCTCTGGGACGACAACGACGGCAGCGTCCAGGTGTGGTCCAGCACCCAAGGGGCCGGCAGCTACGGTACCGGCACCATTCCGGTCAACCGGCTGACGGACGGCCACCAGTACGGCTGGACGGCGTCCGCCGGAGACGGCTCGCTGAGCTCGGACACCACGCCCGCGTGCTACTTCCGCGTCGACAAGACCCCGCCGCAGGTGAGCATCTCCTCCGACGACTTCCCGGCCAGCGGCACGATCGGTGTCACCCCGAAGAAGAAGGTCCGGGAGGCCGGCAGCTTCAAGGTCACCGCCCAGGACCCGGCGCCCGCCTCCGGCCTGGGTGCCTCGGGCGTGGCCTGCATCCGCTGGAGCACCGACCCGACCGCCGTCACCGGCTGGTCCTGCGACGCCCCGGGCATCCCGAACAACAACGGCGTGGTGAAGGGCGCCTCCGGCACCTTCCCGTTCACCCCGACCACCTGGGGCACCAACACCCTGTTCGTGCAGGCGATGGACGTGGCCGGCAACTACAGCCAGCTGCTGCCGTACACCTTCTACGCCCCCTGGGACCCGAGCATCGGCACCGGCACCCCCGGTGACCTCAACGCCGACGGCCGCGGTGACATCCTGCTCCCCGACGACCTCGGCAACCTGCGGATCATCGGCCTGGACACCGACGCCACCAACTTCCAGGCGGCCCCGCTCGGCCTCGCGCCCGGCGGCACCACCTGGAAGAGCGACCCGGCGGCCGGGGTGAACGTCAAGACCACGCACCTCGGTGCGCTGCGCGAGATGCCTGCCGCGGTCGACGACGCCGTCGTCTGGACCAGTGCGACCGCCGGTGGGACGTCTCTCGCCGACAATCTTTACCTGTACCAGAACAACGGCGACGGCACCTTCAGGGCACCCGTGCTGCTGGACAAGCCGACGGCCTGGGTCGATGCCGCCGGCAACGCGCTCACCACGGCCCCCAGCGGCTGGAGCGGCAACTGGAGGGGCCTGACCCAGGTGGTGTCGCTCGGTTCGCTGGGCGCCAAGATCAGTGACGACGACCCCCTGACCACTGTCAGGCAGACCTCGGTCCTCACGGTCGAGGCCGGCGGCCTGTGGCTCTACCGCACCGACCCCACCAACCAGCTCGGTGCGGCCGCGTTCAAGGTCTCCGCCGCCAACTGGAACAACTACGAACTGATCAACCCGGGCAAGGCATCCGGCACCAATCAGCCCACACTGTGGACCCGGGACAAGACCGACGGCACCATCCGGGCGTACGACATCTCGCTCAACGCCGCCGGACACCTGGACTTGGGCAACCTGGTCGACCCGACCAGCAAGGCCCGGGTGGTCGGCACCCAGAAGTTCACCGTCGCCGCCTACCCGCAGATCGGCTCCAGCGGTGACGCCACCAAGGACGGCCTGCCCGACCTGTGGACCATCGACGCCGCCAACCACCTGAAGCTCTGGCCCGGCACCGCCGCCGCCGGCTCCACCGTGGTCATTGGCTTCGCCGCCACCCCCGCCGACCAGGGCGACACCCGCCGCGCGCTCGGCCGGATCAAGCTCGACAACGCCGCCGTCACCGACGTGTACGGCAAGTACCCGATGACGGCCAGCCCGGCGGTCACTTTCCCGACCGACACGGTCAACGGGAAGAGCACGACCGTCGCGCACTTCGCCGGCCGGAACAGCAGCGGCGCCGACTCCGGTTCGGTGATCGCCTACTCGGCAGCCCAGACCAACCGGCTGACGGTCGACACCTCGAAGTCCTTCACCGTCAGCGTCTGGGCCAAGCCCGGCACCGGCGACGGCAGCAAGCAAGGCCCGGTGCTGTCCACCAAGGGCGCCGCCTCCAGCGGCTTCATCCTCTGGCCCGACCAGGACGCCAACTGGCGCTTCGGGATGGCCACCAGCGACAACGCCTCCTGGAGCTACGACATGACGGTCGGCTCCAGCGCCGCCCGCTTCCAGCAGGACCGCTGGGACCGGCTGACCGCCAGCTACAACGCCAACACCGGCGTGATGACGCTGTACGTCAACGGCATGCTCGCCGGAAGCGGTATCCACACCGGCAAGTTCGGCTACAGCGCGCCGCTGGTGATCGGCAATTTCCAGTACGGCGGCGTGTACGCCTCCTCGTTCAACGGGAACGTCAGCGACGCCGTCGTGTACGACGTCCCGACCAACCCGGGCAGTGTCACCGGCGTCCTGCTGGCCGACCTGCCGCCCGCCGTGGGTTCCGGCAAGTGCCTCGACACCAGCAACTCCGTGGACGCCAACGGCACCGCGATCCAGATCTGGGACTGCAACTACGGGGCCGGCCAGAAGGCCACCGCGCAGCCGAACGGCACCGTCAAGGTCCTCAGCCGCTGCCTCGACGTCACCGGCGCCCAGACCGGTAACGGCACCAAGATCCAGCTGTGGAACTGCGACGGAAATCCCGCACAGCAGTGGGTTTTCCTTTCCGACGGATCGCTCTTCAACCCGATGTCCGGCCGCTGCCTGGACATTCCGAACGGCAACATCGCCAACGGGACGCAGTTGCAGATCTGGGACTGCAACCAGACCTACGCGCAGCGCTGGCAGTCGGGGGCGGTTGCCTGACGAGCAGCCGAACAAGCCCGGCCGAGGGCGCTTTCCGCGCCCTCGGCCGACCGGACCGCCTCGGAAATTCGCCCGCACAAATCGGCCGGGTGAATTCACTGAGGCGGTTTCCGGCGCGCATTCTCCATCGTTCTGGTGGTGGCGTTTCAAGGGCTTGTAACGGGATGGTCAATTTGGCAGTCAAGGGCTGGTGCTGGCGGCCCGTCAATCTCTAGTTTCAATACCGACCAATGCACATGCTCCAAGGCGCTCCGCTACCTGGCGGGGCGTCTTTTGTGCGTGGTTCCATCCGAATTGGGGAGATTGAGATGGGGGCACAGCGTGCACGCACCCCGCTCCGGGATCGGTTGAGAGGCCGATACCGAGCGGTGGGGGTGCTGACGCTCATGGCCGTGACGGGGTCATTGATCGGCGCGCCACCGGTGTTCGCCGAGAAGGCGCCGAAGGTGTGGGTACCGCCGAACACGCCGTTGCAGTCGACGGATTCGGTGCACGGCCGGAACGAAGGCAAGATCAATTCCACTCCCGGCGGCGGTGTGCCGAAGGAGTGGAAGGCGTCGACGGCCGTTCCGGCGAAGGCCGGTTCGGTGACCATTCCGGTCACCGACGTGTCGGCGGAGCAGCAGGCGGCCCGCAGTCTGGGCGGCGGGGCCGCTCCGGCGGCGGGGGGCAAGGCCAAGGTCCGGGCCGGCGACCTGCCGGTGTTCCTGACGGACCTCGGCACCGCGAAGGACGCGGCGGACGGTACGCCGTCGGTCAAGGTCGATCTGCTGGACAGCGGCAAGGCCAAGGCGGCCGGCTCGATCGGTCCGGTGGTCAAGGTCGAAGGGGCCGGCGGCTCCGCCAAGGCCGGGCACAAGTTCCAGGTCTCCCTGGACGTCAGGGCGATGACCGGCAACGCGCTGTGGTCCGACCGGGCCCGGCTGGTGCGGCTGCCCGAGTGCGCGCTCACCACGCCGGACAAGCCGGAGTGCCGCACCGGCACGCCGGTGCCGTCCGCGCTGGAGCAGTCGTCGGGCCAGCTGACCGCCGACGTGCAGCTGCCCGACGCGGGCACCACGCACGCCGCGCTGGCGGGCGGCTCCACCGCGTCCTCGGGCGCGCTGGTGCTGTCGCTGCAGACCGATTCCGCCGGCCCGTCGGGCTCCTACGCGGCGACGCCGATCAGCCCGTCCGCGTCCTGGAGCGCCGGTTCCAGCTCCGGCAACTTCACCTACTCGTACACCTTCGACATGCCGACCGCGGTCGGCGGGGCCGCGCCCAGCGTGATGCTGGGCTACGACTCCTCGTCGGTGGACGGCCGTACCTCGGCCAACAACTCGCAGTCGGGCTGGGTCGGTGACGGCTGGGACTACTCGGCCGGCTCGATCTCCCGCTCGTACAAGCCGTGCGCCAAGTCCGGCATCGACATGTCCGGTGACGAGTGCTGGGCCGGACAGTCGCTCCAGCTCAACCTGGCCGGCCACGCCGGTCTGGTGGTCAAGGACGACACCACCGGCGAGCTGCGCCTGCAGGGCGACGACGGCACCGTGATCACCCCGCTGACCGGCCTGAACAACGGGGCCTGGAACGGCGAGGGCTTCAAGGTCACCACCACCGACGGCACCCAGTACTACTTCGGTGCCAACCACCTGCCCGGCGGCGACGGCACCGACCCGGCCACCGACTCGGTGAACCGCGTCCCGGTGTACCACCCGCACGCGGGTGACCCCTGCTACAACTCCTCGACGGGCGCCGCCTCCTGGTGCCTGATGGGGTGGCAGTGGAACCTCGACTACATCGTCGACCTGCACGGCAACCTGATCAAGTACAAGTACACGAAGGAGACCAACAACTACGCGCGCGGCGGCGGCCAGAACAACGGCACCGGCACGCTGACCGCGTACGACCGGTACTCCAACGTCGCGGAGATCCAGTACGGCCTGCGGCTCTCCGACCAGATCGCGTCCAAGGGCGCCGGCAACCCCGCAGCGAAGATCACCTTCTCCACCGCGGAGCGCTGCTTCGCGTCCGGCTCGATGACCTGCAGTGACGCCCAGCGCGTGGTCGCCAACCAGTCGTCCTGGCCGGACACCCCGCTCGACCAGGCCTGCGCCTCGTCCGGCGCGTGCACCAACTACGGTCCGTCGTTCTGGACTTCCAAGCGACTGACCAAGGTCGAGACCTCGGTGTACGTGGGCGGCGCCGCCCGCGTGGTGGACTCCTGGGAGCTCAACCACGTCTTCTCCGACCCGGGCGACAACACCGCGCCCACCCTGTGGCTGAACTCCATCCGGCGCACCGGCAAGAACGGCCAGGCCGACCTCCAGCTGCCCGCCGTCTCCTTCGCGGCCGCGCAGCTGCCCAACCGGGTCGACGGCCTGGTCCCGGCGGTCTCGGAGTTCAACCGACCCCGGATGAGGGAGATCACCACCGAGACCGGTGGCCGGATCACCGTCACCTACAAGCCCGTCGAGTGCTCTCGGCTCAAGAACACCATGCCGGCCTCCGAGGCCGGCAACACCATGGCCTGCATGCCGGTGAAGTGGGTGCCGCCGGGCTCGCCGTACAACACCAAGCCGATCAACGACTGGTTCAACAAGTACCTGGTCTCCTCGATCTCGGAGGCGTCGCTGGTCACCAGTTCCACCCTCGCCAAGGAGACCCAGTACAGCTACGGCGGCGGCGCGGCCTGGCACCGCAACGACTCCGAGTTCGCGGACGACGACACCCGCACGTACGACAACTTCCGCGGCTACCAGACCGTCACCACCACGACGGGCTCCGGCGCGGACGGTCCCAGGACCAAGTCCACCAGCACCTTCCTGCGGGGCATGGGCGGACAGGTCGCCGACAGCTGGGGCGGCACCATCACCGACGCCGAGGAACTGGCCGGATTCGTCCGGGAGACCCAGAACTTCGAGTCGGACGCGGCGGGCGCCAAGGTCGTCGGCGGTGAGCTGACCACCCCGTGGATGTCGAAGATCACCGCGACCCACACCCAGCCCAACAACCTGCCGAAGGTCACGGCCCGGTACGTCAACACCGCCAAGGTGCAGTCCCGTTCGCGACTCTCCGACGGCAGCTGGCGGACCACCGAGCGCAACGCCAGCTACGACGAGGACCACGCCGGGCGGCTCAAGACCACGGATGTCCTCGGCGACACCTCGCTCAGCGGGTTGCCGCAGCGCCAGTGCACGGAGATCACCTACGCCTCCGGCAGCAACCCGGCACTGGTCGAACTGCCCTACCGGGTCCTGACGTTGGCCGGAGCCTGTGGGCAGACGCCCACCCCGGACAACACCATCGCCGATGCCCTGACGCTCTACGACGGTCAGCCGCTCGGCACCATCGGCGACAAGGCCGACCAGACCGAGACCCGCGTCCTGGAGTCCTACGGCGCGAACAACACCCCGACCTACCGGGTGACCGCCAAGGCCCAGTTCGACGGTTACGGCCGCCAGGTCGCCACCACCGACCCCAACCGCACCGACGCCGCTCACCCGAACGGCGCGACCACTACCACGGCGTACAGCCCCGCCACCGGCGAACTGCCCTCGAAGGTCGAGGTCACCAACCCGCTCGGCTGGAAGTCCGCCACCGTCATCGACCCGGCTCGCGGCCTGCCCACCAAGGCGACCGACGAGAACGGCCGTACCACGCTGGAGACTTACGACGCCCTCGGCCGCCTCACCGAGGTCTGGCTGCCCGGCCGCGACCCCGGCAACACCGACACCAAGTTCAACACCCCGAGTCGTAAGTTCACGTACCAACTGAACGGCTCGGACTCCCCGTCGGTCGTCACCAGCGAGAGCCTCCGTGAAGACCGCACCTACGCCAAGAGCCTGCAGATCTACGACGGCCTCGGGCGTGTGCGCCAGTCGCAGTCGTTCCCGGCCCAGGGCCAGGTCGGCCGCCTGATCTCCGAGGCGACCTACGACTCCCACGGCTGGCAGGTCAAGTCCACCCCGTCGTACTTCAACCCGGACTCGGGCCCGATCGCGACCGTGTTCCTCCCGCAGGACTCCCAGGTCGCGGCCCAGACCTGGAACGAGTACGACGGCCTGGGCCGCGTCACCGCCGCCAAGTTCATGGCCTACGGGCAGGAACAGTGGCGCACCACGGTGGCCTACGTCGGCGCCGAGCGCACCGACACCACGCCGCCCCCCGGCGGCTACGCCACCACCACGATCACCGACGCCACCGGTGCCACCGTGGAGGCCCGGCAGTACAAGTCCAACACCCCGACCGGGGCCTACGACACCACCACCTACGGGCACGATGTCGCGGGCAAGCCGACCTGGGTCCAGGACAGCAGCAACCCGGCACACCGGTGGACCTACAGCTACGACCTGCTCGGCCAGCAGATCAGCGCGACCGACCCGGACGCTGGCACGTCGGCCACGGTCTACGACAAGGCCGGACACGTCGTCACCACCACCGACGCGCGCAGCAAGGCGACCAGTGTGACCTACGACCTGCTGGGTCGTCAGGTCGCGAAGTACGACGGGACCGACACCACCGACGCGAGCAAGAAGATCGCGGCGTGGACCTACGACGCGCAGGTGCTGGGCAAGCCCGACACCACGACCACCTACGCCGACGCCCCCAACAACTCCGGCAAGGTCGCGTACACCAGCGCGGTCACCGGCTACGACCTCAACTACCGGCCGACCGGGACATCGATCACGATCCCGTCGGTCGCCAAGGAAGAGCTGCTGGCCAAGACCTACAACTGGTCGACCACGTACTCGCCGGTCCTCGGGTTCGTGAAGAACACCAAGCTGCCTGCCGTGGGCGGCCTGGCTGCCGAGACCGTCGGCAATTCCTTCGACATCGACGGCAACTTCCAGACCTCCAGCGGCCTGGACTACTACGTCCAGGACATGAAGTACGACGTGTTCGGCCGCCCGCTCCGTACCACGGTGGGCCAAGCCGGCAAGCAGGTCGTCTCCACGCAGGTGTACGACCAGGCCACCGGCCGCGTCGTGCAGTCCACCCTGGACAAGCAGACCGCGACCACCACCCACGTCGACATCACCGACTACACCTACAACAAAGCCGGGTCGATGACGTCGGCGAAGACCGTCCAGGACGGTGCCAACACCGACCTGCAGTGCTTCACCTACGACTACCTCGGCCGCCTCAGCGCGGCGTGGACCGACAAGGGCACCGCGACCACCACCACAGGGACCGCGTCCAACGTCGTCCAGGGCATGGGCGGATGCACCAACGCCACCGAGCCGACGTCGCTCACTGCCGGCGCCCGGATCGGCGGCCCGGCCCCGTACTGGCAGTCCTACTCCTACGACCTCACCGGCAACCGCAAGCAGCTGGTCCAGCACGACACCAGCGGCGCGGTCATCAACGACAAGCAGACCGACCAGACCTTCGCCACCGGCCCCAACGCCCCCAGCACCGCCCCGACCACGGGCGGCGGCACCGGTGGACCGCACGCGCTGCTCACCTCGACGACCAGCGCGAACGGCACCAGCAAGGTCACCACGTCCACCTACGACGCGACCGGCAACACCACGTCCATCACGGACACGTCCGGCACCAAGACCCTGACCTGGAACAACCAGGGCAAGCTGGCCAAGGTCCACGACACCGGGTCCAACGACGACACCAGCTACGTCTACGACGCGAACGGCAACCAGCTGATCCGCCGCGTCGGCAGCAAGACCACCATCAACCTGGGAACGGACGAGGTCACCCTCGACACCGCGACCGGCAAGCTGTCCGCCAACCGCTACTACGCCGCCCCCGGCGGACTGACCATCACCCGCACCGCCGTCGACGGTGGTGACACCGCCCTCTACTACCAGGCCTCCGATCCGCACGGCACGGCCGGTGTCCAGATGGACGCCGCCGCGCTGAACGTGGCCCGACGCCCCACCGATCCCTTCGGCAACGCCCGCGGCACCCAGCCCGGCAACGGAACCTGGGCCGGCGACAAGGGCTTCGTCGGCGGCACCATCGAGGGCACCGGATTCACCAACCTCGGCGCCCGCCAGTACGACCCACGGACCGGACGCTTCCTCTCGGTCGACCCGGTGTTCGACGGCTCCGATCCGCAGTCCTGGAACAGCTACGCGTACGCCAACAACAACCCGGTCAACGGCTCCGACCCGAGCGGCACCATGCGGGACCCGGATCCCACCCCGAACGTCTGCAACGGAATCTGTGCCGGTGGCGTCGGCGCCACCATGGGTGGAGGCGGAGACGGCAGCGGCAGCACCACCACCACACCGGCCAGCAAGTCCGGGCAGGACTCCTCCAATGAGGCGCTCCGTCAGAAGCAGGCCGCCGACGAGGCGCTCGCCAAGGCGAAGCAGGCACGCGAGGAACTGATCAGCAAGATCGTCGACGTGGTCGGCGACCTGATCGGGTTCAACGACGCCCGCGACTGCTTCACCAAGGGCGACGTGATGGGCTGCATCAACACAGCCCTCAACTTCGTGCCGTGGGCCAAGGTCTTCAAGGCCGTCAAGGTCGGCATCAAGGCGTTCAAGCTGTGGCGCGAGGGCGAGAAGGCGTACACCGCCATTCGCAGTGCCGAGCGCGTGGCCAAGGAGGCTGAAAGCGCACTCAACATCGCCCGCAAAACCGAGAAGGAGGCGGCGGAAGCCGAGGCGGCTGCTGCGAAGACAGCAGAAGCCGACGCGGCCAAGTCGGCAGACTCAGGTGCGGCCAAGGCGGCTGAGGGCGACGCGGCCAAGGCGGACAGCGGCGGTTCATGCCCGATCCACAACAGCTTCCCGGCCGGAACCCTCGTCCAACTTGCGGACGGAAGCACCAAGCCGATCGACCGGCTCGAACCCGGCGACATGGTCCTGGCAACCGACCCGCAGACCGGTGAGACCAGGCCCGAGCCCGTCACGGCCACGATCACCGGCTACAACGACGTCGAATTCACCCAACTCACGCTTGACCGTGCCGTTCAGGGTGAGATCCGATCCATCACTTCCACGGCACATCATCCCTATTGGGACGATACCGCTCACAAGTGGTCGGACGCCCTCGAGGTGCCGATCGGACACCAACTTCGAGCTGCTGATGGGACGCTTGCGACCGTCGTCGCCGCTCGGACCTATAGCACCCTGCCGACGACTGCTCACAACCTGACCGTGGCGGACCTGCACACGTACTATGTGCTGGCGGGCACCACGCCGATACTGGTCCATAACTGCGGCGATGGATCCGACGAGTTGCCAGGCTTCGACAAGCTGATTTCGGAGCACGAGGAGGGTGCTTACCTCTATCGTGGGGTACCCAAGGGCCATGAAGGGCATGCTGCCGCAGTAGAAGGGAGCGCTCATCCTCGAGGGGGTAATGCGACTCCGGCCGAGCACAATGGCAACAACACGGAGAGCGAGTTTACTTCATGGAGTACATCTCCATTTACTGCCAAGAGATTCGGACTTGGTACTCGACCGGGTGAGACTCCTGGAGTAATCCTGAGAGTCAAGCTTCCAATGCCTGGAGGTAATCCGATTCGTCAGATGTGGCTTTATGGCGAAGACCGATGGGCGGAGAACGAAGTGCTCGTTACTGGATCCGTGGCTGGAGCGGATGTATTCCACCTTGGATGATAGAATTTCGGGAGGTGGGAAGGTGTCTGTCAAGGTTTCTGAAGTGGAAGCTCATCGCTTCCTCTCGCAGCTTGCTGATGAAGGTTGGCAAGCGGCCGCTCGAGGCCTTGAAATCTTGAGCCGGATTGGCGATTTCTCATTCAACTCCGCCTCGATCGGAGCCTCAGAGGCTGCCGGGTTGTACCGTTCAAGGATGATGACAATCACCGAGTCTGGGAAAGTCGTCATTGAGGTTGCTGAATTCGTCGACTCCCTTTCCGTGGCGGACGCGACTGAGGTCTTTGTATTCTCCGTTGCTGACGCGGGGTGGGCTTGTGTTTGTGCGGTAGATTCCGATACGGAAAGGCCGATCGGTGCAGTAGCAATGGAGCTCTAGGCTTGCATGTAAAAGCTGCATCGGAAGCCCTGTCGAGCGAATTCTCGGGGCTTTCGATGTAGCAGCTACTGCTGTAGTTGGGATTTGGAGTACTGGTGGACCTATTGTTCAGGCTCGGCCACTGCCAGCATTCCGAGGTGTTCGAGGTTCATTTGAACGAGGCTGGATTAATCGGCTGGATGCTCGTCTGTGCAGAGTGCTTCCCACATGAGTAGGGAACCTGAGTCGGGCGACCATCCCATTTCTGGTCGGAGTGCAGGACGTCCGGTGTGATGATCAGAGCTGTCGGGCCTGGTTGACGGCCTGTGTGCGGGCCTTGACCGCCGAGCGGCGGGGGACCCGCGGTGAGGCGGGTGGCCTCCACCACGCCATCATGGGTCTTGGGGATGTCGCTGGCGCGGCCGGAGGCTGCAACGGCATGGGCGTCGATCGGGTCCGACTTATCCTTCGTCCGGCGGGCCTTGCGGTCGGGCCGGGTGACCTCGATGACGGTCAGGTTGGCCCCGTAGGCGCTGATGCCCCTCGCTCCCGCGGCGGTGATCTTGCCGTGGGAGTGCAGCCAGGACAGCAGTTGCCGGTGGCCGGCGCCGGTGGCCGGGAACACCCGGTCCGCCAAGTGGCGGCCGATCCGGTCGACCACTGCCGCATGGTAGGTCTCGCCGCGGGTATCCACACAGACTGTGACTTCCCGGTCCTGATCGGTCATCCTGGTCACTGCCGTCTCCTTGGCTCGCAGCCCTTGGGACGGCACACGCTGGCCGGACGGGACAGTGGCGGGGCTTCTCGACCACGTATCTACGAGGTCGTGGCCGTCCGTCCGGTCGCGTGCGAGGCGGCTCCTCCGAGCAGATCGACAAATCCCAGACAGGACAGCCGAAACATCGGTCAGGCGGAGGGCTAAACCTACCGGAGGAGCAGCATCGCATCCTTCACGTCAGGCCAGCCCGGCCGCCGTCGCCAGGTCCCGCTTGAGGGTGGCGAGCAGGGCGCGCGCCTGCTCGTGGGTGGCCGGGAGGACGTCCCGGGAGGCGACCGGGAGGACGGTCTCCAGGTAGCACTTGAGCTTGGGCTCGGTGCCGGACGGGCGGACCACGATGCGGGCGGAGGTGACGGTGGGGCCGGTGAGGTAGTAGCGGAGGCCGTCGGTGGGGGGGAGCTCGGGGGTGCCGGCGGTGAGGTCGTCGGCGTGGGTGACGGTGAGGCCGGCGAGTTCGACGGGGGGCTTGTCGCGGAGGGTGCGCATGGCGTCGGCGATGACGGTGAGGTCGTTGACGCGGACCGAGAGCTGGTCGGTGGCGTGCAGGCCGTGGGCGAGGGCGAGGTCGTCGAGGAGGTCGGTGAGGGTGCGGCCGTCGCGCTTGAGTCCGGCGGCGAGTTCGGTGATCTGGAGGGCGGCGGTGATGCCGTCCTTGTCGCGGACGCCGTCGGGGTCGACGCAGTAGCCGAGGGCCTCCTCGTAGCCGTAGCGGATGCCGTCCGCGCGGGAGATCCACTTGAAGCCGGTGAGGGTCTCCGCGTAGCCGAGGCCGGCCGCGGCGGCGATCTTGCCGAGCAGGGTGGAGGAGACGATGGTGGTGGCGAAGACGCCGGTCGCGCCCTTGGCGGCGAGGGCCGCGCCGAGCAGGGCGCCGACCTCGTCGCCGCGCAGCATCCGCCAGTCGCCGTCGGGGGTGGGGACGGCGACGGCGCAGCGGTCCGCGTCGGGGTCGTTGGCGATGATCAGGTCGGGGCGGGCGGCGCGGGCGGTGGCGAAGGCCAGGTCCATCGCGCCGGGCTCTTCCGGGTTGGGGAAGGCGACGGTGGGGAAGTCCGGGTCGGGCTCGGCCTGTTCGGCGACCACGGCGGGCGCGGGGAAGCCGGCCCGCTCGAACGCGGCGAGCAGGACGTCGCGGCCGACGCCGTGCAGCGGGGTGTAGACGGTGGTGAGTTCGCGGGGGCCGTCGGTCTCCAGGACGGAGACGGCCCGGTCGAGGTAGGCGTCCAGGACGTCGGAGCCGAGTACCTCCCAGCCCTCGGTGGCCCGCGGCACGGAGGCGAGGGCGCCGAGCGCGTCGATCTCGGCGGCGATGTCGGCGTCGGCGGGCGGGACGATCTGCGAGCCGTCGCCGAGGTAGACCTTGTAGCCGTTGTCCTGCGGCGGGTTGTGACTGGCCGTCACGACGACGCCGGCGGCCGCGCCCAGGTGGCGGATGGCGTACGCGAGGACGGGGGTGGGCAGCGGCCGGGGCAGGATCGCGGCGCGCAGGCCGGCGCCGACCACGACGGCGGCGGTGTCGACGGCGAAGTCGTACGACTTGTGGCGGGCGTCGTAGCCGATGACGACCAGGTCGCCGAGCGCCGGGTTGTTGCGGACGTACGCGGCGAGGCCGGCGGCGGCGCGGATCACCACGGCGCGGTTCATCCGCATCGGGCCGGCGCCGAGTTCGCCGCGCAGGCCGGCGGTGCCGAACTGGAGGCGGCCGGCGAACCGTTCGGCCAGTCGCGACCAGGCGATCCGCTCCTCGGACTCGGCCTCCGGGCCCTCGGCGGCGGCCAGCAGCGCGGCCAGCTCCTCGCGGGTCTGCGGGTCGGGGTCCTCGGCCAGCCAGGCGCGGGCCCGGTCGAGGAGGTCGTTGGTGGGTGCCTTCGGCATGCGTCCCGCTCCCTGTACGTGGGTTGAAGGAGTGTGAGTACTGCGGCGAAACGGAGCGACGGCGGCCACCGGATCCTGCCGATGGCCGCCGTCCTGCGCCGGTTCTCTGTCCGATTCTCTGTCAGAGGTGCTGCGCTGCCCGGGAGTCGCGTCCCGGACGGGGTGTCAGATCCGCTCCAGGACCTTCGCCAGCAGGGCGCCCATCCGCTCGGCGGACGCCTTGCCGGCCTCCAGCACCTCGGCGTGGTTGAGCGGCTCGCCGGTGATGCCCGCGGCCAGGTTGGTGACCAGCGAGATGCCGAGCACCTCGGCGCCGGCCTCGCGGGCGGCGATGGCCTCCAGGGTGGTGGACATGCCGACCAGTTCGCCGCCGATCACCCGGGCCATGTTGACCTCGGCCGGGGTCTCGTAGTGCGGGCCGCGGAACTGCACGTACACGGCCTCGTCGAGGGACGGGTCGACCTCGCGGCAGAGCGCGCGCAGGCGCTTGGAGTACAGGTCGGTGAGGTCGACGAAGTTGGCGCCGACGATCGGGGAGTCCGCGGTCAGGTTGATGTGGTCGCTGATCAGCACCGGCTGGCCGGGCGTCCAGCCCTGGCGCAGGCCGCCGCAGCCGTTGGTCAGCACGATGGTCTTGCAGCCGGCCGCGGCGGCGGTGCGCACGCCGTGCACCACGGTGGCCACGCCGTGGCCCTCGTAGTAGTGGTTGCGGCCGAGGAACACCAGGGCGCGGCGGTCGCCCTCGCCGGGCATCCGCACCGAGCGGATGGTGCCCGCGTGGCCGGCCACGGCGGGGGCGGGGAAGCCGGGGAGTTCGGTGACCGGGAACTCGGCGAGCGTCTCACCGAGGGCGTCGGCGGCCGGCACCCAGCCGGAGCCCATCACCAGGGCGACGTCGTGGCGCTCGGCGCCGGTGAGTTCGCGCAGCCGGTCGGCGGCTTCCCGGGCGGCGGCGTAGGGGTCGGCGGAGACGACCGTCTGAGGAGATGCGTTCACATGGTCGAGGATAGGTCAAATCTGCCTACGCGCGTAGACAATGGGGCCGAGCCATGCCGGATCGTTACCCGGAATGTGCGGAACGGTGGTATTCGTCCCCGCCGGGCCTGCGGCCGGCCTGCGCCGGGCCGACCGCAGCGCGGCCGAACTCCCGTCCGGCGCAGGCGAGAAGGCCGTTCTCAGCAGGGGCGGCGGCGGAGGTCCAGCACGTAGTCGTCGGGGGCGCCGGCGCTCTCCGCGGCGTCCGCGATCAGGCCGAGGTACCGGGCGGCGGGCAGTCCGCCCTCGTAGTCGTTCAGTACGTACGTCCACACCGCGACTTCACCGTCCAGGGTCTGGGCGCGCAGCTTCACCTTGCGGTAGATGCCGAGCTGGACGCCCTCCCAGCGGTCCAGGCCCTCCTCGTCCATCGGGGCGATGTCGTAGAGCGTGACGAAGACCTGGTCCTTCTCGTCCTCCACCACGGTGGCCAGCGAGCCTTCCCAGCCCAGCTGTTCGCCGCCGAAGGTCAGCCGCCAGCCGGACAGCCAGCCGGAGCCGCGCAGCGGGGAGTGCGGGGCACGCCGGCTCATCTGCCGGGCGTCGAGGTTGGTGGCGTAGGCGGCATAGAGCGACATGACGGTCAGCCTACGGGAGCCGCCCGCCCGCAGCTCCCGGCCGGACCGGGTCGGCGCCCCCGTCCGGACCCGCCCGCAGCTCTCGTCCGGACCCGCCCGCAGCAGCCGGCCGGGGGCGTCCGCGGTCCCCGACCAGGGCCTCGCCGCGGGCCCCGCCCCTACGCGCGGGCGCGGGCGGGAAGCAAGGGTCGGCAGCAGCGGCCCCGGCGTGGACTCCGTACCGGCATGCGGGACAATGGAGCACGTGACTCGGATCGTGATCATCGGTGGCGGACCAGGCGGATACGAGGCGGCCCTCGTGGCCGCCCAGCTCGGCGCGGAGGTGACCGTCGTCGATCGCGACGGTCTGGGCGGATCGGCGGTGCTGACGGACTGCGTGCCGTCCAAGACGCTGATCGCCACCGCCGAGGTGATGACTACCTTCGACAGCTCCTACGAGGAGCTCGGCATCCTGGTCGCGGACGGCGCGCCGGACGCCGTCGACCCGGCCCGGGTGGTCGGGGTGGACCTCGGCAAGGTGAACCGACGGGTGAAGCGGCTGGCGATCGCCCAGTCGCACGACATCACCCAGGCCGTCACCCGGGCCGGCGTCACCGTGCTGCGCGGCCGCGGCCGGCTCGGTACGGGCGGCCAGGGCCTGGACGGCTCCCGCGAGGTGCTGGTCGACCAGGCCGACGGCAGCGTCGAGTCGCTGCGCGCCGACGCGGTGCTGATCGCCACCGGCGTGCGTCCGCGCGAGCTGCCCGACGCCCAGCCGGACGGCGAGCGGATCCTGGCCTGGACGCAGGTGTACGACCTGGAGGAGCTGCCGCGCGAGCTGATCGTGGTCGGCTCCGGCGTCACCGGCGCCGAGTTCGCCGGCGCCTACCAGGCGCTCGGCTCGAACGTCACGCTGGTCTCCTCGCGCGACCGGGTGCTGCCGGGCGAGGACCCGGACGCCGCCGAGGTGCTGGAGGACGTCTTCCGCCGTCGCGGCATGAACGTGATGGGCCGCAGCCGCGCGGAGAGCGTCAAGCGGATCGGCGACCGGGTCGAGGTGACGCTGGCCGACGGCAAGGTGATCACCGGCACGCACTGTCTGATGGCGGTCGGCTCCATCCCCAACACCGCGGACCTGGGCCTGGAGGAGGCCGGCGTCGCGGTCAACGACTGGGGCCAGATCAAGGTGGACCGGGTCTCCCGCACCTCCGCCCCCGGCGTGTACGCGGCCGGCGACTGCACCGGCGTGTTCATGCTGGCCTCGGTGGCCGCCATGCAGGGCCGGATCGCGATGTACCACGCGCTCGGCGACGCGGTGCAGCCGCTGAACCTGAAGACCGTGGCGTCCAACGTGTTCACCGACCCGGAGATCGCCACCGTCGGCTACACCCACGCCGACGTGTCCTGCGGAAAGATGGACGCGGTCGAGATCAAGCTCCCGCTGCGCGGCAACCCGCGGGCCAAGATGCAGGGCATCCGGGACGGCTTCGTGAAGCTGTTCGCCCGCCCGGGCACCGGCATCGTGGTGGGCGGCGTGGTGGTCGCGCCGCGCGCCTCCGAACTGATCCACTCCATCTCGCTGGCGGTGGACAACAACCTGACGGTCGAACAGGTGGCGAACACCTTCACCGTCTACCCGTCGCTCTCCGGCTCCACCGCCGAGGCGGCGCGCCAGCTGCACATCCGCAAGCGCGAAGGCGCCGGTTCCTGACGTTCCACCGGCTCGTTCGGAGCGAGCCGGGCGCACGCCGCCCGGCTCACCCGCCCGGCGGAGCGCACATTGTACGGTCGTGCGCCGCTCTTAGGTGAGCAAATCCAGTTACCAGGTGCAAACGCCTGAAAGCAGACGGTCACTCGGGTTACCGTCGGTTCTGTGTTTGCTGCAGAACGTCGCCAGTTGATCCTCGAGATGGTGCGCGCCAACGGAGCCGTGTCGCTCCGAGAGCTGGCCCGCGTCGTCCAGACCTCCGAAGTCACCGTCCGCAGGGACGTCCGGGCGCTGGAGGCCGAAGGGCTGCTCGACCGCCGCCACGGCGGCGCGGTGCTCCCCGGCGGCTTCAGCCGGGAGCCCGGCTACCCGCAGAAAACCCATCTCGCCGCGGCCGAGAAGAGCGCCATCGCCGATCTCGCCGCGGGCCTGGTCGAGGAGGGCGACGCCATCGTGGTCGGCGCCGGCACCACCACCCAGGAGCTGGCCCGCCGGCTGGCCCGGGTGCCGGGGCTGACGGTGGTCACCAACTCGCTGCTGGTCGCCCAGGCGCTGGCACACGCCAACCGGGTCGAGGTGGTGATGACGGGCGGCACCCTGCGCGGCTCCAACTACGCGCTGGTCGGCAGCGGCGCCGAACAGTCGCTGGCCGGGCTGCGGGTCACCAAGGCCTTCATCTCCGGCAGCGGGCTGACCGCCGAACGCGGCCTGTCCACCGCCAACATGCTCTCCGCCAGCGTCGACCGGGCACTGGTGCAGTCCGCCAACGAGGTGATCGTCCTCGCCGACCACACCAAGCTCGGCGCGGACAGCATGTTCCAGACCGTCGCCACCGACGCGATCACCCGGCTGGTCACCGACGAGCACACGGCGGCCGAGGACCCGACCGCCCGGGAGCTCGACGCGCTCGCCGACTGCGGGGTGCAGATCTCGGTCGCCGCGCTCGGCCTGTCCGCAGAGGCGCCGGCGGTGCACCCGCAGCCGTCCGCCGCGCCGCCGCGCCGTCCCGTTCCCCCGGCCGGCCTCGCCCCCGGCAGCCCGCTGCCGGGCCAGCGCCGCCCCGCCCCGCACGGCGGGCTGCCGGTCGCCCCGCGGCTCGCCGAACGGATCCGCTGACCGCTTCCGGACGGCGGCCGTCGCCCTCTGGCCGCCCCACCCGGCCCGCTTGTAGCGTCTGGCCCCATGGACGCAGCGAGCGAAAGACTCGACGGCACAAGGGAATTGACGATTCATGGGGCGCGCGGCGGGCGGGGCCCCGCGACCTGGGGGCAGCGGGCGATCCATGCCGCGCTGGTCAAACTGGGCCCCGAGGCGCCGCGGTACAACCTGCGGATGTCGGCGCCCGTCGCACCGGGCCTGTCGCCGGAGGCGGCGCTCCTGGCCTTTGCCGAACTGCTGCACCTGCACGACGCCTTGCGCACCAGGCTGGCCGAGGAGGACGGCGACCTGGTGCAGGAGGTGGACGCGGACGGGGCGCTGCCGGTCGCCGTGCTGCACCGCGACAGCGTCGAGCAGGCCGCCGGGGCCGCGGCGGAGCTGCTCGCCGAGTACGCCGGCCGGGCGTTCGACCTGCCCCGCGAGTGGCCGGTGCGGCTCGGCCTGGTGCTGGTGGACGACCAGGTCCGGCAGGTGGTGCTGGTGCTGTCGCACACCGCGTCGGACGGCTGGGGGATGCGCCGCGCGGTGCGCGACCTGACGCTGCTGGCGGCCGGGCGGAGCGCCGCCGAGCTGCGCGCCGAGCGGGCGTTCGCGCAGCCGTTGGAGGAGGCCGTCGAGCAGGACTCGCCGCGCGGCCGCCGCCGGGACGCCGCCGCCCGCCGGCACTGGCGGGACAAGCTGAGCTCCGGCCCGCGCGCCCAACTGCCGCGTCCGGACGGCGAACCGGACCCGGAGCGGCTGTTCCCGTTCGCGGTGCTGCGTTCCCCGCAGCTGGCCGCGGCGCTGCCGGTGGCCGCGGCCCGGCTGCGGACCAGCGACGCCACGGTGCTGCTGGCCGCCGCCGCCACCGAGCTGGGGCGGCTCGGCGGGCAGCGCGAGGTGCTGTTCCAGGTGGTGGTCGGCAACCGGTTCTCCGAGCAGGCCGCCGAGGCCGTCACCACGCTCGCCCAGGAGGGCCTGTTCCATCTCCCGGAGCTGGCCGAGGACTTCGCCACGACGGTGGGCCGCTGCCAGGGCCCGGTGCTCACCGCCTACCGCCACTCCGGCTACCGCAAGCCGCAGTTGGACGCCGACCTGGACGAACTGCGGGCCTCGGGCGTGGAGTTGGCCGACCACTCGGTGATCTGGAACGACACCCGGGACCCACTGGCCGCGCTGATGGCCGACGGCATGGCCGAAGCCCCGCAGGTGGAGCGGGAGTTGAGCTTCCCGGACGCGTTCCCGGCCCGACCGGGAGTGTCCGTCGCGGTGGACGTGGTGGCTTCCCCGGGCGTGATCGAACTGTTGATGGTGGCCGACGGCGCCCTGCTGGAGCGCGCGCAGATGGCGCAGTTCCTGTGCGGCGTCGAGCAGTTGGTGCTGGACGCGGCCGGATAGGCCGAAGGGCGGCGGGAGTTCGCGAACTCCCGCCGCCCTTCGCGGTGGATCAGACGTCCTTGATCTCGCAGAGTGCGGCGCCGCTGGAGACGGACTGGCCGACCTCGGCCTTCAGACCGGTCACGGTGCCGGCCTTGTGGGCGTTGAGCGGCTGCTCCATCTTCATCGCCTCCAGGACCACGATCAGCTCGCCCTCGGCGACGACCTGGCCCTCCTCGACGGCGACCTTGACGATGGTGCCCTGCATCGGCGACGCCAGCGTGTCGCCCGAGACCGCGGAAGCGGCCTTCTTCGCCCCCACCCGGCGCTTCGCCTTGCCCGCGCCGGCGCCCGCCGCCGGGGCCGACGCCACGCCCAGCGAGGACGGCAGCGACACCTCGATGCGCTTCCCGCCGACCTCGACCACCACGGTCTCGCGGCCCTCGGGCTCCTCGCCGTCGCCGCCCGCACCCGCGAACGGCGCGATGGTGTTCTCGAACTCCGTCTCGATCCACCGGGTGTAGACCGTGAACGGGCCCTCGGAGCCGTGCACCTCGGGGGCGAACGCCGGGTCGGTGACCACGGTCTGGTGGAACGGGATGGCGGTGGCCATGCCCTCCACCTTGAACTCCTCCAGGGCGCGCCGGGCCCGCTGCAGGGCCTGCTTGCGGTCGGCGCCGGTGACGATCAGCTTGGCGAGCAGGGAGTCCCAGGCGGGGCCGATCACCGAACCGGACTCCACGCCGGCGTCCAGGCGGACGCCCGGGCCGGACGGCGGGGCGAACAGCGTCACGGTGCCGGGCGCGGGCAGGAAGCCCCGGCCCGGGTCCTCGCCGTTGATCCGGAACTCGAAGGAGTGGCCGCGGACCTCCGGGTCGTCGTAGCCGAGCTCCTCGCCGTCGGCGATCCGGAACATCTCGCGGACCAGGTCGAGACCGGTGACCTCCTCGGACACCGGGTGCTCGACCTGGAGACGGGTGTTGACCTCCAGGAACGAGATCAGGCCGTCCTGGGAGACCAGGAACTCGCAGGTGCCGGCGCCGACGTAGCCCGCCTCGCGCAGGATCGCCTTCGACGCCCGGTACAGCTCGGCGTTCTGCTCGGCGGTCAGGAACGGCGCGGGGGCCTCCTCGACCAGCTTCTGGTGGCGGCGCTGGAGCGAGCAGTCACGGGTGGAGACGACGACCACGTTGCCGTGCCGGTCCGCCAGGCACTGGGTCTCGACGTGCCGCGGCTTGTCCAGGTACTGCTCGACGAAGCACTCGCCGCGGCCGAACGCGGCCACTGCCTCGCGCACCGCCGACTCGTACAGCTCCGGGATCTCCTCCAGCGTCCGCGCCACCTTCAGGCCGCGGCCGCCGCCGCCGAACGCCGCCTTGATCGCGACCGGCAGGCCGTGCTCCGACGCGAACGCGACCACCTCGTCCGCACCCGACACCGGATCGGCGGTGCCCGCCACCAGCGGCGCGCCCGCGCGCTGCGCGACGTGCCGGGCGGTGACCTTGTCGCCCAGGTCGCGGATCGCCTGCGGCGGCGGGCCGATCCAGGTCAGACCCGCGTCGATCACGGCCTGCGCGAACTCGGCGTTCTCCGACAGGAAGCCGTAGCCGGGGTGGACCGCGTCCGCACCCGAGTCGGCGGCCGCCTTCAGGACCTTCGCGATGTCCAGGTAGCTGCTCGCGGGGGTGTCGCCGCCCAGCGCGTACGCCTCGTCGGCCGCCCGCACGTGCAGCGCGTCCCGGTCCGGCTCGGCGTACACGGCGACACTCGCGATACCGGCATCCCGGCACGCCCGGGCGACGCGGACAGCGATTTCGCCGCGATTGGCGATGAGCACCTTGCGCACTGTGGCTCCCTTCTCGAACCTCGTCGAGTTTATGGATTAAAGGGCGCTACCGGCGAGTAGTCCCTGGTGGTGAGCGTGCTCACACGCTCGGTGTCCCGACTTCCGTACGGACGGCGGCGGTTGGTGACGCGCCGCAGGCCGCGGGCGCGCGGTGGCCCGCGCCGGGGTGCCCGGCGGGCCGGGCGGACCGGGTGGCCTTCGCCACACCGGGGCGTCGGTTCAAGCGGCCGCCGGCTGCGGCCGGGCGGTCGCCTCGGCGGTCACGTCCGCCTCGAACTCGACCACGTCCGGGCCGTACGCCCGGGTGTTGACCACCCGCAGCACCACCGCGAACGCCCCGTCCGGGCCGTACCGGCGGGCCAGCGCGCGGTGTCGGGCGGCCAGGTGACGCACCGCCGCGTGGTTGGAGACGGCGGTCTGACCGGCGATCAGGAACACCGGCCGGCTGCCCGGCCGCAGGTGTATCCGGGCCAGCAGCACGTACGCCGTCCCGCCGCCCTGCTCGGCGGCCGTCCGGAAGGCGAACTCCCGCCCGCCGACCAGCAGCGTGCGCACCGGGTGCCCGGCGCCGTCCGGCGGGGCGAGGAACGCCGCGCCGGGCAGCCAGGACGCCAGGTGCGCGGCGGTCCGTTCGTTGCTGTCCGGGCCGCCCACGCAGAACTCGGTCTTGTCGCCCAGCCCCTGGCGGACCTCGTCGTGCGAGGTCAGCACGGAGCGGGCCCCGCACTCGCGGACCAGCGCGGCCAGTTCCATCAGCGCGTACACGTCGTCACGGGCCACGCTGTGCGGATCGGTGGAGGAGGCCTGCCGGTTGGCGACCAGCAGTGCCTCGCCGTCGGACGGCAGCCCGAAGAATGCGCGTTCCCGCTCCAGCCGGCGCCGCCGGCGCAGCGTCTGCGCCAGCCAGCCCAGGCCCGCACTGATCGCCGAAGCGACCAGTCCCAGCACGACGTTCAGCACACCATCGGTCATTTTCCGCTTCCCGTCGCCCCTTTCCGGTCCGGCTCGCCAGCCTAATGGCGGCCCACCGGCCCAGGGGGTGGAACAGTGCAACAGATGTGGGGCCCCGGTTCTGTCCGATTCCGCACTGCGCCGATCCGGAATCGGCTTTTCCGAATCCCGGACCGGGATAGCGGAATGGTTCAGACCATTGACCGGGATCGGCCGCCGTCCCTGGCGTCGCCGGCACCTGTCCGCAGAATTCACGGGGGAATCGTGAAGCGCTCCGTGCTGCCCGCCGCACTCGCCGCGGCCGCCCTGATGCTCACCGCCTGCTCCGGCGGCGGCAGTTCGACCGGGGCGGCGGCCGGTCCGGGCCCCGCCGCCGCGACCTACGGATGCCCGACCGCCGAGCAGGCCGCCAAGGGCTCCTTCACCCTCGACGCGGGAAGGACGGCGCGCTGCCCGACGTCCAGGCCTACCTGGCCGAGCGCGCGCCCGCGGCGGGCTGAGGAGCCGTCAGGCCCACAGGTCGGTGATCCGCACGTCCAGCTCGGCGAGCAGGCGGCGCAGCAGCGGGAGCGACAGGCCGATCACATTGCCGGGGTCGCCGTCGATCCCCTCCACGAACGGTGCGGAGCGGCCGTCCAGGGTGAACGCCCCGGCCACGTGCAGCGGTTCGCCGGAGGCGACGTAGGCGGCGACCTCGGCGTCGTCCGGGGTGCCGAACCGGACGGTGGTGGAGGCGGTGGCCTGCGCCTGCCGGCCGGTGGCGGTGTCGATCACGCAGTGACCGGTGCGCAGCACGCCCGCCCGGCCGCGCATCGACTGCCAGCGCCGGACCGCCTCGTCGGCGTCGGCGGGCTTGCCGAGCGCCTGGCCGTCCAGCTCCAGCACCGAGTCGCAGCCGATCACGATCGGCGGCTCGCCGGGCTCGGCGGCCAGCTCGCCGGCGATCTTCTCGGCCTTGGCCGCGGCCAGCACCAGCGCCAGCTCGCCGGGCGTCGGCGCGGACAGCGCGTCCTCGTCCACCCCGCTCACCCGCACCAGCGGATCCAGGCCCGCCTGCCGCAACAGGCCCAGCCGGGCGGGGGAGGCGGACGCGAGAACGAGCGGGCGGCGAGCGGTCATGCCCTCAAGCTTAGGGCTCCGCCGGGCCCGTCCTAGCCGTGCCGGGCCAGCAGCAGCGCCGCGGCGAGCACGGCCAGCACCGCCATCACCACCGCCGTCCGGCGCAGCCTGCGCTGCACTTCGCGGGCCTCGGGCGACGGTTCGTCGCGGGGGTCTGACCAGAGCATCCGATCAGCCTGCAACGCGGGAGCGGCGCGGCGCCTGAGTATCCGTACTCAAGCCCGGCACGGGTGAAGGTTCGAATGCCCGCTTGACGTCGCGCCCCTGTCACCCTGCAATGGACCCACTGACTTGTCCGGTTCATGATCGGCGCGGTGCGGTGCGCCGATCTCCCCCCACGAACCGACGACACGTCAACTCCCGGTCAGGGCACGCACGGCAAACCACCCCACTGGTTCCGGCTGAGGAGTTCCATGTCCGACCTCGTCACCACCGCAAGGGCCGCCACCGACGCGGCCCGACCGCACCTCGTCGCGCTCTACCGGGCCGTCACCGGCCTGCTGTTCGCCTGCCACGGCGCCGCCTCGCTGTTCGGCATCCTCGGCGGCGCGCACGGCGGCGGCACCGTCCCGGTCGGCAGCTGGCCCGGCTGGTACGCCGCCGCCATCCAGCTCGTCTGCGGCGTGCTCGTCCTGCTCGGCATCGGCACCCGGACCGCCGCGCTGGTCGCCTCCGGCTCGATGGCCTACGCCTACTTCAGCGTCCACCAGCAGAACGCGCTGTTCCCGCTGCAGAACGGCGGCGAGCCCGCGGTGCTGTTCTGCTGGGCGTTCCTGCTCATCGCTGCGCTCGGCCCGGGGAGTTTCGCGGTGGGCGGCAGGTTCGCTCGCTGACGCGCCACCAGGGGCGCGGGGAACTGAGCGACAAGCGCAAGGCCTGTCCGTAAGGTCGCGATCACTTGCAGGTCATTGTCCTGCGTCGCGATCTTTCCGACGTGGTGCGTTCCCCCTCGCGCAGTTCCCCGCGCCCCCGTCTTCGCCGCCGGCCATTCAGGACGGCGGCGGGGAGCACGGTCCCGAGAGGGCCACCGCCACCAGGGCGCGCAGGGCCGGGGCGACCTGGCCGAGCGGCAGGGTGGACTCGTCGGCGAAGAGCTCCAGCAGCCAGCCGCCGGCCGGGTTCGCGCCGCCCGCCGCGACCATCGCCCGGTACCCGGAGACCACCATCACCGCCTCTTCCGCCGCGTCGTTGCCCGCCGCGCCGACCCGCAGGGCGAACGCCCCGCCGGTCACCGCCCGGCCGGTCAGCGGGTAGTGCCGGAGGTCGAACACCGCGTCCGGGGCCTCGATCTGGGCCCGCTGGGTCTGTGCGCGCGCCGACGCCGGGCCGCCCGTCATCCGGTACACGGCGTGCCGGGCGGTGCGCATCAGCGGTGAGCCCGGCGGTACGTACGACACCCACCAGCCGACCGCGTTCAGCAGCCGTGACGCGGTCTCCGCGACCACCGACAGCCGTCCCAGGGTGTCCGCCGGGTGCGTCACCGCGCCCTGCACCCCGCCCTGGTCCAGCGCCGCCAGCACCGCCGCCAGCAACTGGCCCGGGTCCGCGCTGTGCGCCGAGCCGCGGAAGCGTCGCCGGTCGCCGGCCGGTCGCCCGGCCGGCGCGCGGCGGCTGTCGGCGAGCTGCACCACCGGGTCCGGCGCGAACCCCGGTCCGTGGCCCCGCCCCGCCACCACCGGGTGCGCCGCCCGGGCCGCCTTCGCCCGGTACTGGGCGGCGTCGGCGAGTCGGAACAGCCGGTCGGCCGTGGTCACCGGGCCGATCGAGTCCCCGGTCGAGGCGATCCCGCAGGCGACGCCCTCGCCGTCCGTCAACTCCAGTGCGCGGGTGCACAGTTCCTCCGCCACCGCGACCACCTCGTCGGCGGACCGGCCCTCCACGAGCAGGCAGAACTCGTCGCCGCCGAGGCGCGCCGCGAGGCTGCCCGGCAGCTTCGCCGCGGACAGCGACAGCTGGTGCGCGAACCGCTCCAGCAGCCGGTCGCCCATCTCGTGGCCGAGCTGGTCGTTGACCCGCTTCAGCCCGTTCACGTCGCACACCACCAGCGACACCACCACGCCGTCCCGGGTGTGCGCCTTCAACGCCTCCTCCAGCCGGGCGTCCACCGCGCGGCGGTTCGCCAGGCCGGTCAGCGCGTCGGTGAACGCCAGCCGGCGCAGATCGGCGACCCGCTCGGTCTGCGCCAGACCCGCCGAGATCTGCGCGGCCAGCAGGGTCGCGTACTCGGCGTCGGCCTCCGTGAACACCGGCAGCCCGATCCCGCGCGCCAGGTACAGCTCGCCCCACGCCTGGCCGTGCAGCACGATCGGCGCGACCAGGCAGCAGCCCCGCCCGCGACGCCGCAGGCCGGCGGCGCGCGAGCGGCAGAACGCGCCGGACGCCGGGAGCGGACGGCCCTCGTGCGGGCCGAGGTCCTCCGCCGTCTGCACCCACGCCCGGGGGAGCCGGCCGGTGGTCCAGTGCTCCTCCAGGTACGTCACGATCTCCGGGAAGTCCGCGACCGGGTACGACTCGTCCTCCGGCAGCTCCTCCTCGCCCGGCGCGAGGTCCCCGTGGTTCACCAGCACCCGCAGCCGGCCCGACTCGCGGTCCCACACCGAGACCGCCGCCATCGTCGCCCCCAGCGCGGACGTCGCCCGCGCCGCCGCCGCGCGGACCGCTTCCAGCGGGGTCATCGCCCCGGCCATCGCCTGCGCGAGCTCCACCACCGCCTGCAGTCGCGAGTCCGGCGCCGCCGCCTGTTCCGTCATCGTCGCCACATTCCCTCCGGCGGGCCGTTTTGACCAGCCTAGGGGGGTTTGGGGGGATTTCTTGGCAGGCGAGCGCGAAATGCAGGTGGGCGCGAAACCAGGGGCGCGGGGAACTGCGCGACCAGTGCGGGTCAGGCCCGCAAGGCCGCGATCACGTGCAAGTCATTGCCCTGCGTCGCGATCTTTCCGACGGGTGCGTTCCCCTTCGGGCGGTTCCCCGCGTCCCCGGTCTGCCACCTGCTCGCGCTCCAGGGATTCAGCCGGCGGCGGCCGGTGCGCGGGTGAGGAGCCAGGGTTCGACCAGGCCGAGGCCGCGGACCGGGCGGCGCCACATGGGCTGGAGGTGGAAGCGGTGGCCGGGGGCGGGGGGCCCCTCGGGGAGCGTCGCGGTGCCGTTGTGCTCCAGGGCCGCCGCGAGTTCGCCGTCGACCAGGACGGCGTCCTTGGGGGCGATGGAGGTGAGGCGGGAGGCCAGGTTGACGGTGGTGCCGAAGACGTCGCCCATGCGGGAGGTGACGGTGCCGAAGGCCATGCCGACGCGGAGGGCGGGCATGTTGTCCTCCTTGGCGAGGGTCTCGACCAGGGAGAGGGCGATCTCGGCGACGGTGGCCGGGTCCTCGGAGACGAACAGGATCTCGTCGCCGAGGGTCTTGACGACCCGTCCGCCCTGGCCGGCGATCAGGTCGGAGCAGGTGTTCTCGAAGCCCTCGACGAGTTCGCCGAGCTCTTCCTCCTCCAGACGGCGGGAGAGCCGGGTGAAGCCGACCAGGTCGGCGAAGGCGACGGCGAGCCGGCCGGAGGTGGTCTCGTGGTCCTCGGCGGCCTGCACCACCCGGCCGGTGACGGCGGCGAGTTGGCGGCGCCAGACGTACACCAGGAACTGTTCGAGCTCGGGGAGGAGCAGTTCGACCAGCGGGTAGGCGACGTCGGAGCGGGTCAGGCCGGGTTCGACGGGCTGGGTGAGGTTGTCGAGGAAGGTGTCCATCTGCCAGCCGGCGAGTCGCGCGGTGGTCTGGCCGGTGGAGCGGGCGACCTGGATCGCCATGGGTTCGCTGAGCAGCCCGGACTCGATCAGGCCGGCCAGGCGGCGCAGCGCGATCACGTCGTTGTCGTTGAGGGCGCGGGACTGGCCGATGTCGGGGAAGCCCATGGCGCGCCAGAAGCGGGTGGCGAGGTCCATCGGGACCTCGGCGGCGCGCGCGGCCTGGTACGGGGTGTACTTGCGCGGAGCGTCGAGGATCAGCCGCTCCAGGTCGGTCGCGACGGTGGTCTCGTCCGTCTCGCCGGGCGCGTTGGAGGGAGTGCCGTCGTTGCCGGAGCCCGTCGTGGCGCCGCCGTTGTCTGTCACCGGTCCGTCCCCGTGCGTCTGCGCACTTCTGTCTTGCCGTCCTCGGGGTTCGGCTGCTGCGACCACCGCGGGCGGTAGTGGCGAGCCTCACACCGCTGCCAGGTGGAATGTTCGCACGGAATCGCGTAATCCGGGGCATCCGCCCGGCAGCCGGTCCGAGGGTCCCGCAGGGTGAGACCGCCCCCGGCCGGGCAGCGGTCAGTTCTGCGGGCGTACGTGCACCACGTCGCCGGCGGCGACGGCGTGTCGGGCGCCGTCGGCGGTGCGGACCACCAGCCGGCCGTCGCCGTCGACGGCCACCGCGTCGCCCAGCAGTTCGCGGTCGCCCGGGAGTTGGACCTTCACGGGCCGGTTCAGGGTGGTGCAGCGGGCGGTGTACGCGGGGAGCAGCCCGCTGGCGTGCGGGTCGCCCGCGGCGGCCGTCCACTCGCCGTAGAGTTCGCCGAATTCGCGCAGCAGGGCGCGCAGCAGGACGGCGCGGTCGGTGGTGGCGGCGCCGGCCAGGGCCAGCGAGCCGGCGGTGGGGACGGGCAGTTCCGCCCGGCGCAGCGAGACGTTGAGGCCGACGCCGGCGATCACGGCGCCGCCGGAGAGTTCGGTGAGGATGCCGCCGAGCTTGCGTTCCTGTCCGTCGATCGGGACCTGGAGGTCGTTGGGCCACTTCAGGCCGGTGCGGATCTCGCAGACCCGGTCGAGGGTGGCGGAGACGGCGGTGCCGATCAGGATCGGCAGCCAGCCGTAGCGTTCCATCGGCACGCCCTGCGGGCGCAGCAGCATCGACAGGAACAGCCCGGAGCGGGGCGGCGCGTTCCAGCGGCGGTCGAGCCGGCCGCGGGCGGCGTTCTGCGACTCGGCGACCAGGACGGCGCCCTCGGGCGCGCCGTCCTTGGCGCGGGCGGCCAGGTCGGAGTTGGTGGAGCCGGTCTCGCTCACCACATCGAGTGAGGTCCACAGGGCGCCGGGGCGCAGCAGGTCGAGCCGCAGGGCGGCCTCGTCGAGCGGGGGGCGGTCCAGGTCGGTCCATGGGGACGGGCCGCCGTGGCCGAAGCCGCGCAGTCCGGAGCGGCGGGGGCGGGGGCTCTCGGGTGTGCTCACTCCAGCAACCCTAGAGGGCGGCGACCCCGGAGGTCGGCAAGCCCGGAGGTCGGTCAACAGCCGCACGCCGCATCATCGTCCCGCAAACCGGGCAGGGACACGATGTGTCGATGGCCATAGCCGCACAGGCCCCCGGGCTGGCTACGCTACGCAACGGTAGACCGCAGCGCCGCCCTGCCCGCAACCCTCCACGCCCCGGGCCGGCGGCCGAGGACGCAGGGAGAGCCACCGCAATGGCCGAGGCACCGAACGACCCGCACACCACTGCCGGAAAGCTCGCCGACCTGCGGCGGCGGATCGACGAGGCGGTGCACTCCGGTTCCGCCGCCGCGGTCGAGAAGCAGCACGCGAAGGGCAAGCTGACGGCCCGTGAGCGCATCCTGGAGCTGCTGGACGAGGACTCCTTCGTGGAGTTCGACGAGTTCGCCCGGCACCGCTCCACCAACTTCGGCCAGGAGAAGAACCGGCCGTACGGCGACGGTGTGGTGACCGGCTACGGCACCGTCGACGGGCGCCAGGTCGCGGTGTTCGCGCAGGACTTCACGGTGTTCGGCGGTTCGCTGGGCGAGGTGTTCGGCGAGAAGATCGTCAAGGTGATGGACTTCGCGCTGAAGACCGGCTGTCCGATGATCGGCATCAACGACTCGGGCGGCGCCCGGATCCAGGAGGGCGTGGTCTCGCTCGGCCTGTACGGCGAGATCTTCCGCCGCAATGTGCACGCCTCGGGTGTGATCCCGCAGATCTCGCTGATCATGGGCCCGTGCGCGGGCGGCGCGGTGTACTCGCCGGCGGTCACCGACTTCGTGGTGATGGCCGACAAGACCTCGCACATGTTCATCACCGGCCCCGACGTGATCAAGACCGTCACCGGCGAGACCGTGGACATGGAGGAGCTGGGCGGCGCCCGTACCCACAACACCAAGTCCGGCAACGCGCACTACCTGGCCGCCGACGAGAAGGAGGCCATCGAGTACGTCAAGAGCCTGCTGTCGTACCTGCCGTCCAACAACCTGAGCGATCCGCCGGCCTTCCCCGAGCAGGCGGACCTGTCGATCACCGACGAGGACCTCGAACTCGACGGCATCGTCCCGGACTCGGCGAACCAGCCGTACGACATCCGCCGGGTGATCGAGCACGTGCTGGACGACGGGGACTTCCTGGAGGTCCAGCCGCTGTACGCGGGCAACATCGTGGTCGGCTTCGGCCGGGTCGAGGGCCACCCGGTGGGCGTGGTCGGCAACCAGCCGATGGACCTGGCGGGCTGCCTGGACATCGCGGCCAGCGAGAAGGCCGCCCGTTTCGTGCGCACCTGCGACGCGTTCAACATCCCGGTGCTGACCTTCGTCGACGTGCCCGGCTTCCTGCCCGGCACCGGCCAGGAGTGGGACGGCATCATCCGCCGCGGCGCGAAGCTGATCTTCGCCTACGCGGAGGCCACCGTCCCGCTGATCACCGTGATCACCCGCAAGGCGTTCGGCGGCGCGTACGACGTGATGGGCTCCAAGCACCTGGGCGCGGACATCAACCTGGCGTGGCCGACCGCGCAGATCGCGGTGATGGGCGCGCAGGGCGCGGTCAACATCCTGCACCGGCGGGAGATCGCCGCCGCGGAGGCGGAGGGCCGCGGCGAGGAGCGCCGGGCCGAGCTGCTCGCCTCGTACGAGGACACCCTGCTCAACCCGTACCTGGCCGCCGAGCGCGGCTACGTCGACGCGGTCATCGCGCCCAGCGAGACCCGCCGGCACATCGTCCGCGGGCTGCGGGCGCTGCGCGGCAAGCGGGAGGCGCTGCCGCCGAAGAAGCACGGCAACATCCCGCTGTAGCAGAAGGGTTCACCGCGACATGACTCCCATTCAGGTGCTGCACGGGCAGCCGACCCCCGAGGAGCTGGCCACCGTCCTGGCGGTGGTCCAGGCCCGGGCCGCCGCCGGGGCCCTGGCGGCCTCCGCGAGCGGCCCGGCCTCCGCGTGGAACAGCCGTACGCCCCGTCACGTCCCCGCGCCCGGCCCGCACGTCTGGCGCACCAGCCTCTGGCCGCGCTGAGGATTTCACCCGTGCGGGTCGGCGACGATCCGGTCCGCACGGGTGTAGACGTTCGCGGTGCTCCCGCGCAGGAAGCCGACCAGGGTCAGGCCGAGCTCCTCGGCCAGGTCGACGGCGAGCGAGGACGGCGCGGAGACCGCCGCCAGCAGCGGCAGGCCGGCCAGCGCGGCCTTCTGGGTCAGTTCGAACGAGGCCCGGCCGGAGACCAGCAGGACGTGTCCGCGCAGCGGCAGCAGGCCCTCGCGCAGCGCCCAGCCGACCACCTTGTCGACGGCGTTGTGCCGGCCGACGTCCTCGCGGGCGCACAGCAGGGTGCCGTCGGCGGCGAACAGCGCGGCGGCGTGCAGGCCGCCGGTGGTCTCGAAGGTGCGCTGGGCGGCGCGCAGCCGCTCCGGCAGGGCGTAGAGCACCTCCGGGTCGAGCGTCAGCGGGTCGGCCGAGACGTCCCAGCGGCTGCGGGTGCGCACGGCGTCCACGGTGTCGCGTCCGCACAGGCCGCAGGCGCTGGTGGTGAGCAGGTTGCGGTGCGCGGAGAGCGCCGGGCGGGCGCCGCGGACGGTCGCGTCGACCACGTTGTACGTGTTGGCGCCGTCCTCGTCGGTGCCGGCGCAGTAGCGCAGCGCGGCGAGCTCCTCGGTGGCGCCGACCAGGCCCTCGCCGACCAGGAAGCCCGCCACCAGGTCGAAGTCGTGGCCGGGGGTGCGCATGGTGACGGTCAGCGCCTCGCCGCCGATCCGGATCTCCAGCGGCTCCTCGGCCGCCAGGCTGTCGGGGCGCGCCCCCCGCTCCCCGCCGTTCAGCCGCACCACTCGCCGCCGTACCGTTGCCCGCGCCATCCGTGTCGCACCTCCGCGGGCCAGTCAATCAGAGCTCGACGGCGCGCAGTCCGACCAAGGTGCCGGGGACACCGTAGATCAGCACCAGGATCGGGATCATCGAGGCCAGGGCCCAGAGTTGGCCGGTGAGCCAGTACAGCGGCGCCGGGACCATCATGGCCAGGTCGATCCAGGTGGTGCGGACGGCGAGTTGGACCCGGCCGTCGGCGGGGACGTCGACGGTGACGGTGTTGGAACGGACCGGCCAGCCGCCGCGGACCCGGATCCGGTGGGTGCCGGGGGCGAGTACGAACGGGGTGTTCGCGCCGTTTCCGGCCCGGCCGAGGACGGTGTCGCCGGTGCAGACCCGGAGGCGGCCGACGCTCCGGCCTGCGATCCGGACCCGGAGTGTGCCGTTCTCGCCGCTCATCCGTCCCCCTTCGGTCGAACTGGTGCGCGGCAGCATAGTGGTCCGGCCGACGGATGTGCTTGTCAGATGTTCATTCACCTGGTGAGAATGTGCATATGGATATGCACAGTGTCGTCGTCCAGGTCGGCAAGGCCGACGTCAGCGCCGAGGATGTCCTCGCCGTCGCCCGCGGCGGGGCCCGGGTGGAGATCGGCCCGGACGCGCTAGCCGAGATGGCCGCCGCCCGCGCCCGGATCGACGCCCTCGCCGCCGAGCCCCGACCTGTGTACGGGGTGTCCACCGGCTTCGGCGCGCTGGCGGTGCGTCACATCAGCCCCGAACTGCGGGCCCAGCTCCAGCGCTCGCTGGTGCGCTCGCACGCCGCCGGCATGGGCCCGGTGGTGGAGACCGAGGTGGTCCGGGCGCTGATGTTCCTGCGGATGAAGACGCTGGCCTCCGGCCGCACCGGCGTGCGCCCGCTGGTCGCGCAGACCATGGCCGCCCTGCTGAACGCCGGAATCACCCCGGTGGTACGGGAGTTCGGCTCGCTCGGCTGCTCCGGCGACCTCGCCCCGCTCTCGCACTGCGCCCTGGCGCTGATGGGCGAGGGCACCGCGTTCGGCCCCGACGGCGTCGAGCGGCCCGCCGCCGACCTGCTCGCCGAGGCCGGCATCGAACCGGTCGAACTGCTGGAGAAGGAGGGCCTGGCCCTCATCAACGGCACCGACGGCATGCTCGGCATGCTGGTGATGGCGCTCGCCGACCTCCGCCGCCTGTACACCACCGCCGACATCACCGCCGCGATGACGCTGGAGGCGCTGCTCGGCACCGACAAGGTGCTCGCCCCCGAACTGCACGCCCCGATCCGCCCGCACCCCGGCCAGGCCGCCGCCGCCGCCAACATGCTGGCCGTGCTGCGCGGCTCCGGACTGACCGGCCACCACCAGGACGACGCGCCGCGGGTCCAGGACGCCTACTCGATCCGCTGCGCCCCGCAGGTGGCCGGCGCCGGCCGCGACACCCTGGCGCACGCCGCGCTGGTCGCCGACCGGGAACTCGCCGCGTCCGTCGACAACCCGGTGGTGCTGCCCGACGGCCGGGTCGAGTCCAACGGCAACTTCCACGGCGCGCCCGTCGCCTACGTGCTGGACTTCCTGGCGATCGCCGCCGCCGACCTGGCCTCGATCGCCGAGCGCCGCACCGACCGGCTGCTCGACAAGGCCCGCTCGCACGGCCTGCCCGCGTTCCTCGCCGACGACCCGGGCGTGGACTCCGGCCTGATGATCGCCCAGTACACCCAGGCCGCGCTGGTCAGCGAGAACAAGCGGCTCGCGGTGCCCGCCTCGGTGGACTCCATCCCGTCCTCGGCGATGCAGGAGGACCACGTCTCGATGGGCTGGTCCGCGGCCCGCAAGCTGCGCCAGGCGGTGGCCAACCTCGGCCGCGTGCTGGCCGTCGAACTCGTCGCCTCCGCACGGGCGTTGGAGATCCGCGAGCAGGCCGCCGAGCAGTCCGGGACGCTCGCCCCGGCGACCGCCGCCGCGGTCGGTGCGGCCCGCGCCGCCGGCGTCGGCGGGCCCGGCCGCGACCGCTTCCTCTCCCCGGACCTGGAGGCCGCCGCCGAGCTGGTCGCCTCCGGCGCCCTGATCGACGCGGTCCAGCGGATCACCGGCCCGCTCGCCTGACCGGCAGGTTGCACGGGACGGGCGCGTCGGTCACCCTCCGAACGCGCCCGTCCCGGTTGGCGATACGCCATTGCCCGCCTGCCGGGACTGCGCCACAGTCGTCCCACCGCCGAAGCCACCGGCGAACGCCCAACCGAGCGTGGAGGTACCCGAGATGACCGACCTGGACGAGCCCGGAAACGGCGCCGGCCCCTCCGCCCGGCTGCTCCAGCTCTTCGAGGGCCACCGGCTGACGCCCACCCAGCGGCGGATCGCCCACTCGCTGGTCAAGCACGCCACCGAGGCGCCGTTTCTGTCCAGCGTCGAGGTCGCCGAACTCGCCGGCGTCAGCCAGCCGTCCGTCACCCGGTTCGCCGTCGCGCTCGGCTACGACGGCTACCCGGCGCTGCGCAAGCAGCTGCGCGAACTCGGCGTCGGCGAGGCCGCCGGGCCGGAGAGCCACCACGACGTGGTCCGCAACGAGCACCAGCAGGCCGTCCTCGCCGAGATCGAGCACCTGCGGAACCTCGCCGAGCTGCTCGCCGACCCCGCGCCGATCGTCCGCGCCGCCCGGATCCTGGCCGCCTCCCGCCCGCTGCCGGTGCTCGGCCTGCGCGCCGCCTCCGCCCAGGCCCGCGGCTTCTCCTACTTCGCCGCCAAGGTCCACCCCGACATCCGACTGCTCGACGAGGGCGGCTCGATGCTCGCCGACCGCCTGGAACAGGCCGTCTCCGCCGGCGCCACCGCCCTGCTGTGCTTCGCGCTGCCCCGCTACCCGCGCGAGCTGATGGACGCCCTCGCGGTGGCCCGCGACTGCGGCCTGACCGTCCTCACCGTCGCCGACTCCGCGTTCGCCCCCGTCGCCAAGCTCTCCGACGTGATGCTGCCCGCCGCCGTCGGCACCGGCCTGGTCTTCGACA
Source organism: Kitasatospora sp. NPDC092948 (assembly GCF_044754805.1). Taxonomy (NCBI): domain Bacteria; kingdom Bacillati; phylum Actinomycetota; class Actinomycetes; order Kitasatosporales; family Streptomycetaceae; genus Kitasatospora; species Kitasatospora sp. NPDC092948. Next base: position 19,321 of record NZ_JBIVPU010000002.1, on the reverse strand, counting down.
CCGCGTGCGCCCCGATGGTGCTCGGCCGGGTGCTGTTGCAGGCGATGTGCGACGAGATCCCCGGCGCGGAAGCCCGGCTGGAGGCCATTGAACAGTCGGCGACGGCCCGTCAGTTGTTCCTGGACTGACACCCGTTGTTCCCCCAAAGACACCCCTGCGCCGGGTTGACGACCGGCCGCGGGCGGGCATCTTCCAGGTAGGGACGACGACAGCTTTGGACGGGGGAAGTCCAATGCCACCACCGATCCATCAGATGCGGCTCACCGGACGGCTCGGCTCCGGCGCCGACGAATGGTCCTGCCCGCAGTGCGGCCGACGCATCGCGCTGCGCCGCCCGCCGAACCCCGAACTGATCGTGCTCGACCCGGGCGACGAGGAGGCCGTGCACATCGGCGTCCTGGAACCCGGCGACCCGGCCGCCGAGGAGGCCGCCGCCCGCTACGGCGTCGGCCCGATCCAGCACCTCCCGCGCCCACCGGCCCGCCCCGGCGAGAACCGGCCGGGCGAGAACCGGCCGGGTGACAACCGGCCGGGTGAGAACCGGCCCGGCGAGAGCCGTCCTGGTGAGCCGACCGCCCAGCCGGACGCGGAGGACCGCCGCTGGCTCGCCGAGATCGGCATCGACTGGGACGGCGACGCGGCGGCCTGATGCCTGCTCAGGGGGCGATAGGGTGACCGCCGAACAAGGGGGGTGCGCATGAGCGTTCGATCGACCGCCGGGTGGCTGTGCGCAGGCACCGCGGCGCTCACGGCGGGCGCCGCCGGGTGGGGGGAGCACGAGACCCGCTCCGGTGGCCGCATGGCGCTGGCCGACACGCTCGGGCGGGCCCACCTCGGGCTGTACCTCGCCGCCGTGATCCTGGCGCTGGTCGCCGGCATCCTGCTCGGCAGCACCCACACCCGGACGCTGTCGACGATCGGGCTGGGCAGCGTCGTGGCACTCAGCGGACTCTTCTTCCTGCTGGTGTTCGTGGCCTCGGACATCGCCCCGTTCCCGCCGAAGGTGGAGCGCAGCGCCGCGCCGGGCGGCGCCGACCGCACCATGGTGGTCGTCTTCCACTTCGGGACCGGCGAGGCCGAGACCCAGACCTGGGAGGTCCAGGTGGAGGACGGCTCCGGCTGGTCCGGCCGGCGGTGGACGGTGTTCACCGCGGCGGGGAAGTGGCCGGGCGAGGGCTTGTTCAAGTCGGCCTCCTGGACCGGACCCGACCGGATCACCGTCACCACCGACATCGACTCCCGGATCTTCGACCTGTCCGGCGACCGGCCCGTCCTGGTGTCCACCGATCCGGCCTGACCCGGGTACCGCCCCGCACCGTCCCCGAACGCCGCCCGGAACACCGGGCGGCGTTCGGCGTTCCGGTGCGGCCCGGCGAGGCGCAGACTGGAATTCGGCGCACCCGTTCGGGTGCGGTGGCGGGTGATGGTGATGAGGTTCTGGCACCACGGGTACTACCACGGCGGCTGGTCGTGGGTGCTGCCCGGAATCACGTTCATGCTGTTCGTGCTGCTGGTGATCGTCGTGCTGGCCGCGCTGTGGCGCGCGTCATCGACGCACCGGTCGGTCGGTCGGGCGGGCGGAACGCAGTGGGGCGGCCCACCGCAGGGCCCGCAGGGGCACGCCCCGGAGGCGGAGCGGGTGCTGGCCGAACGGCTGGCCCGCGGCGAGATCGAGGTCGAGGAGTACCGGCACCGGTTGGCGGCGCTGCGCGGCGAGAGCGGTTCGCCGGGCGGACCGGGGAAACCGGGAGGGCCGGGAAAGCGGGGCGGACCCGGCGGACCCGGCGGATCGGGCGGACCGGGTGGATCGGGGGAGCCGGGCGGACCCGGCGGGCCGGTCGGGCCGAGTGGGCCGAGTGGGCCGGGGGATCCGGGGAAGAGCTGAGAACGGGCGCCGTGACGCGGGCCCTCGAAACTCTGGTCAGCCCGATGCTGTTTGGATATATTCACTCTGCTTGATTGTGAATGAATCCATCCGCAAGGAGGCTGGTCCATGGCAGAGCAGGCGAGCGGCCCGCGCGAGGTGCGCGCGGCGCGGGGCACCGGGCTGAGCACGCAGGGCTGGCAGCAGGAAGCCGCCCTGCGGATGCTGATGAACAACCTCGACCCGGAGGTCGCCGAGCACCCGTCCAAGCTGGTGGTCTACGGCGGCACCGGAAAGGCCGCCCGCGACTGGCGCTCGTTCGACGCCATGGTGCGGACCCTGCAGGGCCTCAAGCAGGACGAGACCATGCTGGTCCAGTCGGGCCGGCCGGTCGGCGTGATGCAGACCCACGAGTGGGCGCCCCGGGTGCTGATCGCCAACTCCAACCTGGTCGGCGACTGGGCGAACTGGGAGGAGTTCCGCCGCCTGGAGTCGCTCGGCCTCACCATGTACGGCCAGATGACCGCCGGTTCGTGGATCTACATCGGCACCCAGGGCATCCTCCAGGGCACCTACGAGACCTTCGCGGCCGTGGCGAACAAGCGCTTCGGCGGGACGCTGGAAGGCACCATCACCCTCACCGCCGGCCTCGGCGGCATGGGCGGCGCGCAGCCGCTGGCCGTCACCATGAACGGCGGCGTGGCGATCTGCATCGACTGCGACCCGTCCCGGATCGCCCGCCGGATCGAGCACCGCTACCTCGACGTCGAGGCCAAGAACCTCGACCACGCACTTCAGCTCGCCACCGAGGCCCGCGACAAGCGGCAGCCGCTCTCCATCGGCCTGCTGGGCAACGCCGCCGACCTGCTGCCGCAGCTGCTCGCGATGGACGCCCCGGTCGACATCGTCACCGACCAGACCAGCGCCCACGACCCGCTGGCCTACCTGCCGACCGGCGTCGCCTTCGAGGACATGGCGAGCTACGCCGCCGCCGAGCCGGCCGAGTTCACCCGGCGCGCCCGCGAGTCGATGGCCCGGCACGTGGAGGCGATGGTCGGCTTCCAGGACCGCGGCGCGGAGGTCTTCGACTACGGCAACTCGATCCGCGGCGAGGCCCAACTCGCCGGTTACGACCGGGCGTTCGCGTTCCCCGGGTTCGTCCCCGCATACATCCGGCCGCTGTTCTGCGAGGGCAAGGGCCCGTTCCGCTGGGCCGCGCTGTCCGGCGACCCGAAGGACATCCACAAGACCGACAAGGCCGTCCTCGACCTGTTCCCGGAGAACGAGTCGCTGCACCGCTGGATTAGGATGGCCCAGGAGAAGGTGCACTTCCAGGGCCTGCCCGCGCGGATCTGCTGGCTGGGCTACGGCGAGCGCGACAAGGCCGGCGAGCGGTTCAACGACATGGTGGCGAGCGGCGAGCTGTCCGCCCCGATCGTGATCGGCCGAGACCACCTGGACTGCGGCTCCGTCGCCTCCCCGTACCGGGAGACCGAGGCGATGCTCGACGGGTCCGACGCGATCGCCGACTGGCCGCTGCTGAACGCCATGGTCAACGTCGCCTCCGGCGCGTCCTGGGTGTCCATCCACCACGGCGGCGGCGTCGGCATCGGCCGCTCCATCCACGCCGGGCAGGTCACCGTCGCCGACGGCACCCCGCTGGCCGGCGAGAAGATCCGCCGCGTCCTCACCAACGACCCCGGCATGGGCGTCATCCGGCACGTCGACGCCGGGTACGACCGGGCGAGCGAGGTCGCCGACGAGCGGGGCGTGCACGTCCCTATGAACGAGCACATCCCTATGGACGAGCACAGCCCGATGGCCGAGCACAGCCCGATGGCCGAGCTGTGACCGACGGCTTCGACGCGATGTGGGCGGAGCTGCTCCCCGTGGGCCGCTCCGCCTCCACCGGCGGCTACCGCCGGCACGCCTGGAACTCCGCCGACGCCGAGTGCCGGGCCTGGTTCGAGGACCAGGCCCGGGCCCGCGGCCTGCACTACGAGACGGACCGCAACGGCAACCAGTGGGCCTGGCTCGGCGACCCCGCCGCCGGAAACGCCGTCGTCACCGGCTCGCACCTGGACTCCGTCCCCGACGGCGGTGCCTACGACGGTCCGCTCGGGGTGATCTCCTCGTTCGCCGCGCTCGACGAACTCCGCTCCCGCGGCACCGCGTTGACCCGCCCGCTGGCGATCACCAACTTCGGCGACGAGGAGGGCGCCCGGTTCGGCGTCGCCTGCGTGGGCAGCCGACTCGCCACCGGCGTGCTCGACCGGGACGCCGCGTACCGGCTGCGCGACGCCGACGGGGTGTGGCTGCCCGACGCGATGGTCAAGGCCGGACACGACCCGGCACAGATCGGCGCCGACCCCGAACTGCTCGGCCGGATCGGCGCGTTCGTCGAACTCCATGTCGAGCAGGGCAGGTTCTTGACGGAGGGGCAGCCGGTCGGCGTCGCCAGCGCGATCTGGCCGCACGGCCGCTGGCGGTTCGACTTCCACGGCGAGGCCAACCACGCCGGCACCACCCGGCTCGCCGACCGCCGCGACCCGATGCTCACCTACGCCACCACCGTGCTCGCCGCCCGCAAGAAGGCCCGCCTCGCCGGCGCCCTCGCCACCTTCGGCAAGGTCGCCGTCGAACCCAACGGCACCAACGCGATCGCCTCGCTGATCCGCGGCTGGCTCGACTCCCGGGCCGCGGACGAGACGACGCTGCGTGAACTGGTCGACGCCATCGGACAGTCGGCGGTCGAACGGGGCGAGCGCGACGGCGTCCGGGTCGAACTGGTCCGCGAGTCCTACACCCCCGTCGTCGACTTCGACGGCCCGCTGCGCGACCGCCTGGCCGCCCTGCTGGGAGCACCCGTGCTGCCCACCGGGGCGGGACACGACGCCGGGATCCTGGCGTCCGCCGTCCCGACCGCCATGCTGTTCGTGCGGAACCCCACCGGGGTCTCGCACTCGCCGGCCGAACACGCCGAGCGGGCCGACTGCCACGCGGGCGTCACGGCCCTCGCCGACGTACTGGAGGAGCTCGCATGTCAGCCGTCGTGACGTACTGGGCCGAACACGCCTGGCTGCCGCACGCCGACGGCCCCGCGGTCGCGCACGACGTCCTGATCGCCGTCGGCCCCGGCGGCCGGATCGCAGAGGTCACCCCGGGGAGCGGGCCCTGCCCCGCCGGGGCCGTCCGGCTCGCCGGACTGACGCTGCCCGGGCACGCCAACGCGCACTCGCACGCCTTCCACCGGGCGCTGCGCTCCACCGTCCAGGTCGGCTCCGGGACGTTCTGGACCTGGCGCGACACCATGTACAAGGTCGCCGCCGCGCTCGACCCGGACACCTACCTCGCGCTGGCCACCGCCGTGTACGCCGAGATGGCGCTGGCCGGCATCACCGCCGTCGGCGAGTTCCACTACCTGCACCACGCGCCGGGCGGCGTCCGGTACGACCACCCGAACGCGATGGGCGAGGCGCTGATCGAGGCCGCCGCCCGGGCCGGCATCCGGATCACGCTGCTGGACACCTGCTACCTGTCGGCCGGCTTCGGCGCGGAGCCGACCCGGCACCAACTCCGCTTCTCCGACGGCGACGCGGACGCCTGGGCAGCCCGGGCCTCGTCCCTGGCGGGCGCGGACCACGCCCGGATCGGCGCCGCGGTGCACTCCGTCCGGGCCGTCCCCGCCGACCAGCTCGGGACCGTCGCGCAGTGGGCCGCGACCCGCCGGGCGCCGCTGCACGTCCACCTCTCCGAACAGACCGCCGAGAACGACGCCTGCCTCGCCGCGCACGGCGTCACCCCCACCCGCCTCCTCGCCGACCACGGCGTCCTCGGGCCGCGCACCTCCGCCGTCCATGCGACGCACCTGACGGACGAGGACGTCCGGCTGCTGTCGCAGAGCGGAACCGCCGTCTGCATGTGTCCGACGACCGAACGGGACCTGGCGGACGGGATCGGCCCCGCGAGGCGACTGGCCGACGAGGGCTGCCCGATCACCCTCGGCAGCGACAGCCACGCCGTCATCGACCCGTTCGAGGAGGCGCGGGCGCTGGAGCTCGACGAGCGCCTGCGCAGCCGCACCCGCGGGCACTGGACGGCGAACGCACTGCTGCGGGCCGGCACGGAGGACGGGCACGCGTCGCTCGGGTGGGACGAGGCGGGGCGGCTGGAGGCCGGCTTCCTCGCCGACTTCTGCGTGATCGCGCTGGACAGCGTGCGGACGGCGGGGGCGCCGCCGATGCTAGGTGCGGAGATCGCGGTGTTCGCGGCGAGTGCGGCGGACGTGCGGCACGTGGTGGTGGGCGGGCGGCACATCGTCAAGGACGGGGTGCACCAGCTGGTGCCGGAGCCCGCCCGGGCGATGGCGGCCGCGGTGGACGCACTGCGGTAGGGCGTTCCCCCGAAGCCGCGATCGTGCGGGTGTTCGCCTCCCGCTTCGCGCAGTTCCGCCCCCTCGGCTTCCGCCGGGGGCACCCCCGGCGCCCCTGGCGGGGCGCGGTATCCAGTGGACTACGACCGGTCAAGGACAGAGACGTTCATGAGCCTGCTCATCAGCAATGTTGGATCGCTGGTCACCAATGACCCGGCACTCGGCGACGGGCCGCTCGGGCTGATCGCGGACGCCGCCGTGGTCGTGGAGGGCGATCGGGTGGCGTGGGTGGGCCGGAGCGCGGACGCCCCCGCCGCCGACGAGAGCTTCGACGCCGCGGGGCGGGCGCTGCTGCCCGGGTTCGTGGACAGCCACTCGCACCTGGTGTTCGCCGGGGACCGGACCGCGGAGTTCAACGCGCGGATGTCGGGGCGGGCGTACTCGGCCGGGGGGATCCGGACCACGGTCGCGGCGACCCGGGCGGCGTCGGACGCGGAGTTGAACGCGAACGTGACCCGGCTCCTGGCGGAGATGCTGCGGCAGGGCACCACGACGGTGGAGGTGAAGTCGGGGTACGGGCTGAGCACCGTCGACGAGGCGCGGTCGCTCAGGATCGCGGCGGGGCACACCGAGGAGACGACGTATCTCGGGGCGCACGTGGTGGGCCCCGAGTTCGCGGACGATCCGGCGGGGTACGTCGAGCTGGTGACGGGGGAGATGCTGGACGCGTGCGCCCCGTTCGCCCGGTGGGTGGACGTGTTCTGCGAGCGCGGGGCGTTCGACGGCGACCAGGCCCGGGCGGTGCTGACCGCCGGCACGGCGAAGGGCCTGCTGCCGCGGGTGCACGCCAACCAGTTGGGCCCCGGCCCGGGCGTGCAGCTCGCGGTGGAGCTGGGCGCGGCGTCCGCCGACCACTGCACGCACCTGACCGACCAGGACGTGGCGGCGCTGGCCGACGGCGACACGGTGGCCACGCTGCTGCCGGGTGCGGAGTTCTCCACCCGGGCGCCGTACCCGGACGCCCGGCGGCTGCTGGACGCCGGGGCGCGGGTCGCGCTGTCCACGGACTGCAACCCCGGCTCCAGCTTCACCAGCTCGATGCCGTTCTGCGTGGCCGTCGCGGTGCGCGAGATGGGCATGACCCCCGACGAGGCGGTGCACGCGGCCACCGCCGGCGGGGCGCTGGCGCTGCGCCGCACCGATGTGGGGCGGGTCTCCCCGGGGGCCCGGGCGGACCTGCTGCTGCTGGACGCGCCTTCGCACGTCCACCTGGCGTACCGTCCGGGCGTCCCGCTGACCGCCGCCGTCTGGCAGGGCGGGGTCCGGAAGGCCTGACCGGGGCCGGTCCTGCCCGGGCGTGGAACGACGACACCTCCCGGCCCACCAGGGGCCGGGAGGTGTCGTCGCGTGCCGGTCCGGGCGGACCGGCCGGAGGCGCCTCAGCGCACGTCGCCCATCAGCTTCCCGATCCGGCTGCGGGCGGAGAACAGGCCGACGCCGGCGATGACGGCCAGCAGGCCCTGGGCGGCGAAGTACCAGGTGGAGCCGACCACGTCGCTGCCCAGCGCCAGCTGGGTCAGGGCGGCCACGCAGTCGCCGGCGGTGACTGCGAGGAACCAGATGCCCATCATCTGGCTGGCGTACTTGGCGGGCGCCAGCTTGGTGGTGACGGACAGGCCGACGGGGGAGAGGGTGAGCTCGCCGGTGGTCTGGATCAGGTAGACCACGGCCAGCCACAGCGGGGTGACCTTGACGCCGCCGCTGGCCGCCGCCATCGCCAGCATCATCACCAGGAACGACGCGCCGATCATCAGCAGGCCGAAGGCGAACTTGGAGGTGGTGGAGGGGTTGCGGCCGCGGCGGGCGGCGGCGTTCCACAGCCAGGCGAACACCGGGGCGAGCGCCATGATGTACAGCGGGTTCAGCGACTGGAACCAGCTGGACGGGAACGAGAAGCCGAACAGGCTGCCGGCGGTGTTGCGGTCGGCGAAGACGCTGAGCGTCGAACCGGACTGGTCGTAGATCATCCAGAACACCGCGGCGGCGGCGAAGAACCACAGGTAGCCGCCCATCCGCGAGCGCTCCTCGCCGGTCAGCTCCTTGTCCCGGCGGATCCGGGAGAAGACCAGGACGGGGATGGCGATGCCGGCCAGCGACAGCGGCCAGATCGCCCAGGCGACGCTGAAGTTGCCGGTGCCGACGACCACGCCGTAGAAGACGGCGGCGGCGGCCAGCCACAGACCGGCCTTGCGCAGCACGGTGCGGCGCTCTTCGGGGGTGATCGGGGCGCTGACCACGCTGGAGCGCGGGCTGAGGTGGCGGGTGCCCAGCAGGTACTGGATCAGGCCGAGGGCCATGCCGACGCCGGCCATCGCGAAGCCCAGGTGCCAGTCGACTTTCTGGCCGACGGTGCCGATGGCCAGCGGGGCGAGGAAGGCGCCGAGGTTGATGCCCATGTAGAAGATCGTGAAGCCGCCGTCCCGGCGCGGGTCGTTGGGCCCGTCGTAGAGGTGGCCGACCATGGTCGAGATGTTGGCCTTCAGCAGGCCGGAGCCGACCGCGATGAAGACCAGGCCGCCGAAGAACGCCGCCGAGGCGGGCACGGCGAGCAGGAAGTGGCCGACCATGATGATCGCGCCGCCCAGGGCGACGGTGCGCCGGGCGCCGAGCAGACGGTCGGCGATCCAGCCGCCGGGCAGGGCCAGCAGGTAGACCATCGCGTTGTAGACCGAGTACACCGCGGTGGCGGTGGCGACCTGCATCTCCAGGCCGCCGTCGGCCGCCTTGGCGGACATGTAGACCACCAGCAGGGCGCGCATGCCGTAGAAGCTGAAGCGCTCCCACGTCTCCGTCATGAAGAGGGTGGCGAGGCCGCGGGGGTGGCCGAGGAAGGTCCGTCCGTCAGTGGGAGTGGGCCGTACCTCGGACTCCAGGGTGCTCGAAGCCATGCTGATTCCTTGCCTGTCTTGCTCGGGTTCCCCACCACTGTAAGTCGCGAGTTCGGTTGACTGCGGAGCGTGAATGGTATTCGGAAGGTAAAGCGGGGTGGCGTCAGACTGTGCCATTCGATGCCAGGACCGGAGAATTGCCTGTGATGACAAGGCTCGTGCGAAGAATGTCCATGTAAGCGCAGTTGTTGCCGAAGATGCCCGTGAATGCAAGTCGATCACACCCTGTGACAGTGTTCACAGCGCGCCGCCCGGGCGCGTCGAAAGCTCGGAAGACCCCCTGATCGGGCGTGCCCGAGCGGTCTACCATCGCCCCTATGACCTGTGTGCTGCTGGCCGAGGACGACCCGGCAATCTCCGAACCGCTGGCCCGCGCCCTGCGCCGCGAGGGCTACGAGGTGCTCGTCCGCGAGGATGGACCGGCCGCCCTGGGCGCCGGCCTCAGCGAGGACGTCGACCTGATCGTGCTGGACCTCGGGCTCCCCGAGATGGACGGCCTGGAGGTGTGCCGGCGGCTGCGCGCCGACGGCAAGAGCTTCCCGGTCCTGGTGCTCACCGCCCGCGCCGACGAGGTGGACACCGTCGTCGGCCTGGACGCCGGCGCCGACGACTACGTCACCAAGCCGTTCCGGCTGGCCGAGCTGCTCGCCCGGGTCCGCGCCCTGCTCCGGCGCGGCAACGTCGACCAGCTCACCACCGGCGCGCACGGCGTGAAGATCGACATCGAGTCGCACCGCGCCTGGCTCGGCGAGGAGGAGCTCACCCTCTCCGCCAAGGAGTTCGAGCTGCTGAGGGTGCTGGTGCGGGACGCCGGGCGGGTCGTCACCCGCGAGGAGATCATGCGCCAGGTCTGGGACACCACCTGGTGGACCTCCACCAAGACCCTGGACATGCACATCTCCTGGCTGCGCAAGAAGCTCGGCGACGACGCCGCGAACCCGCGCTACATCGCCACGGTCCGAGGCGTCGGCTTCCGCTTCGAGAAGAACTGAAGGTCCACCCGGCGTGAAGCGCAGGATGATCAACTCACTGCTGGGCGTCGTCCTGGTGGTGGTCGCGGTGTTCTGCGTGCCGCTGGCCCTGATCGAGAAGCAGTCCATCACCAACGCCGCCAACGACCGGGTGGACGCGGTGGCGGTCCGGGTGCTCGGACTGGTGGAGAGCCGGCTCGCCGCGGGCGAGCCGGTCACCGGCGAGAAGTTCGCCGCCGTGGTGACCGAGAACTTCTACGTCACCGTGGACATCCCCGGGCAGCCGCAGATCGTCCTCGGCCGCCCGGTCGACGGGCCCGCGCTGACCGCCACCGAGTCCGGGGCCAGCGGCGAGACCGTCACGGTCGCCCAGTCGCGGGCGGCGCTCGACCACGAGATCGGCAACATGCTGCTGCTGCTCGGCGTGGTCGCGCTGCTGGCCGTGCAGGCCGCCGTGGCGCTCGCGGTCTGGCAGGCCAAACGGCTGGCCCGTCCGCTCACCGACCTCGCCGAGACCGCCGAACGGCTCGGCTCCGGCGACCCCCGCCCGCAGGGCCGCCGCTACGGGGTGCCCGAACTCGACCGGATCGCCGAGGTGTTGGACACCAGCGCGGAACGGATCGCCCGGATGCTCACCGCCGAGCGCCGGCTCGCCGCCGACGCCTCGCACCAGCTGCGCACCCCGCTCACCGCGCTGTCCATGCGGCTGGAGGAGATCACCGCCCTCGCCGAGGACCCGGACACCGTCCGCGAGGAGGCCGCCATCGGCCTCCAGCAGGTCGAACGGCTCACCGACGTGGTGCAGCGGCTGCTCACCAACCAGCGCGACCCCAACAGCCCCACCGCGGTGAGCTTCGGCCTGGACGACGTGCTCAAGCAGCAGGTCGAGGAGTGGGCCCCGACGGTGCGCGACAGCGGACGCCAACTGGTCGTCGAGGGGCTGCGCGACGTCCGGGTGATCGGCACCCCCGGCACGGTCTCCCAGGTGCTGGCCACGCTGATCGAGAACTCGCTGATGCACGGCGCCGGCACCATCACCCTGCGGGCCCGCCGCTCCGGCAGCTCGGTGGTCGCCGAGGTCCAGGACGAGGGGCCGGGCGTTCCCCGGGAGCTCGGCAACCGGGTCTTCGAGCGGGCCGTCAGCGGCCGCAACTCCACCGGGATCGGCCTGGCCGTCGCCCGCGACCTCGCGGAAGCCGACGGCGGCCGCCTCGAACTGCTGTCGCTGCGGCCGCCGGTGTTCGCGCTGTTCCTCGCCCACGCGGGCGACTGACGGATCGTCAGTTGGTCAGCGAGCGGTTGTCCTCGGCGGCCAGCAGCAGCTCGGCCTCCTGCACCACCTCGGGGTCCTCCAGCTCCGGCATCGCCTTGAACACCCAGGTGCGGTAGGAGACGAAGCGGAACACGGTGGCCACCACCAGGCCGAGGAACTTGCCGCCCAGCCGCTCGAACGGGGTGTCCAGGCCCAGCACGTACTGGGTGAAGCCCAGGGTGCCGGTCTCGATCAGCATGCCGATGCCGCTGAACAGCAGGAACAGCGTGATCTCGCGCTTGCGGGAGGCGGCGTCGCGGTCCTTGTACAGCCAGTACCGGTAGCCCAGGTAGTTGGTGGTGATGGCCACCAGGGTGGCCGCGATGTTGGACCGCAGCGAGGCCAGGCCGAAGCCGTTGGTGAGGATCCAGAACAGGGCGAAGTTGACCACCACGCCCGAGGCGCCGATCACGGCGAAGCCGACCGCCTCCAGGGACATGCCGCGCAGCCGCTGAGTGAGCGAGGAACGCGGTTCTGTGCTGCTCGTCATCCGGGCTGCTCCGTATGCTTCACATGATCGGATAAGTGGTGTCGTGCGATCCAAGGCGCACCAGGCTACCGGCACATTCTGTGTGCTCCGCTCCACGCCCGGTGCATGCGCCCCCGGCGCACGCCGGTGTCGGGCCCCTGACCGGCCCCGATATCCTGGAGCGCGTGACTGTAGCGGGCAATGCGAACTTTCCAGTGGTCGGAGTCATCGGCGGCGGGCAGCTCGCCCGCATGATGCACCAGGCGGGCATCCCGCTGGGCATCCGCTTCAAACTCCTCGCCGACACTCCCCAGGAGTCGGCCGCGCAGGTGGTCGGCACCACCGAGTACGGCGACTACCGCGACCTCGACGTGCTGCGGGCCTTCGCCGCCGACTGCGACGTCATCACCTTCGACCACGAGCACGTGCCCACCGAGCACCTGCTGGCCCTCCAGGCCGAGGGCGTGGCCGTCCGGCCCGGCCCCGAGGCGCTGGTCAACGCCCAGGACAAGGGCGTGATGCGGGCCAAGCTGGACTCCATCGGCGTCCCCTGCCCCCGGCACCGGATCGTCGCCGACCCGGCCGACGTCACCGCGTTCGCCGCCGAGGGCGCGGGCTACCCGGTGGTCCTGAAGACCGTGCGCGGCGGCTACGACGGCAAGGGCGTCTGGGTCGTCGAGGACGAGGCCGAGGCCGCCGCCCCGTTCCTGGCCGGCGTTCCCGTCCTGGCCGAGGAGAAGGTCGACTTCGTCCGCGAGCTGGCCGCCAACGTGGTGCGCTCGCCCAGCGGCCAGGCCGTCGCCTACCCCGTCGTCGAATCGGTGCAGGAGAACGGCATCTGCGCCGAGGTCACCGCCCCCGCGCCCGACCTCGACCCGGCCCTCTCCGACGAGGCCCAGCAGCTGGCGCTGCGGATCGCCGGTGACCTCGGCATCGTCGGCCACCTCGCGGTCGAGCTCTTCCAGACCCGCGACGGCCGCATCCTGGTCAACGAACTCGCCATGCGCCCGCACAACTCCGGGCACTGGACCCAGGACGGCTCCGTCACCTCCCAGTTCGAGAACCACCTGCGCGCCGTCCTCGACCTCCCCCTCGGCGACCCCCGCCCCCGCGCCAAGTGGACCGTCATGGTCAACGTCCTCGGCGGCGACTACCCCGACCTCTACCACGCCTTCCTGCACTGCATGGCCCGCGACCCCGGCCTCAGGATCCACATGTACGGAAAGGACGTGAAGCCCGGCCGCAAGGTCGGCCACGTCAACGTCTTCGGGGACGACCTCGAAGACGTCCGCGAGCGCGCCCGCCACGCGGCCGCCTACCTGCGAGGAACGATCACCGAATGACGAACCCCCTTGTCGGCATCGTGATGGGCTCGGACTCCGACTGGCCCGTGATGGAGGCCGCCGCGCAGGCGCTCGACGAGTTCGAGATTCCGTACGAGGTCGACGTGGTGTCCGCGCACCGGATGCCGCGCGAGATGGTCGCGTACGGGGAGCGGGCGCACGGGCGCGGGCTGAAGGCGATCATCGCCGGGGCCGGCGGGGCCGCGCACCTGCCGGGGATGCTGGCGTCGGTGACGCCGCTGCCGGTGATCGGGGTGCCGGTGCCGCTGCGGTACCTGGACGGGATGGACAGCCTGCTGTCGATCGTGCAGATGCCGGCCGGGGTGCCGGTGGCGACCGTCTCGGTGGCCGGGGCGCGCAACGCGGGTCTGCTCGCGGTGCGGATGCTGGCCGCGTTCGACGCCGAACTGGCCGAGAAGATGGTCGAGTTCCAGGCCGAGCTGAACAGCCAGGCGACCGAGAAGGGCCGCAAGCTGCGGGCCAAGGTGGCGGGCAACGAGTCCTTCGGCTTCGGCAAGTAGTAGAACGGGAGGATGACTCCCGAACTGATCGAGCGCGCCAGGGCCGTCCTCCGCACCGCCCCCGTGGTGGACGGCCACAACGACCTGCCGTGGGCGATGCGCGCCATCGCCGGCTACGACCTGGACGCCGTCGACCTGGCGGCCGATCAGAGCCACCGGCTGCACACCGACCTCGGCCGCCTGCGGGCGGGCGGGGTCGGTGCGCAGTTCTGGTCGGTGTTCGTGCCCGCCGGCCTGTCCGGCGACGGCGCGGTCAGCGCCACCCTGGAGCAGATGGACTTCGTCCGGGCGATGGCCGCCCGGCACCCCGAGCACCTGCGCCCGGCGTTCACCGCCGACGAGATGGAGAGCGCCCGCGCCGAGGGCCGGATCGCCTCGCTGATGGGCGCCGAGGGCGGGCACTCCATCAACTCCTCGCTGGCCACCCTGCGGGCCCTGTACGCGCTCGGCGTGCGGTACTTGACGCTCACCCACAACTCGAACGTGCCGTGGGCGGACTCCGCCACCGACGAGCCCGTGCACGGCGGCCTCACCGCGTTCGGCGAGGAGGTGGTCCGGGAGATGAACCGGCTCGGCATGCTGGTCGACCTCTCGCACGTCTCCGCCGACACCATGCGCGACGCGCTGCGGGTCTCCGAGGCCCCGGTGCTGTTCTCGCACTCCTCCTCGCGCGCCGTCTGCGACCACCCGCGCAACGTCCCCGACGACGTGCTCGCCGCGCTGCCCGGCAACGGCGGCGTCGCGATGGTCACCTTCGTGCCCAAGTTCGTGCTGCCCGAGGCCGTCGAGTGGACCGAGGCCGCCGACGCCAACATGACCGCGCACGGCTTCAACCCGTTCGACACCTCCCCGCCGGCGATGGTCGTGCAGCACGCCTACGCGGACGCCCACCCGCGTCCGATCGCCACCGCGGCCGACGTCGCCGACCACCTCGACCACATGCGCGAGGTCGCCGGCATCGACCACCTCGGCATCGGCGGCGACTTCGACGGCACCCCGTTCACCCCGGCCGGCCTCGACGACGTGTCCGGCTACCCGGTGCTGATCGCCGAACTCCTGGGCCGCGGCTGGTCCGAGGCCGACCTCTCCAAGCTGACCTGGCACAACGCCGTCCGGGTGCTGCGCGACGCCGAGACGGTGGCCCGCCGCCTCCAGGCCGAACGCGGGCCGTCGATCGCCACCCGGGAACAGCTGGACGGCGCGTGACCGACCCGCTTGACCCTGCCCCTGGGGCAGGCCCCACGCTGACCGGCGTGGAGGAAGAACGGCTGCTCACCACCGGTGAGTTCGCCCGCCGGGGCCTGCTGTCGCCGAAGGCGCTGCGGCTGTACGACCGGCGGGGCCTGCTCCCGCCGGACCTGGTCGACCCGGGCACCGGCTACCGGTACTACCGGGCCGGCCGGCTGGCCACCGCGCGGCTGATCGTCCGGCTGCGCGGCCTGGACATGCCGCTCGCCACGGTCGCCGAGGTGCTCGCCCTGCCGGGCCCCGAGGCGGCCGAGCGGGTCGCCGGGTACTGGGCGGCCGTGGAACGGCGCACCGCCTCGCAGCGGGCGCTGGCCGAACACCTCCGCATCCAACTCGGCGCACTGGAAGGAATCGACGAGATGTACCGGATCGAACAGCGCGAGGTGCCGGAGCAGCTGGTGCTCACCGAGCGGCGCCGGATCAGGCCCGCGGAGCTGGACGAGTGGATCCCGGCCGCCACCGCGCGGCTGGAGGCGGTCGCCGCCGAGCACGGCGGCGTGGTGGCCGCCCCGTTCGTGGTCTACCACGGCGAGGTCGACGAGGACGCGGACGGCCCGGTCGAGGTCTGCGTGCCGGTCGACCCGGCGCGCGCCGCCGGGCTGACCGCCCCGCACCGCACCGAGCCCGCCCACCGGGAGGCGTACACCACCATCACCAAGGCCCAGGTGGAGTACCCGCAGATCCTGTCCGCCTACGACGCGGTCTGCGCCTGGATGGAGCAGCACGGCACGCGGCGCACCGGCCCCGGCCGCGAGGTGTACTTCGCCGACTGGGCGGCCGCCGGCCCCGCCGACGAGGTCTGCGACATCGCCTTCCCCGTCGCGGGCTGACTCGCCGTCACCTCAGAGGCGGGGCAGCTCGATCGCCGGGCAGCGGTCCATCACCATGTCCAGCCCGGCGGCCCGGGTGCGGTCGAAGGCGGCCCCGTCGACCACCCCGAGCTGGAACCAGACGGCCTTGGCGCCCTTCGCCACCGCCTGGTCGGCGACCTCGCCGGCCAGCTCGGAGTTGACGAACACGTCCACCACGTCGACCGGGAACGGGATCTCGGCGAGCGAGGCGTAACCCTGCTCGCCGAGCACCGTCTCGGCCTTCGGGTGCACCGGCACGATGCGCTTGCCGGCCTGCTGCAACACCCGGGCCACCCCGTACGCGGCGCGCGCGGTGTTGGTGGACAGGCCGACCACGGCCCAGGTGTCGCCGGAGGAGGTGAGGATCTTCCGGACGGTGGCGTCGTCTCCGTAGCTCATGCCAGGGGGAACGACGCCACCGCACCGCTCATTCCGCGGACGGCCGGCCCATCGCGCGGTAGGACCAGCCGGCGGCCCGCCAGGATTCGCCGTCCAGTACGTTGCGGCCGTCCAGCAGGCGGCGCTCGGCGACCAGTGCGCCGACCTCGACCGGGTCGAGCTCGCGGAACTCCTGCCACTCCGTCAGGTGCAGCACCACGTGGGCGCCCTGGACGGCCTCCAGGGCGGAGGCCGCGTACGACAGGCTGGGGAACAGCTTGCGGGCGTTGTCCATCGCCTTCGGGTCGTACACCGTGACCTGGGCGCCCTGGAGTTGGATCTGGCCGGCCACGTTCAGCGCCGGAGAGTCCCGGATGTCGTCCGAGTTCGGCTTGAACGCCGCGCCCAGCACCGCCACCCGGCGGCCCAGGAAGCCGCCGCCGCACTGCTCGCGGGCCAGCTCCACCATCCGGGAGCGGCGCCGCATGTTGATCGAGTCGACCTCGCGCAGGAAGGTCAGCGCCTGGTCGGCGCCCAGCTCCCCGGCCCGGGCCATGAACGCCCGGATGTCCTTGGGCAGGCAGCCGCCGCCGAAGCCCAGCCCGGCGTTCAGGAACCGGCCGCCGATCCGCTCGTCGTACGACAGCGCGGTGGACAGCTGCACCACGTCCGCGCCGGCGCTCTCGCAGACCTCGGCCATCGCGTTTATGAACGAGATCTTGGTGGCCAGGAAGGAGTTCGCGGCGGCCTTCACCAGCTCGGCGGTCGCGAAGTCGGTCACCACGAACGGCACGCCGTCCGCGATCGGGCCCGCGTACACCTCGCGCAGCAGCTGCTCGGCGCGCTCGCTGCGCACGCCCACCACCAGGCGGTCCGGGTGCAGGGTGTCGCCGACCGCGTAGCCCTCGCGCAGGAACTCCGGGTTCCAGGCGAGCTCGACCTGCTCCCCGGCAGGGGCCAGCGCGGCCAGCCGGGTCGCCAGCCGGTTCGCCGAACCCACCGGCACGGTGGACTTGCCGACCACCAGGGTCGGCCGGTCCAGGTGCGGGGCGAGCGAGTCCACCGCGGAGTCCACGTGGCTCATGTCGGCCGCGAACTCGCCCTTGCGCTGCGGGGTGTTGACGCAGATGAAGTGCACGTCGCCGAAGGCCGCGACCTCTTCCCAGGAGCCCGTGAACCGGAGCCGCCCGGTCGAGCCCTCGTGGCCCTCCACGTGCTTGACCAGCAGCTCCGACAGGCCCGGCTCGAACATCGGGACCCGGCCCGCGGCGAGCGCCGCCAGCTTGTCCCGGTCGACGTCCAGCCCGAGGACCTCGAAACCGAGCTCGGCCATGCACGCGGCATGCGTGGCGCCCAAGTAGCCGGTACCGATCACCGTGATGCGCGGAGCCACGGGCGTTCCCTTCCGTTCGGGCCGTTCCGGACAGTGCGACGGCCGCACGGACCGATGGTATCGGTACGGCTACCGCACACGGGGTCGGCCGATTTCACGGTTTCCCCCCGAAAGTCTGTACGGCAGGTTCACAATGCGCGCATGACTGCCGATGAGCGGCCGGACGAGGCCGACGAGGACCAGGGGTCGCTCAGCATCTTCGACCGCGGCGACCGGGACGGCGACGAGCAGGACCTTTCGGGCGACGAGCCTTCGGACGAGGGGAAGCAGGCCGTACCGCGCCGCCGCCGGGGCCGCCGGCTGCTGCTGTGGACGCTGGCCGTGCTGCTGGTGCTGATCGGCGGCGGCTTCGGCGCGCTGGTGTGGACCGCCGAGCACTACGCGTCCTCGGTGACGCGCATCCCGAACGCCTTCCCGACCGGCGGCGCCGCGCAGCCCACCGCCGTCCCGCACTCCGGCCAGACCTTCCTGCTGGTCGGGCTGGACGCCCGCGCCGACCTGCCCACCACCGGGCAGGCCGCGAAGGCCCCGGCCTGGCAGTACGGCGCGCAGCGCAGCGACACCATGATGCTGATGCACATCTCCGCCGACCGGAAGTCCGTCTCGGTGGTGTCCATCCCGCGCGACACCTGGGTGCCGGTGCCCGGCCACGGCAAGGCGAAGATCAACGCCGCCTACTCCTGGGGCGGGCCCGCGCTGATGGTGCAGACCGTCCAGGACCTCACCCGCATCCGGATCGACCACGTCGCGGTGATCGACTGGAACGGCTTCCGCGCCCTCACCGACGCCGTCGGCGGCGTCGACATCACCATCCCGCGCACCATCGAGGCCAAGGGCGAAGCGCGCGAATGGCTGGCCGGCACCCACCACATGGACGGCGCCGAGGCCCTGCTCTACGTCCGCGAACGGCACGGCCTGCCGAACGGCGACCTCGACCGCACCAAGCGCCAGCAGAACTTCCTGCGCGCGCTGATGCTCCGCACCATGAACTCCGGCACTCTCTCCAGCCCCGGCAGGCTCACCGGCCTGCTCGGCACCGTCGGCGACGTGGTCTCGGTCGACGACCGGCTCAGCAACAGCGACCTCTACGACCTCGCCTGGAGCCTGCGCGCGGTCCGTCCCGACGGCGTCCACTTCATGAACGCCCCCTTCGGCGGCTTCGACTCCGTCGACGGCCAGTCCGTCGTCCTGATGGACGACAGCGCGGCCGGCCTGCTCTGGGACGCGATGCGCACCGACCGGATGGACGACTACCTCGCCCAGCACCGCACCAGCGCCGACACCCTCGGCGACAAGGTCGACTGACGCCGGCCCGCGCGCCTACGATGGGCATTACTCGACGGTAACTCACGCAAGGGGCAGAGAAGATGGCGGGAAACTCCGGATCGGACTTCGACCTCTACCGGCTGGGCGAGGAGCACGAGATGCTCCGTGAGTCGGTGCGTTCGCTGGCGGAGGCGAAGATCGCCCCGTTCGCGGCGGAGGTGGACGAGGAGGGTCGTTTTCCTGCGGAGGCGTTGGAGGCGCTGCAGTCGAACGATCTTCACGCGGTGCACGTGCCGGAGGAGTACGGGGGTGCGGGGGCGGATGCGCTGGCGACGGTGATCGTGATCGAGGAGGTGGCGCGGGTGTGTGCCTCGTCGTCGTTGAT